>NZ_JBHVRW010000002.1:0-542904 GCF_042885475.1 Streptomyces sp. NPDC058051
CCCCGGTCCGGTTCGGAAGCGAACCGGACCGGGGCTCCCTCATGGGGTCAGGCCCCTCGCGATCCCGTTCCCGGGGGCAGCGCCGCGGGCTGGGCCCGGCCGGAGTGCCGGCCCACCCGCTGCCAGTTGCCGAGAGTGCCGGTGTGCGTGCTCGGGCCGCTGCCGTGCCCGGTCGGTCCGCTGTGCGCGGACAGCCCTGTGGAGAGCCCCGAACGGCCGCTGAACGGGAGTCGGCTGCCGAAGAAGCTGGTGCTGAAGGCAACGAATCCGAGATCCTCCTCGCCACTCCGATCACCCGGCAGCGCCCGGAACGACCGGCGGTACTCGGAGTACAGCGCGTCGTAGATCGGGGTGGGGGACTGACCGTCCGAAGGATCCTGCGAGGGCCGCATGGAAGGGATCGGGCTCGGGCGCTGTGAGGAGGAGTCGTATGCGTGCACGTATGTGCCAACGACCCCACCGTCCGTCGGATGCGGCCCCGGCGGAGAAATAGCTGTTCGCCGCAGGTGCGAGAGGCCGACGGACATGATCAGGTCCCGGCCAGCGGCATCGCCGCGGCAACCAGGAGCCCGGCGGTGGAGGCCCTGTCCAACGCGTCGCGCAGCAGGTCCTCGCGGGGCTGCTGGCCGATCGCCCCCGCCGGGGCGGCGTACACGAGCACGGTCTGCGACTTGTTGGCCGCGGTTCGCCAGCCCTCCGTGACCTGGAGCGGAGCGTGCGCCTGCCACCAGGCCATCGGGGCGCCGCCGTCGATGCCGGGCTGGAGCACGGCATGCAGCCGGCCCACGGCCAGCAGGATTGACCAGCCGTGCAGCACCGAAGGCATCTGGTCCATCCGGTGGACGGGATGGAAGCCCTGTTCCAGCAGCAGCTGGAGGAATTCGTCGCCCCGGCTGCCGTCCGTGCCCGGGCGCGCGATCGCGCCGGTCGGCTCGACGACGAGGGCCGGGTGGAGTTCGTCGTCGATCAGGACGAGTCCGCTGGTGATCCCGAGGACGGCCTGTTCGGGGCTGATCCCCTCCGGCTGTCCGGGGTGCTCCTGGTGCTCCTGGTGCTCCGCTTCGCCGTCGCCGGTGATGCTGCGTACGGCACCCTGCAACTGCTCCTCGGCGACCTGGACGACCTGCGAGGGAATGCAGGTCGCGTGGGCGAAGGCGAGGACCGCGGTCTCGTCGCCGACGAAGAGCACCGTGCTGGTGCGTTCCTGTTCGGAGTCGCCGGGGGTGCGGCAGGACGTGCAGTCGTAGCTGCCTGGGGTGTTGTCGCCGACGAGCAGCCGGTCGGCTTCGGCGTCGCCGATCTCGGCACGTACGTCCTCGCTGACGTCGAGCATGCGCGGCACGGGTGGCTCCTCGAACTCGGTGCGTGCGCCGGGCGCTTCCCGGCTCATGAAGAAGACAACGGGCGATCCGCAGCCGGGGTCACGCGGGAAGGGGAACGTAATCGAACCATCCGGCGCAGAGGGTGAATCTCGCGACGTGGGTAGCCGATTACATCCATTTTCTCCCGATTGGCCGTGCGGTGATGTGGTCGACTCGGTCATGGGCCGGTTCGCCGATACGTCGATAAATCGGGAAAGAAGGTGAGTGTGCAGATGGCTGAAACTGGTCGATTCCCGGAGTGAACCACCGGCGGAACCTCGTCGTCATGGCAAGTGGCGTTCACCGCCGAACCGCTGAACCGGGAGATCTGGCGTTCCATGCACATTTCTTTCCTGCTCCACAACGCCTACGGAGTCGGAGGCACGATCCGCACGACGTTCAACCTCGCCGGGGCGCTGGCCGGACACCATGACATCGAGATCGTCTCGGTCTTCCGGCACCGCGACGTCCCCGCGCTGGGCGCTCCCGAAGGGGTGCGCCTGAGCCACCTCGTCGACCTGCGCAAGAAGAGCCCGGACTACGACGGGGACGTGGCCGAACACGCCCGGCCCGCAACCGTGTTCCCGCGCGGCGACAGCAGATACCGCCAGTACAGCAGGCTGACCGACGCGCGGGTGGCGGACCATCTGCGTTCCCTGGACGCGGACGTCGTCGTCGGAACCCGCCCCGGACTCAATGTGCAGATCAGCAGGCAGGCCCGGCGCGGTCCGGTCCGGATCGGGCAGGAACACCTCACCCTGGACAGCCACAGCTACCGGCTGCGCCGCGAGCTGAGCCACCGCTACGCCCTGCTCGACGCGATCACCACCGTCACCGAGGCGGACGCCCGCGCCTACCGGAGCGGGCTCAAGCTGCCGGGCGTGCGGATCGAGTCCATCCCCAACAGCGTGCCCGCGCCGACGATCGCGCCCGCCGACGGCGACAGCAAGTGGGTGATCGCCGCAGGCCGGTTGCACAAGGTCAAGCGGTACGACCTGCTCGTCCGGGCGTTCGCCGACGTGGTCGCCGTCCGCCCGGACTGGCGCCTGCGCATCTACGGGGGTGGCGACGCGACCGGGAACGAACGCCGGCCACTGCTCGCGCTCATCGCCGAACTCGGCCTGCACAACCATGTGTTCCTGATGGGATCGGTCAACCCGCTGGAGGCCGAGTGGCCCAAGGCGGCGATCGCCGCGGTCACTTCGGACCGCGAGTCCTTCGGCATGACCATCGTCGAGGCGATGCGCTGCGGTCTGCCGGTCGTCGCCACCGACTGCCCGCACGGCCCCCGCGAGATCATCGAGGACGGCACCGACGGGCGGCTGGTCCCGGTCGGTGACCGGGCGGCGGTGGCCCAGGCCCTGCTCGGCCTGATCGACGACGACGAAGCGCGCCACCGCTCGGGCCGCGCCGCGCTGGCCGCGTCGCGGCGGTTCGATCCCGCACGGATCGCCGAACGCCACGAGCGGCTCTTCACCGACCTCGCCTCCCGCGCCCCGCACAGGCGTGCGCAGGGCGCACTTCGCAGCACACTGCACCTCGCCCGGGGGGCCGTGCTGGACGGGGCGTACGCCCTGCGGTACAAGGCGGCCGACATCATCCGCAAGGGGAAGCCCGCATGACCGTCTCCGCAGCGCGACAGACACCACGAGCCGACTGCACCGCGGGTGACGACGGCAGGATCACCTTCGACCTGGACCTGGACCTCGACCGAGACCTCGACCGCGACCTCGACCGCGACCTCGACCGAGACCTCGGCCGCGGTCGCCGCGAGGCCACGGCGCTGCCCGAACTCCTTCTCCGACGGCGCGGAGCCAAGGGCACAGGCGGCGACGGCGACACCCTGCGGCTGCCCCTGGGCCCGCTGGACGGGGGACGGCTGCGAGCGGTGCTCCCCGGCACCGTGGCGCCCGCCGAAGGCCGATGGGACGTCTATGTGGGCGACCCGGGTGCCGACGTCGAAGGGGCGGTGGCCGTCGAGCCCGGCATCAGGGACGTGCGGCTCCTCATGGACCGGGCACCGGAGGCCGAACGGGTCGCGGTCCGGATCCCGTACCCGACCGCCGACGGCCGGCTCGCCGTGCGCTGCTGGACCCGCTCACCGCACGCCGAGGCCGGGCCGCTCACCTTCGACGGGGGCCGGATGACCGTCGAAGGTGTGCTGTACGGGATCCGCCTCGGTGACGACGCCCGCGTCGAGGCGCGACTGGCCGGCGCCCCCGACCGGGTCTGCCGGGTGCCGGCCGTGGGTGCCGGGGGGCAGGACACGTTCTCCTTCACGGTTCCGTTCGACCGGCTGCACGCCGGACCGGCCACCGAGCCGCACCTGTGGACGCTCTGGCTGGTTCCCGCGACGGGCACCGGGGAACCGGCCGAGGGAGTGCGCATCGCGCGCATCCTCGACGATGTCTGGGACCGCAGGAACAGCTTCGTGTACCCGGGCCACAGCGCCGGCCCGGGCACCCGAGCAGTCCCTTGCTACTCGGCGGACAACGACCTGTGCGTGCGGATCGAACCCGTTCCCGCGCGGGGACGGTAGACCGCGGGGCGGTGGACCGGGGGACGGCAGTCTGCCGGGCGGCGCGGCACACCGCGGGGACGGCGAGCCGGCGCCCGGTTGCGGACGCGAGCTGTCCGCAACCCCTGGCAGACTCACGCCATGTTGGAGACCTCGGCACGACTGCTCCGTCTGCTCTCCCTGCTCCAGACCCACCGGGACTGGTCGGGCACCGATCTCGCCGAACGGCTCGACGTCACTCCGCGGACCGTCCGGCGTGATGTCGACAAACTGCGCGAGCTGGGCTACCCGGTCCACGCCAGCCCCGGCACCGGCGGCGGATACCGGCTCGGCGCCGGTGCGCGGCTGCCGCCGCTCCTCCTCGACGACGAGGAGGCCGTCGCGGTCACCGTCGGGCTGCGCACCGCGGCGGGCCATGGCGTCGAGGGCATCGGCGAGACCTCCGTGCGGGCCCTGGCCAAGCTCGAACAGGTGCTGCCGGACCGGCTTCGGCGCCGGGTGAACGCCCTGAACACCTTCACCGTGCCGTTGCTCCGCGGTCCCGCTGTGTCCAGCGCGGATCCGGGGGTCCTCACCGAACTGGCCGGAGCCTGCCGGGACAGCGAGCGGCTGCGCTTCGCCTACCGGGACCACTCCGGCTCCGTATCGCGCCGCAGCGTCGAGCCGCACCGGCTGGTGTGCACCGAGCGCCGCTGGTATCTCGTCGCCTGGGACCTCGACCGCGCGGACTGGCGCACGTTCCGCGCCGACCGCATCACGCCCACGCCGCCGCACGGCCCTCGATTCGTCCCCCGTGACGCGCCGGCCGAGGACCTGGCCGCCTATGTCTCGAAGGGGATCTCCACCGCCGTGTACGCCGCCCGCGCGGTGATCCGGCTGAAGACGGGCATCGAGCGCGCGGCCGAACGGCTCTCGCCGTTTGCCGGGGTGCTGGAGGCGGACGGCGCCGACAGCTGTCTGCTGCTCACCGGGGCGTCGTCCCTCGACGTGCTGGTCGTCCACGTCATGCTGCTGGGCATCGACTTCGAGGTCGTCGAACCACCGGAGCTCAAGGACGCGATCCGGGAGGCCAGGGACCGGCTCTCCCGGGCCCTGGGCTGAGAGCCTGTCTGGTGGCGTCTGATCGGGGGCCACGCCCTGGCACGCACGCTTCCGGCGTTGCCGGGAGGGCCCAGTAGCTCCGCTGGGGCCCCCAGCGCCTTGGCACCGCCCGCACCGTGCCGCGTCCGCACTCCGGCCGAAGGTCACCCGACAGGCTCTGAGTGGCGTCCACCGACGCCTCCGCGCGGGGCCGGTTCGCGGATGTCCGCTATACGGGCGGTAGTGGGGCGGTGGTCCCGCGCGGGCACGGATTTTGTGACCAGAGGATAAGGCTGCCATAAGGAAGCGTGAATTCCCGGTGTCATGTCCGTTTGCGGGAGCTGTTCGGCGCGGTAATTCCGACGGTTCGGAAGGGGTTGTTTTCTTTTGTTTTCCGGCTTCCCGAATGATCGTTTCCCGGGCGGTGTGATTACTGTCCGTCCGGTCGTTGGACCAGGTGTTCGGGTGGTGTGACGCGCGCGCCGCGCGTGTCGTGATCCTGTGACACAAGCGTGACCGCCAGGGGACGTGAGGATGCGGTGCGGCGGTCGGTGCCCCGGCTTCCGCCCTGGTCCGCGCCCGCCTACGGTGAGAGGTATGGCATCCATACCGAGCCCTTCCGCCCAGCCCGACGACACGCCCGGCGCGTATGTCGGCCTCGCCGCCGACGCGGCCGAACAGCGGGCCCGCCGGCGCGGCTGGAGCACCGTCAGATCCCTGCCACCGGGCGCGATCATCACCATGGAGTTCCTGAGCGGGCGGATCAACTTCGAGGTCGACGACGCCGTCGTCATCCGCTGCTGGGTGGGCTGAGGTCCTCGCGTCCCCTCCCCTGCACAGGTGAAGGCCCCGACTTCGGTCGGGGCCTTCACCTGTGCAGGGGAGGGGCTGTGCGTATCCGCCCCGCTGTTCCGGGGAGTGGTCAGCCGCCCGTCATCGGGCGGGCCGGCGTAGTGCCGCCGCGTGGCGTACGGTCCGCGTGCGGCGGGCGGCGACTGCCGACCGGGGTGACCGGGGTCCTCTCCGAGCGCACCAGATGTGTCGGATGCGGCGGAGGGGCGGGGTGTGCGCGTACCCGGCCGGCCGTGACCGTGCCCGTCGTGGCCGCCGGGTGTCCTCCCGAGGCGACCGGCTCCAGGACCGGGCTCTGAGCCACGGCGCCGTCGCCGTCCGGCTGCGGGACCGGAACGGTCCGGGGGCCTCCGGCCGCGACGGGCACGGAAGGTACGGGACGGGGGCGTCCCCGCAGGCTCTCGCGCTGGGCGAAGATCCAGGCCTCGGCCCGGGTGATCAGCGGCTCGACCCAGGGCAGGCCCAGCAGGATCAGCAGTCCCGCGACCCAGCCCAGCAGTACGTCGCTGAGCCAGTGCGTGCCGAGGTAGACGGTCGTGAGGCCGACACCGAGCGAGACGATCGCCGACGTGGCCGACAGATAGCGCCTGGCGCGCGGGGTGGTGGCCAGATAGGCGAGGATTCCCCAGGTCACGACGGCGTTGGCGGTGTGGCCCGAAGGAAATATATCGCCGCCGGCGAAGAGCTCCGCGGAGCCGATCTGGGTCGCGTAGTGCGGCCCGAGCCGCCCCAGGCCGATCTTGACCGCACCGACCGTCACATTGAGCAGCAGCAGCGAGGCGCCGAGCGTCAGCAGGGGCCGCAGGGTGTGCTGCCGCCAGGAGCGCCAGCCGAGCCAGCAGGCGACCATGGTGGCGGTGGGGCCGCGCTGGCCGAGCACGACGTAGTAATCGAGGAAGGCGTGGATCTCCGGCCACTGCTGGTACGGCCGGAAGAGCATGACCTTCCAGTCCAGGGCCACCAGCCAGGAAGAGATCAGCACGGCGATGACGATGGCGAGATAGAACGCCAACGTCCCGCAGAAGAGAGCGATGCGGTGACGGCTCATCCGCGGCGGCTCCATCTTCGGCGGCTCCGGCTCCCGGTCCAGGCGGGCAAAGATGTCGGTACGCACCCAATCGACGTTACAGCGAGTGAGTGCGTGAACAGGCCGATCCGGTCTCTTTGTGATGACGATGTGATGTGGACTATGTCTCGGCCGGGCCTTAATTCATGGCCGCGAGAAGCGTATCGCCGCGTTTTCACGCCCTTGTTTTCGCGCTTGTTTCGGAAGGGTGTTTGGGTGCGGACATAAAGGCCCGGGAGGTGCCGGTATGAATTTATCCGGCCCCTGGGGCGAGGAAAACGGACGGTGCTCGTTCGATCACCGAACGCTCCCTGTGCGGGCCCGGCGCGTGTCACAGGGGTCACGGCGAGTACCTTCTGTGCCGGGTACGGGGGTCGTCCGTGCAGGTCCGGGCGACAGGCGGGCGTGGCGTACACCACACTTCGCGGCCCGTCGGGGTATGAGGTGGACCACGTGTGGGTGTTCCGAACTCGCGTACGCTGACGGATCACTCGCCCGTCGATGCCGGGCCCCGAGGGGGCAGCGAACCGCTGTGCCCCCGGCTGGCCCGCCGAGCGCGAGGGACCTTTTGGGAGGTACATGCATGTCCGGGACGACCACAGTCCGATTCCGGCTGCGCCCAGCAGCCGACGGTGCCCATCGATGGGTCGTCCTGGTCGTCCTCTGCCTCAGCCTGCTGCTCGTCGCGCTCGATGCGACCGTGCTCCATGTGGCCGTCCCCGCCGTCACCGAGGACCTGCGGCCCAGCGCCGCCGGTCTGCTCTGGATCGTGGACGCCTACCCGCTGGTCTGCGCCTCGCTGCTGATCCTCTTCGGCACGCTCGGTGACCGGGTCGGCCGACGGCGCGTCCTGCTCCTGGGCTACGCCCTCTTCGGCGTGGCCTCCGCCCTCGCCGCGATGGCCGACAGCCCCGGCGTACTCATAGCGGCACGTGCCCTGCTCGGTGTCGGCGGGGCGATGATCATGCCTGCGACGCTGTCGATCCTCCGGCAGGTCTTCCCCGACCGGCGCGAACGGGCCATGGCGATCGGCGTCTGGTCCGCGGTCGCCGCCGTCGGAGCGGCCACCGGACCCGTCATGGGCGGCTTCCTCGTCGAGCACTTCTGGTGGGGCTCGGTCTTTCTGATCAACGTTCCGCTGATGGCTCTGGTCCTGCCGGTCGGCCGCCTGCTGCTCCCCGAGTCGCGCGGCAGCAGCGACGGCCCGTGGGATGTGCTCGGTGCGCTGATGGCGGCGGCGGGCATGCTCGGCGTGGTCCTCGGGGTGAAGCGGGCCGGTACCGGCGAGGGGCTGCTGAGCCCGGGCACTCTGGCTTCGCTGCTGACCGGGGCCGTACTGCTCATCGCCTTCGTGCGCCGCCAGAGGCGTCGCGCGCATCCGCTGATCGACATCGGCATGTTCACCAGGCCCGCCTTCTCCACCGCGGTGGGCTGCATCGTCCTTGCCATGCTGGCCCTGGTCGGGCTGGAACTGATAGCCGTGCAGTACCTCCAGCTCGTCCTCGGTCTGAGCCCGCTCCAGACCGGTCTGCGGCTGCTGCCGCTCACCTTCGCGGCCATGGCCGCGGGCGCCACCGGCTCGTACACCCTGCGCCGCGTGGGACCGCGCCGGATGGTCGGCTGGGGCTTCGTGCTCACGGCCGTCTCCGTGCTGATCCTGACCGCGATGGGGCAGCACGACCGGCCCGGCCTGCTGACCGCGGCCTTCGTCGCACTCGGCTTCGGTCTCCAGACCACGCTCTTCGGGGCGTACGAATCCATGCTCAGCGAGGCCCCCGCCGACCGGGCCGGCGGCGCCGCCGCGATCGGCGAGACCTCCTATCAGCTGGGCGCGGGCATGGGGATCGCCCTGCTCGGCAGTGTCATGAACGCCGCCTACACCCCCGGACTCGCCAAGCTTCCGCAGGAGGGGGTTTCCGCCGGGGACGGCGCGGCCGCCGCCCGCTCGCTGGGCGAGGCGTACCAGGTGGCGGACCGGCTCGGCGGATCGCTCGGCGAGGTGCTGCGCTCCGCGGCCCGTCACTCCTTCATCACCGGCCTGCATGTCACGCTGCTGGTCAGCGCGGCGTTGCTGCTGCTCGGAGCGCTCGCCGCAGTCCGGCTGCCGCGGGCGATGGAGTGCCCGGCGCCGGATGTCGACGCGTCCGAACGGGGCGGTGCGGTCGCGGTGCGGGATGTCGACGTGTCCGAACGGGGCGGTGCGGTCGCGGTGCGGGATGTCGACGTGTCCGAACGGGACGGTGCGGTCGCGGCGCCGGATGTCGACGCGTCCGAACGGGACGGTGCGGTCGCGGTGCGGGATGTCCACGCGTCCGAACAGGGAGTGGAGATCGCGGTGCGCGACGTCCGCGGTCCGAACGAGGCGTCCGCCGCCGGTCGCGCCCAGCGGTCGCGCCCGATACCCGGGGGGCGCCGACCCGCGGAGGCGACCGGCTCTGGACGGGCGGGACACTGAGCCGTAACGTCGGCACGACGCTGTAACTATCACTGCTAGTTTTAGCATCGTGCGAGCCGCCGGAGGCGCCCTCATGTCCGCTCCTGAGTCCTCGAAGCTCCCGCCCTTCGATCCCGCCGACCCGATCGGCATCGACGACCTGCTCGGCGCCGAGGACCTCGCCATCCGCGACACCGTCCGCGACTGGGCCGCCGACCGCGTTCTGCCGCACATCGCCGAGTGGTACGAGAACGGCGAACTGCCCGGCATCCGCGAGCTGGCCCGCGAACTCGGTTCGCTCGGCGCCCTCGGGATGTCCCTGCACGGATACGGCTGCGCCGGTGCCGGCGCGGTCCAGTACGGGCTGGCCTGCCTGGAACTCGAAGCGGCCGACTCGGGCATCCGTTCCCTGGTCTCCGTACAGGGGTCGCTCGCCATGTACGCCATCCACCGCTTCGGGTCCGAGGAGCAGCGCCGGCAGTGGCTGCCGGGCATGGCGGCCGGCGAGATCATCGGCTGCTTCGGCCTCACCGAGCCGGACCACGGCTCGGACCCGGCCGGGATGCGGACGTACGCCAGGCGGGACGGCGAGGACTGGGTGCTCACCGGGCGCAAGATGTGGATCACCAACGGCTCGGTCGCCGGGGTCGCCGTCGTCTGGGCGCAGACCGGCGAGGGCGGGGGCGAGGGCGGCGGAATCCGCGGATTCGTCGTACCGACCGACACCCCGGGTTTCTCGGCGCCCGAGATCAAGCACAAGTGGTCCCTGCGCGCCTCGGTCACCAGCGAGCTGGTCCTCGACGGGGTACGGCTGCCCGCCGATGCCGTACTCCCGGGGGCCGCCGGTCTGCGCGGTCCGCTCAGCTGTCTCAGCCATGCCCGGTACGGCATCGTCTGGGGAGCCATGGGCGCGGCGCGTGCCTGCTTCGAGTCGGCCCTCGACCACGCGAGGACCCGGGAGCAGTTCGGCAGGCCGATCGGTGGCTTCCAGCTCACCCAGGCCAAGCTCGCCGACATGGCCGTGGAACTGCACAAGGGCATCCTGCTCGCCCATCATCTGGGCCGGCGGATGGACGCGGGCAGGCTCCGCCCGGAACAGGTCAGTTTCGGAAAGCTCAACAACGTGCGGGAGGCGATCGAGATCTGCCGCACCTCGCGCACGATCCTCGGCGCCAACGGGATCTCGCTGGAGTACCCGGTGATGCGCCACGCGACGAACCTGGAGTCGGTGCTCACCTACGAAGGGACCGTGGAGATGCACCAGCTGGTGCTGGGCAAGGCGCTCACCGGCCTTGACGCGTTCCGGTAGACCGGTCCGGCGAGCGCCCTGCTCAGCTCTGGTTGAAGAAGCCGTCGGCCGGCCGGCCGGCGGCTTCGCCGCTGACCACCTGGGTGTCGGCCGGGGTCAGCAGGAAGACCCGGGTGGCCACGCGCTCGATCGAGCCGCGCAGTCCGAAGGTCAGTCCCGCGGCGAAGTCCACGACACGCTTGGCGTCGGCGGGGTCCATGGTCGTGAGGTTGACGATCACCGGGACGCCGTCCCGGAAGAGCTCCCCGATGGCCCGCGCGTCCCGGAAGCTGTCCGGGGTGACGGTGGCGATCCGGCGGCCCGTCTCCTCGGCCGCCTCGGAGGCCACCTGTACGCGAGGGTCCGTCACCCAGGCCTGACCGGTCCCGGTCTGCGCGCCCTCGGCGTACTCGTCGTCGTCGTAGTACCGCTCGTCGTTGTCCTCTACGAGGCCCAGCCAGGCACTCGCCTTGCGCACCGATCCCATGGACGCCTCCTCTCACCGCGGTTCCGTGGTGTTCCGCATCTCTTTCGTATCCCTATGGTCGTCCATGATGCGGATCGTGCGCCAAGTGGATAGTCGGCGCGCAGGGGATTCGTGACGGTACTGGTGCAGAAGACGTGGCGATTCGTCAAGGTTCCTCCTGCATCCGGGACCTGAAGGAAAGAAAATATGATGCACCGGTCCGTATGGGTGGTGCGGGGGGCGTACGGGTGAACGGG
The DNA here is from genome assembly GCF_042885475.1 of Streptomyces sp. NPDC058051. Classification (NCBI taxonomy): domain Bacteria; kingdom Bacillati; phylum Actinomycetota; class Actinomycetes; order Kitasatosporales; family Streptomycetaceae; genus Streptomyces; species Streptomyces sp. NPDC058051. The sequence goes on from NZ_JBHVRW010000002.1 coordinate 11,323, forward strand.
GCACTCGATACGATGCGCGTCGAGCACGCGCACGAGCGTGGCGTGCGAATGAACGACTCTCGGGGGATCGTCGTGTTCGGAATCGTCAGGCCCTGCGTCCATCGGCTGTCCGAGGGGCTCAGGACCGAGTGGATGGCCCATCTCTGCGGACTCTGCCTCGCACTCCGCTCCGACCACGGGCAGTTCGCCCGGATCGTCACGAACTATGACGGCCTGATCGTCTCGGTCCTGACGGAGGCTCAGTCGCCGCGCACCACCGGCCGACGACGCACCGCGGGGCCCTGTCCGCTGCGAGCCATGCGGACCGCCCCGGTCGCCCGCGGTGAGGGGGCCAGGCTGGCCGCCGCCGTCTCCCTGGTGCTGGCCTCGGCGAAGGTACGGGACCACGTCGCCGACGGGGACGGCCTGTTGAAGCGCCGCCCGGTCGCCGCCGCCGCGCGCCGGGTCGCCGCCGGCTGGGACCGCGCCGGAGCGCGCACCGGCGCTCAGCTCGGCTTCGACACCGCGCTGCTCGTCGACGCCGTCGACCGGCAGACCGGCATCGAGCTGCTCGCCGGGCCGGGCACCCCGCTGCTCGCCGTCACCGAACCCACCGAGACCGCCACCGCGGCCGCCTTCGCCCACACCGCGATACTCGCGGGCATGCCGCGGAACGCCGAGCCGCTGTCGGAGGCGGGCCGCCTCTTCGGGCGCCTGGCGCATCTGCTGGATGCCGTGGAGGACCAGGAGGCTGACGCCGCGTCGGGTGCCTGGAACCCGCTCACCGCGACGGGCACCTCGCGGGCCGAGGCCCGGCGGCTCTGCGACGACGCGCTGCGTGGCGTGCGGCTGGCGCTGCGCGACGCGGAGTTCACCGACGGCACGCTGACCCATGTGCTGCTGGTGCACGAACTGCGCCAGTCGGTGGACCGGGCGTTCGGCACCACGACGTGCTCACACCGGGCGGGAGGCGCGGACGCCGACGGAGCCGGCTTTCCGTCAGGTGCGCGTCACACCGGGGCCTTCGGGCCTCCGCCCGGCAATCCGTACGCCCCGTCCCCCGGCGGTCCCGCGGGCCCGCCGCAGCCCCCGCCCGAGCCGCCGCGCGACCGGCGCGGGCTGATCGCGGGCTGCCTGGTGTGGGCGGGACTGGCCTGCACCTGCCAGATGTGCTGCGGAACCTTCAACGATCCGTGGAGCCATCAGAGCCGCGAGGGGCTGTGCCAGCAGTGCGACTGCGGCGACTGCTGCGAGGTGTGTGACTGTTGCAGCAACTGCGGGGACTGCTGCGATTCATGCGACTGCTGCGACTGCGGGTGCGACTGCAGCTGCTGAGGCAGGGCCGCGCAGGCCGGAACCGCGACGTCCCCCCGGGCGTCGCGGCCCCGGCAGAATGTTCCGGCGCGGGCACGGACGCGGCCCCGGCGCGCGTCGGATCACTTGATCTCGGGCGGCGAGATCTGCGAGGTCTCGATCGAGGACTCGCTGATCCCCCACTTCTTCAGGATCCGGTCGTAGGTGCCGTCCGCCTTGAGGCCGTTCACCGCGGCCTGGAACGCGGGCGCCAGCGGCGTGCCCTTCTTGAAGGCGAAGCCCACGTCGAGGCGCTTGAACTCATTGAGGAAGCGCACGCCCTCCTGCTGGTCCACCGCGTACCGCAGCCCGTTGATCGTCGACATCAGCACATCGCTGCGACCCTGTTGGAGCGATGCCCAGGTCGCGCCCTGGTCGCTGTAGGTCTTCACCTCGTACGGCTTCTTTCCCGCGTCGGAGCACAGATGCCGGTTCTCCTCCAGCGTCACCTCGAAGGTGGTGCCCGCGCCGGTGCCCACGGTCAGCCCGCAGAGCTGGGTGAGAGCGGTGACCTTCGTCAGCTTGCTGTCGTCGCGGACCGCGAAGCCCTGGCCGTCATTGATGTACGTGACGAAGTCGATGGTCCCGAGGCGCTCCTCGGTCACCCCGAAGTTCCCCGTGCCCACGTCGTACTTCCCGCTGTCCAGGGCCGGCAGGATCGCCTCGAAGGAGGCCACCTCGCGCTTCAGCTTCAGCCCGAGTTTCCTGGCCACCGCGTCCGCGACGTCGATGTCCGTACCGGCCACCGTCCTGCCGTCGTCGAGGTAGGTGGAGGTGGGCGGACTGCCGACGCTGGAGGCGATGGTCAGGGTGCCGGAGGCGCGGACACCGGCGGGCAGCAGTTTCGCCGCGGCCTCGTCCTTGTGCACCGACGACACCACATCCGTCGTCGGGACCTTCCCCTTGGCCGCGGTCCCGGCGGCGCCGGCCGGCGCGTCCGCCGGATCGCCCGACCCGCACGCGGTGAGGGCGAGAGTGGCGACGGTGATCAGCGCGAAGGCAGCGGAGTGCCGGGTTCGGGGCATGAGGCGTGGTTCTCCAGGGTCGTCGGCCGTGCACGGGCACGCCGGCGCGCCCGCGGGGCAGCGCGCGGCGGCACCATGGCCGTGGCGAAGGACATCGGCGGAGCGGGAAACGGTGGGGCGAGGGGAGGGTGGAGCGGTGTTGTGTACGTGAGGACACGCGGGGAACAGTGCTCAGGCGCCGCACACGGCGCGAGGCTGAGACACGGGGAACCGCAGGGGGTCAGCTCAACAGGAGGCGGACCACACGCGACCGAAGTCGATGTGGGAGCGCTTGACCAGCCACTGCTGCGAATACATGGCCCCAGTGGAACAGGCATTCGGTGACCCGTCAACTGAACTGAGACGTATGACTCACAGTGTGGACAAGCTTGACAACGGGCGGCGAACAGCGCTTACCTCGGAAGCGGACCGGTGCTGAGGGGCCCGGTCCACGTTGTGTTTCTGCTGACGGCACGCCCCGTGTTCGATCTCTGCATCCACGGAGCCCTCGCATGTCCGCGCAGACAGATGTCCGCCCCCCGTCTCCCTCCGCCCCGATCACGAAGAGCGATGGCGCCGACCGGCTCCGCATCATGCCCGTACGCCGAACGGGACAGTGGGTGGCGGCCGTTGTCGTCCTGGTGCTCCTCGCCCTGGCACTGAACTCCGTCATCCGCAACGAAGCGTTCCAGTGGGATGTCGTCGCCGAGTACTTCACCACCACCGCCGTCCTGCGCGGCCTCGGTCTCACCCTGTGGCTCACCGCACTGGTCATGGTGCTCGGATTCGCCCTCGGCACCCTCCTCGCCGTCCTCAGACTCTCCGGCAACCGCGTTCTGCAAGCGGTCAGTTGGGGATACGTCTGGCTCTTCAGATCGACCCCGATCCTGGTCCAGCTGCTGTTCTGGTTCAACATCGGCGCGCTCTACCCGGAGATCCTCGGCGTTCGTACGGTGAACCTCCTCGGCCCGGTCACGGTCGCCGTCATCGGACTCACCCTCCACGAGGCCGCGTACGCCGCCGAAGTCGTCCGCGGCGGCATCCTCTCCGTCGAACGCGGACAGATCGAGGCCGCCCAGTCGCTCGGCCTCGGCCCCTGGCGCCGGCTGCGCCGGATCGTACTGCCGCAGGCGATGCGCTCCATCGTCCCGCCCGCCGGGAACATGCTGATCGGCACCCTCAAGGGCACCTCGATCGTCAGTATCATCGCCGTACAGGACCTGCTGTACTCGGTGCAGCTCGTGTACCACCGCACCTACCAGGTCATCCCGCTGCTGCTGGTCGCCACCATCTGGTACGCCCTCGTCACCTCGCTGCTCAGCCTCGGCCAGCACCGCATCGAGCGGTACTACGCGCGCGGCACGGCGGACGCCCGATGAGCCGGACACCGGCGCTCGTCGTCATCGGCGCCGGACCGCGCGGCACCGGCCTCATCGAGCGCATCGCCGCCAACGCCCCCGGCGTGTACGGGGGCCGCCCCCTGGACATCCACCTCGTCGACCCGTACCCGCCGGGCGGCGGACGGATCTGGCGGCACGACCAGTCACCTCTGCTCTGGATGAACTCCATGGCCGAGGACGTCACGATGTTCACCGACGACACGGTCCGGCAGGAAGGGCCGACACGTCCGGGCCCCGCACTCCACACCTGGGCCGCGGACATCCGCGACGGACACCTCACACTCCCGGACGCGAGCGAAGTGTCCCCGGAACTCCTCACCGAAATAAGGACGTTGAAGGGAAGCGACTTCCCGAGCAGGCGGCTGCAGAGCGTCTATCTGCGCTGGGTGTACGAGCAGGCCGTGGCCGCGCTCCCGGAAGGCATCACCGTCCACTGGCACCGGGGCAGGGCCGTGCGCCTCACCGGTCCGCGCGAAGGCCGCCAGCACGTCTGGCTGGAAGGGCGCGACGAGCCGCTGCCCGCCGACCTCGTCGCCGTCACCATCGGTCACCTCGACGCCGAACCCGAGCCCGAACAAGCCGAGTTGTCCGACTTCGCGGCCCGGCACGGACTGGTCCACCTGCCGCCCGACTTCACCGCGGACACCGATCTGACCGACCTGCCCGCGGGCGAACCCGTCATAGTCCGGGGCTTCGGACTCGCCTTCGTCGATCTGATGGTGCTGCTCACCGAGGGCCGCGGCGGACGGTACGAGGACGGCGTGTACGTGCCGTCCGGCAGGGAACCCGTGCTCCACGTCGGATCGCGCCGGGGCGTCCCGTACCACTCCAAGATCGGCTATGCCTGGCAGGGCGAACGGCCACCGCTGCCACGCTTCCTCGCCGCGGACCGGACCGAGGCGCTGCTGAAGTCGGACGAGCCGGTCGACTTCCGGCGCGATGTGTGGCCCCATGTCGCCAAGGAGCTCGGCTACGCCCACTACCACCGGCTCTTCACCGCCCATCCCGAGCGCACCACGGGCGACTGGCCCGACTTCGAGGCGAAGTACGCCGCCGCGGACCCGGCCGGACCCGAGCTGCGCGCCCTCGTGTCCGACGCCGTCCCCGACCCTGCCGACCGGCTCGACCTGGAAGCGCTCGACCGGCCCCTGGACGGAGTGCGCTACCCGTCGTACGACGCACTGCAGGAAGGACTGCGCGGCTACATCACCGCCGATCTGGAACGCCGCCACGACCCTGAGCACAGCCCGGACCTCGCCGTCTTCCTCGGACTGCTGTCCGCCTACGGGCAGTTGATCCGGCTGGGTGACATCGGCGGCTGGTGGCACGGCTTCTTCAGCTACCTCGCCTCCGGCCCGCCAGGACCTCGGCTGCACCAGCTCCTCGCGCTCTCCCGCGCCGGTGTCGTCCGCTTCCTCGGCGCCGGAATGACCGTCGGGACCGATGAACGCCGGGGCGTCTTCCGGGCCGGCAGCGCCACCGTGCCCGGGGCACGGACGGAGGCCCGTGCCCTGGTCGAGGCCCGGCTGCCGGACCCCTCACTGGAACGCACCCGCAGCCCGCTGCTCCAGGAGCTGTACGAGGACGGGGCCGCGGCCACCGACACCGGTCTCCTCTCGGTCGATCCCGACGACGGACGGATCCTGGGCCGCGACGGCCGCCCGCACCCGCGCCGTTTCGCACTCGGCCCGTTCACCACCGCGCGCAGCGGCGGAGCGTTCACCCGTCCGCGCACCGGCGGCCCGGCCTTCCGGCAGAACGACGCCACCGCGCGCGCGGCGCTCACCTTCCTCCGGGACCTCGCCTGTAGCGACGGCTCCGCCAGGGCCTGACGCCCCCACCCCACCGTCGTATCCCCGCAGCTCAAGGACTCCGCATGTCGCTCACCAGCGATCCACCCCTCGGCACACCGGCCGCCCCGCCCACCGGCGCGCCCACCGAAGCCGGCCATGACACGCTGACCATCGTCCCCGCACGCCATCCCTGGCGCTGGGTCGCCGTCGCCGCCACCGCCGTCGTACTGGCCCAGTTCCTGCACGGCCTGATCACCAACCCCGGCTGGGAATGGGATGTCTTCGCCCAGTTCTTCACCGCCGAGACCGTTCTCAAAGCCGTCTGGGTCACCCTCCAACTGACCTTCTACGGAACGGTCCTCGGCTTCGCGCTGGGCATCGTGCTCGCCTTCATGCGGCTGTCGGCCAGCCCCTTCCTCAGCGCGGTCGCCTACGCGTACATCTGGGCGTTCCGCTCCATCCCGCTCATCGTCCAGCTGCTCTTCTGGTTCAACCTCGCCTATCTCTACAAGGAGTTGCAGTTCGGCATCCCGTTCGGGCCCGGATTCTTCTCGTTCGACACGATGCATCTGGTCGGTGCGATGAGCGCGGCCGTACTCGGACTGGCCCTGCACCAGGCCGCCTACGCGGCGGAGATCGTACGGGGCGGCGTACTGGCCGTGGACAGCGGTCAGTTGGAGGCCGCCGCCTCGCTCGGGATTCCCCGGCACCGCCGGCTGCGGCGGATCGTGCTCCCCCAGGCGATGCGCTCCATCCTGCCGAACGCCGCCAACGAGATCATCTCGCTCTTCAAGGGCACCTCGATCGTCTCCGTGATGGCGATCGGCGAACTCTTCTACCAGGTCCAGGTCGTCTACGGACGCAACGGCAGGGTCGTGCCGCTGCTGATGGTCGCGACGGTCTGGTACATCCTCCTGACCACCGTGCTCTCCGTCCTCCAGCACTACGTCGAACGTCACTACGCCAAGGGGGCCACGCGATGAGCACCACCACCGGATCCACGGACGCCATGGTCGAGATCCGTTCCGTCCACAAGAGCTTCGGCAGCCTCGAAGTGCTGCGCGGCATCGACCTGTCCGTGCGCACCGGAGAGGTGACCGTCGTCCTCGGCCCCTCCGGTTCCGGCAAGTCCACGCTCCTGCGCACCATCAATCACCTGGAGAAGGTCGACAACGGCTGGATCAGTGTCGACGGCACCCTCGTCGGCTACCGCAGGGACGGCAACAAGCTGTACGAACTGCGCGAACGCGAGGTCCTGCGGCAGCGCACCCGGATCGGCTTCGTCTTCCAGAACTTCCATCTCTTCCCCCACCTCACCGTGCTGGAGAACATCATCGAGGCCCCGGTCTCCGCGCTGGGCCGCCCGAAGAAGGAGGCCGTCGCCACCGGGGAGAAACTCCTCGCACGGGTCGGGCTGGCCGACAAGGCGGGGGCGTACCCCAGACAGCTCTCCGGCGGGCAGCAGCAGCGCGTCGCCATCGCCCGCGCGCTGGCCCTGGAACCGAAGCTGCTGCTCTTCGACGAGCCGACCTCGGCACTCGACCCCGAGCTGGTCGGTGAAGTCCTCGACGTCATCAAGGACTTGGCGCTTCAGGGCACCACGATGATCGTCGTCACGCACGAGATCGGCTTCGCCCGCGAGGTCGCCGACACCGTCGTCTTCATGGACGAGGGACGGATCGTCGAACAGGGCGCCCCCGGCGACGTGCTCGACGATCCGCAGCACGAGCGCACCCGCGCCTTTCTCTCCAAGGTTCTGTGACCCCGCCCATGTTCTCTTCGAGGAGTACGCACGTGTCCGTCCGCCGCACCCTTTCCGCCGCGCTCGCCACCCTCGCCGCCGCAGGACTGCTCACGGCCTGCGGTGCCGGTGACTCCGCCACCAATGAGGTGAAGCCCAAGGGGCAGCAGGGCACCGGCATCAATATCGGCCCCGACCAGCACCGGATCAGAGGTACGAAGGTCGACGCCATCGCGGCCGAGGTGCCCGAGGCCATTCGTGAACGGGGCACGCTGCGGCTGGGCGCGAGCGCCGATGCCTCGCCACCGCTGGGCTTCTACGCCACCGACGACAAGACCCGGATCGGCTCGGAGATCGACATAGCGACCCTGATCGCCGACACGCTCGGCCTGAAGCCCCGCTTCGAGGAGGTCTCCTGGGAGAACCTCTTCGTCGGCCTCGACAGCTCCAAGTTCGACGGAGTGCTCTCGAACGTCACCGTCACCGAGGAGCGCAAGGAGAAGTACGACTTCGCGACCTACCGGCTCGACAACATCGCCTTCGAGGCCAAGAAGGGCTCCGGCTGGACGGTGAAGGAGCCGAAGGACGTGGCGGGGAAGACGATCGCCGTCGCGTCCGGAACCAACCAGGAGAAGATCCTCGTCGACTGGAGCGAGCAGAACGTCAAGGCCGGGCGCAAGCCGGTGGACATCAAGTACTTCCAGAAGGACACCGACTACTACCTGGCCCTCCAGTCCGGCCGTATCGACGCCTACCTCGGCCCCAGCCCGTCCGCCAACTACCACGTCGCATCGGCCGGCCAGTCCGAGATCGTCGGCGCGCTGTCGGGTGCGGGCGACGGGCTCCAGGGCAAGATCGCCGCCACCACGAAGAAGGACAGCGGCCTGGTCGAGGCGTACGCGGCTGCCATCGACCACATCGTGCAGGACGGTTCGTACGCCAAGGTGCTGAAGCGCTGGGGGCTCTCCGGCGAGGCGGTCGCGAAGTCCGAGATCAACCCGCCCGGCCTGCCCAAGCCCAAGAACTGAAGTTCCGAGAGGTCACCCCCATGCCTTCGACCGCACCGCTTCACCTGGCCGCCGGGATCGGCGGTCCACCCCGCTACGACGCCGCGCACTACATCGGCCTCGCCAGGCTCGCCGAGCGCGGCGCCCTCGACTTCGTCACGCTCGGCGACTCCTTCGCCCGGCCGGGACTCGACGCGCTCGCCGTGCTCTCCCGGGTCGCGCCGGCCACCGACCGGATCGGTCTGGTGCCCACCGTCACCACCACCCACACCGAGCCGTTCCATGTGTCGTCCGCCGTGGCCACCCTGGACTGGGTGAGCCGGGGCCGGGCGGGCTGGCACGTCGACGTGTCGACGACCGAGGCCGAGGCCCGGCTCTTCGGCCGGCGTCCGGCCGCGCCCGCCGAGGAGCTGTGGCGCGAGGCCGGTGAGGCCGCCGACGTGGGTGCCCGGCTCTGGGACAGCTGGGAGGACGACGCCGAGATCCGGGACGTCGCCACCGGGCGCTTCATCGACCGCGACAAGCTGCACTACGTCGACTTCGAGGGCGCCTCCTTCTCGGTCCGCGGCCCGGCCATCGTGCCCCGGCCTCCGCAGGGACACCCGGTCACCGTCGTCGACGGCACGAGCGGCCCGGCCGGAGAGATCGCGGCCCGCCATGCCGATGTCGTCCTCGTACGGGCCACCGCTCCCGAGCGCGCCGCCGCGATCCGCTCCGATCTGCGGCGGCGCGCCGCCGCGTACGGACGCGACCCCGACACCCTGCGGGTGCTGCTCGCGCTCACCGTCGACCTCGGCGACGCCGAGACCGCGCCGGAGCCCGGACTGGAGAGCGGACCCCCGCTCGCCGCCGGCGGCTCCTACTACCGGGGTGGTCCGGTCGACCTCGCCGAACTGATCACCCAGTGGCACCGCGGGGGAGCGGTGGACGGTTTCCACCTCACGCCCATCACCCCCGAGCGCGACCTCGAACGGATCGTCAACGGCACCGTGACCCTGCTTCAGCACCGCAGCCTGTTCCGCACCTTCTACCCCGGGGGAACCCTCCGCGAGCACCTGGGGCTGGCCCGCCCCGCCAACCGGTACGCCCTCGAAGGAGGACGCGCATGAGCACCCCGACCAGGCAGATGCACCTCGCCGCCCACTTCCCGGGTGTGAACAACACGACCGTCTGGGCGGATCCGCGCTCCGGGAGCCAGATCGACTTCTCCTCCTTCGAGCACCTCGCCCGCACGGCGGAACGCGGCACGTTCGACTTCTTCTTCCTCGCCGAGGGGTTGCGGCTGCGCGAGCACAAGGGCCGGGTCCACGACCTGGACGTGGTCGGCCGCCCGGAATCCCTCACCGTGCTGGCCGCGCTGGCGGCCGTGACCGACCGGCTGGGTCTCGCCGCGACCGTCAACACCACGTTCAACGAACCGTACGAACTGGCCCGTCGCCTCGCCACCCTCGACCACCTCAGCAACGGCCGGGCCGCCTGGAACGCGGTGACCTCCCCGGACGCCTTCACCGGGGAGAACTTCCGGCGTGGCGGCTATCTCGACCGGGCCGACCTCGCCCGGGGCTCCGGGGCCGCCGGAACGGAGGGAACCCCCTATGCCCGGGCGGCCGAGTTCGTCGCCACCGCCCGTGAACTGTGGGACACCTGGACCCCGGACGGCACCTCGCGCCCGTTCGCGCACCACGGGCAGCACTTCGCCGTCGAGGGGGAGTTCACCGTCCCGCGTTCCCCGCAGGGCCATCCGGTCGTCATCCAGGCAGGGGACTCCCCGGAGGGACGCGAGTTCGCCGCGTCCGCCGCCGATGTCGTCTTCACCCGGCACGGCACCCTGGAGGCCGGCCGCACCTTCTACGCCGACGTCAAGGCGCGGCTGGCGAAGTACGGCCGGCAACCCGACGAACTGAAGATCATGCCCGGGGTCACCTACGTGCTCGGCGACAGCGACGCCGAGGCCCAGGAGCGGGCGGCCGAGATCCGTCGCCGCCAGGTCTCCCCGCAGAACGCGCTGCTGGCCCTGGAACAGATCTGGGGCCGTGACCTCTCCTCGTACGACCCCGACGGACCGCTTCCCGAGATCGATCCGGACCCCGGGTCCGCACTGGCCCAGGGCCGGGTCAGGCGCGGCGACCCGTTCGAGGTCGCGGCCCGCTGGCGTGCGCTGTCGAAGGAGAAGGGGCTGTCGATCCGGCAGACCGTCATCGAGACGACCGGGCGGCAGTCCTTCATCGGCAGCCCGCGGACGGTCGCGGCGCGGATGGCGGAGTTCGTCGCGGCCGACGCCGCCGACGGATTCATCCTCGTTCCGCATCTCACTCCGGGCGGTCTGGACGACTTCGTCGACCGGGTCGTTCCGCTTCTCCGGGAGCGCGGTGTGTTCCGCTCCGCGTACACCGGTTCCACGCTGCGGTCGCACCTCGGGCTCGCCGAGCCCGTGTGGAAGGGTTGACCGCATGAGCAAGGACGCACATCAGCCGCACGATTCCGGACAGGCGGCACAGGACTGGAAGCACTGGCACGAGGAGCGCACCGCCACGGTCGCCGCCCCGTACGGACCGCTCTCCCTCACCGGCACCCACTGGCTCGCCGACCACCCGGAGGGCCGCCTCCCCGGGGTGCCGGGGCAGTGGCGGGAGGACGGCGGGGAGCTGGTGCTCACCGCCGTCGCCGACGACGGCCTGACCGTCGACGGCAAGCCCTTCACCGGCCAGGTCCGCCTCACCGCCGACCGCGGCCCGATCGACGAGTCCCGCGTCGCCCACGGCGAGCGGCGACTGGTCGTGCTGAGCCGCGAAGGACTCTGGGCCGTCCGGGACTTCGACCCCGACTCCGCGGCGCGGCGCGCCTTCCGGGCGATCGAGGCCACCCCGTACGACGCCCGCTGGGTGCTGCCGGGCATCTTCCGCCCGTACGAGAGCGCCCGTACCGTCCGGGTCGAGAACGCCGACGGGGTCGAGCGCGGCCTCGGGCTCGCCGGTGAGGTCGCCTTCGAGGCCGACGGCAGGGAGCACACGCTTCAGGTCGCGGTCGAGCCCGATGGCTCGCTCTGGGCGGTCTTCGCGGACGCGACCAGCGGAAGCAGCAGTTACCGCTTCCGGTTCCTGCGGCCCGCGGCCCCGGCCGGGGACGGCGGCGTGACGGTCGACCTCAACCGTGCGCTGCTGCCGCCCTGTGCCTTCGCGGACCATTTCATCTGTCCTTTCCCGCCGCCCGGCAACACCCTTTCCCTCGCCGTCGAGGCGGGGGAGCGCAGTCGCGTCGACGGCTGACGCACCGCCACGACGTCCCGGGACAACGGCTCCGGCGGCCCCGTGCCGCCGGAGCCGCCCCCTGCCGTGCGCCGGGTCCGGGTCAGAAGGCCCTCTTGCGCCGGAAGTTCACGCCTTGAATACTCCCGAGCAGCGCTTGTCAGGAACACGGCATTCCCCTTGGGTGTGCCGTGCGAACGACTGCGCCTCACGGGTCCGACCACCCCACGGGCGGGCCCCCGACTTCCCCTCGGGAGGAATGACAAGTGAGGATCAAGCGCACCACCCCCCGCAGCGGCACCGCGAGACGCACCAGGGCTGTCGCCATCGCCGCAGGCCTTGTCGCCGTCGCCGCACTCGCCGTCCCCTCCGCCCAGGCCCACACCACCACCACTTTCAGTGCCAACCAGCTCGCCGCCGCGAGCGACGCCGTGCTCAGCGCCGACGTGGCGGGCACCGCCTGGAACATCGACCCGGCGACCGGCTCCCTCGTGGTCACCGCGGACAGCACGGTCTCGCAGGCCGAGATCAAGCAGATCAAGGAGTCCGTCGGAGCCAACGCGGGCGCTCTGCGGATCGAGCGCACCTCCGGCACGTTCAGCAAGCTGCTCGCCGGCGGTGACGCGATCTACGCCCCCGGCTGGCGCTGCTCCCTCGGCTTCAACGTCCAGAGCGGAAGCACCTACTACTTCCTGACGGCCGGTCACTGCACCGACGGCAACCCGCCCTGGTACACCAACTCCTCCAACTCGACCAGCATCGGTCCGACGGTGGGGTCCAGCTTCCCGACCAACGACTACGGCCTGGTGCGCTACTCCAACACCGCGCTCGCCCACCCGGGCACCGTCGGCAGCGTCGACATCACCGGAGCGGCCAACGCCACGGTCGGCATGTCCGTCACCCGCCGAGGGTCCACCACGGGCATCCACAGCGGGTCGGTCACCGGTCTCAACGCCACGGTCAACTACGGCAACGGGGAGATCGTCTACGGCATGATCAAGACGAACGTGTGCGCGGAGCCCGGCGACTCCGGCGGTCCGCTCTACTCCGGCTCCCTGGCGATCGGCCTCACCTCGGGCGGCAGCGGCGACTGCACCTCCGGTGGGACGACGTACTTCCAGCCGGTCACCGAGGCGCTCAGCGCGTACGGGGTCAGCATCTACTGACGCTCCGCCGCCCCGGTCCGGACCCCGGACCCATGGTCGGCCGAGACGGAGCCCTCACCCGAATCCTGGGTGGGGGCTCCCGTTCACCCCGCACCTTTTGAGAGGATGTGGGGCAGGCCGGTCAGGCAGGAACAAACGGGGGGCGGACGCTGTGCCTTTCGGAGGGATGCCCTCCTGGAACCCCCGGCAGACACATCAGGGGGTTCCAGATCCGTGAATCGCATCGGAGTGACCGGCCATCGCAGCATTCCGCAGGAGGCCCGTGCCCACGTGCTGGCCGGGCTGCGGGCCGCGCTCTGCGGCGTGGAAGGCTCCCTGGAGGCCCTCTCCAGTCTGGCGGTGGGGGCGGACCAGCTCTTCGCCGACCTCGCCCTGGCCCACGGCGCCGATCTGACCGTGGTCATCCCCAGCGGCGACTACGAATCCTGCTTCGCCGACGCGGCCGAACTCGCCCGCTACCGGGCCCTCAAGAACCGGGCGGTCCGGGAGGTCCGGCTCGACTACCCGCACTCCACCGACGAGGCGTACTACGCGGCGGGCGCCTACATCGCCGACCACTGCGACCGGCTGCTCGCCGTGTGGGACGGAAAACCGGCCCGCGGCTTCGGCGGCACGGGTGACATCGTGACCTACGCCCGTAGCCTGGGCCGCCCGGTCACCGTGATCTGGCGCGAGGGCGTGGAGCGCGCCTGACATCTCCTCGGCGGTCGCGGACGACGGCGTGGAGGGCGCCCGGGCCTTCCTCGGCCGTCGTGCGCGACCGCCTGGAGCGCACCCGGGCCTCCCTCGGCCGTCGTGTGCGACCGTGTCACGGAACCGACTGACGTCACGTCATGTCTGGTGCCGGGCCAGCCAGTCGGTGTGCTGGGGGGAGACGATCCGCTCGGTCTCGAAGACCGCCCGCGGCCACTGACGCTCCGTCAGCGTCGTCTCCATCGCGACCTGCATCGACTCCAGGTCCTGCTCCACCAGCGAGTGCGCCGAGATCAGCGGTTGGTGGCGGCGCATCTCGTTCCATGCCAGGCAGGCCGCCGCCGCGGCCGACAGCACCCCGGTCAGGGCGAAGGACTGGGTGACGGAGAACGTCCGCAGCAACGCGAACACCAGGGCGAGCGCCGTCAGGAAGGCAATGGTGGTCGACCAGACGAGCGTGGCCCGCCGGGACACCTCCTGGCGCCTGCGGTACCAACTGCGCTGCTCTATCAGCCGGTCCCGGACATACGTCTCCTTGCGCACGGTGAACGCCTTGTTCCGCAACTCGTGCATGGACTCCGTTATCAGCCCGCCGGAATCCGCCGTCAGGTCGCGGGGGTCGGCCCACCCCACCTTCCGGAGCTCCTGAAGGCCCTCTTCGAGACGATTCGCGAACACCGCCTCGGGGTGCTGGGCGGAGGTGTCGAACGGTGCGCCATGCACCGAGTAGCGCCAGCACATCGACTTGATGAACTCGGCCGCCGAGCGGTTGAGTTGCCATTGCGACTTTGCTTTGCGCCGGGCGGTGAGGTACGTCGTGACCAGAACCCCGAGGTAGGCCAACACGCCGAGGAAATCCGCGAGTTGGAACGTGTCACCCATCCTCGCGTGCCAGGGCACGGCAGCCGGCAGCGACCCCACGACCAGGAGAATCAGCTGGAAACGGGTGGTGTTCACGGCCTCCCGCTGGCGCGCGATGGCGATCGCGTCCGTGTGGTGGAAGAGCGCCGGCAGGTCGGCGTTCCTGAACACCATGCTCTGCAGCGGTCCGGGAATCGCCGTCATGTTCACTCCCGTCTGCGGTTGTGGGCATGCCCATGGGTGAGTCGAACGGGGGCCCGAGCGTAGAGGTGCGCTGTCGGGCAGGCAATGGAGCCTGGGCGGCAGCGGCACTTTTCGGTCCCGGGCGGACCCCCTCGTGCGATCCGGTTCGCTGTGAGAATCTTGTCCAACTGCCCACAGTACGCGGCAGGTTGCTTTCTGTACTTCTTTTGGTGACCACCTGACGGGGGCGGGGATGAGCGAAGAGGACCAGGGGAACACGGTCGCACTGTCCGACACGCAGCGGCGGATCCGGCGCAACCCCTTGCTGTTCACCACGCCGCTCGTACTCCTCGGTCTGCTGATCGTGGTCCTCGTCTGGGAGGCGATCCGGGCCAACGTGACGGGCCAGGGGCGGACCGAGTGGCCGTGGCGCCTGCAGTTGCTCGACGCGCAGGTGCTGGGAAGCCTGCTGGCGGTCTCGATGGGGGCCGTGCTGGCCCGGGCGCAGTACGCCCGCACGGTGAGGCCGTACCTGGGCTGGCGGGGTTCCTGGACGAAGGGGCATCTGACGCCGGACGTGCCTGCCTGGCGCGTCGGAATACTCAACGGCGGCCAGCACATGGCCGTGATCGATTCATGGGACATCCGGGTGGTCATGAAGGGCGCGAAGGAATCCGCCCACGCGTCGTGGAGCAGTGTCCCGGCCGCGGTGGCCGAACTGGCCGAGGCCGGACTGGTCATCGGCGAGGACTTCCGGCTCATCGGGTTCGGCCCGGGCTTTCCCCTGGTGGGCGGTACGGGCGGTCATGACACGGTGCTGGTCGGCGCGTTCTCCGAGACCTTCGTCGAACGGGTCCAGTCGCTCTACGTGCGCGCCAGGGTCACGGACGTCGTGGGTGACACCCATGAGCGGACCATGGACTGCCTGAAGGGCGTGTGGACGGACCGGGCCGCCCCGGCGGGCTGACTCCTCCGCCGTATGCCGCGCGACGCCGTCGGAAGGCGGCGGCGGAGGTGTCGGCCCTGTCCCTCGATCACCGGCCCCACCAGTGATTCTCCGTCACTCGCGGGAGGAAGTGGGGGTTCCGTCCGAACGGCGGGAAAAGTCCTGTGTGCCACTCGTGTGACGAGTAGATCTCCGCAGTTGCATAGCCGGTTCAGGGGAGTAAAGTCATGCCGCCAGGCACTGTGGTCGTACAGAAACTGGCTGCTTTCCTCAAGATCCGGAACACTCTCCATCAAGGACGGCCATGAAGACCTCTGAATCCCCTCGCGCCTTCGCTGTTGCGAAGAATGGCCCTGTGCCGCTCTCCAAGATCGAAACTCGTGGTGCAGAAGCCACCAGGAAGCTCGGCCGAGTGTTCTCGGCCGCGACCGACCGCCACACCCAGGCGTCGACCTTCAGTTCTGCGCTCTGATTCGCGTTGCATGCTGGCTAGACTGAGGGAATGACAGGACCCCTGGTCCCATTCCGCGAAATTGTGCTCAAAGTGCACAGCAGGTGCGATCTTGCCTGCGATCATTGCTACGTCTACGAACATGCAGATCAGAGCTGGCGTACCCGCCCGAAAACGATCTCTGACGACGTCATCTTCCAGACAGCTCAGCGCCTGGCCGAGCATGCCGCAACGCATGCGTTGCCCTCCGTGTCAGTGATCCTGCACGGAGGGGAGCCCCTACTGGCCGGCCCCGCCCGGCTGCGGCGCGTCTGCGAAGAGCTGACGTCGGCGTTCAGCGGCATCGCCGATCTGGACCTGCGCATCCATACCAACGGCCTGCAGCTCAGCCCCCGCTATCTCGATCTCTTCGACGAGTTCGGCGTCAGGGTCGGCATCTCCCTCGACGGCGACCGGGCCGCCAACGACCGGCACCGCCGCTACGCCGACGGGCGCAGCAGCCACCCACTGGTCCTCAAGGCCGTCGAGCTGTTACGGCAGGAGCGCTACCGCCATCTCTACCTCGGCCTCCTGTGCACCGTCGACATCCGGAACGACCCGCGTGCGGTCCTCGACGCGCTCACCGAGCTCGACCCGCCGCTCATCGACTTCCTGCTTCCGCATGCCACGTGGGACGAGCCTCCGCCCCGCCCGGACGGATCACCCACCGCCTACGCCGACTGGCTCCTCGCGGTCTTCGACCGCTGGCAGGAGCAGGGGCGCCCGGTGCCGGTACGGCTCTTCTCCTCGGTGCTGTCCACCCTGAGCGGCGGCCCCAGCCTCACGGAGTCCCTGGGGCTCGCGCCCACCGACCTCGTCGTCGTCGAGACCGACGGCCAGTTGGAACAGGTCGACTCGCTCAAGAGTGCCTACGAAGGCGCGGCGGCCACCGGATTCGACGTCTTCACCCACACCTTCGACGAGGTCGCGGCCCACCCCGGGATGCAGGCCCGCCAACTCGGACTGGCCGGCGTCAGCGAGACCTGCCGCCAATGCCCGGTCGTACGTTCGTGCGGTGGTGGCCTCTACACCCACCGGTACCGCTCCACGGGGCCGTCCGGCGCGTTCGACAACCCGTCCGTGTACTGCGCCGACCTCGAAGCCCTGGTGCGCGGCGTCGAGGCGCGTACGGCGGCGGCCCTCGTCGCCCCCGCGGTGACGGGGCCGGCCGAACTGCTGGCCGCCCAGCTCGACCTCACCCGTACCCTGCTCGCCCGGCTGAACGCCGACATCGGACGGCACGGCGGCGAGCCGTGGGAGGCCGCCTGGGAGCTGGCCGGAACCATCGAGGAGTCCGCGGAAGGGGCCCGCGGTCTGGACGAGGTGCTGGCCCGGCCCTACACCCGCAGCTGGCTGCTCCATGCGCTGCAGCTGGTCCACGAGCCGCCCGGGGCGGCGCGGGTGGCGCGTCGGATGCCGGCGTACCTCGCCGCCGCTGCCGTACGCGCCGGCCTCGATCTGCCCGTCCGGGTGACGTTCTCGGACGGCAGGATCTTCCTGCCCGGCCTCGGCGAGCTGCGGATCGCGGACACCCGGGCGCACGGCACGGCCACGGTGCGGGCCACCGAGGACGGATTCCTGGTCCGGCGGGAAGAGGGCGACCTGGCCGAGCTGCGGGTCGTACGGCCGGAGGCGGCCGGTCCCGGCTGGCGGCCGCTGCGCCGGCTCGCGACGCCCGGCTCGGCGTCCGGCCTGGTGCTCGACGACCTGGACCCGTACCGGGACTGCTTCCCCGTGCCCGCCGCGGGCGCCCTCGACGACCGGGCCGCCGCCGACCTGGAGGCCAGGATCGGTGAGGCCTGGACACTGATCGAGGCGAAGGCTCCCGGGCGTACCGGGGAGATGGCCGGCTGCCTCACCACCCTCACACCGCTGACCGGCCTGGCGCCGTCGGAGCCCGCCGTCGGGCGGCACGGATACGGGGCGTTGGGGATCGCCGCCGACGGCAGCGCGCAGGAGCTGGCGTTCGCGCTGCTGCGGGGCTTCCGGCGGGCCGAATTGCGGGCGCTTCGCGATGTCACGGATCTTTACGCGGGAGACGGCTCCTGGGAACATCGGATGCCCTGGTGGGACGAATCGGTTCCGTTTTCTCGGCTGCTGGCCGAGACCTACGAGCGGATGGCGTTGGGGGTTTTCGAGCCGCGCTATCTGGAGGGCGTGTCGCAGGCCCTCGATACGCTGGAGGGCGCCGCCGAACTGACCGTCAGTGGAAAACAACTGCTTGATCTGATGCGAAAAGAGATCTGAAGCTCGCATTCCGGTTTAGTCGGCGCCGCTCGTACGCAGAGGACAACCGGGAGGAACGGCCGTAGATCGAATTCGATCAAGAGAATGAACGAGTGAACCTGGGAACGTATGACTGAAAAGTGGCGTTGAATGACCGAACGCCATGGGGGTGGAGCAACCTCCGCTCCGGAATGATGAATTCGCTCGCATTCACTTCACTCCTCGGATGCGGGTGCTCACACAGGACGGGGGTCGTGTGCACGCAACAACGCAGCAGCGAGCGGCGGACCATCGGCCGTACTTCTTCTTGAGCTATGCGCATACACCGGGATACGGCGGCGGATCGGACCCCGACATGTGGGTCGAGCGGCTCTTCCAGGATCTCTGCGGCCATGTGATGGCCATGACCGATCTGCCCGCGGGCGCGCCCGCCGGGTTCATGGACCGCGAGATACGTTCCGGTGAGGGCTGGTCGGAACGGCTCGGTGACGTGCTCGCCACCTGCCGGGTGTTCGTTCCGCTGTTCTCGCCGCGCTACTTCGCCAGTGAGATGTGCGGCAAGGAGTGGTACGCCTTCGCTCAACGCGCCATTCACTACCGGGCCCGTTCCAACCAGCCGGCCGAGGCGATCGTCCCGGCGCTCTGGGTACCCGTACCGCCGAGCCAACTACCGGGCCCCGCAGAGCGATTACAGTTCAACCACCGTGATTTCGGGGACCGTTACGTCAGCGACGGGCTCTACGGACTGATCAAACTCCGGCTCTTCGCCGAGGAGTACGAGCGCGCGGTGTACGAACTCGCCAAGCGCATCGTCAATGTCGCGGACACCGTACGGATCGGCACCGGCCGCCCCGTCGACTACCGGCTGGCGCCCAGCGCCTTCGGCCCGCCGAACAGCGGAGTCGGCGGCCCCCGCCCCATGCAGGTGACGATAGCCGCGCCCACCCGGCACGACCTGCCCGAGGGGCGCAACGCCGAGTACTACGGCGACAATCCGCAGGACTGGAATCCCTACCATCCGGCCGCCGCCCGGCCCCTGGCCTATGTCGCCGAGGACCTGGTGCGCTCCCTCAACTACCAGGCCACCATCTCCTCCTTCGACGAGGAGTCCGGGCATCCGGAGGGCAAACAGCCGCCCAGCAGACCGGAGATCCTGCTCGTCGACCGCTGGGCCCTGCAGGACGAGGACCGGCGCCGGCGGCTTGCCGCCTTCGACGCCGAGAACCGCCCCTGGGTGACGATGGTCGTGCCGTGGAACCGCGACGACCACGAGAGCAGGGCGGCCGAGGCCGAGCTGACCGAGAAGCTCGAACAGACCATGCCGACCAAGATGCGCCAGGGCCGGGCCTACTGCCGCGCCGCGGCCAAGGGTGTACCCAGCATGGATGCCTTCGGGCAGATCCTGCCGCAGGTGGTCGAGGTGGCGGCCCAGCAGTATCTGAGACACGCGGCGGTCTACCCACCCGCCACCGGTGGCGGACACACCGAACGGACACGGTTGATGGGGCCGATGGCACAGACGTTCTACACCCCAGAAACACATGACCCTGCGACGGATGCGGAGGACACGGATGACGGCCGGTCGTGACGGGCGCATCGTCACCTTCTACTCGTACAAGGGCGGCACCGGGCGCACCATGGCCCTGGCCAACACCGCCTGGATACTCGCCGCCAACGGAAAGCGGGTACTGGCCGTCGACTGGGACCTGGAGGCACCGGGGCTCCACCGGTTCTTCCACCCGTTCCTCGACCCGTCGACACTCGGCGCCACCACCGGCGTCATCGACCTGATCACCGAGTACGCGTGGGCTGCGACCAGCCCCGCCCAGCGCGCCGAGGACTGGCACCGCGACTACGCCCGGATCCAGCCGCACGCCGTGTCCCTCACACCTGAGGCGCTCGGCTGGGAGTTCCCGCACGGCGGCACCCTCGACTTCGTCTCCGCCGGCCGGCAGAACCGCGAATACTCCGCGACCGTCTCCACTTTCGACTGGGACAACTTCTACGACCGGCTCGGTGGCGGCCACTTCTTCGACGCCCTGCGCGACGACATGAAGGCCAACTACGACTACGTCCTCATCGACAGCCGGACCGGCCTCAGCGACATCGCCGACATCTGCACCGTCCATCTGCCCGACGTCCTCGTCGACTGCTTCACCCTCAGCGACCAGTCCATCGACGGTGCCGCCTCCGTCGCCCGGCAGATCTCCGAGCGCTACACCGGCCGCCCGATCTCCATCTTTCCCGTCCCGATGCGCATCGACGAGGGCGAGAAGGAGAAGGCCGACGCCGGACGGGCGCTGGCCCGGCTGAAGTTCGACCGGCTGCCGCGCGATCTCTCCGGTGACGAACTCACCGCCTACTGGGGCGCGGTGGAGATTCCGTACCGCCCCTACTACGCGTACGAGGAGACCCTCGCCACCTTCGGCGACGAGTCGGGCCTGACCAACTCACTGCTCTCCGCCTTCGAACGGCTCACCTCCGTCATCACCGGCCAGCAGATCACCTCGATGCCGCCGGTCGGCGAAGAGGTGCGGCTGCGCATCCGTGACGCGTTCACGCGGCGCAGGCCCGCGCTGCCCGCCGATCTCTTCCTCAGCTACGTGGCGGAGAACCGGATGTGGGCCGACTGGATCGAATCCGTGCTCACCCGGGCCGGATTCCGTGTCGTACCGCGCGATGTGTCCGCCGAGCGGGAGACGCCGGATCCGGAGACCGTCGCCGTCGAGAACGCGGCCCGTACCGTGGTGCTGCTCTCCAGCGCCTACCTCAAGTCGCAACGTGCGGTGAACCTCTGGGACCGGGCCGTGGCGGAGGACCCCGGCGGTGGACGGCGTCAGCTGCTGCCGTTCAGGGTCGGTGACGTACGGCTGTCCGCGCCCTACATCGACCGCAACCCCGTGGACCTCTTCCGGCTCGACGAGGTGCATGCCACCGCCGCGCTGCTGCGCGCCCTGGACCGGCCCGTACAGCTCACCGACGGGATGTCGCCCGGACCGCGGTTCCCCGGTACCGTCCCCAGGATCTGGAACGCACCGCCGCGCAACCCCGGCTTCACCGGCCGCTCCCTGGTCCTGGAGCGGATGCGCGACCAGCTCGGTGGCGGCATGGCCGTCGTGCTGCCGCAGCCGCAGACCCTGTACGGACTCGGCGGCGTCGGCAAGACCCAGGTCGCCCTGGAGTACGTGCACCGCTTCATGGCCGACTACGACCTGGTCTGGTGGATATCCTCCGAGCAGACCGACGACGTGGTGGCCGGGCTCGCCGAGCTCGCCGTCCGGCTCGGCGCCCAGGGCGGCGACGACATGGCGGCCGCCTCCCAGGAGGCCGTGGACCTGCTGCGGCGCGGTGTGCCCTCGGACCGCTGGCTGCTGGTCTTCGACAACGCCGACGATCCCGAACGGCTCAGGCGCTACTTCCCGCAGGGCGGCTCCGGGCACATCCTGGTCACCTCCCGCAACCAGGCCTGGTCCCAGCACGGCGACGCCCTGCCCGTCGACGTCTTCCTGCGCGAGGAATCCATCGAGCACCTCCAGCGCCGGGCCCCGGGGCTGAGCGACGAGGACGCCGCCCAGGTGGCCACCGCGGTCGGTGACCTGCCGCTCGCCGTCGAACAGGCGGCGGCCTGGATCGCGGAGACCGCCACCCCGATCGACACCTATCTGGAACAGCTGGCGCAGCAGGCTCCCGAGGTCCTGGCGCTCAACCAGCCGGCCGGCTACCCGCAGCCGGTCGCCGCGACCTGGAACATCTCCATCGAACGGCTGAAGGAGCGCTCGCCCGCCGCGGTGCGGCTGCTTCAGCTCTGCGCCTTCTTCGCCCCCGAGCCGATCTCGGGGAACCTCCTGTACAGCAAGGAGATGATCGAGGCGCTGAAGCCGTACGACGCCTCGCTCCAGGAGAAACTGGTGCTGGGCCGGGTCATCCGGGAGATCGGCCGGTTCGCCCTCGCCAAGGTCGACCAGGTCTCCAACTCCATCCAGGTGCACCGTCTCGTCCAGGCCGTCATCCGGGCACAGCTCAGCAAGGAGGAGCAGCAGGACGCCCGGCATGCCGTCCACCGCATTCTGGCGGGCGCCCGGCCCGATGAGGACGAGCCGATCGACAACCCCGCGAACTGGCCCCAGTTCGCCACCCTCTGGCCGCACCTCGTCCCGTCCGACGCCCGCAACTGCAAGGAGCCCGAGGCCCGCAGGCTGCTGATCGACCGGGTCCGCTACCTCTGGAAACGAGGCGACTTCAGGACCGCGGGCGCCCTCGGCGAGGAGCTGCGCGCCATTTGGAAGGAGACGCTGGGGGAGCGGGACATCCAGTACCTCTACCTCTGCTTCCACCTCGCCAACATCTACCGCTCGCGCGGGCGTTATGTGGAGGCCAGGGACCTCGACGAGGTCACGCTGGCGATGCAGCAGGAGGTCCTGGGCCCGGAGCACCCGCATACGTACATGAGCACCAGCAGCCTGGCGACGGACCTCTGCACGCTCGGCGAGTACACCAGGGCGATCGAGTTGGCGACGGAGGCCACCGACGGCTTCAACCAGATCTTCCACGATTCGCATCCGAGGACCCTGGCGGCGGCCAACAACCTGGCGTTCACCCTGCGGTCCATCGGGCAGTACGCCAGGGCCAGGGAGATCGACCAGGACGTCTTCGACCGGCGGGTCGAGGTGCTCGGCGCCGAGCACCCGTACAGCCTCTCCTCGGCCATGAACCTGGCCCGCGACCTGCGCGACGTCGGGCGGTACGAGGACGCGGTCGGCATCCTCAGCCGCACGTACGACAGCTACAAGGCCACGCTCGGCCGGGCCTTCCCCGGCACGCTGAGTGCGGCGAAGAACCTGGCCGTGTCACTGCGCAGGGCGGGCAGACTGGAGGACGCCCGCAGGCTCACGGTGGCCACCCGCTCCCGGTACCGGGCCAAGTACACCTCGGCCAACCCGGAGTCGCTCGCCTGCGACCTCAATCTGGCAGCGGACCTGTTCGCGGCGGGCGAGGCGGTCGAGGCCAGGGACACCGCTCGGGAGGTCGTCGACCAGTACATGAAGGTGCCGGGGGAGAAGCACCCGTACACCCTGGCCGCCCTGAACAACCTCGGCGTCTATCTGCTGGGGGCCGGTGCGGTGGAGGAGTCGGAGCAGGTGCTGACCCGGGTGGTCGCGTCGATGCGGGAGGTGTACGGGCCCGAGCACCCCAACACCCTGTTCTGCGTCATGAATCTGGCCAACGCGACGGCCGAACGGGGCAGGCTCGAAATCGTGCTGGAGACCGAACGGAGGGTGGCAGGTCAGCTCAGGCACGTTCTCGGGGTGCACCACCCGGAGACCCTGGCCATGATGTCGAACATGGCGGTCACGCTCGATGCGATGGGGCGCAAGGACGACGCGATGCGGCTGAGGGCGGAGACGGTCGAGGAGCTGTCGCGGCAGCTCGGTGACGACCACCCGATGACCCGGATCGCCCGGGACGAGCGCCGGTTCGAGCGCGAACTGGAACCGATGCAGGTGTGAGTCGCGGGAGCGTCCGGCCGCCACCGGACGCTCCCCCTCGCTCGGTCCCGTTCCTCAGCGGGCGTCGGGCTCCAGCAGCCAGTTGAGGATCCTGGGCAGGGCGTGCAGCGCGTCGAAGTGCGCGGCTGCCGGTTCCACCACGACGGTGGAGTTCGGGATGCGCTCGGCCAGCCAGCGGGAGTGGCCCACCGGTGTGAACACGTCCTTCTCGCCGTGCCACAGCATCACGGAACCCGTGATGTCCGCAGGGTCGAAGCCCCAGGGGCTGCAGAACGCGATCGCGTCGTCGATCCAGCCCCATGCCGATGTGCGCAGCCCCTCACGGTAGTTGCGCAGCAGCATGGTGCGGACCCCGGCGTCGTTGACCACGACCCGGTCCGAATCGGTCAGCTCCCGGCGCAGATCATCGATGAGTCTGACCGGGTTCTTCCTGATCACCGCAGACCGTGAGATGAACGACTCCGCGAGCCCGTCCGGATCGGCCGTGGCGGTGGAGTACGCCAGCACATTGGAGGCGGCCATGCCCTCGAACCAGTCGAGGCCGTCGGCATCCCGGGGGGCCAGCCCGACGAGCGCGGCGGTACGGGTGACCCGTTCGGGCATCAGCGCGGCGCAGGCCAGGGCGTGCGGCGCACCACCTGACCGGCCCACCACGGCGAACTGATCCAGCCCGAGGTGGTCCGCGATGGCCCGTACGTCCTGGACGGCATCGGCGACACAGCGGCCCGGCAGCCGGTCGGAGTCGCCGTAACCCGGCCGGTCGTAGGTGATCAGCTGTGTCTTGCGCTGGTACAGCACCATGCCGCGCGGGGCCGGACCGAGCCTGCTGCCGGGCATTCCGTGCAGCAGGAAGACCGGTCTGCCGCGGGGATCCCCCAGACGCTCCACCACCAGCTGCCGCCCGTCCGCCGCGCGCATCCGACTACGCACTCCTGGCCTCCTTTGTGTGGTGCGGGCACCGCGTGCCCGACTTTCCCCGCCCGAATCGATGATGGCTCATCAGAGCCCTTAGTGACACGGGCTGTTGGGAAACCATGGGAGCCTTCGGGGGGCGCGTGGAGGTCAAGCGACCGTCGCGCTGGAGGCCAAGCCGCCTTCGCGCTGGAGGTCAAGCGGCCTTCGCGCCGGAGGTCAAGCGGCCTTCGCGCCGGATGGGGGCGGCGGTGCCACCGGCGTCATCTGTGTGCGGCGCGGGGCCGCCGGCAGGGGGCCTCGCCGGGGCGACGGCTTGCCGGAGGCCGAGGCGTGGACGTGCCCTCCGCGTCCACGGCCACAGGAGCGGGGGCGGCGCGGCCCGGTCTCCGGGCCGATGCCGAAAGCGGCGCGGTCGTCCCCGAGAGTGTCCCGCACACCGGGTATCGTACGAATGTTCGAAACTTGGTCTATGGTGGAGAGCGAGGGGTGGTGAGTACGGATCGGTCCAGGAGGCGCAGGTGGCAGGGTTCACGCATCTGCATACCGCTTCAGGGTTCTCCCTGCGGTACGGGGCCTCGCACCCGGAGCGGCTGGCGGCGCGCGCTGCGGAGCGGGGGATGGACGCTCTCGCGCTGACCGATCGCGACACACTCGCGGGCACGGTCCGCTTCGCCAAGGCATGCGAGAGCGCCGGGGTGAGGCCGCTCTTCGGGGCGGAGCTCGCGGTGGCCCCCGCGACGGTGGAGCACGTGGGAGAGGACGGACGTACGCATCGGCTGCGCACCCCGGTCCGTGGTGGTGCCTTTGTCGACGAGTCCGCACCCCGGGCCACCTTCCTCGCCCGGGACGGCGCGCAGGGCTGGGCGGCGCTGTGCCGCCTGGTCACCGCCGCCCACGCCGCCGGGTCCGGTGACGCCGGACCGCCCGTGGTCGGCCGGGCCGAGCTGCCCGCCGAAGGGCTCACCGTGCTGCTCGGCCCCGCCTCCGACATCGGCAGGGCGCTGGCCGCGGGACGCCCGGACCGGGCCGCCGTACTGCTCGCCCCCTGGCGGGAGGTCTACGGCGACGACCTGCGTCTCGAAGCCGTCCACCACGGACGCGAAGGCACCGGCCCCGGATCGCTGCGGCTGGCCGCCCGTACCGTCGGTTTCGCCGCCGAGCAGGGGGTGCGGGCGGTGCTCACCAACGCCGTGCGGTACGCCGACCCCGGGCAGGGCCCGGTCGCCGACGTGCTCGACGCGGCCCGCGGACTGGTTCCCGTCGACCCCCGCCGTGCCCCGCTCGACAGCGGTGAGCGGTGGCTGAAGGACGCCCGCGCGATGCGGGAGACCGCCGAGCGGATCGCCTCCGCCGCCGGGCTCGGCAAGGATGCCGGAGCGCGGCTGCTCGCGGAGACCCGGCATACCGCGGAGGCCTGTGTCGTCGATCCCGAGCGCGACCTCGGTCTGGGGACCGTCCACTTCCCCGAGCCGCGTCTCGTCGGCGCCGGCCGGCGCACCGCCCAGCGGGTGCTGGCCTCCCGTGCCGCCGCCGGAATGGTGCTGCACGGCTACGACCGCAGACGCGAGTACTGGGAGCGGATGCGCCAGGAGCTGGACATCATCGCCTACCACGGTTTCGCGTCCTACTTTCTGACGGTCGCTCAAGTCGTGGACGATGTAAGGGAGATGAAGGTGAGGGTGGCCGCCCGGGGGTCCGGTGCGGGCTCCCTGGTCAACCACCTCCTCGGGATCGCACACGCCGACCCGGTCGAGCACGGGCTGCTGATGGAGCGCTTCCTCTCCAAGCGCCGCGCCGTGCTGCCCGACATCGACATCGACGTCGAGTCCGCCCGCCGGCTCGACGTCTACCGCGCGATCATCGGACGCTTCGGCGCCGAACGGGTCGCGACCGTCGCCATGCCCGAGACCTACCGGGTGCGCCACGCCATCCGGGACGTCGGCGCCGCGCTCTCCATGGACCCGGCCGAGACCGACCGGCTCGCCAAGGCATTCCCGCACATCCGGGCCCGCGACGCCCGCGCGGCCATGGAGGAGCTGCCCGAGCTGCGCGAGGTGGCACGGGAGAAGGACCGCTACGGGCGGCTCTGGGAGCTGGTGGAGGCGCTGGACGCCCTGCCGCGCGGCATCGCCATGCATCCGTGCGGGGTGCTCCTCTCGGATGCCTCCCTGCTGCGCCGGGTGCCTGTCGTGCCCACCAGCGGGGAGGGCTTCCCGATGGTGCAGTTCGACAAGGAGGACGTGGAGGATCTGGGGCTGCTCAAACTCGATGTGCTGGGTGTGCGGATGCAGTCGGCGATGGCGCACGCGGTCACCGAGGTCAAGAGGGCCTCGGGGCGGGACGTGGACCTGGACGCCGTACCCCAGGGCGACCCGGAGACGTACCGGCTGATCAGGAGCGCCGAGACGCTGGGCTGCTTCCAGATCGAGTCACCGGGCCAGCGTGATCTGGTCGGCAGGCTCCAGCCCGCCACCTTCCACGACCTGGTGGTCGACATCTCGCTGTTCCGCCCCGGGCCGGTCGCCGCCGACATGGTGCGGCCGTTCATCGAGGCCCGGCACGGCCGTGCGCCCGTCCGCTACCCCCACCCCGACCTGGAGGGTCCGCTGCGCGAGACGTACGGCGTGGTCGTCTTCCATGAGCAGATCATCGAGATGGTCGACATCATGACCGGCTGCGGCCGGGGCGAGGCCGACCGGGTGCGGCGCGGACTGTCCGACCCCGTGTCCCAGGGCCGGATCAAGGTGTGGTTCGCGCAGCGGGCGGCGGCGAGGAAGTACGACGCCGAAGTGATCGCCCGGACCTGGGAGATCATCGAGGCGTTCGGCAGCTACGGTTTCTGCAAGGCGCACGCGGTCGCCTTCGCCGTGCCGACGTATCAGTCGGCGTGGCTCAAGGCGCACCACCCGGCGGCCTTCTACGCCGGGCTGCTCACCCATGATCCGGGGATGTACCCGAAGCGGCTGCTGCTCGCGGACGCGCGGCGGCGCGGGGTGCCGGTGCTGGGGCTGGATGTGAACCGGTCGGCGGCAGCTCATCGAATCGAACTGGTGTCTGATGAAGGGAAGGGGGAGGGGGTCTGGGGGGTGCGGCTCGCCCTCTCGGACGTCCATGGCATCAGCGGGGCCGAGGTCGCCCGGATCGAGGCCGGGCAGCCCTATGCCTCGCTGCTGGACTTCTGGCAGCGGGCCCGGCCGGGCAGGCCGACCGCCGAACGGCTGGCCCAGGTCGGTGCGTTGGACGCGTTCGGCGCCAACCGGCGCGATCTGCTGCTGCACCTGTCCGAACTGCACCGCGCCCAGCGGGGCACGGCCTCCGGCGGCGCCGGTGCGCAGCTCCCGCTCGGCGGCGGACGCCGGACCGGCTCCCTCGGGCTGCCCGACCTCAACGAGGCCGAACGCCTCAGTGCCGAACTCGGCGTTCTGAGCATGGATGTCTCCCGTCACCTGATGGGTGATCACCATGCTTTCCTGAAGGAGCTGGGAGCGGTCTCCGCGCAGCGGCTGCGCGATCTGCGGCACGGGGAGACCGTGCTGGTCGCGGGCGCCAAGGCGGCCACCCAGACCCCGCCGGTCCGCTCCGGCCGCCGGGTCGTCTTCACCACCCTGGACGACGGTACGGGCCTGGTCGACCTGGCCTTCTTCGACGACAGCCATGCCGCCTGCGCGCACACCGTCTTCCACTCCTGGCTGCTGCTGGTGCGCGGAGTGGTGCAGCGGCGCGGACCGCGGAGCCTGAGCGTGGTCGGCTCGGCCGCCTGGGATCTGGCGGAGCTGGCCGAGCTGCGGCGCACCGGCGGACTCGACGCGGTCGCGGCCCGGCTGGCCCAGGCGCCGGCCGGGGACGCCGCCGCCGAGGAGGAACCCGGGGGTGGTGACGGCGGTCGTCGCATCCATCTGCCGACGGGGTACGAGATGAATCCCTGGGCCGACCTCCGGCCGCCCGGCGAAGGCACCCCCACCGGAAGGAAGTTGTGGCATCAGAGTCCGGGGAGCGCGGGATGAGTACCGCACATGATGCGCCGGGAATCCTGTGTCTGCGGTTCCGCAAGGTCGGCGGCGGCCTCCCGGACAGCGCCGGTTACGAGGGGCTGCTCGCCCTGCTCGGTGCGTTCACCCCGGCGGTCGAGGCGCTCCCGCCCGACGGGGCGCTCGCCGATGTGCGCGGCGCGCTGCGCTACTTCGGGCGGGACGTGACGGGGCTGGCCTCGGTGATCCGGGTCCGCGCGCTCGCCCTGCACGGCGTGGACTGCGCGATCGGGGCCGCGGAGAACCCGATGCTGGCCCGGATGGCGGCACGGCAGGCCGTGCCCGGAACGACCTTCGTGGTGCCCGGGGGCGGGGGAGCGGAATTCCTCGCGGTCAAGCCGGCCGCCG
Source organism: Streptomyces sp. NPDC058051 (assembly GCF_042885475.1). Classification (NCBI taxonomy): domain Bacteria; kingdom Bacillati; phylum Actinomycetota; class Actinomycetes; order Kitasatosporales; family Streptomycetaceae; genus Streptomyces; species Streptomyces sp. NPDC058051. The sequence continues at coordinate 40,208 of NZ_JBHVRW010000002.1, forward strand.
CGCTGGACGGTGTGGGGGCGGCGACGGCCCGCACCCTGTGCGCGTACGGACTCGACTCCGCCGGCCGGATCGCGGCGGCTCCGCTCGGCACCCTGCAACGGATCACCGGCGTGAGGACCGGGCGCGAACTGTGGGAGCGGGCGCGCGGCATCGACCGTACGGCGGTCGTGCCGGGCGCCGCCGCCCGGTCGATCGCCGCCGAACGGCCCTTCCCGCGCGACGAGTTGGACCGGGAGCGGCAGCGCCGTGCGCTCATGTCGCTCACCGAGGAGCTGGGGGCCAGGATGCGCGGGGACGGGCTGGTGTGCCGGGGGCTCGCGGTCTCCGTGCGGTATGCCGACCGGACCGGGTACGCGACGCTGACCCGCAGTCGTACGCTCCGGGAGCCCACCGCCCATTCCGCGGCGCTCACCGAGCTCGCGTACCGGATCCACGACTCGTTCGCTCTGCAGCGGGCCCGGGTGCGGGGGATCGCGCTGCGTGCGGAGGGGCTGACGGACGGCGAACGGGCCGCGCACCAGCTGTCGTTCGACCCGGCGGACGAACGGTCGCGCCGGATCGAGGCGGTGGCGGACCGGTTGCGGGCCAGGTACGGCCCGCGGGCCGTGATGCCGGGGCGGCTCGGGGCCTGACGGGCCCTTGGGCCGCGTGATCGACGCGACATCATTTTTTACCGACGCGTAACTTCCCACGCCGCCCTACTCACCCGTAATTTGGCATGAGCACGCAAAAAGTGAGCACGTCGGAACTTGTGGTCCGGGCCGCAGGACGCACAGACATCGCAACTCCCTTGAGCCGCAAGGAGACCACACGATGCTGCCCCGGAACCGTGCGCCGCGCACCCCACGTGCGCGCAGGACCCTCGCCGCACTGCTCCTCGCCGTCGCCGCAGTCGCCACCCCCACGGCCACTGCGGCTGCAGCCGCCCCCACCACCGCCGCGGCCACCTCCCGCGGCTGGAACGACTACTCCTGCAAGCCCTCAGCAGCCCATCCGCGCCCCGTCGTCCTGGTTCACGGAACCTTCGGGAACTCGATCGACAACTGGCTGGTCCTCGCCCCCTACCTCGTCGACCGGGGATACTGCGTCTACTCGCTCGACTACGGGCAACTGCCCGGCGTACCGGTCTTCCACGGCCTCGGCCCGGTCGACGAGTCGGCCGGCCAGCTCGCCGCGTTCGTCGACGGGGTGCTCGCCTCCACGGGGGCGGCCGAGGTCGACGTCGTCGGGCATTCCCAGGGCGGCATGATGCCGAACTACTACCTGAAGTTCCTCGGCGGGGCCGCCAAGGTGAACGCCATGATCGGGCTCGCCCCCGACAACCACGGCACCACCCTCCTCGGCCTCACGAAGCTGCTGCCGTACTTCCCGGGCGCCGAGGACCTGCTGAACGCCAACACGCCCGGCCTCGCCGACCAGGTGGCGGGCTCCCCCTTCATCACGGCGCTCAACGCGGGCGGCGACACCGTGCCCGGAGTGGACTACACGGTCATCTCGTCCACGTACGACGAGGTCGTGACCCCGTACCGCACGCAGTTCCTGGACGGACCGAACGTACGCAACGTCCTGATCCAGGACCTGTGCCCGTTCGACCTCTCCGAGCATGTGGCGATCGGGACCGTCGACCGGATCGCCTTCCACGAGGTGGCGAACGCCCTGGATCCGGCCCACGCCACACCCACCACCTGCGCCTCGGCCATCGGTTAGCACGGTGAGCGGGCCGGAGCGGTGAGCGGGCCCGTCCGGCCGGTTCCGGCCGGACGGGCTCCGAGGGGCGCACGCGGGCAGCCGGACGAGCTCCGGGGGGGTGCGCGCGCGTACGCCCGCAGGCCGGTGGAGCGCCGCGCGGAAGGCCCGTGCCACGGCATGCGCCGCCACGGGCCGATCACGATCCGGCGGGCGGAGCGCCGCTGTCGGTGGCGGATGGCACGATCGACCCATGACGACGATCGACTGGGACTCCGCAGCCGACTCCTTCGACGAGGAGCCCGACCACGGGCTGCTCGACCCGGCGGTCCGGCATGCCTGGGCGCAGCGGCTGGAGAACTGGCTGCCCGGCGAGCGCTCCGAGGTGCTCGACCTGGGATGCGGCACCGGAAGCCTGGCCCTGCTCGCCGCCGGGCAGGGACACCGGGTCACCGCCGTCGACCGGTCGCCGCGCATGGCGGAGCGGGCGCGGGCCAAGCTCGCGGGGACGGGCGCCGAGGTGCTCCTCGGGGATGCGGCCCGACCACCGGTCGGAAAGCAGCAGTTCGATGTGATCATGGCCAGACACGTCGTGTTCCTGCTGCCCGAGCCGGCGGCGGTCCTGCGCCACTGGTTCACCCTGCTGCGGCCCGGAGGCCGGCTGATCCTGATCGAAGGCGTCTGGGGCGGCTTCGGCCTCTCCGCCGAGCGGCTGACCGGACTCCTCACGGGGCTCACCGAACGCATCCACCACGAGCGGCTCTCCGGCGATCCGGCCCTGTGGGGCAGGCAGGTCGACGACGAGCGCTACGCCCTGGTGGTCCGTGCCGAACCACCGGACCGGCACACCGAGGTCGTCGATGTGCACCTGATCCTCCGCCGGGGCCCCGACGTCCTGCTCGCCCGCCGGGCCGGTACGGGATACGCGGACGGGCTGTTCAACGGCCCGTCCGGACACGTCGAGGACGGTGAGGACGTCCGCGAGGCGATGATCCGCGAGGCCGCCGAGGAGATCGGTGTCGCGCTCGACCCGGACGAGTTGCGGGTCGCCCTGGTCATGCAGCACCGGGGGCCCGGCGGCAGTCCCCGGACCGGCTGGTTCTTCGAGGCGGAGTACGACCCCGCCCGGCCGCCGTACAACCGCGAACCGGACAAGTGCTCCGAGCTGGCGTGGTTCCCGCTGGACGCCCTGCCGGACGACATCGTCGCCTACTGCCGGGCGGGGCTCGACGGCTACCGTGCGGGGGAGCACTTCCTGATCCACTGGCACGAGGACGGCGACCCCGTGGCGTACCAGCCGCACGGGATCCGCCGAGCCGTCCCGCTGCCGGCCGGCGGGGCCCGCACCGGCGGGGTGCACCACATCGAACTGTGGGTGCCCGATCTGCCGATGGCCGAGCGGGGATGGGGCTGGCTGCTCGGCGCGCTGGGCCATGTCCCGTACCAGCGCTGGGAGAACGGGCGGAGCTGGCGGCGCGGTGACTGCTATGTGGTGGTCGAGCAGTCACCCGACCTGACAGGGGCGACGCACGACCGTCGCCGCCCCGGCCTCAATCATCTGGCGTTCCACGTCAGGGACCGGGCCACCCTCGACGCACTGGTGGCAAGAGCACCGGAGCACGGCTGGCGGCAGCTCTTCCCGGACCGCTATCCGCACGCCGGCGGGGACGGGCACACCGCCGCCTATCTGGAGGACGCGGCGGGATACGAGGTGGAGCTGGTCGCCGGTGTCCGGCCACCCCACCCCGCGCCGCAGGAACCGGCGCCGCACACCGATACATGGGCGCGGCGCCGGGACTGAGCCGCGGCAGGCAACGTTTGCCACGGCTTTCGTTCAGAGGGTGCGCTCAAGGCGGTCGGCCATCAGCCTGACGAAGCGCGACGGGTCGCCCAGCTCGCCGCCCTCGGCCAGCAGCGCCAGGTCGTGGAGGAGTTCGGCCGTCTCCTCCAGGCCGGTGCCGTCCTCCTCACCGCGTTCGGCGTGCGCCCGGTTGAGGCCGCTGACCAGCGGATGCTGCGGGTTGAGTTCGAGGATGCGCTTGACCTGGGGGACGGGCTGGCCCATGGCGCGGTACATGTTCTCCAGCGCCGGTGTCACATCGTTCGTGTCCGAGACGATGCAGGCGGGCGAGACGGTGAGGCGAGCGGAGAGCCGTACCTCCTTGACGGTCTCGCTCAACCGGGTGGACATCCAGGTGAGCAGATCCGCGTACTCCTGCTGCTGGTTCTCCCGCTCGGTCGCCGCCTCCTTCTTCTCCTCCTCGGTGCCGAGGTCGACCTCGCCCTTGGCGACGGACCGCAGCTTCCTGCCGTCGAACTCGGGCTCCGCCTCGACCCACACCTCGTCGACGGGGTCGGTCAGCAGCAGCACCTCGACGCCCTTGGCCCGGAACGCCTCCATGTGCGGGGAGTTCTCAAGGGCCTGCCGGGACTCACCCGTGAGGTAGTAGATGTGCTCCTGGCCGTCCTTCATCCGCTCCACGTAACTCCGCAGCGTGGTCGGCTCCTCCGCGTCATGGGTCGTGGCGAAGGAGGCGACACCGAGGATGGCGTCGCGGTTCTCGAAGTCGCTCAGCAGCCCTTCCTTGACGACGCGGCCGAACTCCCGCCAGAACGTGGCGTAGCGGTCCGGGGCGGCGGTCATCATGTCCTTGACCGTCGACAGGACCTTCTTCGCCAGGCGCCGGTGCATCAACTGGATCTGGCGGTCCTGCTGGAGGATCTCGCGCGACACGTTGAGCGACAGGTCCTGCGCGTCGACGACGCCCTTGACGAAGCGCAGGTACGGCGGCATCAGCGCTTCGCAGTCGTCCATGATGAAGACGCGCTTCACATAGAGCTGGATGCCGCGCTGGTACCCCTGCATGAACAGGTCCTGGGGCGCGTGCGACGGGATGAAGAGCAGCGCCTGGTACTCGAAAGTGCCCTCGGCCTGCAACCGGATGGTTTCGAGCGGGGCGATCCAGTCGTGGCTGATGTGCTTGTACAGCTCGTGGTACTCGTCGTCCGTGACGTCGTCGCGCGAGCGCGCCCACAGGGCCTTCATCGAGTTGAGGGTCTCGGGGTCGCGCGGGGTGTCGTCGCTCCCCTCCGCGGAGTCCGCGCCGTCCGGGGCCGCACTCTCCGGGGCCATCCGGACGGGCCAGGTGATGAAGTCCGAGTACCGCTTGACGATCTCCCTGATCTTCCAGGGAGAGGTGTAGTCGTGGAGCTGGTCCTCGGTGTCCTCCGGCTTGAGCCGCAGGGTGACCGCGGTGCCCTGCGGGGCGTCGTCGACGGTCTCGATCGTGTACGTGCCCTCGCCGTTCGACGCCCAGCGGGTTCCCTGGCTCTCACCCGCGCGCCGGGTCAGCAGCGTGACCTCGTCGGCCACCATGAAGCTGGAGTAGAACCCGACACCGAACTGGCCGATCAGCCCCTCGGCCGCCGCGCTGCTCTCGGCCTCCTTGAGCTCCCGCAGGAACGCCGCGGTGCCCGAGTGCGCGATGGTCCCGATGAGCTTGACCACTTCGTCGTGCGACATCCCGATGCCGTTGTCCCGCACAGTCAGCGTACGGGCCTGTTTGTCGGTCTCGATATCGATGTGGAGGTCGGACACATCCACGCCGAGCGAGTCGTCGCGGAGCGCTTCGAGCCGCAACTTGTCGAGTGCGTCGGAGGCGTTGGAGACGAGTTCGCGCAGGAACACGTCCTTGTTCGAGTAGATCGAGTGGATCATCATCTGCAGAAGCTGACGCGCTTCCACCTGAAACTCGAACGTCTCAGTCGGCATAATCCGTGATTCCTTCTCAGGCCACCTGGTGGGGATTTGACCTCAGCACTTTAGATCAGCCGGCCGTCGGGCACGGCCCGTTCGCCCGGTTCGACGGGTCAGGCCAGCAGCGTCGCGAGCCCTTCCGCGTGGGCCAGGAGCTCCAGTTCGTCCAGCGCCCGGCGAGCCGCCCCGGCCGCTGCCGGATCGCGTTCGGCGAGACCGCTCTCCTCGAACTCGTCCTCGTCCAGCCTGAATACGGACGAGCCGTCCGCCGACACCCACAGGTCGAGGTCGAGGTCCTCGACCAGCAGCTCCCCGTCCCGCAGAGCGGCGGGACGGGTGATGTCGCAGTACCAGCCCTTGAGGTCGCCCGCACCGGTCCGGACCTCCTTCACGGCGAACCAGCGGTCGTGCCAGTAGTGCTCGGTGAACACATCGCCCGGCTCGAACCGTACGAAGCCGAAGTCGCGGACTCCCGGCGCCGCCCACGGGGCACGCACCGTCACCCGGGTGCCGTCGTCGCGGACCACGTCCGCCGGGTAGCGGATCTTGGTCCGTCCGGCCTTCATCAGGGCGACCACCAGCGTGGTCTCAGCCGAGTTTGCGGACATGGCGCACCTCCGTGGCACAGATCTCGTAGCCGAACCATCGATTGACCGCCAGCATCGGGCCGTTGTCCGCGTCGTTGCCGGTGTACGCGTCCGTGTACCCGGCGGCACGCGCCCGGTGCAGCGAATCGTTCTTCGCGAGCCTCGCCAGGCCGCGGTTGCGGTGCGCCCGTCGGGTTCCGGTCATCCCCGACATGTAGCGGGTCAGACCGTCGGTCCGTGCCGCGCTGAACGCCGCCACTTCCCCGTCGACCATCACGACCGAGGTCAGCACGTGGTCGAGGTCGGGACTGCGCCAGGTCTCGTTGAGCCAGTCCTCGTAGTCGGACAGTTCGGCCGGGGTGTCGCTCGGCTCGTCGGCCGAGGTCTCGGCGTCCGCGTCGAAGAGCGGGCGCGGATCGTCCGCGAAGTCCGCACCGGTACGCAACTCGACGCCCGCCGGGAGCTCCTGGCGGGGCGGCAGTGACCCGGCCGCCAGATCGAGATGGAGGAAGTGCGCCGGGCGGCTCGGCGTGTAGCCGCGCTTCTCGGCGAACGCCCGGTTCGCCGGGGTGTCGAGCACCCAGGTGAAGACCGCGAGCGCGCCCTCCCTCGCCAGATACTCCTCGGCCGTGCTCAGCAGCAACGAGCCTGCCCCGCGCCCGGTGCGGTCCGGATGCGTGTAGGGATTGCAGAACGCCTGGCCGGGTTCCGGGCTGTCGTGGGCGAGGCCGACCTGAGCGGTACCGATGACCTCCCCGTCCTCCTCGGCGACCAGCAGCCGCCGGCGCCTGCCGGGAGGGCCGGGGGTCAGCTCGGAGACGACCTGTTCGGGGGTCGTCACGATGTAGGGCAGTGCGGCACGACGGACGCGTACCCAGGCTTCGGCGTCGGCCGGCCGGAAGTCGCGGACGAGGAGGGTCATGGGGCGGGACGTTACGTGGGGGTCCGCACGGGGCGCCTCCGATTTTCCGGCGGTGAGGGAGAATCGGGGCGTGACTCTCAAGATCGTCATTGACCCGGACGCCGGTAGCGCGCCGTACGAGCAACTGCGCACGCAGATCTCCGGACTGGCGCGCTCCGGCGCACTGCCCGTCGGCTTCAGACTTCCGACCGTGCGCGGCTTCGCCGAGGAGCTCGGCCTCGCCGCGAACACCGTCGCCAAGGCGTACCGGGCGCTGGAGGCCGACGGGGTGATCGAGACCCGTGGGCGCAACGGCACGTTCATCGCCGCCGCCGGTGACGCGGCGGAGCGGCACGCGGCCGCCGCGGCGCAGGAGTACGCGCAGCAGGCCCGCAGACTGGGCCTGTCCTCGGCCGAGGCGCTGTCCCTGGCCGAGGACGCGGTCCGCGCGGCGTACGCGGCGAAGTGAGCGGGCAGGGCGGCCGTACCGCGGCGAGGTGAGCGGTCCGGGCGGTGTGCGCGGCGAGGTGGCCGGGGCCGACAGGGCGGTCTCGGTTCCGCCGGGCTGTGTTCCGCCGCTCTCGGTCCCCCTGGCCCTGTTCCGCCGCTCTCGGTCCCGCCGGGCTCAGAGGTACAGGCCCGCGTCCGCTCCGGAGTCCTGCTTCGGCACTGACGCGGGACCGCTGCCGCGCCGTAGGGCGTACAACTCGGCGAGCGTGGCGCCCTCGCGGTTGACCCCTTCCTCCGTACCCAGCCAGGCCGTCGCCTCGTTGCGGGTCAGTGGACCCACCTCGATCCTGGCGAGGCAGCGGCCGGGCCTGACCACGGCCGGGTGGAGCCGCTCCAGGTCCTCGTTGGTGGTGACGCCCACCAGGACGTTGCGGCCCTGGCCCAGCAGCCCGTCGGTGAGGTTCAGCAGCCGGGACAGTGCCTGGCCCGCCGTGTGCTTGGCCTCGCCCCTGATCAGCTCGTCGCAGTCCTCCAGGAGCAGCAGTCGCCAGCGGCCCTTCGCCGTGCCCTCGTCCTCGCCGATCGCGATGTCCATCAGATAGCCGACGTCGTTGAAGAGCCGCTCGGGATCGAGCACGCAGTCGACCTGGCACCAGTCCCGCCACGAGCGCGCGAGCGTGCGCAGCGCGGACGTCTTCCCGGTGCCGGGCGGACCGTGCAGCAGAAGCAGCCGCCCGGCGATGTCGTCGGGCGTGATCTTCATCAGCCGGTCCATGCCATCGGCCACCGGCGCCGTGTAGTTGTTGCGGACCTCGTCCCAGGTGCCGGCGGCGATCTGCCGGGTGGTGCGGTACGGACCGCGGCGCGGGGACACGTACCAGAAGCCCATCGTCACGTTCTCGGGCTGTGGTTCCGGTTCGTCCTGGGCGCCGTCCGTCGCCTGGCCGAGGATCTTCTGCGCCAGCTCCGGGCTGGTCGCGGTGACCGTGACATCGGCGCCGCGGCTCCACCGCGAGACGAGCAGCGTCCAGCCGTCGCCCTCGGCGAGCGTGGCGTTGCGGTCGTCGTCACGGGCGGCGCGCAGCACCTTGGAGGCCGGCGGCAGCAGGGTGGCCCCGGCCTTGACGCGGTCGAGGGACGAGCTGTGCGCGTACGGCTGCTCGCCCGTCGCGAAGCGGCCGAGGAACAGCGCGTCGACGACGTCGGACGGGGAATCGCTGTCGTCGACGGTGAGCCGGATCGGCAGAGCGGACTCAGGGTTGGCAGACATGGCGCCCATGATCCGGCACGGCGGCACCCGACGCACCCGGGTTTCCCTACCTTCCTCCCTCTTTTCCGGCGCACGGACCACGGGCACGGCGCGACCTCAGGGGCGCACGAACCACGGGTATGACGTGACCTCAGGGGGCTGCTGGAGGCGAGGGCGTGACGCGACCTCAGGGGGGCGCGCGGGAGAACTCCTGGGAGCAACTTGGCATGGACACTTCCGGTGAGGGTGCGGGTGCTGCTACCACGGACACGGCAGACCGGGCGGAGATCCCGCCGGTCGTCCAAGGGAGGTTCCATGAAGATGTCCAGACTCGTGGCGTTCTCGTCCTCGCTCCTGCTCGGTGCCGTACTCGCTCTGACCGGAGCGGTCACCGCCAACGCCGCACAGTCTGTTCAGGCCGTCGACTACGTCGCCCTCGGCGACTCGTACTCCTCGGGTGTCGGTTCCGGCAGTTACGACAGCGCCAGCGGCGACTGCAAGCGCAGCACCAAGGCGTACCCCGTGCTCTGGGCCGCCGCCAACGCGCCCTCGTCCTTCGCCTTCACCGCTTGCTCGGGCGCCCGGTCCAGTGATGTCAAGGCCAACCAGCTCGGCCCCCTCAGCGCCTCGACCGACCTCGTGTCGATCTCCGTCGGCGGCAACGACGCGGGCTTCGCCGACGTCATGACGACCTGTGTCCTCCAGTCGGAGGCCACGTGCCTCAGCCGGATCGCCACGGCCCGCAGCTACGTGGACACCACCCTGCCCGGAAACCTCGACTCCGTGTACTCGGCGATCCGCACCAAGGCGCCGTCCGCCCGTGTCGTCGTCCTCGGATACCCCCGCTTCTACAAGATCGGCGGCAGCTGCGTCGTCGGCCTGAGCGACAAGGTGCGCACCGCGATCAACGGTGCGGCCGACTACCTCAACGCGGCGACCGCCAAGCGCGCCGCCGACCACGGCTTCACCTACGCCGATGTCGCGGGCCGGTTCACCGGGCACGAGATCTGCTCCGGAGACGCCTGGCTGCACAGTCTCAACTGGCTCAACATCGGTGAGTCCTACCACCCCACCGCGGCCGGACAGTCGGGCGGCTACCTGCCCGTCCTCAACTCGGCCGCCTGACCCCCCACCCGGAACGCACGCCGGGCCCGTTCGGTCGTCCGACGGGCAGGAGACCCCGTCCGCAGGGGTCTCCGTCCGGCACTCCGCCGGTCCGGTCCCGCCGCACCGCTTCCGTTCTGTCCAACTCGCCCTGGAATCGGGTGTATTCGGGGGTTGCCTGTCAACCTCCGTATGGGTGTGCCCAATCCTGTGACCGGGATACACGAGTGTCGTCGCGGGGGGATAGGGTTACCCTGCCCGGGCCGGGTGCCCTCGTACGGGTGGGGAGTGACATGGAACAGATAACGATGCGCAGCAGGCCGCGTGTGCCTGCCATCACATGTGGGAGCAGTGCGACGAGTTCGCGCCTCGACCGCCATCTCGCGGTGCTCGGCGGTCCCGCCGTCCCGCAGCGGGAGGCGGCGGAGGCGACGCTGCTGATGCGTGAGCTCACCTCGCGCGATGCCGCCCACAGTCGTCGGAGCAAGAGCGCGCGGGTCTCGCTGTTCGCGCCGCTGCGGCGCTTGCGGCGCTCGCTCTTCGGCAGCCGCCACTGACCTGACGGCCCTTCAGTACCGATCCGGCCCCTGAGGGATCTCGTCCCTGACTGATCCGGCCCACCGCGCAGGCCGCTCAGGCGATCACACCGTACCGGCGCGGCGCTGCCCCCTGCTCGTCCGTCATCCCCGCGGCCCGCAGCAGCGCTTCAGCAGTGCTCGTCAGTGCTCGTCGAGCGCCGGTACGGTCACCCGTCCGTCCCCCGTCTCGTTCCCGCTCACGGCCGCCCCGTCCCCGCCCGGCGCCGTGACCGGCGGCAGCGTACGCCCCGGCCCCTGGTGCCCTGCCCGGGCCGCCCGTTCCGACGTCTGTCCGCGGAGCCGGTGCCGCTCCTGGTCGTACGCCGTACGGAGCGATGGTTGCGTGGGTGAATCCGTGTGCGTAACAACTTTGTCATCCCAAGATGTTGACGTTGAAAACTTCCGGGGTCAGGGTGCTGATCGTTTGGCACGTACACGGCACCTCACCCCCGGAGGCGTACATGTGTGACCTGCACGACCAGCACGAGCACGCGCACGAAGCAGCCATGGCGGCCGGTCCGGTCCTCAGCCGGAGACGGATCATGCAGCTGCTGGGCGCGGCAGGGGTGACCACCGCGGTGATGGCGGCCGACGCCGATCCGGCGATGGCCGCGGCCTCCGAGGCGGCCGACGCCGCGACGGACGGCGGATACGAGGCCCCGAAGGGTCTCGCGCAGGACAGCCCGGCCAAGCAGGCGGCGATCGGCTGGATCGACGGCAACAGCGGCCGGATCACCGGGCTCAACGCGGAGATCTGGGACCATGCCGAGCTCAGCCTGCGCGAGTGGAACTCCTCACTCGCCGAGGCCGGATTCCTGGAGAAGGCGGGCTTCGACGTCGAGTTCGGCACCGCGGGCTTCCCGACCGCGTTCACCGCCACATTCCGCCACGGGAGCGGTGGCCCGGTCCTCGGCTTCAGTGGGGAGTACGACGCGCTGCCCGGTCTCTCGCAGAACAAGGGCGTCGGCCACCACGACCCGCGCGAGTACATCCACGATCCGTTCGCGCCCGGCTACGGCCCCGGACACGGGTGCGGGCACAGCGCGCTGGGAACGGCCGCGGCGGCAGCCGCGGCAGCCGTCGCCCAGGCCGCGAAGAAGCACCGGCTCCCGGTCACCGTGAAGTTCTTCGGCTCGACGGCCGAGGAGGCGCTGATCGGCAAGACCTATGCCGTCAGCAAGGGCGTGTACGACGGCCTGGACGCCTTCCTGGACTGGCACCCGTCCACGGCCAACGCCACCGGCTGGGGTTCCACCACCGCGATGACGGCGGTGACGTTCACCTTCCTCGGGGTCTCCGGACACGGCGGCACCCCGCTCGGCAACAAGAGCGCGCTGGACGCCGCCGTGATGATGGCGACGATGTCGGAGTTCCTGCGCGAGGAGAGCCTCGCCCCGTCGGGACGGCTCCACTGGGTGATCAACAACGGTGGCGACATCCCGAACGTCACCCCGGAGATCGCCGAGATCTCCTACTACGTGCGCGAAGGCAGTCCGGCCCGTGTGCAGGCGCTGCTCGACAAGGTGATCGCGGTCTCCGAAGCCGCGGCGACGGCCAGCCGCACCACAGTCGTGCACCGCGTCACCTCGGCCTGCTGGAACCAGTTGCCGTCGCGGTCCTTCGCCGAGCTGCTGCACGAGAACATGACGCAGATCGGGCCGCCCGCGTTCACCGACGAGGCGCACGCGCTGGCGAAGGAGCTCCAGGAATCGCTCGGACTGCCGACCGCCGGCATGCACGGCACGATCGGCGCGCTCACCCCGCCCAACCCGGTCTTCATGGGCGGCGGTTCGACGGATGTCGCGGACATCAGCTGGAATGTGCCGACCGTGTCGATGGGGGCGGCCCTGGCCCCGATCGGCACCAAGATGCACACCTGGTCCACGGCCGCCTGCGCGGCCGCCGCGCCCGGTCAGGCGGCGGTGGTCGCGGCGGCGAAGTACCTGGCGGCGACCGCGGTCGATCTGCTCACGCAGCCGGAGCGGCTGAAGGCGATCAAGGACGAGTTCGCGGAACGCACCGAGGGGCTGGAGTGGAAGACGGCGCTGCCCGACGGTTATGAGCCGCCGATGTACGAGCCGCCGGCCTGGTTCCTGAAGAAGACCGGGCAGAAGTGGCCCCCGGAGAACATCACCTGGCCGCCGAAGCGGATCGTGTCGCAGGAGAAGTTCTCCTCGCTGGGCCCGGAGCTGGCACCGCAGAAGTGAACGTGGGGTGCCGGGGCGTGTGTGCGACAGGCCCCGGCGCCGCACGGCCTCGCGTGACGGTCCGCACGGCCTCGCGTGACGGTCCGTACGGCATCACGTGGCGCCCGTGCGGCATCACGTGGTGCCTGTGGCGCGGGCCCCGGCGCCGCGCGGCAGGGGATGACACTCGCGCGGCATCGGGTGGCGCCCGGCATCGCCGTGGCGTCCGCCGGGCCGCCGGAGCGGTGCCCGGGTCCGCCGGAGCCGGCTCGGCTCACTCGCCGTCGCGCGCGTACCGCCGTACGGACAGCGGCACGAACACCGCGAGGAGCAGTACCGACCAGGCGAGCGTTCCGGCCACCGGATGGGCGACCGGCCAGGCGGCGTCGGCGGCCGGGGACGCGTTGCCGAACAGGTCGCGGCTGGCCGAGGCCATGGCGCTGATCGGATTCCACTCCGCTACCGTCCGCAGCCAGCCCGGCAGGCCCTCGGTCGGGATGTACGCACTCGACAGCAGCGGAAGGACGAAGGTGGCGCTGCCCAGCTGACCGGCGATCTCCTCGTTGCGGATCAACAGGCCCAGCCAGCAGCCCATCCACGACGTCGCGAACCGGAGGAGCAGCAGCAGCCCGAAGGCGCCCAGGGCGGCGAGCGGGCCGCCCTCGATCCGCCAGCCGACCGCGAGCCCGACCAGGATCAGTGGAATCAACCCGACGGCCGTGGTCACCAGGTCGGCCACGGTCTGGCCGAACGGTACGGCGGACCGGCTCATCGGCAGCGCGCGGAACCGGTCCATCACCCCGCGGTGGCAGTCCTGCGAGGACTGGAACATCCCGGTCATGAGGCCGCCCGCCGCCGTCGCCGCCAGCAGGCCCGGCACCAGGAACGCGCGGTACTCCCGGCCGGGGACGGCGAGCGCGCTGCCGAACACGTACCCGAAGAACAGCAGCATCGTGATCGGCATGGTCTGGGTCAGGATCACGATGCCCGGGGCCGCTTTGATCCGCTGGAGATGGCGGCCCAGCACCGCCAGGGTGTCGGCGACCGGGGTGTTCCTGCCGGTGGCGACGGGCTGCTCGTGGACCAGGAGGGTGCCGCTCATGCTGGTGCTGCTCATGCTGCTGTCTCCTTCAGGGGCGGGGAGGGACGACCGTCGTCGCGGCCGGTCAGGCGGAGGAAGACCTCGTCGAGTGTCGGCGGGCGCAGGCTCGCGTCGATCAGCGGTACGCCCGCCGCGTCGAGTTCCCGGACGAGACGGGGGAGGGTGAGGGTGGGGTCGGTCGTGACCGCGCCCACGGCGCGGCGCTCGTGGTCGAGCGCCGGTTCGGTGCCGGTGAGCTGATCGAGGACGCCGGCCGCCTGGGCCAGCGCCGATTCCTGGGTGACGACCACCTCGGCGTAACTGCCGATGCGGGACTTCAGTTCGGCGGGGGTGCCGCGGTGGGCGGCCCGGCCCCGGTCGATCAGCACGATCTCGTCGGCCAGCCGATCGGCCTCCTCCAGATACTGGGTGGTCAGGAGGACGGTGGTGCCCCGGTCGGCCAGGTCCCGCACCGCCGCCCAGATCTGGTTGCGGCTGTGCGGATCGAGTCCGGTGGTCGGCTCGTCCAGGAAGAGCACCCGCGGACGGGTCAGCAGACTGGCGGCGAGGTCGAGACGGCGGCGCATGCCGCCCGAGTAGGTGCGGGCCGGGCGGTCGGCGGCCTCTGTCAGTTCGAAGCGTTCCAGCAGCTCGTCGGCGCGGCTGCGCGCGGCCTCGCCGCGGAACCGGAGCAGTTTGGCGAAGAGCCGCAGGTTCTGCCGGCCGGACAGTTCGCCGTCGACCGAGGCGTTCTGTCCGGTGACCCCGATCGCCGCGCGCACCGCGCCCGCCTCGCGCACCACGTCGTGACCCGCGATCCGGGCGCTTCCGCCGTCCGGTGCCGTCAGCGTGGTGAGGACCCGGACGGCGGTGGTCTTGCCCGCGCCGTTCGGCCCCAGCACTCCGCAGACCGTGCCCTCGGCGACCGCGAGGTCGAGCCCGCGCAGCGCGTGGACATCGCCGTAACGCTTCTCCAGACCTTGACTAAGTACAGCGTACGTAGTTGTCATGAGGCCCACCGTACAGCACTGCGTACGGTGTACGTAACTACGATGGTGGGAAAGGTGGTGATCAATGGTGGGGCGACCCGCTGTACCCGAAGTGATCTGGGCGCGCCCCGAGCGCGCGGGCCGTGGACCCAAGCCCGCGTTCAGCCGTGCCGACATCGTGGCGGCGGCCATCCGTATCGCCGATGCGGAGGGGCTCGACGCGCTGTCCATGCGGAAGGTCGCGGCCGAGCTCGGCTGCGGCACGATGTCGCTCTACAACTACGTGCCGCGCAAGGAGGACCTGTACGAGCTGATGTTCGACGCGGTCAGTGGCGGGTACGAGTTCCCGGAACCGTCCGACGACTGGCGTGCCGATCTCGTCGCGCTGGCCCATCAGGCCCGCGCGATGATGCACCGTCACACCTGGATGCCCCGGCTCATGTCACCGGTGTACGGCTTCAGTCCGAACACGCTGCGGTACCTGGAGTACGCGCTCAGCTGCCTGGACGGGGTCGACGCGCGGTTCGGCGAGAAGATGGAACTC
The DNA here is from genome assembly GCF_042885475.1 of Streptomyces sp. NPDC058051. NCBI lineage: Bacteria > Bacillati > Actinomycetota > Actinomycetes > Kitasatosporales > Streptomycetaceae > Streptomyces > Streptomyces sp. NPDC058051. Next base: position 55,320 of record NZ_JBHVRW010000002.1, read on the forward strand.
ATCGCCATGGTCAACGGTGTGGTCACCACCTATGTGGCGAACGAGATCGCCACGGCCGAGCGGAGCCGGTCACTGCCCTGGTCGCAGGAGCAGGAGCAGGCCGTACGCACCGAGTATCTGATCAGCCAGATCGCGACCGGGAAGTATCCGCGGATGGCGGCGGGATTCGCCGAGGACCCCGGGCCGATCGACCTGGACGGGGTCTTCGACCGGGCGCTGTACCGGGTGCTGGACTCCTTCGACCGGTAGCCGACTCCTTCGCCCGATGGGCGCATCCGGACGAGAGGGCCAGGACCCGGCGCGCTCCGGACGGGAGTTCCGGGATCCCCGGCCGTCACAGCAGCGCGAACTGCCCGTCCGGACCCTCCTCCTGATGACCGAGCACCGACGCGGGCCGCCGGGCCGCGGCCGGGACCGGTAGCACGCCTGCCGCGCGGAGGTCGCCGGCCGTGATCCGCGGTCCGACAGCCAGGCCCTCCTGCCGGGGCCGGAGTTCGGCGAGCAGGGCGAGCACGGTGATCAGTTCCAGCAGCTCCGAGGTCCACTCCTGGGGCCAGGCGCGGGGTCCGACCGCTTCCAGGCCGTCCGGCTCCCGCCCGCCGGCCACCGCCGTACGGCGTTCGAACCAGAGCTCCAGCATCCGGACCCCGCCCACCCGGAACTCCCACGCCCCGGCCGGCACGGGCGAGATGCGGCCCGTGCCCAGCGTCAGCGCCTCGTCGTCCGGGTCGTACTCCAGGGCGGCCGGTGCGGGCGGGACGGCGGCCCGCACATAGGGGCGCCGCCCCCCGGGCAGCCGGGGGCGCTCCCCGCCGCGGGCGCCCCGCAGGTGCAGCCGCAGCAGCTCCTGCCCCAGCTCCACCCCCGCCGACCAGTACGCCGTGTCGGCGGGCAGCGGCACCGCGCACCCGGCGGAGGAATGGCGGGCCGCCGCGAGCACCCACGCCAGCACGGACCGCTCCGTGACCGCTTCCCCGTGGCGGGCCCGCAGCAGCGCGAGCAGCCCCGGGGCCAGATTGGGTTCGAGGCCCCCGGGACGCCGGTACAGCGGCCGGATCCGGCCCGGCCGGCCGGCGGGGGAGTGGCCGTCCGGCAGCAGCGCCGTCACGGAGAGGACGGGGCCGGCGTCCTGGGGCACCGGGCCGTGCTCGACGGCGAAGAGCTGGTGTCCGTCGGCCACCCGCCACAGCTCGGGACGGGCGGCGTCGATCAGCCGGTGGTCCGGGATCAACCACTGTTCGTCGAACGGGCCGTGCGCGATCCGTACCGGCTCGGGGCATGGTCCGGTCTCCCGGGCGAACCGGCCGGTGCCGGTGGCCTGCCCGGGAAGCGACGCCACCGGGGTGCGCGGGGTACGGGAACGGGTCGCCCGGAACAGGCGCTCGCGCTCGGCGGCCGGGGCCCGTACCAGCCGTTCCCAGCGCGCCCTGAGGGAAGCGGCGTCGGGGGCGATCACCCAGGGACGCCCGGTGCGCAACGGCCGTACGGACCAGGGCATCAGATCGTCGAGGAGCGTGGCCTCCTCGCCCCGGGCGCCGTCGGAGCCGCCCGCCGCCCGTGCTGCCACCGTGTCGTCCTCCCCGTCGCCACGTCCGCCCGCCTTCCCCGGCATCGTAGCCGCGGGCGCACGGGCGGAGTCAGTGCGCTTCCACGGTGACCGAGAAGGAGAACCGGTCGCCCCGGTAGCGGATCTGCGCCACATCCACCACCTGGCCGCTCTCGTCGTACGTCACGCCCGTGTAGAACAGGATCGGGCTCAGCAGCGGCACGTGGAGGAGTTCGGCGGTGGCCGGGTCCGCGAGGCGCGCCTCGACCGTGTCGGTGATGCGCGCGATGCGGACGCCGACCCGGTCGCGCAGCACCTTGGTCATCGGCCAGCGTTCGAGATCGGCGACATCGAGCCGGGCCGCGACCTCGGGACGCACCGAGTTCTGTGCCCAGTTGGTGGGTTCGTCGCTGTCGCCGTCGCGTCGCAGCCGGCGGTAGCCGACGACCTCCGCGCAGTCGGGGAAGTACTCGGTGAGATCTCCCGGCACGGCGAGAGGGCCGTGGTCGAGGACAGAGGTCCGCTCACCCGACTGCTGGGCCACGATCGCGTCGATCGAGCCCAGCAGCCGGACCGGTGACACCCGGCGGGCGCGCGGCTCGATGAAGGTGCCGCGCCGCCGGTGCCTGCTGATCAGCCCCTCCGTCTCCAGCTCCTTGAGCGCCTGACGCATGGTCAGGACGCTGACGCCGTAGTGCGCGGCGAGCTGCTCCTCGGTCGGCAGCCGCGCCGACGCGTCCTTGGTGCGGCCGAGTATCGAGGCGCGCAACGACTGCGAGACCTGGTACCACAACGGCAGCTTGCGGTTCAGGACCAGCGAATCGGGAGCGAAGGCATGGCCCTGGGGCGTCCTGGGCGTCTGAGGCACCTGGGTCACCTGGTCTCTCCGTACTGCGACACAGCGGACGCGACGATGCGGGGGCCGGGAAGCGGCGTCGTTGCCTACGGCCTGAAGTTGCGGCTCAGACCCTGCCACACGTCGTCGTAGCCACGCTGGAGATGACCGGCGGTCGCCGCCTGCCCGGTCGCCGTCACCGGCCAGCGGGTCTCGAACATGAAGGCCAGACCGTCGTCGATCTTCTGCGGCTTCAGCTCCGCCTCGCTCGCCCGGTCGAAGGTCTCCCGGTCCGGGCCGTGCGCCGACATCATGTTGTGCAACGAGCCGCCGCCCGGGACGAAGCCGCCCTTGCCCGCCGTCTTCGCGTCGTACGCGCCCTCGATCAGGCCCATGTACTCGCTCATCACGTTGCGGTGGAAGTACGGCGGCCGGAAGGTGTCCTCGCCGACCAGCCAGCGCGGCGCGAAGACGACGAAGTCGACGCCGGCCAGACCCGGGGTGTCGGACGGGGAGGTCAGCACCGTGAAGATCGACGGGTCGGGGTGGTCGTAGCTGATCGAACCGATGATGTTGAAACGGCGCAGGTCGTAGACGTACGGAGTGTGGTTGCCGTGCCAGGCGACCACATCGAGGGGCGAGTGGTCGTAGGTCGCGGACCAGAGGTTCCCGCAGAACTTGTTGACCACCTCCACCGGGCGTTCGTCGTCCTCGTACGCGGCGACGGGAGCGAGGAAGTCCCGGGCGTTCGCCAGGCCGTTGGCGCCGATCGGGCCGAGGTCGGGAAGGGTGAACGGCTGCCCGTAGTTCTCGCAGACATAACCGCGGGCGGTGGCGTCGAGCAGCTCCACGCGGAAACGGACGCCGCGCGGGATCAGTGCGACGTGCCCCGGCTGCGCGCGCAGCAGGCCCAGTTCGGTACGGAGCAGCAGCCCGCCCTGCTCCGGGACGATCAGCAGCTCGCCGTCCGCGTCGCTGAACACCCGGTCCGTCATGGAGGAGTCGGCGTGGTAGAGGTGCACGGCCATGCCGGTGCGCTGCGCGGCGTCGCCGTTGCCTCCGAGGGTCCACAGGCCGGCCAGGAAGTCGGTGCCGGGGGCGGGGCCGGGGAGAGGATCCCAGCGCAGCCGGTTCGGGTCGGGCACGGATTCGGTGAACGGGGCGGACCTGATCGCGCCGTTGTCGATACGGGCGAACGGGGGGTGGGCGGCCGACGGGCGGATCCGGTAGAGCCAGGAGCGGCGGTTGTGCGCCCGGGGCTCGGTGAAGGCCGACCCGCTCAACTGCTCCGCGTAGAGCCCGAGGGGCGCGCGCTGGGGTGAGTTGCGGCCGTGCGGCAACGCCCCCGGCACGGCCTCGGAGCTGTGCTGATTGCCGAACCCCGCGGAGTGCTGGAGCCCTTCCGCCGTCTTCCTCGCCTGCTCGATGCCGCCCATGTGCGCTCCCGGTGCCGAAGGAATCCTATGGGTAACCGTAGGAATTGGACCGGGGCGCGTCAACGGCATTCGTCGTGCACGAGGGGGTTCTAAAAAGTGAACAATGCTCTACTCTTCCGCGCATGTCGTGGACACGAAGGCTTCTGGTGGTCCTGGCGGCACTTGCCGTCGCTCTCTTCGCGGCTCCGGCCGCTCAGGCACACGAGGAACGCCCGGTCACGCTGCCCGACGGAACCGGCAGTGTGCCCGTGTACCGCACCGGCGAACCCGATCTGCTGGTCTGCAAGAGCGACCGGGCGGACTTCGAACGCCGCGTGTCCGGCTTCCCGGACGGGCTGCGGGCCCGGAACCTGAAGCTGTTCGACCGCTGCCGGAAGTCCGGCTACCGCCATCTGCAGCAGGCCGTCGACGCGGTCGCGAGGCCCGGCATGACCATCGCGATCCTGCCCGGCCTGTACGAGGAGGAGCCCTCGCTGCCCGAGCCGGTGGGGGAGTGCGCCCGGCTGAAGGCACCCGACTCCCAGCTCGGCTACCAGATCCTGTCCTACGCGCAGCAGGCGCGGTGCCCGCACAACCAGAACCTGGTGGCGATCCTCGGCAAGAAGAACCTCCAGATCGAAGGGACCGGCGCGGAGCGCACGGATGTCGTCATCGACGCCAAGTACCAGAAGCTCAACGCCATCCGCGCGGACGGCTCCGACGGCGTCTACTTCAAGAACTTCACCGCACAGCGCACCACCTTCAACTCCCTGTACGTCCTGGCCCAGGACGGCTTCGTCATCGACTCCGTCCTCACCCGGTGGAACGACGAGTACGGCTTCCTGACCTTCGCGAGCGACCACGGGCTGTACAGGAACTGCGAGTCGTACGGGAACGGCGACTCCGGCATCTACCCCGGCAGCGCGTCGGACATCAACGACGCGTACGGCTACGACGTGCCGCGCTACTCGATCGAGATCACCGGCTGCCGCAGCCACCACAACATGGTCGGCTACTCGGGCACCGCGGGCGACTCCGTCCACGTCCACGACAACGAGTTCGACCACAACATGGGCGGCGCCTCGATGGACAGCGCCTTCCCGGGCCACCCCGGACTGCCGCAGAACCACGCCCGCTTCGCACGCAACCTGATCCACGACAACAACGCCGACTACTACCGGTACGTCGCCGACGGCACCTGCGCCAAGCCGCCCGTGGACCGGGGTTACGAGGACGGGGTGGTCTGCCCGCAGATCTCCATGCCGCCCGGCACCGGCATCATCACCGCAGGCGGCAACTGGAACCTGTACGAGAACAACTGGATCTACGGACAGAAACGCGCCGCCTTCTTCCTCAGCGCCGTCCCCGCCTTCATCCGGGGCGAGAACGCGCTGTCCCGGCAGACCGACACGTCCCACCACAACCGGTACGCGGACAACCACCTCGGCACGGACAAGGCCGGCAACTCCCGGCCCAACCGCACGGACGTGTGGTGGGACGGCCAGGGCGACGGCAACTGCTGGCAGTCGGACACCGGGCCGTCCTCCCCGCGCGCCCTGCCCACCTGCGGGTCCGAGCGCGGCGCCGTGTCCGGGCGCACCGACCGGCTCGTCGGCGAACCGGTCAAACTCGCCCAGTTGCTGGTCTGTGCCGACTACGACGTGCGGGCGCGACGGCTGCCCGCCGGCTGCGACTGGTACGGAGCGCGGGGCATCGAGCGCATCGAGGTACAGGTGGCGCTGGCGGTCGCGGTGGTACTCGCGCTGGTCGGCGGGACGCTGTGGTGGCGCAGACTGCGCGGCAGCGGGCTCGCCACCGCGGCGACGCTGCTCGGCGCGATCGGCCTCGGCCTGGACGTTGCCGGATCGACGACGGCGCTGTCCTCCTCCTACGTGCCCGCGCTGGCGCTGCTGCTGACCGGGGTGTGGTGGACCGCGACCGGCCTGGTCCTGCGGGGTGAACGGCCCTGGCTGGGCTGGACGACGGTGGTACTGGGCGCACTCACCCTGCTCGACGCGGTCGACAAGGCCGTGTTCATGATCCCGTGGATTCCGCTCAGCCCGGCCTGGGTGCGTGGACTGCTCGGGGTGATCTGGGTGGTGTGGGCCGTCGTGGCCGCCGCCCGGCAGGGCGAGCAGGGCCTGCCGGACGTGCCGGACGTGCCGGGTGTGCCGGGTGTGCCGGACGCGCCGGACGTGCCGGGCGGGCCGGGCGGGCGGGGTGCGCAGGGGGAGCCGGGCTTGTCGGAGAGGCGGGGGGAGCAGGGCCTGTCGGACGTGCCGGGCGGGCGGGGTGGGTCGGAGCCCGGCCGGGACCGGGGCACGCGTGCGAACGGTGCTGCCGCCCCCGCTCCCGCCCCCGCTCCCGCTCCCGCCCCCGCTCCCGCCCCCGTTCCCGCCCCCGTTCCCGCCCCCGTTCCCGCCCCCGCCCCCGCCCCCGCTCCTGCTCCCGCTCCCGCTCCCGCTCCTGCTCCTGCTCCTGCTCCCGCTCCCGCTCCGGCCCCCGCCCCGGAAGGAGACGCGTCGTGAGGCATCCCCGCCGATGGCTGCGGCCGGTCCGGCCGGGCGTCGCAGTCGCCACCGTGCTCACCGCAGTCGCCACCGTGCTCACCGCGGGCGCCCTCGTGTTCGGTGCGAGCGCCTGTGGTGGGCGGGCCACCACCCACCACAAGCCCGGCACCAGCCACGAGCAGGCGGGCGGCAGTGTGGGCCGCCTCCTCGCCGCCGACGACGGTTCCGGGCACCGGCTGCGTCAGGTCGATGCCGAGGGAGCCCCCGAGGTGACCGTCGCCGTCCGGGCGGACTCCGAGGACGGGTGGAACGTCCACCTCTCCGTACAGAACTTCCGGTTCACCCCGGACAGTGTGGGCGGCGCCGCTCTCCCCGGGCGCGGCCACGCCCGGCTGTTCCTCGACGGCCACCCCCTCGCCCGGGTCTATGGCGCCTGGTACCACCTCCCCGGCTCCCTCGTCCGCGCCACCGGGGGCGGCACCGGCCTCACCGTCCGGCTCTACGCCGACGACCACACCGCCTGGGCCGTGAACTCCGCCCCGATCCAGGCCGCCACCTCCCTCGTCGCTGCCTCCGCACCCTCCACCGCCCCCGGAGAGGACCGGCCCGATACCGCACAGCCCGATACGCCACAGACCGATACCTCACAGCCCGGCACGCCACCGTCCGGCACGATGCTCGACATCGTCGTCTCCCACGGGAGGGTCAGCCCCGCCCCCGGCCGAACCGAGATCAAGAAGGGCCGGACCGTTGGGCTCCGGGTCCGCAGCGACCGCGCCGACACGCTCCACGTCCACGGCTACGACAAAGAGGCGCGGCTGCCGGCGGGAAGGACCATCACCCTCACCTTCACCGCCGACCGCACCGGGCTCTTCGAAGTCGAGACGCACGAGTCCGGTCTGCTGCTCACCCAACTCGTCGTCCGGTGAGCATCCTCGCCCACGGCATCGGCGCCCGCCACGACCTCCCGCTGTCCCCCTTCTACGCCTTCGCCGGAGCCTTCGCCGCGCTCTTCGTCTCCTTTCTCGCGCTCGGCCTGCTCTGGCCCGCCTCCCGGTTCCGCGGCGACCGGGCGGGGCGCCCTCTCCCGGCCGCCGTCCAGCGGCTCGCCGACGCCCGCTCCAGCCGTATCGCCGCCCGCCTGCTCGGGTCGGCCGCCGCCCTGTTCGTCACGCTCCACCTCCTTCTCGGTCCGGACGATCCGGACCGCAACCCGGCGCCCGGCACCGTCTACGTACTCTTCTGGGTCGGACTCGTACCCGCCTCCCTCCTTCTCGGGCCTGTCTGGCGACTGTTCAACCCGCTCCGCACCCTGCACCTCCTCGGCTGCCGCGCACTCGGCCGCGACCCGGCCGCGGGCCGCCCCCTGCCCGCTCGCCTCGGCCTGTGGCCCGCCGCGGCCGGCCTCCTCGCCTTCACCTGGCTCGAACTCGTCGCCCCCGACCCGGCATCGGCCACCGCCCTCCTCCTCTTCCTCTCCCTCCACGCAGCCGTCCACCTCGCGGGCGCCGCCCGCCACGGCGCCGGGTGGTTCGACCGGGCGGACGCCTTCGAGGTCTACTCGGGGCTCCTCGCGCGGCTCTCCCCGCTCGGCCGCCGCGCCGCCGACCGCCGCCTCGTGCTCCGCTCCCCGTTCAACGGACTCGACGGCACCCCGCAGACCCCCGGGCTCGTCGCCACCGTCTGCGTCATGCTCGGCTCCACCGCCTACGACGGCTTCTCCGATGCCCCGTCCTGGATCACCACCGTCCAGACCTCATCCCTGGGCCGCACCACGACGGCCACGCTCGGACTCTTGGGCGCCGTCGCGCTCGTCGCCGTTCTCCATGCCCTCTGCACCGGCGCCACCCGGCTGATCTCCGGTCAACTCCGCCACCCGCTCACCGCCTTCGCGCACGCGCTCGTACCGATCGCCCTCGGCTATCTCACCGCCCACTACTTCACACTCTTCGTCACCGAAGGGCCACGCACTGTCATGGTGGCATCCGGCACTGACAGTCCCGTCCCGCCCGAACCGCCCCTGGGGCCGGGCGGTGTCGCCACGCTCCAGGTCGCCGCGATCGTCCTCGGTCACGTGCTCGGCGTCATTGCCGCCCATGACAGGTCCGTACGCCTTTTCCCGCCCGGCCGCGCCGTCGCTGGACAACTCCCGCTGCTGGCCTTGATGATCACCTACACCGTCGGCGGACTGTCTCTGCTCATCGCGTGACGGCCGCACCCAGTCCCCCGGCCCGCGACCTGCACAGGAGGCCCACGGCATCATGGAGTCTGTGCCCCATGCGAACACGAACCTCCGCCGCGCCCCTGTGCAGCAGCGCAGCGCCGAACGTCTGACCCGGATACTCGACGCCTGTGCCGAACTCCTCGACGAGACCGGATACGAGCAGTTGTCCACCCGTGCGGTCGCCCTCCGCGCCGGGGTTCCCATCGGCTCCGTCTACCGGTTCTTCTCCAACAAGCGCGCGCTGACCGACGCGCTGGCCCGGCGCAACCTGGACAGCTACGCCGAACGCATCACTGCCCGCCTCGCCACCATCCCGGCGGCCGACTGGCGCAGCGCCATCGATGCCGTCCTGGACGAATACCTGGCGATGAAGCGAACCGTGGCCGGCTTCGCGCTCGTCGACTTCGGCACACCCGCCCCCGAGGACGACCCGGCCAGTGACGCCAACCAGCGGGTCGCCGGCCGGCTCGCCGACCTGCTCTCCGGGCATCTCGGCGGCACTCCCGACGAGGATCTGCTCCGTACGATCCTGGTCTGCGTCGAGGCCGCCGACGCCCTCTTCCAGCTTGCCTTCCGTACCGATCCGTCGGGTGACCGGGCCATCGTCGCCGAGACCCGGGTCCTGCTGCGGGCCTACCTCGCACAGGCCCTGGACTGACCGCGAGGGCCCGTCGCACGGCACCGCCGTGCTCAACGGCATCCCGGTGCACGTGACACCCGCCGCGACACCGGGGCCATGACCCCCAAGGTGCCGCCGTCACCGGTCCCGCCGAGGGCGCTCGCGCGTGATCGCGGCGTTGACCTGGGGTTTTGCTCGTATTGCTCGCATGTCAACATCTTGTTAACGCCGAGAGGCGCGCCCTGACGTCATCCGCACCGCCGACTCCGGTGGAGTTCAAGGGTGAGCGATAGGTATCCCACATGCTGACAATCCTCGGCTTTGCCATGATTGCGACCTTCCTGGTCCTGATCATGATGAAGAAGATGTCGCCGATCGCGGCGCTGGTCCTGATTCCCGCACTGTTCTGCGTCGCCGTCGGGAAGGGCGCGAAGCTCGGCGACTACGTCATCGAGGGCGTCGGCAATCTCGCCCCGACCGCCGCCATGCTGATGTTCGCGATCGTCTACTTCGGCGTGATGATCGACGTCGGCCTGTTCGACCCGATCGTCCGGGGCATCCTGCGCTTCTGCAAGGCCGACCCGATGCGGATCGTGGTCGGTACGGCCGTGCTCGCGGCGATCGTCTCGCTCGACGGCGACGGATCCACCACCTTCATGATCACCGTCTCGGCGATGTACCCGCTCTACAAGCGCCTCAAGATGAGCCTGGTCGTGATGACCGGTGTCGCCGCCACGGCCAACGGCGTCATGAACACCCTTCCCTGGGGCGGCCCCACCGCCCGCGCCGCCACCGCGCTCAAGCTGGACGCGGGTGACATCTTCGTCCCCATGATCCCCGCCCTCGGCGTCGGACTGCTCGCCGTCCTGCTCCTGGCCGTCGTGCTGGGCCGCCGCGAGCGCAAGCGGCTTGGCACGCTCACCCTCGACGAGGCGCCGGCCACCGAGGCGGTCATGGAGCCGGAGACGGTCCTCGTCGGATCGGGCGGCCGCGGCGACCGCCCGCGCAGGAGCTTCGGCGGAACCGGCACGGCCACGGGTGCGGACGGTGACGGAGACGAGGGCGTCGGAGGTGAAGACGTCGGAGCGCACGCGGACGAGGGCTTCCAGGGTCTGGACCCGGCCCGCGCCACCCTGCGCCCCAAGCTCTACTGGTTCAACGCGGGCCTCACCGTCGCCCTGCTCACCGCGATGATCATGGAATTGATGCCGATCCCGGTGCTGTTCCTGCTCGGTGCCGCGCTCGCGCTCACCGTCAACTTCCCCCACATGCCCGACCAGCGGGCCCGCATCGCCGCCCACGCCGACAACGTCCTCAACGTCTCCGGCATGGTCTTCGCGGCCGCCGTCTTCACCGGTGTCCTCACCGGTACCGGCATGGTGGACCACATGGCCGACTGGCTCGTCGGCGCCATCCCCGACGGCATGGGCCCGCACATGGCGATCGTCACCGGCATCCTGAGCATCCCGCTGACGTACTTCATGTCCAACGACGGCTTCTACTTCGGCGTCGTTCCCGTACTCGCCGAAGCCGGTGCCGCCCACGGCGTCACCCCGCTGGAGATCGCCCGCGCCTCGCTGGTCGGCCAGCCCCTGCACATGTCGTCCCCGTTGGTCCCGGCCGTCTACGTCCTCGTCGGCATGGCCAAGGTCGAATTCGGCGACCACACCAGATTCACCGTCAAGTGGGCCGCGCTCACCTCACTGGTGGTGCTCTGCGCCGGACTCCTGTTCGGCATCATCTGACCATGCCCCGTACCCAGGAACCCGGCCGGAGCTGGCTGCTGCGCCTCGTCATCGCCTTCGCCTTCGCGCAGGGGGCGGTGTCGATGGCGCGGCCCGCCGTCTCCTACCGGGCTCTCTCGCTCGGCGCGGACGAGCGCGCCATCGGTGTGATCACGGCGGTGTACGCGCTCCTGCCGCTCTTCGCCGCCGTCCCGCTCGGGCGCAGGACCGACCACGGCCGGTGCGCGCCCCTGCTGCCGTCCGGCGTCGCCCTGATCGCGGGAGGGTGCGCCCTCAGCGGCCGAGCGGACTCGTTGACGGCGCTGGCCGCCTGGAGCGGTGTGATGGGGCTCGGCCATCTCTGCTTCGTCATAGGGGCCCAGTCGATCGTCGCCCGGCAGTCCGCCCCGGCCGAACAGGACCGCAACTTCGGCCACTTCACCATCGGTGCCTCCCTCGGCCAGCTCATCGGCCCGATCGCCGCCGGGTACGTGATCTCCGAACGGGACGGAGCCATGGCCCGGACGAGTGCACTCGCCCTGGTCGTCTCGGCGGGCGTCGCCGCCGTCTCACTCGTCTCGCTCCGGCGCATCGAGCACCGCCGCCCGACCGCGGCCCGCCGCGCGGAGGCGGTCACCAAGGTCCCCGTCGGCCGCATCCTGCGCGCCCGCGGCGTTCCGGCCGGGATCTTCATCAGCCTCGCCGTGCTCTCCGCCATCGACATCCTCACCGCGTACCTGCCCGTCGTCGGCGAGCACCGCCACATCGCCCCCGCCACCATCGGGCTGCTGCTCAGCCTCCGCGCCGCCGCCACCATCGCCTGCCGCCTGGTGATGACCCCGATGCTCCGCGTCCTCGGCCGCAGGACGCTGCTCACCACGACCTGTCTGCTGGCCGGACTGCTCTGCGCGGGCATCGCCCTGCCCGTCCCCGTGGCGGTGCTGGCCGTCATGCTCGCCGTGCTCGGCTTCTGTCTCGGGGTCGGCCAGCCGTTGTCGATGACCACCGTCGTCCAGGCCGCCCCGGCCGAGGCCCGATCCACCGCACTCGCCCTCCGGCTGACCGGAAATCGCCTGGGTCAGGTCGCGGCCCCGGCGTCCGCCGGTCTCGTCGCCGGAGTGGCGGGAACCGCGGCGCCGTTCGTCATGCTCGGCGCGCTTCTGCTGGTGGCGGCGGGGCTGGGAGTGCGCGGCGGGGCCGACCGAAGCGCCGGGGCCGACCCGGCGCCCCGGCCGCGGCGGCGTCCCGCGGACCGTCACCGCGCCTGACAAATGCACCACGCCCGCCCCAGTGCGACACAACCTTTGTACAAGTCATTCCCACCGCCCCGGACCGTGGGTTAATTTCGGCCCACTGCAGCCGCTCCCCACCGCACCACCTCTCCATTTCCGGGCGGAACCACATGACTCGCGCCATCTCCTTGCACAACGTCAGCAAAGCGTACGGACGGGCCACACGCGCCGTCGATCGCCTCTCACTCTCCATCGACCCGGGCGAATTCGTCGTCCTGCTCGGCCCCTCGGGCTGCGGGAAGTCGACCGTGCTCCGCATGATCGCCGGCCTGGAGGAGATCACCGAGGGCGAGCTGCTGCTCGACGGCGAACCGGCCAACGACCTGATGCCCCGCGAACGCGGCATGGCCATGGTCTTCCAGAACTTCGCGCTCTACCCGACGATGACCAACCGGTCCAACATCGGTTTCCCGCTGATGCTGGAGAACCCGCGCGAGGACCACACCGCCCGCGTCGAGGACACCGCCAGGATGCTGGGCATCGAAACCGTCCTCGACCGCTTTCCCGGACAGCTCTCCGGCGGGGAACGGCAGCGGGTCGCCATGGGCCGGGCCATCTCGCGCCGGCCCTCCGCCTTCCTGATGGACGAGCCGCTGTCCAACCTCGACGCGAAACTCCGCAACCATCTCCGGGCCGAGATAGCCCAGCTCACCAAGGAACTGGGTGTCACCACCGTCTATGTGACGCATGATCAGGCGGAGGCGATGTCGCTGGGCGACCGGGTCGCGGTGATGCGCGGCGGACGGCTCCAGCAGGTGAGCCCGCCGCGCGAGGTCTACGCCCTGCCGGAGAACGTGTTCGTCGCCGCCTTCATCGGCACCCCGCGCATCAACCTGCTGCAGGCCGTCGTCCACGCGCCGCTGGAAGGGCGCATGTCGATCGACCTCGGCCGACAGCGGCTGCCGCTGCCCGAACCGCTCAGCCCCGACCACCAGTTGCTCCGCATCCAGCAGGGCCGCCGACTCATCGTCGGACTGCGCTCCGAGGCCGTGAGGATCGCCCCGCCCAGTCAGGCCCGCCCCGGCGAGGTCGCGCTGAGCGGCATCGTCGAACACGTCGAGTACCAGGGCCACGAGGCGCTGGTCCACCTCAACACCGGGTCGCGGCCCGCCATGGTGCCCGAACTCGAATCGGCCCGCCCCGACCGGACCGTCTCCCGCAAGCACCGCACGGGCATCGGCGGCGGAGTCGGCGTCCTGGAACGGCTCAAGGAGCGCGCGACCGGACACTTCGGCGGTTCGGTCGCCACCCTCGACGAACGCGGCACGGACAGCGACCCGAACGCCATGCACAGTCCGGACCGCCCGGCGATCACGGCCGCGGACCTCGTCGTCCGTACCGGTCCCGACATGCGGCTGCGCACCGGCGGACAGGTCCCGCTCCTGGTCGACCTCGCGCACCTGTACGTCTTCGACCACCAGGGCCGCCGGATCAGCCCGCTGCCGAAGGAAATCCCGGGACTCGACGTCTAGTGCCGCGGCCGGACGGGCTCACCGGCTCGCGACGCCCGGGGGGTGCGCGGCGTCCGGGCATGCGGGCGTGCGGCGCCAGGGGCCGCGATGCCCTGATGCGCGATGCCCTGATGTGCGACGCCCGGACGCGCGACGCCCGGACGCGCGGCGTCCGGGGCCCACGGGCCCCGGGTTCCCCGTTCGATGCCGGGAACTGTTGACCTCAAGTCCGGTGGAGGTCGTACGTTCCCCCCATGAGCATGGAAGCCACCGCGTGGACGCAGCTGCACAACGTCATGAACGCGCAAGCGGAGCGACGCCCCTTCGACCGAGCCACCCTGCGGCGCATCGCCGCGTTCGCCCGTCCGCACCGGCGCCGGGTCTCCCTGTTCCTTCTCCTGAGCGTGGCGACGGCGCTGCTCGCGGTCGCCACCCCCGTGCTCGCCGGCCGTGTGGTGAACGCGATCGTGAACGGCCGGGACGGAGGCACCGTCACACGCCTGTCCCTGCTCATCGCCGTGATCGCCGTCGCGGAGGCGGTGCTCGGACTGGTCAGCCGCTGGCTCTCGGCGAATCTCGGTGAAGGGCTGATCCTCGACCTGCGCACCACCGTCTTCGACCATGTGCAGCGCATGCCGATCGCGTTCTTCACCCGCACCCGCACCGGCGCTCTCGTCAGCCGCCTCAACAACGACGTCATCGGAGCCCAGCGGGCCTTCAGCAACACACTCTCCGGCGTCGTCAGCAATGTCGTGACGCTGCTCCTCACCCTCGGCGTGATGCTCTCCATCTCCTGGCAGATCACCGCGCTCGCGCTGGTGCTGCTGCCGGTGTTCGTGCTGCCCGCGCGCCGCATGGGGACGCGGATGGCGAGGCTCCAGCGGGAGGCCGCGGCCCACAACGCCGCGATGGGAACCCGGATGACGGAGCGCTTCTCCGCACCCGGCGCCACACTGATCAAGCTCTTCGGCCGGCCCGCCGACGAGTCCGCCGAATTCGCCGCCAGAGCGGCCAGGGTGCGCGACATCGGGGTGCGCACGGCCATGGCCCAGTCCGCGTTCATCACCGCGCTCACCCTCGTGTCCGCGCTGGCGCTCGCCCTGGTCTACGGGCTCGGCGGGTTCTACGCGCTGCGCGGGAGACTGGACGCGGGCGCGGTCGTCGCCCTGGCCATGCTGCTGACCCGGCTGTACGCACCGCTCACCGCCCTCGCCGGAGCACGGGTCGAGGTGATGAGCGCCCTCGTCAGCTTCGAGCGGGTCTTCGAAGTCCTCGACCTCAAGCCGCTCATCGGGCAGAAGCCGGACGCCCGGACGGTCCCGGAAGGGCCGGTGTCCGTGGAGTTCGACAACGTGCGCTTCGGCTACCCGTCCGCCGACAAGGTCTCCCTCGCCTCGCTCGAAGACGTCGCGACCCTCGACACCCGCGGCGGCGACGAAGTGCTGCGCGGTGTCTCCTTCCGCGCCGAACCCGGCCGCACCGTGGCGCTCGTCGGCTCCTCCGGCGCGGGCAAGTCGACCATCGCGCAACTGCTGCCACGCCTGTACGACACGGACGAGGGTTCCGTACGCATCGGCGGCATCGACGTGCGCGACCTGTCCGCCGAGACCCTGCGCGACACCCTCGGCATGGTCACCCAGGACGGCCACCTCTTCCACGAATCGGTCCGCGCCAACCTCCTGCTGGCCCGACCGGAAGCCACCGAGGACGACCTCTGGGACGCCCTGCGCCGCTCACGACTCGACGGACTGGTCGCCTCGCTGCCCGACGGGCTCGACACGGTGGTCGGCGAACGCGGTTACCGCCTCTCCGGCGGTGAACGCCAGCGGCTGACCATCGCCCGGCTGCTCCTGGCCCGCCAGCGCGTCGTCATCCTCGACGAAGCCACCGCCCACCTCGACAACACTTCCGAGGCAGCCGTCCAGGAGGCGCTCACCGAAGCACTCGCCGGACGCACCGCGGTGGTGATCGCGCACCGGCTCTCCACCGTGCGGGCGGCCGACCTCATCCTGGTCGTGGAGAACGGGCAGATCGTGGAGCGCGGAACCCACGAAGAACTCCTCGCGGTCGGCGGCCGGTACGAGGAGCTGTACCGCACCCAGTTCGAGAACCCCGGCGCGGCACCCGCAGAACTCGGCTGACCCCGGAGCCCGCCCCCCCCCCCCGGGCCCCCCCCCCCGGGCCCCCGCCCCCCGCCCCGCGCCCCCGGCGCGCCCCCCCGGGCCGCCGGGGGGGCGGCGGCCGGGCCCCGGCTGCCCGGGGCACCGGCCCGGCCGTGGGTGACGGACGTCTCTGGCGCCCGAAAACTAACGCCGCTAGTTTGGGGTGCGGACGACAACGGCTGTATCCATGTCCGGGAGGAAAAGCGCATGAAGGCCCATGACGGCATGTACATCGGCGGGGAGTGGCGCCCCGCGTCGGGCACGGACACGATCGCGGTCGTGAACCCTGCGGACGAACAGGTCATCGCCCATGTTCCGGCCGGCACCGCCGAGGATGTCGACGCCGCGGTACGGGCCGCCCGCGCCGCGTTCCCGGGCTGGGCCGCCACCCCGCCCGCCGGTCGAGCCGCGCGGATCGCCGCGCTGCGCGATGTCCTGGTCGCCCGCCAGGACGAGATCGCCGCCACCGTCACCGCCGAGCTGGGTGCGCCGCTCCCGCTGTCGCAGGCGGTGCACGCGGGTGTGCCGATCCTCGTCGCCGGTTCGTACGCGGAACTCGCCGCGTCATACGCCTTCGAGGAGAGGCACGGCAACTCCACCGTCCTGCTGGAGCCCGTCGGTGTCGTCGGGGCGATCACGCCGTGGAACTACCCGCTGCACCAGATCGTCGCCAAGGTGGCTCCCGCACTCGCGGCGGGCTGCACGGTCGTCCTCAAGCCCGCCGAGGACACCCCGCTGACCGCACAGCTCTTCGCCGAGGCCACCGAGGAGGCCGGCCTGCCCGCAGGTGTCTTCAACCTGGTCACCGGCCTCGGCCCGGTCGCCGGACAGGCCCTCGCCGCGCACGAGGACGTCGACCTGGTCTCGTTCACCGGCTCCACCGCTGTCGGCAAGCGGATCGGCGCCGCCGCGGGCGGCGCGGTCAAGCGGGTCGCACTGGAGCTGGGCGGCAAGTCGGCCAACGTCATCCTGCCCTCCGCCGATCTGGCCCGGGCCGTCAACGTCGGGGTCGCCAACGTGATGTCCAACTCCGGCCAGACGTGCAGCGCCTGGACCCGGATGCTGGTCGACGGCGAGCGGTACGAGGAGGCCGTCGCCCTCGCCGCCGCGGCCGTCGCGAAGTACGTACCGGGGGAGCGGGTCGGTCCCGTCGTCAACGCCAAGCAGCAGGCCCGGGTGCGCGGTTACATCGAGAAGGGCATCGAGGAGGGTGCCCGCCTCGTCGCCGGCGGCCCCGAGGCCCCGCACCCGACCGGGTTCTACGTCAGCCCCACCGTGTTCGCCGATGTCACCCCGGAGATGACCATCGCCCAGGAGGAGATCTTCGGCCCGGTCCTCTCGATCCTGAAGTACGAGGACGAGGACGACGCGCTCCGGATCGCCAACGGCACGGTGTACGGGCTCGCGGGAGCCGTCTGGGCCGCCGACGACGCGGAAGCGGTCGCCTTCGCACGCCGGATGGACACCGGACAGGTCGACATCAACGGCGGCCGGTTCAACCCGGTCGCCCCGTTCGGCGGCTACAAGCAGTCCGGCGTCGGCCGTGAACTCGGTTCGCACGGCCTCGGCGAGTACCTCCAGACCAAGTCCCTCCAGTTCTGACCCCCCTCCAGTTCTGACCCTCGTCCGAACCGCCGCTCGTCCGAACCGCCGCTCGTCCGAACCCGATTCCTCCGAGTCGCCGATCCCCTGAGCCGCTGATCGATCAGTAAGGAGCCGTCCGTGGTCCGCGCCGCCGTACTGCCCGCCGTCGGAGCCCCGTTGGAGGTCACCGACATCGAACTGCCGGAGCCCGGCCCCGGCCAGGTGAGGGTGCGCCTCGCCGCCGCCGGGGTCTGCCACTCCGATCTGTCCCTGACCAACGGCACCATGCAGGTGCCGGTCCCCGCCGTCCTCGGCCACGAGGGCGCGGGCACGGTCGTCTCCGTCGGCGAGGGCGTCGGCCATGTCGCCCCCGGCGACGGAGTCGTCCTCAACTGGGCACCGTCATGCGGGCGTTGCCATGCCTGCGTGCGGGGCGAGGTCTGGCTGTGCGCCAACGCCCTGAACGGCGCGGGCGCCCTCCACGCCCGGCGTGCGGACGACGGCGGCGCACTGCACCCCGGCCTCAACGTCGCCGCGTTCGCCGAGGAGACGGTCGTCGCCGCGGGCTGCGTCCTGCCCGTACCCGGCGGCGTCCCGCTGACCGACGCCGCCCTGCTGGGCTGCGCCGTCCTCACCGGGTACGGCGCCGTGCACCATGCGGCGAGGCTGCGCGAGGGCGAGACGGTGGCCGTGTTCGGGGCCGGGGGAGTGGGCCTGGCCGCGCTCCAGGCCGCCCGGATCGCGGGCGCCTCGCGCATCGTCGCGGTCGACGTCTCGCCCGAGAAGGAGGAACTGGCCCGCCGGGCGGGCGCCACGGACTACGTGGTCGCCTCGGAGAACACCGCCCGGGAGATCCGCGCCCTCACGGACAAGCAGGGGGTGGACGCCGCCGTCGAGTGCGTGGGCCGCGCCGTCACCATCCGTACCGCGTGGGAATCGACCCGCCGCGGCGGCCGGACCACGGTCGTCGGCATCGGCGGCAAGGACCAGCAGGTCACCTTCAACGCCCTGGAGATCTTCCACTGGGGCCGCACCCTCTCCGGCTGCGTCTACGGCAACTGCGACCCCGCGCGGGACCTGCCTGTCCTGGCGGACCACATCCGTGCCGAACGGCTCGACCTGAGCGCCCTGGTGACGGAGCGCATCACGCTCGACGGCATCCCGGCGGCGTTCGACGCCATGCTCGCGGGCAAGGGCGGACGAGCCCTGGTGATCTTCTGACCGCATGATGCCGGGGGCCCACCCTAACCGTTGCCGCACGGCGCGGAGGGGGACGAGCGGCACGGGCTGTCGGTGAACTGGCGGCGCTGTTCGTCGTGCATCCGCCCGGCCACCGCGCCGAGAGCCATGACGGAGATCAGGACGGCGACGACGATCTGGCTGATCACGGTCACGATCGCGCCGGACCGGGCGGCGATCACCGCTGCCACGATCGCCAGGACCCCCACCCCGCCGGCCGCCGCGAGATAGACCGTCGGCGGGGCGAACGGGTCGGCCGAGGGCTCGAACGCGTTGCCCGTGGACAGCCAGGCGACGAAGATCACCACCAGGGCGACGAGTTCGAACAGTGCCAGGCCGCAGCCGGCACCGATGTCGGCGCCCCGGTCGGCGTGGCGACGCTGCCGGGGGCCGGTGGTGGCGTCGAACGCCGGAGGCGACACGGGGAGTCGGTCCATGTCCGACACGCTGCCGGTTCCTGCCGGGTGATCGCATGAGTACCCGTACTCATGCGGGCCGGGTTCCCGGCGCCGGGGCCGGGCCGGAGGAACCCGCGGCGAGGCGCCGGCCCGAACGAGGAGTCCCTGGCTGGGCCGTGTCGTCACAGGGCGACGGCAGGGGCCTCGCCCCGGGCTCCAACAGGCCCGGGGCGAAGGGAAGAACCCGGTCCGCATAGGTCCGGGCCCAGGTCCGGACCTGGGCCCGGACCTGGGTCCGTCGACCCTCCCTGATCGTTCTCTCCACTTCTACGCTGCCCGAGGCGGACAGAGGCCGGCTGCCCGAGACGGACAAGGAATCGGCCCGTGTGACACGTGGGGGCGTACGGCATGCGGAGACAGAGCGGGAACCCGAGGAGAACGGACCAGGGGCAGACCGGTGTCGAATACCTCGGTCTCCTCACCCTGGTGACCTTGCTGATCGGCGCCATCGTGACGGCGAGCATCTCGACCAAACTGAACGACGGCTTCGAAACGGCCCTGTGCCGGCTGGTGCAGGTCGCCGGAGGCGGTGGCTCCTGTGATTCCGACAACGTTGCCAACGAGGGGCAGGACGCTCCGGATCCGCAGGATTCCGGCTCGCCGGAGCCCGGACCGGACGAGCCGGTCACCGATCCGCAACCCGCCCCGTCCCCCGGTCCGACGGGCGATCGGAACACGGACGATCCGTTCCAGCCGGCCAAGTGCCTGCTGGCCTCGGACGACACCAAGGACACGGTCGTCATCCAGATCCTGTTCATCAAGATCAGCCACTCGGAACAGGTCAAGCTCTCGCAGTGGTCCGACGGGTCGGTCACCCTGGAGCGGATGAGCACCAGCGGGGGCGGGGTCACCGGGTCGATCGGCGCGAGCATTCCCGGTCTGAAGAAGTGGGGCGGCGGCGCGTCGCTCAGCGGCAGCTACGTACACAGCAGCGGCAGCGGCGGGCAGTGGATGTTCAACGCGCACAAGTCGGACGACTCCAACGCCGACCTCAGAGCCAACCTCGAAGAGGCCAAGCAGTTCTCCGACTACCTCAAAGAGGCCGAGAAGTGCCGTAACAAGTCGGGGCCACGAGCCTCCGAACTGGGCATGATCTGCAGCTACTGGGCCGACAAGGACAAGCCGGACGTGGATCCGGAACGCGCTCCGGACATCGACATCACCAAGACCACCACCGAGAAGTCGGGCAGCGTCAGCTTCGGCGGCAAGTACGCCAAGAACGACAAAGAGGTCGCGGCCCTGCGGAAGACCATCGCCGACGAGGTGACCAAGAACAACCCGAGTGCGAAGGGTGAGGCCCTGGACAAGATCATCAAGGACGCCCAGGCCAACAGCATCATCAAGGACGTGTCCGAGACCAAGAGCGTCGGCAACGTCTCCGCCGAGGGCGTGTCGGGCGCACTCAGCAACGACGTGGTCGTCATGCGCCACAAGACGGGCCCGGACTCCGGCAAGATCACCTTTGTCTACACCTTCTCACTCAACGGTTCGGTCGGCCCCGGCGGCCAGGCCAAGGGATCGCGGATGCAGCAGGTCGCCGTCACCTACGACGCGGAGGCCTACGACCGTGAGGAGAAGGCGGGCGAACCGCACCATCCGAAGAACATGAAGATCACGACGAGCCAGGAGAGCGGCGGGAACGACGGTGTCTCCGTCGGCGGCGGGGCCAACGCGGGCCCGGTGACCATCGATGTCGGCGGCGGTGGCGGCAAGACGGAGTCGGATCTCCACACCGAGGTGGCCGACGTGAACCTCACCGACGAGAAGGACAGCACCACCGTCGAGGACTGGCTGCGCGGGCGCGGCAGCAACCCGGCCGACGAGTCGATGCCGTCCCCCTCCTCCATGGCCGAACCGCTGCCCGCGGACGCGTCGGACATACGGCGCCTGCTGCACGACAAGGGGAAGCTGCAGCGACTGGACTACCGGGTCAACACCGACTGGTGGAACGCCTCGCTCGGCATCGGATTCGGCTTCTCCGCCGGACAGTTCAGTATCGGTTTCAAGCTCTTCGGTATCGACATCACCCATGAGCACCGTCGGGAGACGCTGACCGGCGATCCGACCTACGCGAGCGCTCCGGGCGCCGACGGCACCCGGCCCTGGAAGGACTTCACCAACTGCACCCGCACCCAGCCCATCACGAGCTGAGGACCGGCGGACGGAGCCGTGGCCCCGCGCCGTCGAGGACCGGCGGACGGAGCCGTGGCCCCGCGCCGTCGAGGACCGGCGGCGTCCCGTCGGAGCGCGGGGCCACGCGCACACACTGTCGGCCCCGCCCCTGCCCGGGTTCACGCCGTCGGCCCCGCCCCCGCCCGGCCCTCACGCCGTCCGGTCCCTCCCTCGCCCGGCCCGGGCCCGCGCTGTCGGACCTGCCCCGCCCCTGCCCGGCCCCGGCTCGTCACGTCGGTCCCGCGTCGGCCCGCTCCGTGGTCAGCAGCCGGGTGTCCATCTCGCCCCGCTCGAAGAGCTGTGAGGCCGGGCCGACGATCAACGGGTCGGGTTCACCCACCACGTCCGTGTTCTTGTCCGGGTAGTCGAAGCGGTGCAGCACATGTCGGATCGCCTCCAGCCGGGCCCGCTTCTTGTCGTTGCTCTTGACGACGGTCCAGGGCGCGTCCGCCGTGTCCGTGTGGAAGAGCATCAGCTCCTTGGCCTCCGTGTACGCGTCCCACTTGTCGAGGGAGGCGAGGTCGACCGGGCTCAGTTTCCACTGCCGCACCGGATCGATCTGCCGGATCATGAAGCGGTTGCGCTGCTCGTTGCGCGAGACCGAGAACCAGAACTTCACCAGATGGATGCCGTCCCGGGCGAGCATCCGCTCGAAGCCCGGTGCCTGGTGCATGAATTCCAGGTACTCACGGGTGGTGCAGAATCCCATCACGCGCTCCACACCCGCCCGGTTGTACCAGGACCGGTCGAAGAGCACGATCTCCCCGGCGGACGGCAGATGGGCCGCGTACCGCTGGAAGTACCACTGGGTGCGCTCGCGTTCGGTGGGCTTCTCCAGCGCCACCACGCGCGCGCCACGGGGGTTGAGATGCTCCGTGAAGCGTTTGATCGTGCCGCCCTTGCCCGCCGCGTCACGCCCCTCGAAGAGGATGACGAGGCGTTCGTCGCGCTCCTTCACCCAGTGCTGGAGCTTGAGCAGTTCGATCTGCAGGGCGCGCTTGGACTTCTCGTACGCTCTCCGGCCGAGCTTGTTGGGGTACGGGTAGTCCTCGCGCCAGGCGTCCCGGGCCCGGCCCTCGGGCGTCACGAGGACCGGATCGTCGTCACCGCTGTCGGTCACGACGAAGCCTTCGAGCCCCGGGCCGCCGTGGCGGGCCGCCGCGGCGAGGGCGTCCGCCGCGGCTTCCCGGGCCCCGGCCGGCTCCTTCTTCGCCTTCCTATGACCGCTCGGTCCCTTGGCCTTGGCGCTCCGCGTCATGTCGGCGTCCCTCCACCGGCTGTGCCGGATTCTTCCGCGTCAGGCCAGTGTGCGTACGCATCCGGGAGACCGCCACCCCGGCCAGACAGAGCAGCCCGCCGCCGACGGTGAGCGGCGCGGGCACCTCGTCCAGCAGCAGCCAGGACATCAGCACCACCAGCGCCGGTACCGCGTAGGTGGTCGCGCCCATCCGCCCCGCGGTGGTCCTGGCGAGTGCGTAGGCCCAGGTGGTGAAGGCCAGTGCGGTCGGGAAGAGGCCCAGATAGACCATGTTCAGCGTGGCGGACAGGGGCGCGTCGGCCGCTTCGGAGACCAGCGCACCGGAGAACGGCAGGCAGGCCACCGTGCCGACCAGGCAGCCGAACGTGGTGATCTGCAGTGCGGAGCCGTGCAGCAGTGCGGGCTTCTGGCTGACCACCCCCGCCGCGTACGCCACCGCGGCCAGCAGGCAGAGCGCCACCCCGAGCAGCGACGCATGGCCGTGCCCCGATATCGAGAGTCCGACCACGACGGCGCCCGCGAACGACACGGCCATGCCCGCGATCAGTCTGCCGGGCAGCCCCTCGCCGAGTATCCGGGCCCCGAGCAGCGCGATCAGGAGGGGACCGATGTTCACCACCATCGCGGCCGTGCCCGCGTCGACCTTCTGCTCGCCCCAGTTGAGCACCACCATGTAGAGGCCGAACCAGAGCAGCCCGGACCCCGCGATCCCCGGCCAGGCAGCCCGCGACGGAAGTCCCTCGCGCCGCAGCACCAGCAGCGTGCCCAGTGCCACGGAGCCCGCGAGCAGCCGGCCGAGAGCGAGCGCACCGGGGGAGTATGCCTCCCCGGCGCTGCGGATGGAGACAAAGGCGGAGGCCCACAGCAGCACGGTGGTGCAGGCCGCGGCAGGGGCTCGCCAGTCGGGACGGGATGCCGTCGCCGGGGAGGGTGTCGTCGTCATGGACCCGACCGTAGGTCCGCGACTGTTCGGTGCCTACCGAATTGATTCCGGCGCGATGCCGAGGTGTTCGTACAGCGCCCGCTCCCCGTCCGGGGTCGCCCGCACCGCGCGCCCGGACCCGATCCGTACGCACCACCCCGTGTCCAGCGCGTGCCGGCACAGCGCCGCCCCGGCGACCCCGGCCAGGTGCGGTCTGCGCTCCGTCCAGTCCAGGCAGCCGCGTACGAGCGGACGCCCGGAGGCCGACTCCAGACCGATGCCCAGCCCGCCGAACCAGCCGAGGCCGTCGTCGGTCAGCGCGAAGCCGGTGTCCTGCCTGAGCAGTCCGCGGGCGGTCAGGGCATCGGTGATCGCGATGCCGATCCGCCCCGCGAGATGGTCGTAACAGGTGCGGCCGCGGGCCAGTGCGTGGTCGGCGCTCGACGCCCTCAGGGTGCGTGGCCGCCTCCGTGCGGAGCCGGGGACGACCTGGGACGCCAGCTCCTCGACGAGGTGGGCGGTCCGTTCGTCGGCGAGCCGCAGATAGCGGTGGCGGCCCTGACGCTCCTCGGCGAGCAGTCCGCCCGCGACGAGTTTGCCGAGGTGCTCGCTGGCGGTGGACGGTGCCACCGAGGCGTATCGGGCCAGCTCGCCCGCGGTCCAGGCGCGGCCGTCGAGGAGGGCCAGACAGAAGGACGCGCGGGTCTCGTCGGCGA
The DNA here is from genome assembly GCF_042885475.1 of Streptomyces sp. NPDC058051. NCBI lineage: Bacteria > Bacillati > Actinomycetota > Actinomycetes > Kitasatosporales > Streptomycetaceae > Streptomyces > Streptomyces sp. NPDC058051. The sequence goes on from NZ_JBHVRW010000002.1 coordinate 79,447, forward strand.
GGAGCGTGGCCAGGGCGGCGAGCCGGGGAGCGACCGGATCGGGAGAGGGCATGCCTACCAGGATGCTTCAGGAACGTTTCGGCGCGGACCGGACGGTCCCGGCGGGCACGAACTGCTCGTACTGGAGGGAGAGGCCGTCGACCAGCGCCCGCAGCCCGGTCTCGAACGCCCCCTCGTCGACCTTCTGGCGGCGGTCGGCCAGCAGATGGGCCTGGCCGAGATGCGGGTAGTCCGCCGGGTCGTACGCCGTCTCGTCGTCGACAAAGCCGCTGGCGAACGAACTGAGGGCCGACCCGGTGATGAAGTAGCGCATCAGGGCCCCGATGTACGTCGCCTGGGCAGGCGGCCAGCCGGCTCTGACCATGCCGCCGAAGACCGCGTCGGCCACCCGCAGGCCGGACGGCCGCCGGCCCGGGCCCCGGGCGAGCACGGGGACGATGTGCGGGTGCTCGGCGAGCGCCGCACGATAGGAGACGGCCCAGTCGTGCAGGGCGGCGCGCCAGTCGCGGGTGTCCGACGCGTCGAACATCGACAGATCGACCTGGGCGGACACGGCGTCCGCGACCGCGTCCAGGATCTCGTCCTTGTTGCGGAAGTGGTTGTAGAGCGAGGGTCCGCTGACCCCGAGTTCGGCGGCGAGCCGGCGGGTGGAGACGGCGTCGAGCCCTTCGGAGTCCACGAGTGCGCTCGCCGTCTCGACGATGCGGTCTCTGCTGAGGAGGGGCTTGCGCGGTCGGGCCATGCGGCACATAGTAGGGCCTGCAAGCCAAAAACTAGCAGTGCTAATTTAAGTGGAGAGTCACAGGATGAACCTGGAGCTGAGCGAGGAGCAGGAAGCCGTCCGGCAGCTCGCCAAGGACTTCGTCGCCCGTGAGATCGCCCCCCACGTCGTCGAGTGGGACCGGTCCGAGAACGTCGACAAGTCGATCGTGAAGAAGCTGGGCTCCGTCGGCTTCCTCGGGCTCACCGTCTCCGAGGAGTACGGCGGCTCGGGCGGCGACCACCTCGCGTACTGCCTGGTCACCGAGGAGCTGGGGCGCGGCGACTCCTCGGTCCGCGGCATCGTCTCCGTATCCCTCGGCCTGGTCGCCAAGACGATCGCGGCCTGGGGCGACGAGGAGCAGAAGCGGCGTTGGCTCCCGGGGCTCACCGCGGGCGAGGCCGTCGGCTGCTTCGGCCTCACCGAGCCCGGCACCGGCTCGGACGCCGGGAACCTGACGACGAAGGCCGTCCGGGACGGCGGGGCCTACGTCATCAACGGCAGCAAGATGTTCATCACCAACGGCACCTGGGCCGACGTGGTGCTGCTCTTCGCCCGCACCAACGACACACCGGGCCACCGCGGCATATCCGCCTTCCTGGTTCCCACCGACACCCCCGGCCTCAGCCGCCGCACCATCCACGGCAAGCTCGGCCTGCGCGGCCAGGCCACCGCCGAGGTGGTCCTGGAGGACGTGCGCGTGCCCGCCACGGCGCTCCTGGGCCCGGAGGGCAAGGGCTTCTCCATCGCCATGTCCGCCCTGGCCAAGGGGCGCATGTCGGTCGCGGCCGGCTGTGTCGGCATCGCGCAGGCCGCCCTGGACGCCGCCGTCGGTTACGCGGGCGAGCGCGAGCAGTTCGGCAAGTCCATCGCGAGCTACCAGCTCGTCCAGGAACTCATCAGCGACATCTCCGTGGACGTCGACGCCGCCCGGCTGCTGACCTGGCGGGTCGCTGATCTCATCGACCGCGGCCAGGACTTCGCCACCGCCGCCTCCCAGGCCAAGCTCTTCGCCTCCGAGGCCGCCGTCCGCGCCGCCAACAACGCCCTCCAGGTCTTCGGCGGCTACGGCTACATCGACGAGTACCCGGTCGGCAAGCTGCTGCGCGACGCACGGGTGATGACGCTGTACGAGGGCACCAGTCAGATCCAGAAGCTCATCATCGGCCGTGCGCTGACGGGGGTCTCCGCCTTCTGACGGATGCGCCCCCGCTCGAACGCGCGTCTGGGTACCGGACTGAGTACGCGGGCGGATGCGGTGCCCGCCCCGTCGGCCGAAGCTGGGCGCCATGAGTGAGACAGCATCGGTCAAGCAGCAGAGCACCGCGGCCTTCTACGGTCAGGCCGTCGCGTCCTTCGGGGCGGCGATGGCCGCGGTGGCTCTCGGCATCTTCTTCCTGGACGCCGACGCCTGGGTTCGCGGATTCCTCGCGATCGGCGTCCTCTACCTCGTCACTTCCTGCTTCACCCTGGCCAAGGTCATCCGCGACCGCCAGGAGGAAGGGCGGATCGCCAGTCGCGTCGACCAGGCCCGGCTGGAGAAGATCCTCGCCGAGCACGACCCCTTCCAGAAGCTCTGACGGCCCCGCCCGGACGGGCTCTAAGCGCTTGCTCAGGTTCGCGGTATGGTGTTCGTCCTGCCGGCGAGAGGGGCGAGTGACGATGAGCACGGCGGAGGAGACCCACGGTGACGGTGAGCCGTGGGCCGAGGTGACGCCCGAGGCGGCCAGGCGGCTCCTCGTCGCCGCCGTCGACGCCTTCGCCGAGCGCGGGTACCACGCCACCACCACCCGTGACATCGCCGGCCGGGCGGGAATGAGTCCCGCCGCGCTCTACATCCACTACAAGACGAAGGAAGAGCTGCTCCACCGGATCAGCCGGATCGGTCACGACCGCGCCCTGTTCGTCCTGGAGGCCGCCGCCGACGGCGGGGGCACGTCCGCCGAGCGGCTGGCCGAGGCCGTGCGGTCCTTCGTGCGCTGGCACGCCGAACGGCACACCACGGCCCGCGTGGTCCAGTACGAGCTCGATGCCCTGAGCGAGGAGCACCGGGCCGAGATCGTCGAGCTGCGCCGCCGGAGCGACGCGGTGGTGCGCCGGATCATCGGCGAGGGGGTGCGGGCGGGGGAGTTCGACGTCCCCGACGTCCCGGGCACGACGCTGGCGGTTCTCTCCCTCTGCATCGACGTGGCGCGCTGGTTCAACGCGCGGGGCAGCCGGACGCCGGACGAGGTCGGCGAGCTGTACGCCGACCTCGTGCTGCGCATGGTCGCCGCCCCGCGGTAGCGCGGGCGTGGGGCCGGCCGTCAGAAGTAGTAGCGCGACACCGATTCGGCCACGCACACCGGCTTGTCGCCGCCCTCGCGCTCGACCGTGACGAGGGCGGTCACCTGCACGCCGCCCCCCGCCTCCTCGACGTTCTTCAGGACGGCCGTCGCGCGCACGCGTGATCCCACGGGCACGGTGGAGGGGAAGCGGACCTTGTTCGTCCCGTAGTTGATGCCCATCTTCATGCCCTCGACCCGCATGACCTGCGGCACGAGCGCCGGCAGCAGCGAGAGCGTGAGGTAGCCGTGCGCGATCGTCGTGCCGAACGGCCCGGCAGCGGCCCGCTCCGGGTCCACATGGATCCACTGGTGGTCCCCGGTGGCCTCGGCGAAGAGGTCGATCCTCTTCTGCTCGATCTCCAGCCACTCGCTGTGACCCAGCTGCTCGCCCACCTCGTCGCGCAGCTCCTGTGCGGACGTGAAGATTCTCGGCTCTGCCATGTCCCTGGTCCCTGCCCTTCCCGCTCTCGACCATCCGTCCCGCCTAGTTTCTAAGCGCTTGCTCAGCATGGTTGGCGGGTGCGTTCCTGTCAACGACGGACTGGCCGGGGGGTGGACACGTAGGATCGGAGGGGTGCCCCAGATCCCACAGACACTCCATGAACTCACGGTCGGCCAGCTCTCCGCACGCAGCGGCGCCGCCGTTTCGGCCCTGCACTTCTACGAGGCCAAGGGCCTGATCAGCAGCCGCCGCACCAGCGGCAACCAGCGCCGCTACACCAGGGACGCTCTGCGCAGGGTCGCGTTCGTCCGTGCGGCGCAGCGGGTCGGTATCCCGCTCGCCACCATCCGGGAAGCCCTCGCGGAACTCCCCGAGGAGCGCACCCCGAACCGTGATGACTGGGCGCGGCTCTCCGCGGCATGGCGTACCGAACTGGACGAGCGCATCGAGCGGTTGGGCCGGCTGCGGGACCATCTCACCGACTGCATCGGCTGCGGCTGCCTGTCGTTGGAGAACTGCGTGCTCTCCAACCCGGACGACATTTCAGGCCGGCGGATCAGCGGCTCGCGTCTGATGCCGGAGCGGCCGTCGGCCGACTGCCGGTAGATCGTGGTGCGGCTGCCCGCCTGCCCGGCATGCCCGCACGCCTGCCCGGCATGCCCGCACGCCTGCCCGGTGCCGGGCGGGCGGCGCACAGCCGCTGTCCGTCACGCGGCGGATGCCAGGTCCCGGTGCTCCGTGTTCCGGGCCCGGGCCAGCGCCCCCGGGGTGAGCACCGGCTGCGGCACCACGATCCCGCACCCCGTGCAGACCGGCCCCGACCACGGCTCGCACTCCAGGTCGTGCCGCCAGGCGATCTCGGCTCCCTCGCACACCGGGCAGACCGTGCCCGGCGATGACTCCAGGGCGGCGATCAGGCGGCTGAGGGCCTCCGCCAGCGGTGCCGAGGGGTGGACCCCCGGATCCTCGCAGCGCACGACCCCGTTGCCGCCCCAGGTGCGCCGGTGCCAGTCGTCGAACGTGCCCGGCCGGCGCAGCCCGTCGTGCTTCTCACGCCTGCGCCGCTCGGCGAACCCCGCCTCGTAGCGGAGCCAGACCGAGCGCGCCGCCTCCAGTTCGTCCAGTGCGCGCACCAGTCGCACCGGATCGGGGGACCGGTCCTCGGGTCCGATCCCGTGGCGGGCGCACAGATGGTCCCAGGTTGCCCGATGCCCGTAAGGGGCGAACCTCTCCAGGCACTTGCGCAGCGAATACCGCCGCAGTGCCAGGTCGGCCCGCGGGTCGCGGACCTGTCTCGCAAGACTCCGGAATCCGGCCACTGCGCCGCCACCTCCGTCGCTCGTGCTTCGGCGTCGATGAATAGACGTACGGCGGCCCGAAGAGGATCCATCAGCACGGATGTTGTCCGGAATTCGAGATGATCGGCTGTCAGGCCGGGTGCGAGGGCATGTGACGATTCGGGAAAGGTGACTGATGCTCATCTTACCGACGGGTCGTACCGCCAGTAACCTCCCGCGCATCGGCCTCTCGGAGGAGCACGCATGCCCCCACGCACCGTCACGTTCAGAGCCGCCACCGTCGCGGCGGTCCTCGCACTCGGTACCACCCTGCTGGCGGCCTCGCCGCAGTACCGCGCCGCGGCCGCGGAACCCGTCCCCGTCGCCGACTACTGCCAGGGGCAGTGCGACGACATCCTGCCACCCGGCGAGAACGGCAACGCCACCCTCGTCGAGATCCTCGGCAACAAGGCGTTCGGCACGCACCCCGCCCACAGCGACGACCAACTCGACCGCTACGACAGTCTGGTGGCCGGGCACACGGGTCTCACCGACCAGAAGCTGACCGACTTCTTCAACGACGCCTCGTTCGGCGTGCCCGAGGATCAGGTCGAGTCCGTCACCACGCCGCGCGACGACGTCACCATCACCCGCGACAAGGCGTCCGGTGTCCCGCACATCAAGGGCACCACCCGTTACGGCACGGAGTTCGGCGCCGGATTCGCGGCCGGCCAGGACCGGTTGTGGCTGATGGATCTCTTCCGGCACATCGGGCGCGGCGAACTGACCTCGTTCGCGGGCGGCGCACTCGCCAACCAGGGCCTGGAGCAGCAGTTCTGGCCGCAGGCCCCGTACACCGAGGGCGATCTCGAAGCCCAGGTCGAGTACATCAGGACCCACGAGGGCGCCCGCGGCGAGCAGGCGATGGCGGATGCCCAGGCGTATGTCGACGGCATCAACGCGTACCGCGAGAAATCGAAGAAGGGCCGCTACTTCCCCGGTGAGTACGTGCTCACCGGAAAGATCGACGCCGTCACCAACGTCGGGGAGATCGATCCGTTCAAGCTGACCGACCTGATCTCGATCGCCTCCGTCGTGGGCGGTCAGTTCGGCGGCGGTGGCGGCGGTGAGGTGCAGGCGGCGCTCTCGCTGCTCGCCGCCCAGCAGAAGTACGGCGTCGCCGAAGGCACCCAGGTCTGGGAGTCGTTCCGGCAGCGCAACGACCCCGAGGCCGTGCTGACGATCCACGACGGCACCTCGTTCCCCTACGCGGGCAAGCCCGCGTCGGCCCGCGGCACCGCACTGCCCGACAGCGGCTCCGTCACGGCCGAACCATTGATCTACGACCGCACGGGCTCAGCGGGCACCGACCGGAAGACCCCGGTCAAGGCCCCGGCCGCGCTCAAGAGGGCCCAGGGCATCTACGACGACGGCGTCATCCCCGAGGGTGCGCTGCCCGGCTCCGGCTCCGGCGCCCAGAAGCGCGGGATGTCCAACGCCCTGCTGGTCTCCGGCGCGCACACGGCGAGCGGCAATCCGGTCGCCGTGTTCGGCCCGCAGACCGGCTACTTCGCCCCACAGCTGATGATGCTCCAGGAACTCCAGGGCCCCGGCATCAGCGCCCGCGGGGTCTCCTTCGCCGGCGTCGGCATGTACGTCCAGATGGGCCGCGGCCAGGACTACGCCTGGAGCGCCACGTCGGCCGGCCAGGACATCACCGACACCTACGCCGTCGACCTGTGCGAGCCCGACGGCTCCGCGCCCACCAAGGACTCCACGTACTACCTCTACCGCGGCACGTGCACCGCCATGGACACCCTGGAGCGCACCAACTCCTGGAAGCCGACCGTCGCCGACTCCACGGCGAAGGGCTCCTACCGGATGCAGGTCAGGCGTACCGGCTACGGCATCGTCACCCACCGCGCCACCGTGGGCGGCAAGCCCGTCGCGTACACCTCGCTGCGGACCACCTACCGCCACGAGGCCGACTCGATCATCGGCTTCCAGATGCTCAACGACCCGGACCAGGTCAAGGACGCCGCCTCGTTCCAACAGGCGGCGAGCCATATCGACTACGCCTTCAACTGGTTCTACGCCGACTCCCGCACCACCGCGTACTACAACAGCGGAATGAACCCGGTGCGCGCGGCGGGTGTCGATCCGGCGCTGCCCGTGAAGGCCGAACCGGCCTACGAGTGGAAGGGGTACGACCCGGCCGCCAACACCGCCGAGTACACCCCGTTCGCCGAGCACCCGCACTCCAGCGGCCAGGACTACTACGTCTCCTGGAACAACAAGCAGGCGCAGGGGTACGCCTCGGCGGGCTTCGGCCTCAGTGCCGTGCACCGGGCCGACCTCCTGGACCAGCGGGTGGCGAAGCTGGTCGAGGAGGGCGGTGTGACCCGCGCCTCCCTCACCCGGGCGATGGCCGAGGCCGCCCTCACCGATCTGCGCGGTGAGCAACTGCTGCCCGAACTGCTGAAGGTGATCCGCACCAGCCCCGTCACCGATCCCGAACTGAACGGTGTCGTCCAGCAGTTGGAGTCCTGGCGGGCGTCAGGATCGCAGCGGAAGGAGAGCAGCCCCGGATCCCACACGTACACCCATGCCGACGCGGTACGGATCATGGACGCGTGGTGGCCGAAGCTGGTGGAGGCCGAGTTCGCGCCGGGGCTCGGCGACAGCCTGTACGAGGCGCTGACCGCGAACCTCGCCACGGACGAGTCACCGGCGGCCAGTCACGGACCGAGCGGGGCGCACAGCGGTTCGGCGTTCCAGTACGGCTGGTGGGGCTTCGTGGACAAGGACCTGCGCCAGGTCCTGGGGCAGCAGGTGAAGGGCCCGCTCGCCAGGACGTACTGCGGGAACGGGGATCTGGCCGACTGCCGGGACACGCTGCTCGCCTCCCTGGAGCAGGCGGCGTCCGCGGCGGTCACCGAGGTCTACCCCGCTGACGACAACTGCGGGGCCGGCGAGCAGTGGTGCACGGACTCGATCATCCACCGCGCGCTGGGCGGCATCAGCCAGAAGGCGATCCACTGGCAGAACCGCCCGACGTACCAGCAGGTGGTGGAGTTCCCCGCCCACCGGTAGGAGGCCGTGTCGTGTCCTTCGGCCCGTCCGGCGCCGGAGGACACCGGCCGGTGCGCCGGGCGGGCCCGATCCCCGGGCCCGGCCGGCCCGCCTCACCGGTACTGCAGGTACCTCTTGCGGACGGCCCGGAACGAGGCGAGGTCCTTGGCCCACGCGCCCACGACCTCGTCCGTGTCCGCACCCGCGTCGATCAGGGTGCGGACCCGCGTGTTGCCGGTGAGCTTGTCGATCCAGTTGTCCGAGCGCCACTCGAAGCCGCTCCAGGTCCGCTTCGCCGTCACCAGCAGCGCGATCCCCGTGCGTACCGGATCGAAGACCTCGCGGTCCTGGACGTGCAGCTGTACCCCGCCGACCGTCTTCCCCTGGAACTTGGAGAACGTCGGCGCGAAGTAGGCCTCGCGGAACGCGACCCCCGGCAGACCGAGTGCGTTCGCCGCCTCCGCCCACCGGTGGTCGATGCCCTCCGCGCCGAGCAGTTCGAACGGCCGGGTGGTGCCGCGCCCCTCGGAGAGGTTCGTGCCCTCGAACAGGCAGGTCCCCGAGTAGACCAGCGCCGTGTCCGGCGTCGGCATGTTGGGGCTCGGCGGCACCCACGGCAGCCCGGTCGTGTCGAAGAAGTCCGCGCGCTTCCACCCGGACATCGTCACGATGCGCAGGTCCACCGGCCGCTCGGCCAGGAACTCCGCGTTGAAGAGCAGCGCCAGCTCGGTGACCGTCATGCCGTGCGCCTGCGCGATCTCACGGCGGCCCACGAACGTGCCGAACGCCGGGTCGAGCACCGGTCCGAGCGCCGCCCGCCCCGTCACCGGGTTCGGCCGGTCCAGGACGACGAAGCGCTTGCCCGCGAGAGCCGCCGCCTCCATGCAGTCGTACAACGTCCAGATGTACGTGTAGAAGCGGGCGCCCGCGTCCTGGATGTCGAAGACGACCGTGTCCACACCGGACGCGGTGAAGACGTCGGCGAGCGGCTGCCCGCTCTTCAGGTACGTGTCGTAGACCGGGAGACCGGTCGCCGGGTCGTCGTACCGTCCCTCCGAACCGCCCGCCTGCGCGGTGCCCCGGAAACCGTGCTCCGGCCCGAAGACGGCGATCAGGTCCACCCGGTCGTCCGGGTGCATCACGTCGACGATGTGGCGCACGTCGGACGTGATCCCGGTGGGGTTGGTGACGACCCCGACCTTCTGCCCCTTCAGCAGCGCGTAGCCGTCCGCCGCCAGCCGGTCGAAGCCGGTACGGACCCGGGCGTGCCCCTTGCCCCGCCCCTGGCCGGATGCGGGAGCGGCCGTCGAGACCCCGGTGCCCGCGGCCGTTGCCGCGAGGGCCCCCACCGCACCGCCGGCGGCCAGCAAACCACGTCTGGACAGGCTCATTCAGCTACCTCCATGATCGCGACGACTGTCATGGGCACGCACGCTAGCGCGCGTGCAGCCGCTACGGAATGAGCTGGGGGTGACGGTTGTGGCCGGAGTGACGCCCGGGCGGTGTCAACCTCTTCCACTACGACATACCGACTGGTTAGTCTGCTGGGGAAGTCGGCTGAGAGGGGCAGAACCCTATGAGTACGGTGCAGGGCGCGGGCGTAGTGGTCACAGGGGCCGGGGGAGGCATCGGAGCCGCCCTGGCCCGCCGGTTCGCCGCGGAAGGCGCGCGGGTCGTGGTCAACGACCTCGACGAGGCCGGGATCAAGCCGCTGGCCGAGGAGATCGGCGCCGTCCCCGTCGCCGGTGACGCCTCGCGGATCGTGGAGGCCGCCCGCGACGCGCTGGACGGCACCGTCGACATCTACTGCGCCAACGCGGGCCTCGCCTCGCCCGGTGACGTCCTCGCCGGCGAAGAGGTCTGGGCCGCCGCCTGGGACGTCAACGTGATGGCCCACGTCCGGGCGGCCAGGGCGCTGCTGCCCGACTGGCTGGAGCGCGGCAGCGGACGCTTCGTCTCGACCGCCTCCGCCGCCGGACTGCTGACGATGATCGGCGCCGCCCCGTACAGCGTCACCAAGCACGGCGCCGTCGCCTTCGCCGAATGGCTCTCGCTGACCTACCGCCACCGCGGAATCAAGGTCCACGCGATCTGCCCGCAGGGCGTGCGTACGGACATGCTCACCGCCGCAGGATCGGCCGGCGAACTCGTCCTCGTCCCCGGTGCCATCGAGCCCGACGCGGTCGCCGACGCGCTCTTCGACGCCATGGCCGAGGACCGCTTCCTCGTCCTGCCGCACCCCGAGGTCGCCGGCTACTACCGGGCCCGCGCCAAGGACACCGACCACTGGCTCGGCAGTGTGAACCACCTTCAGCGGAAGTGGGAGGCGACCGGCGCATGACCGAGTCCATCTACGCGGCCAAGCCCTGGATCTCCCTGCTCAGCGAGGCCCAGCGAGCACCCGTCAGCCCAGCCGAAACCCTGGTCCACGCCTTCCGCGCCTCCGCCGGACGCAGCCCCGGGCATCCGGCACTCGCCTACTTCGACGGCCGTCTGAGCTACCACGAGACCGACGCGCTCTCGGACTCGGTGGCCGGACACCTCGCGGCCCGGGGCCTCGTGCGCGGCGACCGCGTCGCGATCATGCTGCAGAACAGCCCGCAGTTCGTGCTCGCGCTGCTCGGCGCCTGGAAGGCCGGCGCGACCGTGGTCCCGCTCAACCCGATGTACAAGTCGGGCGAGGTCGGCCATGTCCTGAAGGACGCCGAGGTCGCCGCGCTGATCTGCGCGGACCGGGCCTGGGAGGCGTATCTGCGGGACACCGCGGCGCAGGCCCCGACCGTACGGATCGCGCTCACCACCAGTGAGCTGGACCTCCAGACGCAGAACGACGCCCGCGTCCTGGGCTTCGAGCGGCTGCCCGTCCCCGAGGACGCCGACGACCTGGTCGCCGTCGCCCGGCAGGGCCTGAAGGCTCCCCGGGGATGCGAACTCTCCTCCGCCGACGTGGCGTTGATCAGCTACACGTCCGGGACCAGCGGCACCCCCAAGGGCGCCATGAACTCCCACGGCAACATCATGGTCAACGCCGAGCGCCAGCGGGCCGGGCACCCCATCGCCGAGGGCTCCGCCTACTTCGCCCTCGCCCCGCTCTTCCACATCACCGGCATGGTGTGCCAGCTGGCCGCCTGCCTCACCAACGCGGGCACCCTCGTCCTCGCGTACCGCTTCCACCCGGGCGTCGTCCTCGAAGCCTTCGCCGAACACCGCCCCGCCTACACCGTGGGCCCGTCGACCGCCTTCATGGCCCTGGCCGCCCACCCCGGAGTCACCCCCGAGCACTTCTCCTCCTTCCAGGTGATCTCCTCCGGCGGCGCACCGCTGCCGCCCGCGCTCGTCGAGAAGTTCCGCACGGGCTTCGGTCCGTACATCCGCAACGGCTACGGCCTCACCGAGTGCACGGCCCCCTGCGCCTCCGTGCCGCCGGAGCGCGAAGCCCCCGTCGACCCCGTCTCCGGGACGCTCTCCGTCGGCGTCCCCGGCCCCGACACGGTGGTCAGGATCCTCGACGAGAACGGCGACGAGGTGCCCTTCGGCGAGCAGGGCGAGATCGCGGTGCGCGGACCGCAGGTCGTCTCCGGCTACTGGCGGCTGCCAAAGGCCACGGCCACGGCCTTCCCGGACGGCGAGCTGCGCACCGGCGACATCGGCTTCATGGACCGCGAGGGCTGGCTCTACGTCGTCGACCGCAAGAAGGACATGATCAACGCCTCCGGCTTCAAGGTGTGGCCGCGCGAGGTGGAGGACGTCCTCTACACCCACCCGGCGGTCCGGGAGGCGGCCGTCGTCGGCGTCCCCGACGCCTACCGCGGCGAGACCGTCCGCGCCTACGTCAGCCTGCGGCCGGGCACCTCCGTCGCCCCCGGGGAACTGGCGGCGTACTGCAAGGAACGGCTCGCCGCGTACAAGTACCCGCGCGAGGTCGAGATCCTGGCGGAACTGCCGAAGACGGCGAGTGGGAAGATCCTCAGGCGGGAACTGCGTTCACCCCGGTAGAGCGTTCACGCAGTCCACGGATGCACGCAGTCCACGGATGCACGCAGTCCACGGATGCACGCACTCCACGGATTCACACACTGCACGGATTCACACACTGCACGGATTCACGCACGGTACGGAAGGAAGGTGGCGGCAATGGCCAAGGCGACGGACGGGGACACGGCGCCCGTTCCCCAGCGGCTGCTGGCCGCCGCCACCCGGCTCTTCGCCGAACGGGGGTACGACCGCACCTCGGTCCAGGAGATCGTCGAGGCCGCGGGCGTCACCAAGGGCGCGCTGTACCACTACTTCGGCTCCAAGGAGGACCTTCTCCAGGAGGTCTACGCCCGGGTGCTCCGGCTCCAGCAGGAGCGACTCGACGCCTTCGCCGGCGCGGACGCCCCGGTCGAGCAGCGACTGCGCGACGCCGCCGCGGACGTGGTCGTCACGACCATCCAGAACCTGGACGACGCCTCTATCTTCTTCCGGTCGATGCACCACCTCAGCCCGGAGAAGAACAAGCAGGTACGGGTGGAGCGGCGCCGCTACCACGAGCGCTTCCGGGCCCTGGTGGAAGAGGGGCAGCGTGGTGGGGTGTTCTCCACGGCCACCCCGGCGGACCTGATCGTCGACTACCACTTCGGCTCGGTCCACCATCTGTCCACCTGGTACCGGCCCGACGGCCCCCTCAGCCAGCAGGAGGTCGCCGACCATCTGGCGGACCTGCTGCTGCGCGCCCTGCGTCCCTGATCCGGCCTCCCCGCCGATCTGCCGCGGCACGGTCGCCACGCGGATACCGGCGCGTACGGGATCGGTGAGCAGCTCTGTTGGACCGACCGCCGCTCCGGACCGAAGCTGGATATATGACTCATATCCAGCCGTCCTCGCACATCCCCGCCCTCTGGGCCGCGGCCTACGGTCCACGCCACACATCGGCCGTCCGCCTGGTCGCCCGGTGCCTGCTGCGTGCGAGGGCCTTCGTGCGCGAGCTGGCGCTTGCGGATCACGTGCCGTTCGGTGGTTACTGAAGCGGACCGCGGGGCGCAAACCGTTGGTGGCGCCGCGAACGCCCCGGCTAGCATCCGACGGTGACGACGCACGACGAGGAACAGATCCACGACGCCGTACGCCGGGCCGACGCCGGACGGCTGTCCGCCCTCCTTGATGTGCGGGACTGCTCACCGGCGCCCCTCGGTCGCCTGATCCGGCACGAGGACCCCGCCCTGCGCCACACCGGGCTGGCCCTGCTCGCCGAGCGGCTCGCGGACACAGGCCCGTACGACGACGCGGAGAGGGCCGAACTCGCCGGGCTGCTGCCCGAAGCGCTGACGGGGCCGCCGGAGGCGGACCTCCTCCTGGCGCGGCTCCACGAGCGGCTCGGCCCGCATCTCCGGGGCCGTCCACGCCCGGCATGGCGCACGGCCGGGCTGCCCGCGCGGGTGAGGACCGCGTGGCTGCGCGCCGAACTCCTCGACGAACCGGCGGTGATCCGTACCGAAGCCCCGGGCGAACTCCTTTACCAGGCCGTACGGGAGACGCGCATCACCGGCACGCACCGACCGGCGTGCCTGGTCGACGAACTGGCGGGCAGCGGCGACCCGGTCCTGCGCGCCGAGGCGCTGCGGCTCGCGCGGCAGGGGCTGCACGCCGGGCTGCTGGCTCCCGCTCTCGTCCGTGACGACCTGATCGGCCTGCTCGGCGCCGACGACGACCCGGTCGTCGCCGGGGCGCTGGCCGAACTCGCCTTGCCGTGGGCGGCGATGGAGCCGCTGCCGCCGGGACGCCTCGCACCGTTTCTCGCCGCGAGCTCGGTGCGGTCGCGGCCTGTCGTGGCCGACGCGGCCCTCGAAACCGCCGCCCGCCACGGCCACGGGGACCAGCTGCGGCGGATCATCGACGACACGGATCTTCCGCCGGGCCTTCGCCGCCGGGCCATGCAACTGCTCGGCGCTCTGGCGGGCCGGGACGACATCGGTGGACTCACGGCCGTCGCCGCACGCGATCCGCTGCTGCTCGCCGGGCCGGCGGTGGCCTGCCTGCGCGGGCTCCACCGGCGTGGGCACTTCGTCGGCGCCCCGGACGTGGCGGCCGTCGTGGCGCTCGCCCTGGCCGATCACTCGATTCCGGCCCGCGAGGTCGCGACGATCCTGTTCACCTGCCGGAACGAGATGCTCCGGATACTGACGGACGTGACCGCCGATGATCCGCACTGGCCGAGGCGGCTCGCCCTGCTGGTGGCTCTGGCCGGACAGGGGGCCGCCGAGCTGCCGATCGGGGACGCGATCACCCGCGTACTCCCCTCCGCTCCGGCCCCCGGTCCGTTCCTGGAGGCGATCCGCGAACTGCGCCACGCCGATGCCGAGGACGCCGTGATCGCTCTGCTGCCCATGGTGCCCGCCTCGGCCCTGCGGGCTCTGGAGGCCATCGGCGGACAGCGCACGGTACGGGCTCTGCGAGAAGGACTCGGACTCACCGCGAAGACGCCCGCGCCCTGGCCGTACGCCGTACGGAACCAGGCGCTCGAACTGCTGTGGCTGCTGAACCGCGATCCGGAGCACCGGCGCACCCTCCTCGAACGGCTCGACCCCATCGACCTGCCGACGCGCATCGCGGCGGATCTCGGCGGCCCGGACGAGCGGGAACTGGCGCTGCTGAGCTCGCATCTCGACCCGGACGAGCCGGTGGCGGCCCTGTGCCGGCTCGCCGCCCACGGCGCCGCCGGCAGCCTTCCGGCCATCGCCGACCTGCTGCTGCGCGTCGTGGCCGACCAGTCGGCGTCGTACGAGCGGCCGGGAATGCGGGAACGGCCGGGGACGCGGGAGCGCTCGGGGACGAGGGAACGGCCGGCGTCGTACGAGCGGCATCCCGGGCAGCCGAGCGGTGAGCCCGTGGTGCCTCAGGAGGTCCTCGACGCCGTAGACGCGTTGGGGCGCCGACTGTACGAGCGAGGGGCGATCCGCCCGGTCTGCCTGCTCGACGCGGCGGACGCGCGAGAGGCGGGCCACGCACTCCTCGCGACCACGGCACTGGACCTGCTGGACCGGCCGGGGCTGTCCGGACCCGAGCAGGCGATGCTGCTCGAACTGCTGCTCAGGGCCCCGTGGAAGGGCACCCGCGCCCGGGTGCACCGCTTGCTGCGGCACCGCGACCGGCAGGTGCGCAAGCAGGTCATCGCCCTCCTCGCCCGCGACGCCACGGGCGAGGACGCACAGGCACTGTCGGCGACCCTGATCGCGCTGACCGCGGCCCAGGACATCCAGACCGTCCGGCAGGCCCTGCTCGCCCTGGGCCACGCACGGGCCCACTGGGCAAGCGCCGCGATCGCCGCATGTCTCGACCGTCCGAACATGAACATCAAGAAGACCGCGGCCGAGGCGCTGGTCCGCGCGGGCACCCCGGCGGCCGTGCCCAAGCTGCTCTTCTGGCTCGGCCACCACGACAACCCCGGCCTGCGCCGCACGCTCCTCGCGGCCCTGCGCGCCGTCCTCGGCGACGCCTGCGCGGCGACACTGCTGGCAGCCGCCGAGCACAGCCGGGACGCCCGCACCCGGAGGCTGCTCCTGGAGGGGCTCGACGGCGCCCTCGCGGCGCCTTCGCTCCTGGCCCTGGACGACCAGGCGTCACCGGTGGCGGTCCCGCTGCTGTCCCTGGTGGCGGAGGGCCGGATCTCTCTGGCCTCCGGGGACGTGGGAGATCTGGTGGTGCCCCTGGCCAGGCACGGGACGGGCCCGTCGGCTGCCGTGCCCCGGTCGTCGGCCCACGGAGCGGCGGACCGCGACGTCACCGCGCTGCTGATCGCGGGCTGGAACCCCTCGGTCGCGCTGCGCGTGGCCGAGCGGGACGAGCCGCTCCACCCCGACGGGGCGGCCGGGCTGCGGCCGATGCTCGCCGACTGGCTCCGCCTGGCCGACGCCCGGCCCGCGCACCGGGACACGGTGGTGCGGTTCGCGCTGCGCGTCTGCCCCGCGCCCCGGTCGGCCGCCGAGCTGACGACGTTCGCCCGGAGCACCGGGGTCCTGCTCGCCGCGCTCGCCGACGCCCGCGACGAGACCCGGCACGACCTGATCGCGGTGCTCGAAGAGGTCGCGCCGATGCTGTCGGCCGCGGCCAGGCCGGCCGTCGCCGCCGCGGTACGGGCGTTGCGTCCGGCATCCGCGGCCCCGAACCGGTCCACGCTGACGCTGCTGCGCCGCCTCGGCGCGGTGCTGGTCCGCGCCGACCTCGACCAGGCACTCGCCTCGGCCCGGCTCGGCGCCGACCCTTGGCGGGCCGGGTCCGCCGTGCTGCGGGAGGCGTTCGCGGTTCCGGAACCCGCCGCGGCCCCCGACTCCGCCGAGGCCCGGGCCTGGCGGGCGGCGCTGGGCGGCGCGGCGCGTGCGCCGGGCCCGCTGGCGGAGTTCCGTCGGCAGGACGACGGCACGGTCGGCTCGCGGGACCGGTTGAACGCGTTGATCGAGGTCCACCCCGGCGCGAACGCCGAGCTCCGGGCCGCCCTGCTCGACTGGATGACGCTTCTTCAGCCGCTCGACGCGCCGCCTTGGACCCTCACCGAGACCGCCCACGCACCGGCACGCCCGCCACGGCACGTCCGGCTCGACGACCTCGACCAGCCCCGCTCGGCGGCCCAGCGGGAGCGCCTGCTGTCCATGCTGGAATCGCCCGTCCCGGAACGCAGGAGGACCGCAGCCGCGGCGCTGGTGCGCTGGCCGGAGCCCGGGGCCCGGCTGCCGGTGCTCCGCGCGTACCTCCGCGGACACATCGACCTGCCGGCCGGCCGGGATCTGGCCGATGTCCTGGGCGCCCTCGACGCGACGGAACTCAGGGGCGGCGACATCCTGCACGACCGAGTGGCGCTCCTGGCCTCGAAGCTCACCCCGTCGGCCCTGGAACCGCTCGTGCCGCTGCTGCTGGAGTGGTGGGAGCACGCCCCGCCCGCCGTCGGCCCGGCCGTCGGCGCCGCACTGCGCAGCCACCCCGCCGACGCCCTCGCGCGCCTGCTCGGCGACCGGCTCGACGCAGGACAGTGGGGCTTCCTCGACCTGCTTCTCGGCCGCCGGCTCCTGCGCACCCCCGCCCTGACGCACACGCGCCGACGGCTGCGCGCCGAAGGGCGCGACGACCTCGCGGACCGGCTTCTTCTCGTGGAGGGCCCGCTGCGCGGTCCGGAAGCCGCACAA
The DNA here is from genome assembly GCF_042885475.1 of Streptomyces sp. NPDC058051. NCBI lineage: Bacteria > Bacillati > Actinomycetota > Actinomycetes > Kitasatosporales > Streptomycetaceae > Streptomyces > Streptomyces sp. NPDC058051. The sequence continues at coordinate 96,480 of NZ_JBHVRW010000002.1, forward strand.
CAGGACGCGGCGGCGCTGGCGGCACTCCGCGACCGCGCACCGGCCGCACCCGGCACAGCTGCGCCCCGTCCGTCCCGGCGGGACCTGCTGGACCGGGCCCGGACCGGCACCACGGAACAGACCCTCCGGGCCCTGACGGAGCTGGCCGGGGCGCACACGGGCCCGGACCCGGTCGACGACCCCGCGGTGCGCGATCTGATCGGTGAGCTGCTCACCGATCCCCGGGCCGAGGTCCGCCTGCGCGCCCACCGGACCTCACGGACGGTGCTGGACCGGCGCACGTATCTGGGCCACACCGTGCTCCTGCTGGAGGATCCGCGGCCGGATGTGCTGCGTACGGCGATCCGAACCCTCGGCCATGCCGGCTGGGAGCCCGCGATCCCCGCCCTGACGGACCTGCTCGGGCACCCGCGTCCCGTCGTGCGCCGGGCGGCGGCCGAGGGGCTCGTCGCCATGGGCGCGGCGGCGATCCCCGCCCTGCGCAGATCTGCTGCCCACGCCCGCCCCGACAGACGTTCTCGTTACACGGACGTGCTCGACCGCATCGGGGACGCAAGCCCGTCCGGCGGTTGAGGACCGACAGCCCGGCAGGAGTCCGCGCCGACGCCCGGACCCGGCGCCGACGCCCGGTGCCCGGGTCCGACGACCGGGCCCGCCGGCGACGACCGGCGCCCGCCGGTGACCGGGGCCCGCCTTCGCCCCGGGCCCGGTCGTCGGCCCGCCCGCCCGCCCGCCCGGGTTCTACAGGTACCGCTTCATCTCCCGTCGGGCCAACGACCGCTGATGCACTTCGTCCGGTCCGTCTGCCAGCTGCAACGTCCGCGCCGCCGCCCACAGTTCCGCCAGCGGGAAGTCCTGGCCGACGCCGCCCGCGCCGTGCAGTTGTACCGCCCGGTCGATGATGTCGACCACCGCGCGCGGGGTGGCGATCTTGATGGCCTGGATCTCCGTGTGCGCGCCCCGGTTGCCCACCGTGTCCATCAGCCACGCCGTCTTGAGGACCAGCAGCCGCAGTTGCTCCACCGCGACCCGGGCGTCCGCGATCCAGTTCTGCACGACGCCCTGCTGGGCGAGCGGCTTGCCGAAGGCCGTACGGGACACCGCCCGCCTGCACATCAGCTCGATCGCCCGCTCCGCCATGCCGATCAGCCGCATGCAGTGGTGGATGCGGCCCGGTCCCAGACGCGCCTGGGCGATGGCGAAGCCGCCGCCCTCCTCGCCGATCAGGTTCGCGGCGGGCACCCGCACGTCCGTCAGGACGACCTCGGCATGACCGCCGTGGTAGTGGTCCTCGTAGCCGTACACCTGCATGGCGCGCCGCACTTCGAGACCGGGGGTGTCGCGGGGGACCAGGATCATCGACTGCTGGCGGCGGATGTCGGCGCCCTCGGGGTCGGTCTTGCCCATCACGATGAAGATCCGGCAGTCCGGGTTCATCGCCCCGGAGATGTACCACTTGCGGCCGTTGATGACGTAGTCGTCGCCGTCGCGCACGATACGCGTCTCGATGTTGGTCGCGTCCGACGACGCCACCTCGGGCTCCGTCATCGCGAACGCCGAGCGGATCTCACCGGCGAGCAGCGGTTCCAGCCACTGCTTCTTCTGCCCGTCCGTGCCGAACTGGAACAGCACCTCCATGTTCCCTGTGTCCGGGGCCGCGCAGTTGAGCGCCGTCGGCGCCAACTGCGGCGACCGGCCGGTGATTTCGGCAAGCGGGGCGTACTGGAGATTGGTCAGCCCGGCACCGTACCCGGCATCGGGAAGGAAAAGGTTCCACAGCCCCTGCCGCCGCGCCTCGGCCTTCAGGTCCTCGACGATCTGCGGGGTGTCCCACGGCGAGACCAGCAGCGCGCGCTGTTCGTGCGCGGTCGTCTCGGCCGGGAGGACGTGCTCGTCCATGAAGGCGAGCAGCCTGTCGCGCAGTTCCTCGGTGCGGGCGTCGAAAGCGAAGTCCATGGGGTGATCAGCCTTCCTGGAGGGTGGTGAGGCCGTGCTCGATGAAGACGGGCACAAGATCCCCGATGCGGTCGAAGCCGGCGCCGACGGTCTGTCCCAGGGTGTAGCGGTAGTGGATGCCCTCCAGGATCACGGCGAGCTTGAACCAGGCGAACGCCGTGTACCAGGAGAGGGCGGAGGTGTCCCGGCCGGAGCGGGCGGCATAGCGCGCGATCAGTTCGGCGGGGGCGGGGTGGCCGGCCGCGCCGCTGGTGGTGGAGACCGGGGACTCGGGCAGACCGAGGTCGGAGCTGTACATCACCAGCAGGCCGAGGTCGGTCAGCGGGTCGCCGAGCGTCGACATCTCCCAGTCGAGCACGGCCTTGATCCGGTCGTCGGAGCCGATCAGGACGTTGTCCAGGCGGTAGTCGCCGTGCACGACGGTGGGCGCCGGGGACAGCGGCAGGTCGCGGCCGAGCGCGGCGTGCAGTTCGTCGATGCCGGGCAGTTCGCGGTTGCGGGAGGCGTCCAGCTGCTTGCCCCACCGGCGCAGCTGCCGGTCGAGGAAGCCCTCGGGGCGTCCGAAGTCGCCGAGCCCGACGGACTCGGGATCCACGGCGTGCAGCTCGACGAGGGTGTCGACGAGGCCGAGGACCGCCTTGTTCGTGCGTTCGGCGCCCAGCGGCGCGAGCTGCTCGGCCGTGCGGTACGGGGTGCCCTCGACGAACTCCATGACGTAGAAGGGCGACCCGATCACCGAGTCGTCCTCACAGAGCAGTACCGGCTCGGGCACCGGAACAGCCGTCGGATGCAGGGCGCTGATCACCCGGTGTTCGCGCTTCATGTCGTGTGCGGTGGCCAGTACGTGGCCGAGGGGCGGCCTGCGCACCACCCAGCGGCCGGTGCCGTCGGTGACGACGTACGTCAGATTCGAACGGCCGCCCTCGATGAGGCGGGCTTCGAGTGGTCCGTTCACCAGACCCGGACGCGCGCGGTCGAGATGTCCGCGCAGCCGGTCGAGGTCGAGACCTGGTGGTTGGACTGGGCTCATCGTGCGCACCTCCGGGATGAAAGACGGACGTGCTCATGATGCCGACCAGTCGGTATGCCGTCCAGTGGGTCGGGGGGACGGTGGGTGCGGTCGCGGCGCCGGACCGGGCCGGACTCTGGCATTCAGTCGCACCTCTGAATATGGTTCACGTATGAAACCTGAGCTGCTGATCGACGAAGTCCGGCTGACCCCGATCCTGATAGCCGATCCGCCTCTGCTGAACACCCAGGGCGTCCACCAGCCGTACACCCCGCGGCTCATCGTGGAGGTCGTCACGGCCGGGGGAGCGACCGGGGTCGGGGAGACGTACGGGGACGGCGCGTACCTCGAACTCGCCCGGCCGCTGGCCGCCGCCCTGACCGGACGCCCGGTCAGCGATCTGAACGGCCTGTTCGCGCTGGCCGATGAGGTGTGCGGCGATTCACGGGCGGCCGACGAGCGTGTCGACGCGGGCGGACTGCGCGGGGTCCAGACCGCCGACAAGCTCCGCCTCTCCGTCGTCTCCGGCTTCGAGGTGGCCTGCCTGGACGCGCTCGGCACGTCGCTCGGCCTGCCCGTGCACGCCCTGCTCGGCGGCAAGGTCCGCGACAGCGTCGAGTACAGCGCGTACCTCTTCTACCGCTGGGCCGCCCACCCCGAAGGCGGTGAGCAGGACGACTGGGGCGCCGCCGTCGACCCCGCCGGGGTCGTCGCCCAGGCCCGGCGCTTCGCCCGCGAGCACGGGTTCTCCTCCTTCAAACTCAAGGGCGGCGTCTTCGAACCCGACCAGGAGATCGCCGCGATCCGCGCCCTGGCCGAGGCGTTCCCCGGACAGCCGCTGCGCCTCGACCCGAACGGCGCCTGGTCGGTCGAGACCTCGCTGTACGTCGCCGAGCAGCTGAAGGACGTACTCGAATACCTGGAGGACCCGGCGAGCGGCACGCAGCGGATGGCCGAGGTCGCCGCCGCCACCGACGTACCACTGGCCACCAACATGTGCGTGACGACCCTCGCCGAGATCCCGGAGGCCGTCGCCCGCGGCGCCGTCCAGGTGATCCTCTCCGACCACCACTACTGGGGCGGACTGCACCGCACCCGTGAACTGGCCGGGATCTGCCGCACCTTCGGCGTCGGGCTCTCCATGCACTCCAACACCCACCTCGGCATCAGCCTCGCCGCGATGACCCACGTCGCGGCCACCGTCCCCAACCTCGACTACGCCTGCGACAGCCACTACCCGTGGCAGTCCGAGGACGTCATCACCACCCGTCACGTCTTCCGGGACGGCCGGCTCACCGTCTCCGACGCACCCGGGCTCGGCGTCGAACTCGACCGTGCGCGCCTGGCCGCACTGCACCGGCGCTGGCTCGACGACGACGGCACGATGCGCGAGCGCGACGACGCGGCCGCGATGCGCAAGGCCGAGCCCGGGTGGCGGACCCCCTCGATCCCGCGCTGGTGACGGGGCGGGTGCGGGCGGCGTCCGGGGCCTGAGTTGCGGGGTTCCCGGCCCGCGCCGAGGGTCGGTACATGAAGGCGATCAGCTACAGCCGCTACGGCGGGGCCGAGGTCCTGGAGTACGGGGAACGGCCCGACCCCAAGGTCGGGCCCGACACCGTCCTGGTGAAGGTGCGGGCCGCCGCGGTCAACCCGGTCGACCGGAAGGCCCGCGAGGGCCACCTCGACGCCGCTCTGGAGGCCGTGTTCCCGGTGATCCCCGGCTGGGACGTGTCCGGTGTCGTGGTGCAGCCCGGTGTCGCCGTCGACGAGTTCGCGGTCGGCGACGAGGTCATCGGCTATGTGCGGGAGGACTTCCTGTGCCGGGGCACGTTCGCCGAGTACGTCGCCGCGCCCGTGCGCACCCTCGCCCGCAAGCCGCTGAGCCTGAGCTTCGAGGAGGCCGCGGGGCTGCCGCTGGCCGGCCTCACCGCGTACCAGGTGCTCCACCGCACCTTGAGGATCAGGGACGGCGAGACGGTCCTCGTCCACGCGGCCGCCGGCGGCGTGGGCTCGCTCGCCGTCCAGCTCGCCCGGCACGCGGGCGCCCGCGTCATCGGCACCGCGAGCGAGCCCCACCACGACCATGTGCGGCAACTCGGCGGGGAGCCGGTGGCCTACGGGGACGGCCTCGCCGAGCGGCTGCGGGCGCTGGCCCCGGACGGCGTCGACGCCGCCTTCGACACCGTCGGCGGCGAAGCGCTCCGGGTCTCCGCCGACGTGCTGAGGCCCGGTGGCCGGCTGGCCTCCATCGTGGACGGCGAGGTCTTCTCGTACGGGGGCCGCTACGCCTTCGTGCGCCCGGACGCCAAGGACCTCGCCGACCTGGCCGACCTGGCCGAGCGGGGCATCGTCACCGTCCACGTGGACCAGGTCTTCCCGCTGGAACGGGCGGCGGACGCCTACCGTCTGAACGAGCAGGCACACACCCGCGGAAAGATCGTCGTGACCGTCCCCTGGGACGCCCCGGATGTCCAGGACATCCCGGAAGGCTGACACGCCCGGTGGGGACAGCTGACACGCCCGGTGCGGACAGTTGACACGCCCGGTGCGGACAGTTGACACGCCCGGCGCCGGGGACGTCAGAAGAGCATCGCGGCGGCGAACACCGCGAGCGCGACCGTGCACGCAGCCGCGGTCAGCGCGCCGCGCGCGGAGAGCGGAAGCGGCCGGGCGGACCCCATCCCGAGCACCCGCCGGTGCGCCACGAACAGGAACCCCAGCCAGGCCAGCGCGCTCAGCGCCACGGCGACGACCGCGGCCGGGCTCGCCCCGCCGTGCAGGGCCTGCTTGACCGCCAGCAGCGCCACCACCGTGCACGACAGGGTCGTACGCCGCCACGCCAGCCTCGTCCGCTCGGGCTGCAACCCCGGGTCGCGTGCCCCGGCCGTCACCGGCCCTCCCAGCGGAAGACGACCACCACCACCATCGCGACGGCGACGACGGCGACGGCGAGACCCAGCAGCGTCGGGAAACGGGAGACCGGCAGATCCTCCCCGCGCCGCATCGCCCGCTCGCACCGCACCCAGTGATTGACGGCCCGCAGCGCACAGAGCACACCGGCCGCGAGCAGCGCCAGTGCCAGGCCCGCGCGGACGCCCCACGCCAGCTCCGGGAGGAACTGATCGACCGCGAAGCCACCGCCGATCAGTGCGAGGGCCGTCCGGATCCAGGCGAGGAAGGTGCGCTCGTTGGCGAGCGAGAACCGGTAGTCGGGGGTGTCGCCCTCTTCGCGGATCCGCTGCGGCGCGAACCACAGCCGCAGGCTCTGTACGAATTCGTTCACGCGGAAACCCTGTCTGTCGCTCGTCGACGCCCGTGGGCCGGATCAGGAGGCCGCCCGGCTCGCGCGGAAGGCGCGCAGCCGGTGGTAGGTCTCCAGGCCGTCCGGCACCCACTCCCAGTCGCCCAGGCGCCGCTCCAGCTCCGCGTCGGTGAGGAAGGTGTGCCAGGCGACCTCCTCCACCTGCGGGTTCACCGGCAGCTCGCACCGTACCTGGTAGACGCGGCTCCACCAGGTGTGCTCGGCGCTCTCGTAGAGGTACGTGAACAGCGGCTCGGGCCGGGGCAGTCCGGAGACACCCAGCTCCTCCTCGGCCTCCCGCAGCGCCGCCTCGTCGTAGGACTCGCCCGCCCCGACCACCCCGCCGACGAACATGTCGTAGTGGGACGGGAAGACCAGCTTGGTGGCGGTCCTGCGGTGTACGAAAAGACGGCCCGCGGCATCCCGGGCCTCGATGAAGACACAGCGGTGACGCAGGCCCCGCGCGGTCGCCTCACCGCGCGGGGCCTGCCCCACCACCACGTCGTTCTCGTCGACGATGTCCAGGATCTCGTCAGAAGGAGTCATGCCCCTCATCCAACATCAGGCCATCGGCCATCCGGCATCAGGCCACCGGTCATCCGGCACCCGGGCACCGGTCATCCGGCCATCGGTCATCGGTCATCCGGCCATCGGTCATCCGGCATCAGACCGCCGGGCGGACGTCCTGGTGGGCGGCGGACGCCGCTCAGTTCGGCTGGAGGCTCTTCTCCCTGCGCCGGTCCACGGGCCCCTCCGGCATCGCCGGATGCAGCCCCAGCAGCACGATCCCGATGACGATCGCCGCGAGACCGGCCGCCTGCCAGGCCAGCGCGGCGGCGTCGGTGCGCAGCTGGTCGCCGAGGAAACCGACCCCGCACGCGATCCCGGCCAACGGCTGGGACGCGGTCAGCGGGGGCAGCGACACCCGCAGCGGACCCGTCTCGAACGCGCTCTGCACCAGGAGCAGACCCGTCACCCCCAGCACCACCACCGCGTACGGCTGCCACGCCGTCATCAGACCCGCCCAGCCGTCGGCGGACAACCGCTGGCCGGTGAGCCGGGTGAGCGCGTCCTGCAGTCCGTACAGCAGACCGGCCGCGACCGCGAGCAGCGCCGGGGCCACCCCGGACTGCGAGCGCTTGGCGACGGTGGTCAGCAGCAGAGCCGCGCCCACGACCACGCCGATCACCAGCCAGTGCCGCAGCGGATTGGTCACCGCCTCGCCGCCGTGCGGCCGGCCCGCCAGCAGAAAGGCGGCGACTCCACAGGCCAGCAGGCAGAGCCCGGACCAGCCCTGCCCGCCGAGCCGCTGCCCGGTGCGATGCCGGGACAGGGCCATCGCGAAGAGCAGATTGGTCGCCAGGAGGGGTTCGACGACGGACAGCTCACCCTTGCCCAGGGCCAGGGCGCCCAGCACCATGCCGCAGACCATCAGCCCGATCCCGAGCAGCCAGCTCGGCACCCGCATCAGGTCCAGCAGCAGCCTGAACGAGAGATAGTCGCTCCTCGGGGCGTGCGAAGCGGCGGCCTGCTGCAGGACGAAACCGAACCCCAGACAGCAGGCGGCACTCACGGCGAGCACGAGGACCAGCACCGACACGCTTCTACCTCAAGTCAGGCCAGAAGTGGGTGATTTGTTTCGACGATAGCGCCTGTGCCCCGAGGGTGCGGCCGGAGTGCCGCCGACCGGGCGGTTGACGCCGCGGCGGCCGGTGCAGAGGATCTGACGCACGAGTAACTTCCGGCGACCGTGCCGGACCGCACCCATGCCCGTGACCGGATCGCCCCGACAAGGATGGAACCCATGGCGTTCGACGCTGATGTGATCGTGATCGGGGCAGGTCTCGCGGGCCTGGTGGCCACCGCCGAGCTGGTCGACGCGGGCCGCTCGGTGATCCTGCTCGACCAGGAACCCGAACAGTCGATCGGCGGCCAGGCACACTGGTCCTTCGGCGGGCTCTTCCTCGTCGACTCGCCCGAACAGCGCCGGCTGCGCGTCAAGGACAGCCACGAGCTGGCCCTCCAGGACTGGCTCGGTACGGCGGGCTTCGACCGCGAGGAGGACCACTGGCCGCGGAAGTGGGCCGAGGCGTACGTCGACTTCGCGGCCGGTGAGAAGCGCTCCTGGCTGCACGCCCAGGGGCTGCGCCTGTTCCCCGTCGTCGGATGGGCGGAGCGCGGCGGCTACGACGCGAGGGGCCACGGCAACTCCGTACCCCGCTTCCACATCACCTGGGGCACCGGCCCCGGCATCGTCGCGCCCTTCGAGCGCCGGGTCCGCGCGGGCGTCGCCCAGGGCCTCGTCCAGCTCAGGTTCCGCCACCGGGTCACCGGGCTCGGCCGCACCGCGGGCGCCGTCGACATGGTGACCGGGGAGGTCCTGGAGCCGAGCGCGGCGGCCCGCGGCACCGCGAGCGGCCGGGTGGTGGCCGGCACCTTCGAGCTGCGGGCCCAGGCGGTGATCGTCACCTCCGGCGGCATCGGCGGCAACCACGACCTCGTACGCAAGCAGTGGCCAGCACGGCTGGGCACCCCGCCCGCGAAGATGCTCTCCGGCGTCCCCGCCCATGTCGACGGACTCATGCTCGGCATCGCCGAGGAGGCCGGTGCCCACCACATCAACCGCGACCGGATGTGGCACTACACCGAAGGCATCGAGAACTGGAACCCGATCTGGGCCCGGCACGGCATCCGGATCCTGCCGGGACCGTCCTCGCTCTGGCTGGACGCCCGCGGCAGGCGGCTGCCCGTCCCGCTCTTCCCGGGCTTCGACACCCTCGGCACCCTCGAACACATCATGAGGTCCGGCCACGACCACACCTGGTTCGTCCTCGACCGGAAGATCATCGGCAAGGAGTTCGCGCTCTCCGGCTCCGAACAGAACCCCGACCTGACCGGGAAGTCCGTCCGCGACGTGCTCGGCCGGGCCCGCGCGGACGTACCGGCCCCGGTGAAGGCGTTCATGGACAACGGCGTGGACTTCGTCGTCGAGAAGGACCTGGCGGCACTCGTCCGCGGGATGAACGCGCTCACCGACGAGCCGCTGATCGACGAGGACGAACTGCGCCGGGAGATCACCGCACGCGACCGCGAGATCGCCAACCCCTTCACCAAGGACCTCCAGATCACCGCGATCCGCGGGGCCCGCGCCTATCTCGGCGACAAACTGATCCGCACGGCGGCCCCGCACCGCATCCTCGACCCCAAGGCCGGCCCGCTGATCGCCGTGCGGCTGAACATCCTGACCCGCAAGTCGCTCGGCGGACTGGAGACGGACCTGTCCTCCCGGGTGCTCACCGCGGACGGCACGCCCCTGCCCGGTGTGTACGCGGCGGGGGAGGCGGCCGGTTTCGGCGGCGGCGGGGTGCACGGCTACCGCTCGCTGGAAGGGACCTTCCTCGGCGGCTGCATCTTCTCCGGCCGGGCGGCGGGCCGGGCGGCGGCGCAGGCCACGTCCTAGTGCCGGGAGAGGCACTGGAGAACCACACCGCCGACCGCCGACCGCTGACCGCGGCGCCGCCGCGCCGGCTCCGACCCTCGTCGACCGGCGCAGGCAGTCGCCGTTCGAGGCAGGCGCTGCCGGCCGACTGCGGCCGGCCCCGACCGCGCGGCGGCCTGCGCCTGCGCCGTCCCGTCCGCCTACCGTTCCGCCGCGCCCACGAGAGGATCCAGCAGTTCGACGACCCGGAACCGTTCGGCGACGACCATGGTGTCGTCGTCGACGGTGAACTCCGGGTCGCCGAGCGCCTCGCGCATCTCCTTGCTGTGCCAGAACCTCTCGTGTGCCGCCCGCCACCCGGCGACCGACGTGTCGCCCTCGCCCTCGTCGACGACATGCTGAAGATCGACGTCCCCCAGGCGCAGCACCCGCACCTCGGTCACCTCCAGCACCGCGATCTCCCGGCCGTCCGAGTTGATCAGTGCGGACCGCTCACCCACCGGAGGGAGTTCCTCCTTCTCCGCCTCGTACTCCGCGAGCAGACCCGTCGTCGACACCTTCACACCGGCGAGCACCGCCCCCACCAGCTGGTCGCGCAGCGGTCCGGGGAAGACGAGCAGAAAGGGTTTGAGAGGTTCACGGTTCGACATGGCGTCAAGTCTGACATGTGCCTGTGACACGGCACCGGGACGCGCGCCGGTCGCCATGCGTCAACCGTGCGGGGAACGAACAGAGTTGACAAAGGGTACGGACGTCCGGGCTGCCGTCCTCTGCGCCTGTCGCTCGCCGGCCCCGCGCCCGGGTGCTCGACCGTACCCCGCGCCCGGGTGCTCGACCGTCCCCCGCGCCCGGATGCTCGACCGGCCCGGTGCGCACGCTGTGGCATGCGCACCGGGCCGGCCCCGCACCCCAGGGCTAGAAGAGAAGCGACAGCAGCAGGATGAAGACGAGCGAGGTCACGGAGATGATGGTCTCCATCACCGACCAGGTCTTCACCGTCTGACCGACGTTCATGCCGAAGTACTCCTTCACCAGCCAGAACCCGGCGTCATTGACATGGCTGAAGAAGAGCGAGCCCGCGCCGACGGCGAGGACCAGCAGGGCGGCGTGGGACGTCGACATGTCGGCGGCCAGCGGAGCGACCAGACCGGCCGCCGAGATGGTGGCCACGGTCGCCGAACCGGTCGCGAGCCGGATCGCCACGGCGATCAGCCAGCCCAGCAGCAGAGCCGGGATCGACCAGTCCTTGGAGAAGTCCAGGACCATCTGGCCCACACCGGCGTCGATGAGGGTCTGCTTGAAACCGCCGCCCGCGCCCACGATGAGCAGCACGCCCGCGATCGGGGCGAGGGACTTCTCGACGGTGGTGGAGAGCCGGCCCTTCGAGAAACCGGCCGCCCGGCCCAGCGTGAACATGCCGACTATGACGGCCGCGAGGAGCGCGATCAGCGGTGAGCCGATCACATCGGTGATCCGCTGGACATGCTGTTCCGGGTCGTCCACGACGATGTCGACCAGGGCCTTGACGAGCATCAGCACGACCGGCAGCAGGATCGTCGCCAGGGTGGCGCCGAAGCTGGGCCGGCGGTCCAGATCCTCCGAGGGACGCTGCGGGATCATCCTCTCCGGCGCCTGGATGTCCACCCAGCGCGCGGCGTAACGGGAGAAGAACGGTCCCGCGATGATCACGGTCGGGATCGCGACCAGCACCCCGAGGGCGAGCGTGACGCCGAGGTTGGCGCCGAGGGCGTCGATCGCCACCAGCGGGCCGGGGTGCGGCGGAATCAGCCCGTGCATCACGGAGAGACCGGCCAGCGCCGGGATACCGATCCGCATCAGGGAGTAGTTGCCGCGCTTGGCGACGAGCAGCACCACCGGGATCAGCAGCACGATCCCGACCTCGAAGAACAGCGGCAGACCGATGATCGAGGCGATGAGGACCATCGCCCACGGCATGGTCCGCCCGCTCGCCTTCGCCAGGATCGTGTCGACGATCTGGTCGGCGCCGCCGGAGTCGGCGAGCAGCTTGCCCAGAATGGCACCGAGCGCGATGAGGACACCGACACCCGCGACGGTCGAGCCGAGGCCGGCGGTGAAGCTGGCGATCGTCTTGGCCGGTGCGGCGCCGGCGAACGAACCGAGCGCCAGCGAGCCGATGGTCAGCGCAAGGAACGCGTGCATCTTGAACTTGGTGATGAGCAGAACGATGAGGGCGATGCCCGCCAGGACTGCGATGCCCAACTGAGCGTTGCCTGCCGAAGTGATCGGTTCGACGGCATCCGCTGCCAGCATCTCGACGCTGAGACTGGTCACGGTGGTGATCCTTAGTTGTCGAGCCGACGCAACGCGGCGACGGCTCGCTGGGTGATTTCTTCAGGGGTGCCGGACACATCGACCGAGACTCCGGCCTCGTCCTCCTGCAGCGGCTGCAGGGTGGCGAACTGGGAGTCGAGCAGCGCGGTGGGCATGAAGTGGCCCTTGCGCTGCGCCATGCGCTCCTCGATCAGCGCCCGGTCGCCGGTCAGATGGAGGAAGACGGCATCGGGGGCCTCGGTCCGCAGCCGGTCGCGGTAGACCCGCTTGAGCGCCGAACTGCTCACCACACCGCCGAGACCCGCCCTGCCGTGCGCCCACCGGCCGATCGCATCGAGCCAGGGCCACCGGTCGGAGTCGTCCAGCGGGGTGCCGGCCGACATCTTGGCGATGTTCGCCGCGGGATGGAAATCGTCGCCCTCGGCGTACGGAACGCCGAGTCCGGCGGCGAGCAGGGGGCCGACCGTGGTCTTGCCGGTCCCTGCGACGCCCATCACCACGACGACATGGGGGGTGCTCATTGGTGGTGCCTCGCTGTCCTCTTCGACGTCTTCCTCGACATCGGTCCGTCGCGCTACTGAAACCCATACGTACGACTTATTCAAGATGTTGTGACGTAAACGTCGTACTTTTTGTTCCTCGGGGGCGCCCCGTAGGCTGTGCTCATGACGACACAGGGCCCCGGGTTGCATACATATGTGCTGGACACCCTGGGTCTGGAGATCACCGCGGGGGAGCACCGGCCGGGGCAGGTGCTGCGTACCGACGAGCTGGCCCAGCGCTTCGACGTCTCGCGCACGGTCGTACGCGAAGTGATCCGCGTCCTCGAATCCATGCGCCTGGTCGAGTCCCGGCGCCGGGTCGGCGTGACCGTCCAGCCGATCGAGGCGTGGAACGTCTACGATCCGCAGGTCATCCGGTGGCGGCTGGCCGGCGCCGACCGCCCGCGCCAGCTGCGCTCCCTGACCATGCTCCGCTCGGCGATCGAACCGGTCGCGGCCGGTCTCGCCGCCCGCAACGCCACCGCGGAGCAGTGCGCGGCCCTCACCGAGTGCGCGCTCGGCATGGTCGCCACCTCGCGGGGCCATCAGCTGGAGGGCTATCTGAGGCACGACATCGCGTTCCACCGGATCGTGCTCGACGCCTCCGGCAACGAGATGTTCGCGCGGCTCGGCGACGTCGTGGCCGAGGTCCTGGCGGGCCGCACCCACCACCAGGTGATGTTCGAGGACCCCGACCCGGCTGCGGTCACCCTCCACGTACGGGTCGCCGAAGCGGTGCGTGAGGGCGACGCGGCCGGGGCGGAGCGGCTGACGAGGGAGATCGCGGTGGGAGCCCTGCACGAGCTGGACGTGCTCGCGCCCTGAGGTCCGCACCGAGGCGTGCTCGCGCCCTGAGGCCCGCACCCAGGTGCCCTCGCGCGTACGCCCCGACGGCCGCACCCGGCTTCGCCCCACCGGGCGGCCGTCGTACGGTTCCCGCCGAAGCGGTCCGCCGTGACACCCTGGCGGGGCGTACGGTTGGTCGCGTTCGATCTTCGCAAAACGATGGAAAACAGGGAGACGGCGGTATGTCGCAGCAGGTGCAAGGGGTCATCGCGCCGGGGAAGAACGAGCCGGTACGGGTCGAGACCATCGTGATCCCCGACCCGGGCCCCGGCGAGGCCGTGGTGAAGATCCAGGCGTGCGGCGTCTGCCACACCGATCTGCACTACAAGCAGGGCGGCATCAACGACGAATTCCCCTTCCTGCTCGGCCATGAGGCCTCGGGCGTGGTGGAGTCCGTCGGCGAGGGGGTCACGGATGTCGAGCCCGGCGATTTCGTCATCCTCAACTGGCGTGCCGTGTGCGGGCAGTGCCGCGCGTGTCTGCGCGGTCGCCCCTGGTACTGCTTCAACACCCACAACGCCCGGCAGAAGATGACCCTGCTCGACGGCACGGAGCTGTCGCCGGCGCTCGGCATCGGCGCGTTCGCCGAGAAGACCCTCGTCGCCGCCGGTCAGTGCACCAAGGTCGACCCGGAGGTCTCCCCGGCCGTCGCCGGACTGCTCGGCTGCGGCGTGATGGCGGGCATCGGCGCCGCCATCAACACCGGGCAGGTCGGCCGCGGCGACTCGGTCGCCGTGATCGGCTGCGGCGGTGTCGGCGACGCGGCGATCGCCGGCGCGCGGCTGGCCGGCGCGGCGAAGATCATCGCCGTGGACATCGACGACCGCAAGCTGGAGACGGCGAAGGCGATGGGTGCCACCCACACCGTCAACTCCCGCTCCGCCGACCCGGTCGAGGCGATCCGCTCGCTGACCGGCGGCAACGGCGCGGATGTCGTCATCGACGCGGTCGGCCGCCCCGAGACGTACCAGCAGGCCTTCTACGCCCGCGACCTCGCCGGCACCGTCGTCCTCGTCGGCGTCCCCACCCCCGAGATGCAGCTCGAACTCCCGCTGCTCGACGTGTTCGGCCGCGGCGGCTCGCTCAAGTCCTCCTGGTACGGCGACTGCCTGCCCTCCCGCGATTTCCCGATGCTCATCGACCTGCACCAGCAGGGCCGGATCGACCTCGGCGCGTTCGTCACCGAGACCATCGGGCTCGGCGACATCGAGCAGGCGTTCGCCCGGATGCACGACGGTGACGTACTGCGCTCGGTGGTGGTCCTCTGATGGCCGCCCGCATCGACCACCTCGTCACCTCCGGCACCTTCGCGCTCGACGGCGGGGAGTGGGACGTCGACAACAACGTCTGGATCGTCGGCGACGACACCGAGGCGATCGTCATCGACGCGGCCCATGACGCCGCCGCCATCGAGGCCGCGCTCAACGGCCGCACGCTGCGCGCCATCGTGTGCACACACGCGCACAACGACCACATCGACGCGGCCCCGGCCCTCGCCGCCGCCACCGGCGCACCGGTCCTCCTGCACCCCGACGACCTGCCTCTGTGGAAGCAGACCCACCCGGACCGTGCCCCGGACGGCGAACTCGCCGACGGCCAGGAACTGGAGATCGCGGGGACGACGCTCCAGGTCCTGCACACCCCGGGACATGCCCCGGGCGCCGTCTGCCTGTACGCCCCCGGGCTGTCCACCGTCTTCACGGGCGACACGCTGTTCCAGGGCGGGCCCGGCGCCACCGGGCGGTCGTTCTCCCACTTCCCGACGATCGTCGCGTCGATCAGGGACCGGTTGCTCGCCCTGCCCCCGGAGACCACCGTCCGTACCGGACACGGCGATTCCACCACCATCGGCGCGGAGACCCCGCACCTGGACGAGTGGATCGCCCGCGGTCACTGAACACGCGGTTCACCGGTCCGGCCACGCGGAGAGCCGCAGCCCGCTCTCGAAGCGGCGCGGCCCGCCCGTGACCGGATCGGTGAACTCCAGCACCCGGGCGAGGAGCTGGAGCGGGTGCGACCAGTCGTCGGCCGCACCCTCAGGCAGGACCACCGGGTAGACCGGGTCGTGGACGAGCGGCAGCCCGAGGCTGTTCATGTGGACCCGCAGCTGATGCGTCCGCCCGGTGGCGGGCACCAGCCGGTAGCGGCCGAGGCCCGCCCGGTGCTCCACCAGCTCGATCCGGCTCTCGCTGTTGGGCTCACCCGGCTCCTCGCGGGCGGCGATGACCCCGCGTTCCTTGACGACGCGGCTGCGCACGGTGCGCGGGAACGCCTGTGCGGGATCGTACGGCGCCACCGCCTCGTACTCCTTGAGCACCAGGCGGTCCCGGAACATCGTCTGGTACGCGCCCCGCTCCTCGGGCCTCACGACGAAGAGCACGAGCCCCGCGGTCAGCCGGTCCAGCCGGTGCGCCGGCTGCAGCTCGGGCAGGTCCAGCTCACGGCGCAGCCGGGCCACCGCGGTCTCGGTGACATGACGGCCACGCGGTGTCGTCGCCAGGAAGTGCGGCTTGTCGGCGATGACGAGATGCTCGTCGCGGTGGACGACACCGACCGGGAACGGAACCGGCTCTTCCGGTGCGAAATCCCGGTGGAACCAGATGTACCGGCCGACGGTGTACGGCTCGTCGGCGGACACGGGGCCCCGCACGGAGACGAACCGGCCCTCGGCGAACATCGCGTCCACCCGCGCCGCCCCGATCGCGTCGGCGAACCGCGCCAGCAGATGATCGCGGACCGTCCCCCACCGGCCGTCCGGATCCTCGGGGAGCCGCAGCCGGACCGGATCGATCCCGTCCCGCTGCGGCAGCGGCGCCGACGGGGGCTTCGCACGCCCCCTCACCGGGGTGCGCCTGCCGGTACAGCGGTGCGCATGGTGCGGCTCCTCGTGTCTGCTCTTCTTCCAGGGCCGTCCCGCGGCTGTACCCCGGCTCCTTCCCGGACGCGTCATCCTTCCACAGCGGTGGTACGCGCCCTCAGGCCCCGGGCAGCGTCACCTTCTCCGGACCGCAGCCGACGCGCTCGGCCTCGCCGGCGACATAGCCGGGCAGCAGGCGTCGGGTGAGATCGAAGTGCCCGTTCGACGTCGTCTCGAACTGCTCCACCATGAAGATCACCGGACCGGTCTGGCAGCTTGCCCGGTAGATGGCCCGCGAGCCGTCGAGCCGGCCGGAACCCTTGGATCCCTTGACGGGCAGACCGGCCTTGAGCGTGTCCCGCGAGAAGATCTCGCCCAGCACCGGGTCCGTCACCGTCGTCATCCGCACGACCGGGGAGTAGCCGCCACCGACCTCGCAGACCCGGGCGGGCCCGCCCTCGCCGCCGACGCGCGCCTGCGTCAGCTGCTTGCCGTACGCCGAGGGGAGCGCGAGGCCCTTGACGCCGCAGAAGGCGCCGGGCTTCGTCTTCTGCGCGGTCACCAGCGGCGGCAGGGTGCGGGGCGTCCGATAGGCGCCGGAGCAGCCGAATGCGCGGATGACCCCGTTGGCCGCCTCCACCACCGCGCGGGTCAGGGCGGTGCGGTCCTCCCGGTCGTACTTCGGCAGGACATCGCTCCCGGCCCGCCCCATACCGATGTCCACCACGGTGGGACCGCTGAACTCGTCCCGTCCGGTGCAGTTCTGCGGCAGCGCCAGCCAGGCGCGCGAGGACGAGGTCAGACCGGGCAGCCCGTCGCCCAGCGCCACCATGTGGGCCGAGAGGAACTCCTGAGGCCACTCATGCGCGTCGGTGCCCTTGAGACCGTCCAGCCGGTGCACCCGTACGGTCACCTGGCGGCGGGAACGGTCGTCCTTGTAACTCGTCACGCGGCACTGCCCGTAGGACAGTTCCTCATCGCGCGGATCGGCCTGCAGGGACTGCTCCTCGACCTCGGTCCTGCGGTCACCGAAGAGGCCCGACATGGTCGAGTCACTGAGCGAGTCCCAGCAGGGCGCGGGACCGAGCAGCGGAAGCGTGTCCGTACGCCAGGCCACCGCACCGGCACCGAGGAGAACCCCGACCAGTCCGGCGGCGGTGGCGGCGCGGGCGGTGCGGCTGCGGAACAGGCGGCGAAGAGCCGAACCACGGGCGGGGACGGGTTCCTGGTCCCGGCCCTGCTCGGGGGCCGGGCCGGGCCGAGGCACTTGTGTCGCTTCCTGCGCCTGTTCCCCATCCCCGTCCTGCTCGGGGGACGGGCCGGGCCGAGGCGCCTGTGCCTCTTCCCGCGTCTGTTCCGCCTGCCTCTGCTCCTGCTCCAGCTCCTGCCCGTGGCCCTGTTCCCGGGGAATGCCCGTGTTCTCGCCGCCCACCGCCGCTGCCCTGTTCTCCTCGTAGCCTTCGCCGTTCACGCGGCCTCACCGGTCCCGCACCCGATGCGCTTGCGCACGGACTCGGTGAAGTTCGTGAACACGCGCGTGTCGTCGGGCCGGCCCGTGCCCTTCAGCTGGGACTGCACGTTTCCGTAGAACACCGTCTCCCGGCCGTCGCACTCGATGCGGACGAGTCCGTTGCCGGGGCCCTCGGGAAGCCCCTTGAACAGGGCGACCAGGCGCGGCTCGCCCGCCATCACGTACTGCGCCGCCGGCTCGTCCGGCACCCGTGGCGTACGCCACACCACCGAACAGGTCTGGAGCCGTTCGCCGACCACCCCCACCTGCTCCTGGTAGTGGGAATCCCGGCCGAATTCGAAGGTCACACCGGGTATCCGGCACAGCGGGCTCCGGGCGGACTCGTCGTCCTCGGCGACCGTCACGAAGGGCGAGGTCATGCGCAGAGGCCGGTCCGGTGCACAACCCGCCTTCCGCATACCGGTGTTCGCGGCGTCCAGCAGCATCCGGGTGACATCGGACCGGTTGCCGATCGCGAACGGCATGGCCACTTTGCCCAGATGGCCGTCTCCGGTGCTTTCGCCGCGGATCGTCACCACGGTCGGCCGTCCCTCCACATCGCAGGCCTCGGGCAGCACCAGCATGGCCCGGTCACCGGCGACCAGTCCGTACAGCCCGTCCGGCAGTTGAGAAGCCGACCCGTCGAAGTACCGGGCCAGCCAAGCGCGTTGCTTCCCGACCCCGGTCGGCACCGGACCGAACTCGACGGTGACCTGCTCCTTGAACGTGAGGGGCTCGTCCGAGTCGTCGTCAGGTACGGCCGAGCTCACCACGACCGTGCAGGTGGCGTGGTGGCGGTCGGAGGAGGGGGGTGCGGACTGGGTGGCGCGCCGCTCGGAGTCGGACTTGGCGAGTGCGCCGTCACCGAGGAAGGCCGGACCGCTGTTCTGTTCCCATGCCCCCCAGCAGTAGCTGTCCCGGAACGGCGGGCTGTCCGTCGCCCACAGCCCGATGCCGGATGCGAGTACGGCCCCGGCGACCGTCCCGGCGAGGAGCACGTTCCGCCGCCTGCGACCGCTGCCCATCACATTCCCCCTAGCCGCGTACGTAGATCACACAAAGCCCCGATGCTACGCGGTCGTTCACCACCCACCCGGATGCGGTGACGCCCGCCGCCCGACGGGCAGCCGCCGGGCGGGTACCGCGGGGAGGGCTCGGACAGGCTGATGGAGCCGGGTCCTGCGAAGCCATCGCGCATCGAGCGAGCGAAGACTCCCGCCATTGATTCCGGCCTGGTCCGGCCTGGGGCTCGCTGGTCTGTCGGTCACGTGGGTGATCGCACCACTGCCCCGGAAAAGCAGAAAACCCCACGTGAAGTGGGGTCTCAGCTGGTGTCCGAGGGGGGACTTGAACCCCCACGCCCGATAAAGGGCACTAGCACCTCAAGCTAGCGCGTCTGCCATTCCGCCACCCGGACAAGGTGTCTGTCTCGCGGGCCCGGCCCGTTCCGACGTGGAAAACAATAGCAAACATTCGGGGGTGCTCGATCACGCCGGGGGAGTGTGAAGGGCCCATGACGAGGGGTGGGCGGCCTTGGGTGCGCGGGCCGGGCGCGGGAGGATGAGGGGGAGCACCAGAGCGACAGTGGAAGGAAGCAGTGTGAGCGAGACCAACGCGGCCCGGACCGTCTCGGGCGAGGACGAGGTCGTGGACCTCTGTCGTGAGCTGATCCGGATCGACACCAGTAACTACGGGGACCACTCGGGGCCGGGAGAGAGGGCCGCCGCCGAATACGTCGCGGAGAAGCTCGCCGAGGTCGGGCTGGAGCCGCAGATCTTCGAGTCGCACAAGGGCAGGGCCTCGACCGTGGCGCGGATCGAGGGCGAGGACCCGTCCAAGCCCGCGCTGCTGATCCACGGGCACACCGACGTGGTTCCGGCCAACGCGCACGACTGGACGCACCACCCGTTCTCGGGCGAGGTCGCGGACGGCTGCGTGTGGGGACGCGGCGCGGTCGACATGAAGGACATGGACGCGATGACTCTCGCGGTCGTCCGCGACCGGATGCGCAGCGGCCGCAAGCCTCCGCGCGACATCGTGCTCGCGTTCCTCGCGGACGAGGAGGCGGGCGGTACGTACGGTGCGCGGTACCTCGTGGACAAGCACCCCGGCCTGTTCGAGGGCGTCACCGAGGCGATCGGCGAGGTCGGCGGCTTCTCCTTCACGGTGAACGAGAAGCTGCGGCTCTACCTCGTCGAGACGGCCGAGAAGGGCATGCACTGGATGCGGCTCACCGTGGACGGCACCGCCGGCCACGGCTCGATGACCAACAACGACAACGCGATCACCGAGCTCTGCGAGGCGGTCGGGCGGCTGGGGCGGCACAAGTGGCCGGTCCGGGTGACCAAGACCGTACGGTCCTTCCTCGACGAGCTGTCCGATGCGCTGGGCACCCCGCTCGACCCGGAGGACATGGAGGCGACGCTGGCCAAGCTGGGCGGCATCGCCAAGATGATCGGCGCCACGCTCCGCAACTCCGCCGCTCCCACCATGCTCGGTGCCGGCTACAAGGTCAACGTGATCCCCGGGCAGGCCACCGCCCATGTGGACGGTCGCTTCCTGCCCGGATTCGAGGACGAGTTCCTGGCCGATCTCGACCGGATTCTCGGCCCGCGGGTGAAGCGTGAGGACGTGCACGGGGACAAGGCGCTGGAGACCAGTTTCGACGGCTCGCTCGTGGACGCCATGCAGGTCGCCCTGAAGGCCGAGGACCCGATCGCGCGGGCGGTCCCGTACATGCTGTCCGGTGGTACGGACGCCAAGTCCTTCGACGACCTCGGTATCCGCTGCTTCGGGTTCGCCCCGCTGAAGCTGCCGCCGGAGCTCGACTTCGCGGGCATGTTCCACGGTGTGGACGAGCGCGTACCGGTGGATGGTCTGCAGTTCGGCGTCCGGGTGCTCGACCGTTTCATCGACAACTGCTGAGCCCTTGCCGGTTTTCCGCTGATTCGCCACACCATTAATCGCCAGCGTGTGCGTATGTGACCGGAACGAGTGAAAGGAACCATACGCTCGTAGCTCGATTACCTCTTCCTCGTTACAAGTGATGCGGTCCGCGGCTGGGACCGCATTGCCAACTAGGAGGAATAATGATCAAGAAGGTCGTCGCTGCTGCGGCTGTGACTGGTGGTCTGGTGCTGGCCGGTGCGGGCATGGCCGTCGCGGACTCCGGCGCCCAGGGTGCCGCTGTCGGCAGCCCCGGTGTGCTCTCGGGCAACGTCATCCAGGTTCCCGTGCACGTGCCGGTGAATGTGTGTGGCAACACCATCTCCGTGATCGGGCTGCTGAACCCCGCCTTCGGCAACACCTGCGTCAACGCCTGACGTTGTGCGTCAACCCGTAAGGGTTTGAATCCGGTCGGCCCCGGAGTGCACGCCATGCACTCCGGGGCCGCTGGGTAATCAGCCCCCGCACGGTTGAGTCCGGGGGGTATTCCGGAAGGCAGAAGGCAGGAAACAACCTATGCGACAGGTCACGCGTAAAGGCCTGATCACCATGGCGGCTGCGGGCGGCGTGCTCGCGCTGAGTGGTGGCTACGCGCACGCCGACGCGGGAGCGGCCGGCGGCGCGTCGAATTCCCCGGGGGTGCTTTCAGGGAATTCGGTCCAGATCCCGGTCCATGTACCGGTCAACGTATGCGGCAACTCCGTGAACGTCGTGGGGCTGCTCGACCCGGCGGCGGGAAACGCCTGCGGAAACGGTTCGCAAAGCGCCTCGTCGGGCCGGCACGCCTCGGGTACCCAGGCCTCCGGCGACCAGGACCGGACGCACCGGGCGGGCACCGGAAAGCACCGGGCCGTCACGAGCGGCACCGGGAGCGGAGCAACGGCCGAGGGGGTCACGAGCGGCTCGCCCGGTGTCCTCTCGGGCAACAACATCGCGGTACCCATCGACATCCCCGTGAACGCCTGCGGGAACAGCGTCACCATCGGCGGACTCCTCAACCCCGCCTCCGGAAACGAGTGCGGAAACGGTCCGGACGTCGTCACGCCACCGGTCGGCACCCCGGTCACCCCGGTCACCGAGAACGAGCCCCCGGTGCCCGGACCGCGGACCGTGCCGAACAGCCCCGAGGTACAGAACGTCGCCGAGCTCGCACACACCGGAGCGGGCGGGCTCGACGTGCTGGTCCCGGCGAGCGCGGGCCTGCTGCTGGCGGGCGCGGGCACGGTGCTCTACCGCCGCGCCAGGATGTCCGCCTGAGCGCTGTCCCGTAATCCCTGGTGGGTGCGCGACGGATCACGGGACAACCCTTGGCGAGACAGCGACGCGATCGCGGTGAAGGGAGCGGGCCCCGCAGTTGCGGGGCCCGCTCCGTCTCACCAGGTGGCTCGGAGCTGGCGGATGATCCGTCGGCGCAGCCGCACCCTGCGACTGCCGTCATGGCGCAGCGACAGCCGGTCCAGCTCCCAGTGCCCGTACTCGGCATGGTCGGTCAACAGGCGGGCCGTGTCCTTCCGGGACACCCCGCGCGGTACGTACACATCGACAAATTCGTATTCCGGCATCGCATCTATTGTGCGGGCAGAGCCCGCGTACGGATAGCGTCTGCACTATGTCTGATGCTGTGCAGCCCACCGCTGCCGAGGTACGCGCCGCCGCCGAAGCGATCAAAGCCGCGCTCGACCATCACCTCGAGGCGGTCGAGCGCCGGACGGGGGACGACGATCCCGCTGTCTATGACGCGTTCAACGCACTGGCCGCCGCCGCCGAGTTCTACGACGAACTGCTCTACGACCGCTATGACGAGGTCACTCCCTTCGAGATCCCGGGTGCGGAGGACTCCCTGCCGCCGTACACCGGCCCCGAGGAGCCGAACGCGCTCAGCGTGCTCATCCGCCGCGACTACGCGGTGGCGGAGCCGCCGCGGCTGCTCGCACAGGCGCAGCGGATCGCCGATCTCGACCCGGACGACCGCGGCGTCGGAAGCGCCGCGGTCGTCGGCTCCAGCGTCCACGCGGCGCTCGGAGTGCTCTTCGGCGAGTACGAACCGGACGAGATCGCTTCCCGGCATGCGGAGTTCGGCCTGGAGGAGGGGGACTCCACGCTCTGGGTCACGGCCGCGGAGGAGCTGCCCGAGGCGGGGGAGTGGCTCGGCGCGCCGTTCGACGACGCGGATCCGCAGCTGGTGGTCTGCCGCTTCGACGTCAGCGCGGTCTTCGACGAGGACGAATCGGACGGGGAGCGGGTCGGCCTGGTGGTGGACGGCTCCTGATCCGTCCGCCGGGCGGGCTCGGAACCGAACCCGCCCGGCGATGGAGGACCGGGCGCTGTCCGGTCAAGCGGGCGGAGTCTCCAGCAGGGTGCGCAGTCGCGTCGTCCGGTCCAGCGCCGGGGACTGGGCGACCGCGCGCTGGAGCGCCTGATCCACCCCGTGCACGACGGACAGGTGCCGCTCAGCGCGGCCGAAGGCGGTGTGGACCCAGGGGCGGCTCAGCCCCTGGGCGGCGTCGCCCGGCAGTACGACGACCACCGCCGGCCATCGCGTCCCCGCCGCCTGGTGGGCGCTGAGGGCCCAGCCGTGGCGCACGGACGCCTCCACCCGCTCCTGCGCCACGACGACCTCCGAGCCCGCGCAGTCCAGGTGCAGGCCCTCGGTGTCGGCCGAGACGACGACCCCGGGCACGGTCCTGCCGGGTGCCGGGACATGGACGACACGGTCGCCCGGGTCGAAGCCGCCGAACCGCCCCGGGCCGGGGTTGAGCCGCTGTTTCAGTGCCGCGTTCAGCGCCCTGGTCCCTGCCGGGCCGCCGTGGCCGACGGTGATCACCTGGGTGTCGGCCGACGGTACGCCGATGGCGCGCGGTACCGAGTCGGCGACCAGTTGCACCGTGCGGTGCACCGCCTCGCCCGCGTCGCGCACGGGGACGATCACCACTTCCTTGCCGGGCGCCGCGACCTGGTTCAGCTCACCGATGCCGATGCCGGAGACGAGTTCGCCGATCGGCCCCGGATCCGGCGTACGGGACACGATCTGCGGGCAGGCGCGGGCCGCGAGCACGTCGGCGAACACTCGTCCCGCACCGGCCGAGCCCAGCACGCCCGGGTCGCCGCTGAGCACCAGGCGGGTGCCGTCGGCGAGGGACTCCACGAGGGCCGCGGCGGCCTCGACGTCCAGTTGCGGTGCGTCCAGCACGACGAGCAGGTCGGTGGCGATCGCTCCCTCGTCGTCCCGCCCCGGTCCCTCCGCGCCGGAGAGCAGCCCGGCGAGGGTGACGGCCGTCGACGGATCGCCGGTCGCCTCGGCCAGCCGGCGCCTGCCGTCGACGCTGTGCACGGCGCCCAGGGCGCGCAGTCCGAGCCCGCGGGCCGCGGTGATCAGCGCGGCGGGTTCGGCCCTGGCCGCCTCGCCGCCGGTGTGCGTCACGACGCCGTGGGCCGCGACCGCACGGATCAGCTCGGCCGCCGACGGGGAGCCGGATCGGTCCGCCGGCTCCGCCCAGTCGGCGTCCTTCTCGCAGGCGTTGACCAGGCGGGCCAGGCCGTCGGCGAGGCTCTCCTCGGCGAGTGCGTACCGGTCGAGACCGAGCAGCACCTGCACCGGTTCCTGTTCGGCCCCGCTCTCGGAGCCTCCTTCGGTGTCCTCGCCGGGTTCCGCCGGTGGTGCGGACTCCTGGTCGTCCTGACCGTCCTGGAAGACCAGGACGACGCCCTCGGCGACGGCATGCCGGACGGCGGCCTCGGGGTCGACCACCGAGCGCTCGGCGAGCGCGGCACGCACCGCTGCCGCGTCCAGTGCCGTGTGGCCCCGGAGCGCGGCCCGCTCCAGCAGCCAGCCGACCAGGGCCGCGGTCCGCCGTTCGTCGTCCGGACCGCATTCGGCGCCCAGCAGGGCGCGCGCGAATCCATCGGCCTGTTCGGGCCTGACTCCGGGTACGCCCAGCAACTGCCACGGGTCGTGGCGCAGGACATCGGCGGCCTGCGCACCGAGGGCCTCGGCCGTCGGGCCCGCCAGCGCTGCGGGCGCCCCGCCCTCGGCCAGCACGGCCGCCACCGAGGCGACGGCCTCCGGCGAGGCGCCCTGCGGAGCCGGGGCCGGCTGGGGCGCGCGCGGGCGCACCGGAGCGGGTGCGGGAGCGGTCCGGCGAGGAGCGGCAGGTGCGGGAGAGTCGAAGAACGCGGCTGCGGGCTTCTCACCGCTCTCCACGGCCCGCACGGCCGCCAGCAGATCGGCCGCCTTCCCGTTCAGCTTCGCACCTGCGGCGATGGGGCCTTCCTTCTCGGCCTTGCGCTTCTCGATCCGCTCCCTCAGCTCACGCTGGGCGGCGAGCTCGGCCTCGGCCTCGGAGAGGGGCGCGGGGCCGTCCGCCGCGCCGTCGGCGCCGGGCGCGGCGCCTTCGGGGGCCGTCCGGTCCGCCTCGGACACGCCGTCGGCCCCGCCGGTCGCTTCGGCGTCGTGCGCCGAGTCGTGGGGCGGGGCGCCCGCTTCGGCGTCGTGCGCCGCGCCGTCGGGCGTGCCGACCGCGTCGGTCGCCTTGTCCGTCCCGGTGTTCCCGGAGCCGTCGCCGCCGGTCCCCGCGTCGTCGGCCGCCTCCGTGTCGGCGGCGCTGTCGCGCGCCGGTCCCTCGCCCGCCCCCTGGCCCTCGTGCTGCGCGGACGGAGCGGGCACGGCGGAGGGGGACGCGACGACCTCGGTGTCGTCGGTGGCCGGGGAGCCGGGGGTCTCCCCCCGGGGTAGCGCAGTCACAGCGTGCTCCAGTCCTGGTCGGGATAGCGGTGCACGGGCGCCGACACGTCGTCGAGCGCCTGGCAGATCTCCTCAGGAAGACTAAGCGCCTCCACTGACAATGCCTCCGTGAGCTGCTGCGCGTTGCGCGCGCCGACGATCGGGGCCACCACTCCGGGCCGGTCCCGCACCCAGGCGAGAGCCACCTGGAGCGCCGTCGTGGCCAGGCCGTCGGCCGCCGTCGCCACCGCGTCCACGATGCGGCGCGCCGGATCGTCGAGATACGGCTCGACGAACGGAGCCAGCAGCTCCGAGGCTCCGCGGGAGTCCGCCGGAGTGCCCGTCCGGTACTTGCCGGTCAGGACCCCGCGCCCCAGCGGGGAGGAGGGCAGCAGCCCCACGCCCAGATCGAGCGCGGCCGGCAGCACCTCGCGTTCCACCCCCCGCTGCAACAGGGAGTACTCCATCTGGGTGCTGGCCAGCCGGGTGCGCGCCCCGGGCGAGGCGAGCTGCCAGGTCGCCGCCTTGGCCAGCTGCCAGCCGCAGAAGTTCGACACCCCCGCGTACCGGACGCGGCCGGTGGAGACCGCCAGGTCCACCGCCTGAAGGGTCTCCTCCAGCGGCGTCACCGGATCGAAGGCGTGGATCTGCCACAGATCCACGTAGTCGGTGCCGAGCCGTTCCAGGGAAGCGTCCAGCGCGGCCAGCAGATGACCGCGGGAGCCGTTGAACCGGCGATACGGGTCGGCCACGCTGCCCGCCTTCGTCGCGATGACCAGATCGTGCCGCGGCACCAGGCCCTCGACGAGCCGCCCGAGCAGATACTCGGCCTCCCCGCCGCCGTACACATCGGCCGTGTCGACCAGGGTGCCGCCCGCTTCCCAGAAGGCTTTCAGCTGTTCGGCGGCGCCGTGTTCGCCGGTGTCCCGGCCCCAGGTCAGGGTGCCGAGTCCGATCCGGGACACGCGAAGGCCGGTGCGGCCGAGTTGCCTCTGCTCCATGTGCGCTGAGATTACTGGCCAGAGCCCCACTCGGCGGAGGCCTGTGGACAACCGGCCGTCACCTCGCCCCTGCCGGAACGCCCGGGCGCGCGCTAGAGTCCGGAGCTCAGGGACGTTACTGATCAGTAAGGGGAGCGGCTATGCGGCTCGGCATCAATCTCGGTTACTGGGGCGCGGGGATGGACGGCGACAACCTCGCCGTCGCCCAGGAGGCCGACCGTCTCGGTTACGACGTCTGCTGGGCGGCGGAGGCGTACGGCTCCGACGCGCCGACCGTGCTCGCCTGGGTCGCGGCCCGGACCGAATCGATCGACGTCGGCTCCGCGATCATGCAGATCCCGGCCCGCCAGCCCGCGATGACCGCGATGACCGCCGCGACCCTCGACTCGCTCTCCGGCGGCCGGTTCCGGCTCGGTCTCGGCGTGTCGGGACCGCAAGTCTCCGAGGGCTGGTACGGCGTCAAGTTCGACAAGCCACTGGCCCGCACCCGGGAGTACGTCGAGATCGTCCGCAAGGCGATGTCCCGTGAGCGGCTCTCGTACGAGGGACAGCACTGGACGCTTCCCCTGCCGGACGGTCCGGGCAAGCCGATCAAGCTCACCGTCCACCCCCAGCGCGAGCACATTCCGCTCTACATCGCCGCGATCGGGCCGAAGAACCTGGAGCAGACCGGCGAGATCGCCGACGGCGCCCTGCTGATCTTCCCGTCCGCGGAGCACCTTGAGGAAACCGCCGTGAAGTATCTGCGGGCGGGGCGCGAGAAGGCCGGCGAAACCATGGAGGGCTTCGACGTCTGCCCGACCCTTCCGCTCGCCGTCGGCGACGACATCAACGGTCTCGCGGACACGTTCCGCCCCTACACCGCGCTGTACGTGGGCGGCATGGGGAGCCGCAAGCAGAACTTCTACAACCAGCTCGCACAGCGCATGGGGTACGAGAAGGAAGCAGCCGAGATCCAGGACAAGTACCTGGCCGGTGACAAGAACGGCGCCGCTGCCGCCGTACCGCACCAGCTGATCGACCAGACCACGCTGCTCGGTTCCGTCGAGCGGATCGCCGAGCGCATGCAGGCGTACGCAGCGGCGGGTGTCACGACACTGACGCTCGCTCCGGCCGGTTTCACGCTCGACGAGCGGATCACGGCCCTGCGGGCCGGAACGGACGCCCTGGAGCGCTCCGGGCTCGCGTAGCACCCCGCCCCGGGGGCCTCACGGGGCCTGCGCCGGGGCTCCGGCGGAACACTACGGCCGTGGTGGGGGCTCGGGGACTCCCCGCCACGGCCGTCACGGGTTCAACGCGCGGCGGGTCGCGCGGTTACGCCCGGCAGTGTGCGCCGGACCGAGGCGGCTGTGCCGGCCGCCGGCATCCACGCGGTCCACGTGTACGAACGGCTCGTCGGGTGGCAGCGCATGGTGAGCCTGTCGCCGCCCGAGCGACGCGACGCGCCGGGCGATCCCGCGACGCGGGTGTCCGAGTCCGCCTGAGCCGGGCGGTGCGCCCGGCCGTCCCTCAGAGCCAGCCGCGTCTCTTGAACTGCCGGTACAGACCGAAAACCACGCCACCCATCAGCACGATCACCGTGGGATAGGCCCACACCCAGCGCAGCTCCGGCATGTGCTCGAAGTTCATGCCGTAGATCCCCGCCACCATGGTCGGCACGGCGGCCATCGCCGCCCAGGCCGAGATCTTGCGCATGTCGTCGTTCTGCCGCACACCCACCTGGGCCAGGTGCGCCGAGAGGATGTCGGAGAGCAGCCGGTCCAGACCCTCCACGTACTCGTTGGCGCGCGTCAGATGATCGCTCACGTCGCGGAAGAACGGCTGCGAGTGTTCGTGGACGAACGGCACCTCCGCACTCGCCAGCCGGGCCATGGGGGCGCTCAGCGGACCCGCGGCGCGGCGGAACTCCAGGAGCTGGCGCTTGAAGGTGTAGATGCGGGACGCGGTGTTCTTGGTGTCCACGGTGCCGGTCGGCGCGAACACCTCGGTCTCCAGCTCCTCCAGGTCGACCTGAAGCTCAGCCGCCACCTCGATGTAGTGGTCGACGACGGCGTCGCTGATCGCGTACAGGACCGCGGTCGGCCCGTGCTTGAGCACGTCCGGCTCCGACTCCAGGCGACGGCGTACCGCGGCGAGCGGGGCACCCTCCCCGTGCCGCACCGTCACGACGAAGGAATCGCCGACGAACGCCACCAGCTCGTCGGTGCTGACCGTGTCGCTCCGCTGCTCGTACACCACCGGCTTGATGACCGCGAAGAGCGAGTCGTCGTACACCTCCAGCTTGGGCCGCTGGTGCGCGCTCAGGGCGTCCTCCACCGCCAGCGGATGCAGCCCGAACTCGCTGCTGACGCGTTCGACCTCGTCCTTCGTCGGCTCGTACAGCCCGATCCACAGGAACGCGTCCCCGGTGGCCCGTGCCTCCGCGAGCGCGTCGGAGAGGTCGGCCGGGCCCTCGGTACGGCGCCCGTCCCGGTAGATCGCACAGTCCACAATCACGGCGCGCATTCTTCCCTGCCCCGGTCCCCGGCGCACCTCACCGTCGTCGGCGGCCTACCCTGACCCGTATGCCCACCCTGATCCTCGTACGCCACGGACGCTCCACCGCCAACACGGCCGGGGTACTCGCGGGCCGCACCCCCGGTGTCGCCCTCGACGAACGCGGCTGCGCACAGGCCGCGGCGCTCCCCGGACGGCTGGCCGCGCTGCCCCTCGCCGCGGCCGTGAGCAGCCCCCTCCAGCGTTGCCGGGAGACCCTCCGGCCGCTGCTCGACGCCCGGCCGGACCTGGTGCTGCACACGGAGGAGCGGATCAGCGAGTGCGATTACGGCGACTGGTCGGGGCGCAAACTGGCGGAACTGGTCGACGAACCGCTCATGGGCGTCGTGCAGCAGCACCCCTCTGCCGCGGCGTTCCCCGGCGGCGAGTCCATGCGCGCCATGCAGGCGCGCGCCGTCGACGCCGTACGGGACTGGAACGCGCGCATCGAGGCCGAGCACGGTGACGACGCGGCCTACGTGATGTGCTCGCACGGCGACATCATCAAGGCCGTCGTCGCCGACGCGCTCGGTATGCATCTCGACCTCTTCCAGCGGATCCACGCCGACCCCTGCTCGGTCACCGCGATCCGCTACACCAGGCTGCGGCCCTTCCTGCTGCGCCTCGGCGACACGGGAGACCTCGCCGCGCTCGCACCCCGTGAGCACACCGACGGCGCGGACAGGGGCCCGCGCGCGGCGGATGCCGATGCGGACGCGGCGGTCGGGGGCGGCGCTGGGGCGCCGTGATCGCTCCGCGCAGTAGGGTGGACGCGCCGTAGGCGCCCTTCCGGGAACCACCCCGGACCCCGGCCGCCCCTCATCTGCCGTCAATTTTCAAGGGAGACAGGACGTGTCCCGTCAGGTGTTCCTCTACGACCCCCCGGACCGCTTCGTGGCCGGTACGGTCGGGTTGCCTGGACGTCGTACGTTCTTCCTGCAGGCATCCTCAGGCGGACGCGTCACCAGCGTGGCCCTGGAGAAGACTCAGGTCGCCGCGCTCGCCGAGCGCATCGACGAACTGCTCGACGAGGTGGTGCGACGGACCGGCGGGAACTCGCCGGTGCCCGCCGTGGCGCCGATGACCGTCGCCGACACCGCGCCGCTCGACGTACCCGTCGAGGAGGAATTCCGCGTCGGCACGATGGCGCTCGCCTGGGACGGCGAGGAGCAGCGCATGATCGTCGAGGCACAGGCACTCGTCGAACTGGACGTGGACTCCGACGAGGACCTCGCGGAGGCCGAGGAGCGGCTGCTCCAGGACGAGGAGAACGGTCCGCCGATGCTCCGGGTCCGCCTCAGCGGCCCGCAGGCCCGCGCCTTCGCCAAGCGCGCCCTGGACGTCGTGAACGCCGGGCGCCCGCCGTGCCCGCTGTGCAGCCTGCCGCTCGATCCGGAAGGACATGTATGCCCGCGCCAGAACGGGTACCGTCGCGGAGCCTGACCGCCACCGAACTGGTCACCCTCCTCACCGAGGGCCGGTTGACCGTCCGCGGCCGGATCAGCGGGGCGTCCAACGCGGTGCTCTACTGCACGGTCGCCCACGAGGGCGAGGAAGTGACCTGCGTCTACAAGCCCGTGGCCGGGGAACGGCCCCTGTGGGACTTCCCGGACGGAACGCTGGCCCAGCGCGAGGTGGCCGCGTACGAGATCTCCGAGGCGACCGGGTGGGGGCTCATACCGCCCACCGTGCTGCGCGACGGGCCCTACGGCCAGGGCATGTGCCAGCTGTGGATCGATGCCGCACCGGAGACCGACGGGACCGACGAGGCCGACGGAACCAGCGGAACCAGCGGGACCGACGGGACCGACGGGGCCTTCGCGGACGGCCGGCCTCCGCTCCTTGCACTCGTCGAGGACGAGGAACCGGGGGAGGGCTGGAAGGCCGTCGCCTTCGCGGAGGTCGACGAGGGCAGGACGGCCCTGCTGGTCCACGCGGACGATCCGTGCCTGCGGCGGCTCGCGGTCCTCGATGCCGTGATCAACAACGGTGACCGCAAGGGCGGCCATCTGCTGCCCGCCGCCGACGGCCGGCTCTACGGCATCGACCACGGTGTGACCTTCAACGCCGACGACAAACTGCGCACGCTGCTCTGGGGGTGGGCGGGGGAGCCGTTGACGGCCGATGCCGTCGAGGTCGTCGACCGGCTCGGCGCGCAACTCGCGCCGGGCAGCCCCCTCGTCACCCGGCTGGCCGAGCTGATCACCGCGGCCGAGATCGAGGCGCTGCGGGGCCGGGTGGAGGCCCTGAGAGCGTCCGGGAAGCACCCGGAGCCGAGCGGGGAGTGGCCGTCGATCCCCTGGCCGCCGGTGTGACGGGAACAAGCCGGTGTGCCGGTCGAGAACCGGGAGCGCGCGGACGGGAGCGGTGGGAAGCAGAAGGGTCCGGACCGCGCAAGACCGCCTCTTCGGCCAAGATCCGGCATCCGGTTCGTATCCGGAACTTGCGTCCGGTTACGCTCGTGTCATGCATGCCTGGCCCGCTTCTGAGGTCCCCGCCCTGCCCGGCAAGGGCCGCGACCTTCGGATCCACGACACCGCGACCGGCGGACGGATCACTCTCGACCCCGGTCCCGTCGCCCGTATCTACGTCTGCGGCATCACGCCGTACGACGCGACCCACATGGGTCACGCGGCGACCTACAACGCGTTCGACCTCGTTCAGCGCGTGTGGCTCGACACCAAGCGGCAGGTTCACTACGTCCAGAACGTGACCGACGTGGACGACCCGCTCCTGGAGCGGGCCGTGCGCGACGGCCAGGACTGGACCGCGCTCGCCGAGCGCGAGACGGCCCTGTTCCGCGAGGACATGACTGCCCTTCGCATGCTTCCGCCGAAGCACTACATCGGAGCCGTCGAGGCGATACCCGGCATCGTGCCGCTCGTCGAACGGCTCCGGGACGCCGGCGCAGCCTACGAACTCGACGGTGACGTGTACTTCTCCGTCGAGACCGACCCGCACTTCGGCGGGGTCTCGAACCTCGACGCCGACGCGATGCGGCTGCTCTCCGCCGAGCGCGGCGGCGACCCGGAGCGCCCCGGCAAGAAGAACCCGCTCGACCCGATGCTCTGGATGGCCGCCCGCGAGGGTGAGCCGAGCTGGGACGGGGCGTCGCTCGGGCCCGGTCGGCCCGGCTGGCACATCGAGTGCGTCGCCATCGCCCTGGACCACCTCGGCATGGGCTTCGACGTCCAGGGAGGCGGGTCCGACCTCGCCTTCCCGCACCACGAGATGGGTGCCTCGCACGCCCAGGTACTGACCGGCGAGTACCCGTTCGCCCGGGCGTACGTGCACGCCGGCATGGTCGCCCTGGACGGCGAGAAGATGTCCAAGTCCAAGGGCAACCTGGTCTTCGTCTCGAAGCTGCGCCAGGACGGCGTGGATCCGGCGGCGATCCGCCTCGCCCTGGCGGCGCACCACTACCGGTCCGACTGGGAGTGGACCGATCAGGTGCTCGCCGATGCGGTGGAGCGTCTCGCACGGTGGCGAGCCGCGGTCTCGCGGCCCGACGGGCTGCCTGCCGAGGCCCTGGTGGAGGAGGTCCGCGAGGCCCTCGCCGACGACCTGGACGCACCGGCGGCCCTGGCCGCCGTGGACCGCTGGGTCGAACGCCAGAACGCCGAGGGCGGTACGGACGAGGGCGCACCCGGTCTCGTCTCGCGCACGGTCGACGCGCTGCTGGGGGTCGCCCTGTAACGCCGCCCGCAGTGCCACGCGGGGCCATCACCCCGCTGGTCACCCTTCGATGAACCGGCCCCGGACTTCTCGACGAAGTCCGGGGCCGGTTCCGTTGCTCCGCCGTGCCCAGTGATCGTTCCTGCGCTGGGCCAAGGGGTCGGACCCGTGCTGGGCCAAGGGTCCGGACCTGCGCCGAAGGCGCTCTGTGCCGTCATCGACGCGCACCGGGGCGACGACAGTCACAGTGACGACAGTCGCAGTCCTGAGGGGGCAGCCCCATCCGTCGCCGCTGCCCCGCCCGACCCTCGGCCCCGTCAGTCCTCCGATGAATCCTCCGGCCGCTCCTGAGGGCCGTCGCCGTCGCCGTCGTCGTCCTCCTCGTCGGCCGACGGCTGTCGGCCGGCCCCGCCGACGGGCGGCGAACCGGGCCCCGTCCCGCCGCCGTTGTCCGGCCGGACCGGCTTCGGCGGCCGGGTGCGGCCGGTGGAGGTGTCGCGCAGATACGAGGCGTCGCCGCTGTCCGTCGCGTGTCCGCCGGGCGCCTGGCCCGGGCCGATGTCCCGGCGGCGCAGATAGCGCTCGAACTCCCGGGCGATGGCCTCGCCGCTCGCCTCGGGCAGTTCGGCGGTGTCCCGGGCCTCCTCCAGCGTCTGGACGTATTCCGCCACTTCGCTGTCCTCGGCGGCCAGTTGATCGACGCCGAGCTGCCAGGCCCGTGCGTCCTCGGGCAGTTCTCCCAGCGGAATGCGCAGACCGAGAAGGTCCTCCAGGCGGTTCAGCAGCGCGAGGGTCGCCTTGGGGTTGGGCGGCTGCGACACATAGTGCGGCACCGCGGCCCACAGGCTCACCGCGGGCACGCCCGCGTGCGTACAGGCCTCCTGGAGGATGCCGACAATGCCCGTCGGCCCCTCGTACCTGGTCTCCTCCAGGTCCATGGTCCGAGCCAGATCCGCGTCGGAGGTGACTCCACTGACCGGTACCGGGCGGCTGTGCGGGGTGTCACCGAGCAACGCGCCCAGGATCACGACCATCTCCACGCCCAGCTCATGGGCGAAGCCCAGGAGCTCGTTGCAGAACGAGCGCCAGCGCATGGACGGCTCGATTCCGCGGACCAGGACGAGATCACGGGGCTTGTCGCCGCCGACGCGGACCACGGAGAGCCGGGTGGTCGGCCAGGTGATCTTGCGCACCCCGCCGTCCAGCCACACCGTCGGCCGGTTGACCTGGAAGTCGTAGTAGTCCTCGGCGTCCAGCGCCGCGAACACCTCGCCCTTCCACTCCCGGTCCAGATGCGCGACCGCCGTGGAGGCGGCGTCACCTGCGTCGTTCCATCCCTCGAACGCGGCCACCATGACCGGGTCGATCAGCTCGGGAACCCCCTCGAGCTCGATCACCCAGGCCTCCTTCCGAAGTTCCCTTGCGTACCCGTCAACCTTACGGCTTCCGGCCACTCCCGCCGCAGCCTTGTGCACGGCCGGGTGAACCTCGGCCACCGGGTGTGTCACCGGCCGAATCAGGGAACCAGTCTCTGCATACATCCGAGCTGTGTCCCGTCACTTTCGTTCAATCCCTGGACATTGGGCCATTCAGGACGCTATACATCGGATGACCAGAGCAAAGGTCCGATGTTATTCCCCTGGGGGCGCACATGAGTCA
This sequence comes from Streptomyces sp. NPDC058051, assembly GCF_042885475.1. Taxonomy (NCBI): domain Bacteria; kingdom Bacillati; phylum Actinomycetota; class Actinomycetes; order Kitasatosporales; family Streptomycetaceae; genus Streptomyces; species Streptomyces sp. NPDC058051. The sequence goes on from NZ_JBHVRW010000002.1 coordinate 130,789, forward strand.
GACCGTCACGGACTTCGAGGTCCACGACATCCGGTTTCCGACCTCGGAGCAATTGGACGGCTCGGACGCCATGAATCCCGACCCCGACTACTCGGCCGCGTATGTGGTGCTGCGTACGGCATCCGATGGCGGAACCGGCGAGGGCGACGCCGAGGGGCACGGCTTCTGTTTCACCATCGGGCGCGGCAACGAGGTGATGGCCGCCGCCATCGAGGCGTTGCGCCCGTACGTGGTGGGGCGCCCGGCACCCCGTACCGCGGCCGATCTTGCCGCGCTGCACCGTGAACTCACCCATGACTCCCAACTGCGCTGGCTCGGCCCCGAGAAGGGCGTGATGCACATGGCGGCCGGCGCGGTCGTCAACGCCGCCTGGGACCTGGCGGCGAAGCAGGCAGGCAAGCCCGTCTGGCAGTTCCTCGCCGAGATGACGCCCGAGGAGCTCGTCTCCCTCGTCGACTTCCGCTACCTGACCGACGCCCTGACCCCCGAGGAAGCCCTCGCCATCCTGCGGGCCGCCGAACCCGGCCGGGCCGAGCGCGCCGCCCGGCTGCGCGCCGAGGGCTACCCGGCGTACACCACCTCGCCCGGCTGGCTGGGATACAGCGACGACAAGCTGGTCAGGCTGGCGAAGGAGGCCGTCGCCGACGGCTTCACCCAGATCAAGCTGAAGGTCGGCGGCGACCTCGACGACGACGTCCGCAGACTCGCCCTGGCCCGCGAGGCCGTCGGGCCCGACATCCGGGTAGCCGTCGACGCGAACCAGCGCTGGGACGTCGCCGGCGCGCTGGAGTGGATGACCGCGCTCGCGCCGTACGACCCGCACTGGATCGAGGAGCCGACCAGCCCCGACGACATCCTCGGCCACGCCGCGATCCGTGCCGGGCAGCCGGTCAAGGTCGCCACCGGCGAACACGTCGCCAACCGGGTCGTGTTCAAGCAGCTCCTGCAGGCCGGAGCCGTCGACTTCGTGCAGATCGACGCGGCCCGTGTCGCGGGCGTCAACGAGAACCTGGCGATCCTGCTGCTCGCCGCCAAGTACGGCGTACCGGTGTGCCCGCACGCCGGCGGTGTCGGACTGTGCGAGCTGGTGCAGCACCTCTCGATGTTCGACTATGTGGCGGTCTCCGGCAGTTGGGAGGACCGCGTGATCGAGTACGTCGACCATCTCCACGAACACTTCGCCGACCCCACCGTGATCGAGTCCGGCCGTTACACCGCTCCGAGCTCCCCGGGCTTCTCCGCCCGGATGCTCCCCGATTCGATCGCCGCACACCGCTATCCGGAGGGCCCCGTATGGCAGGCCCGCCGCACCACCGAGGAGGCTCACCGATGACCGGCACAAGCGACTTCGAGGGAATGAACGCCCTGGTGACGGGGGGTGCCTCGGGCATCGGGGCCGCCGTGGCGACCATGCTGCTGGCGCGCGGCGCGCGCGTCGCCGTCCTCGACCGCGAGACCGCGGGCGCTCCCGAGGGCACGCTCGCTCTCAAGGCGGACGTCACCGACGACGCGGCCGTGCGCGCGGCGGTCGACCAGGCCGCCGGTGAACTGGGCGGCCTGCACACCGTCGTGTCCAACGCGGGCATCGGTTCCATCGGGACGGTCGAGGACAACGCCGACGACGAATGGACCCGGGTCCTGGACATCAACGTCCTCGGCATGGTCCGCACCGCCCGGCACGCCCTGCCCCATCTGCGGCGGGCGGCGGCCGACCGCCCCGGCGACGTCTCGATCACCCACACCTGCTCGATCGCCGCCACCGCCGGACTTCCCCAGCGCGCCCTGTACAGCGCGAGCAAGGGCGCGGTCCTCTCGCTCACCCTCGCGATGGCCGCCGACCACGTCCGTGAGGGCGTCCGGGTCAACTGCGTCAACCCGGGCACGGCGGACACCCCGTGGATCGGACGACTCCTGGGCCAGGCCGGCGACCCGGCCGCCGAGCGCGCCGCGCTGAACGCCCGCCAGCCGCTGGGACGGCTGGTCTCGGCCGACGAGGTGGCCGCCGCGATCGTCTACCTCGCCAGTCCCGCCGCGGCCTCGGTCACCGGCACGGCACTGGCCGTCGACGGCGGAATGCAGGGCCTCCGCCTGCGCCCCGCCGACAGCTGACCGGGGCGCGCGGCCCACGGGCCTGTCCCGTTGATCAGGGCAGGACAGGCCCGAGCCGCTCCGACGGGCCGCACCTCCACGCACCAGGCACCAGGCACCAAGCACCAGGCACCACGCACCAGGCACCAGGCACCACGCACCAGGCACCACGCACCACGCACCATGCACCGCCCCCAGAGCTCCGAATCGGTACTCAACAAAGGACGGGACACCTATGAGAGTGCGTACGACGAGTGCGGCGGCCTGCGCCGTGCTGCTGGCTGTCACGGCCCTCGCGGGCTGCAACCGCGAGTCGACCGCTGATGGTGCGGGTGGCGGAAAGGTCGGGATCGACCTGCCGCGCAGCGACAGCGACTTCTGGAACTCGTACCAGAACTATGTGGAGGACGGCGTCAAGGCGGGCGACGTCAAGGCCCTGCCGCTGACCAACTCGCAGAACGACATCGGCAAGCTCGTCGCCAACGTCCAGACCTTCAGGGACCAGGGCGCCAAGGCCGTCGTGATGGCGCCGCAGGACACCGGGGCGATCGCCGAGTCGCTCAACATGCTGAACGAGAAGAAGATCCCGGTCGTCAGCGTCGACACCCGTCCCGACAAGGGCGACATCTACATGGTGGTGCGGGCCGACAACAAGGCGTACGGGACCAACGCCTGCAAGTACCTCGGTGAGCAGCTGAAGGGCAGGGGCAAGGTCGTCGAGTTCCAGGGCGACCTCGCCTCGATCAACGGACGCGACCGGTCCGAGGCGTTCAAGTCCTGCATGGACAAGGAGTTTCCCGGCATCGAGGTCTTCGAGCTGGCCACCGACTGGAAGGGCGATGTCGCCTCCGCCAAGCTCCAGGCCACCCTGGCCGCCCACCCCGACATCAACGGCATCTACATGCAGGCCGGCGGCGTCTTCCTGCAGCCCACCCTCGCCCTCCTGGAGCAGAAGAAGCTGCTGAAACCGGCCGGGGAGCCGGGCCACATCACCATCATCTCCAACGACGGCATCCCGGAGGAGTTCGACGCCATCAAGGCCGGGAAGATCGACGCCACCATCTCCCAGCCCGCCGACCTGTACGCGAAGTACGCGCTGTACTACGCGAAGGCCGCGTTGGACGGGAAGACGTTCCGGCCGGGCCCGACCGACCACGACTCGAACATCATCGAGATCCCGAACGGCCTGGAGGACCAGCTCCCGGCGCCGCTGGTGACCAAGGACAACGTCGACGACCCGAAGCTGTGGGCCAACCAGCCGGCGAAGAAGAGCTAGCCATGGACCAGGCACTCCCACCCGCCGTCCAGGCAGAAGGTGTGGTCAAACGCTTCGGTCCCACCGTGGCGCTCGACGGGGTCCGGCTCACCGTGCGGCCCGGTGAGTCCCACGCCCTCGTCGGCCGCAACGGCGCGGGTAAGTCGACCCTGGTCGGCGTCCTGACCGGACTCCACAAGGCGGACGCGGGCACGGTCACGTTCGGCGGGGAGCCCGCACCCGCCTTCGGGGACACCGCGGCCTGGCGGTCCAAGGTCGCCTGTGTCTACCAGAAGTCCATGGTCGTCCCCGACCTGACCGTCGCCGAGAACCTCTTCCTCAACCGCTTCGACGACAACGCCCGCTGGATCAGCTGGGGGAAGCTCCGCAGACGTGCCGAGCGACTCCTCGCCGACTACGGGGTGCGGGTCGACCCCAGCACCCGGGCACGCGATCTCGCCGTCGAGCAGAGGCAGTTCGTCGAGATCGCCCGAGCCCTGTCCTTCGGCGCCCGGCTGATCATCCTCGACGAGCCGACCGCGCAGCTCGACGCCCGCGGCATCGGGCGGCTCTTCGACAAGCTCAGGGAACTGCAGAGCCAGGGAGTGGCGTTCCTCTTCATCTCCCACCACCTGCAGGAGGTCTACGAACTGTGCACGGCGGTCACCGTCTACCGCGACGCCCGCCACGTGCTGACCGCCCCGGTCGCCGACATCGCCAAGGCGGAACTGGTGACGGCGATGACCGGTGAGAGGTCCGCCGGAGCCACCGCCTGGCACGCGCGCGGCGAGGACACGGCGGTGCGGGACGCCTCGGCCACCCCCGTCCTGCGCACCGAAGGGCTCACCGTGGAGGGGCGGTTCGAACCGCTGGACCTGGAGGTCCGCCCCGGCGAGGTGCTCGGCCTCGCAGGCTCCGCGGCCAGCGGCAACACGGCCGTGGGCGAGGCCCTGGCCGGTATGCGGAAGGCGGGCGGCGGCACGGTCCGTGTGCACGGGAGGGCCGTGCGCAGCGGCAGTGTGCCGCACGCGCTGGACGCCGGGATCGGATACATCCCGGAGGACCGGCACGACCAGGGCCTCGTCCTGGACCGCAGCGTCGCCGAGAACGCCACCCTGACGGTCACCGACCAGCTCGGCCCGTGGGGGACCGTACTCCCTTCCCGCACGAGGGCGTTCGCACGGTCGGTGATCACCTCGCTGGACATCAAGACACAAGGCCCCGAACAGCCCGTCTCCGGACTCTCCGGAGGCAACCAGCAGAAGGTGGTCGTCGCCCGCGCACTGGCCCGTGGGCCGAGCGTGCTGGTGGCGGTCCGGCCCACCGCGGGCGTCGACGTCAAGTCCAAGGACTCGCTGCTGGGAGTCGTGCGACGGGTCGCCGACGAGGGCAACGCCGCGGTGATCGTCTCGGACGAGCTGGACGATCTACGGGTCTGCGACCGGGTTCTCGCCCTGTTCCACGGGCGCGTGGTCGCCACATTCGCAAGCGGGTGGACCGACGGGGAACTCGTCGCCGCCATGGAAGGCGTGGGGGAGAGGGAATGACCGGCACGGTACGGCCTCCGGCGGCCGACGGCATCGACAGCGGGCTGACGAGCCCCCTCACGGGCGAGCGCCCGCTGGACCGGCTGAAGCTGATCCGCTGGAGCGACTTCTCCCTGGTACCGGTGATCCTGGTGCTGATGGTGATCGGATTCATCGTCTCGCCGGTGTTCCTGACCTCCGAGAACCTGATCAGCGTCGTCCAGCAGTCCTCCGAGCTGAGCCTCCTCGTCCTGGGCCAGGCGCTGATCCTCATCTGCGGACGGATGGACCTGTCACTGGAGTCGACGATCGGCATCGCGCCGGTCGTCGCGATGTGGCTGGTCCTGCCCGCGGAGGGAGGCCGCTTCGCGGGCCTCGGCCTGCTCCCCACCTGGTCGGCGATCCCGATCTGCCTGCTGGTGGGCCTGGCCATCGGCGCGGTCAACGGCTTCCTGATGCTGAAGCTGCGGGTCAACGGCTTCATCGCCACGCTCGGCATGCTCACCATGCTGCGCGGCCTGCACATCGGCATCACCGAGGGCAAGTCCATCACCGACGTCCCGGAGTCGTTCCGCTACCTCGGCAAGAGCGAATGGCTCGGTGCGCCGGCCGCCGTCTGGATCTGCCTGGCACTGTTCGCCGTCGGCGGCGCCGCGCTGGCCTGGCTGCGCCACGGACGCTCGCTGTACGCCATCGGCGGCAACCCGGAAGCGGCGCGGGCCGCGGGCATCCGGGTGGACCGGGTCACCTGGGTCGTGCTCGCCGTCGGCGGTCTGCTGGCGGCCTTCGCGGGCATCCTCTACACCGGCCACTACGGATCGGTCGCGGCGACCCAGGGCAACGGCTGGATCTTCCAGGTGTTCGCCGCGGCCGTCATCGGCGGCATCAGCCTCAAGGGCGGCCGAGGCACCCTGTTCGGCGCGCTGACCGGCGTACTGACACTCCAACTGGTGGTCAATGTGATGACCCTCGGCGGTGTCCCGGCGCTCTGGAACCAGTTCCTCAACGGCGCCATCATCATCGTCGCCCTGGTCATCTCCCGCTTCGCGAGCGGCGAGAAGCAGGACTGAACCCGATCGCGCGGACGCCGACGGGGCTGATTCCCTCAGCCCCGTCGGCGTCCGACGTGTGCGGGCCGGATGCGGAGCCCCGAGCGCGGGCGTGGGGGAGGAGCAGCCCCGCATGCCCCGCCCCGCGCTACAGCGTGGATCGCAGCCACTGCTCCACACTCGCCACATGCGCCGTCGCCCAGGCCCGTGCGGCCTCCGCGTCCCGGTCGCGCAGCGCCGACACGATCGCCCGGTGCTCGTGGAGTGTTCGGCTGACCGCGTCCTCCTGTGTCAGACCCCGCCAGACCCGCGCCCGGGTCGTCGGCCCCGAAAGCCCGTCGAGCAGCGAGCAGAGCACCGAGTTCCCCGACGACTGCACGATGCCGCGGTGGAACTCCAGATCGCAGGCGACCAGCTCCTCCACCGTGGGCTGCGCGCCCAGTGCGTCCAACTGTGCGCTCAAGGAGTCCAGTTGGGTCTCGGTGATCCGGGTCGCCGCCATGGCCGTCGCGGCCGGTTCCAGAATGCGGCGGACCGCGAGGAATTCGAGCACCGTGTCGTCCCGGTGGAAGTCCACCACGAAGCTCAGCGCCTCCAGCAGCAGTTGCGGGTCGAGGCTGGTCACGTATGTGCCGTCGCCCTGTCGCACGTCGAGGATGCGGATCAGCGACAGCGCGCGCACCGCCTCCCGGAGGGAGTTGCGGGAGAGCCCCAGCTCCGCCGCGAGCTCGCTCTCCTTGGGGAGCCGGTCCCCGGGCCGTAGCGCACCCGAGACGATCATTGCCTTGATCTTCTCGATCGCCTCGTCGGTGACAGCCATGACGGTCCTCCTGGATCCGGACTGGAATCAGACATCCGATGTCTCTCTTCATTATGCGGGTCCGAAGAGGCGGATGAGCGGGTCTGTCGGCCGTCCGGCGCGCGGCCACCGGACGGTCACCCACGGCAGCGTCATGGCTTCGTCCGTCCCACGGGTCCTCTCGTGCCCGTGCGGCGCGCCCGCCGGACCGCGGCCCGCGGACAGCCGGGCGGGGCGGCCCCCTGTGCAGAGCCGCCCCGCCCGGATACGTCCGACCCCGTCAGCTCCGGTCGCCGAGCACGGACGCGACGCGCGCCCGGATCTCGTCCGTCGCCAGACCCCGGATCGTCAGCGTCGTGCGGCGGCGCAGCACGTCGTCCGGCGTCTCGGCCCACTCGTGATCACGCGCGTAGGCGACCTGGGCCCAGATCTCCGGCGCGTCCGGGTGGATGCGCGCGGCCAGCGCCGGGTTCTCGTTCGCCAGCCGCGCGATGTCGAAGGAGAGCGAACCGTAGTGCGTGGCGAGATGGCGCGCGGTGTCGGCCGCCATGCGCGCACCGGGTGCACCGCCGTCGACCAGCAACCGGTGCGCCACCGCGTTCGGGTTGGCGATGCCGGGCAGCGGGAGCTTCTTCGGCAGGTGCGCGATCGGCTCCATGTCCTCGGCGAGCGGGTGTCCGGGCAGCGCGGCCAACTTGTTCATCACCGTGCGGCCGATGTGACGGAACGTCGTCCACTTGCCGCCAGCGACCGACAGCATCCCGCAGCGGCCCTCCGTCACGACCGTCTCGCGCTTGGCCTTGGCGGTGTCTCCGGGACCGCCGGGCAGCACGCGCAGACCCGCGAAGGAGTACGTGATCAGATCACGCGACAGCTGCTGGTCCCTGATGGAGAACGCGGCCTCGTCCAGGATCTGCGTGATGTCCTTCTCGTCGACGGAGACGTCCGCCGGATCGCCCTCGTACTCCTCGTCCGTCGTCCCGAGCAGCAGCATGTCCTCCCACGGCAGGGCGAACGTGATGCGGTACTTGTCGATCGGGGTGGCCAGCGCGGCCTTCCAGGGGCGCGTGCGCTTCAGCACCAGGTGCGCGCCCTTGGACAGGCGGATCGAGGGCGCCGCGGCCGGGTCCTCCATCCGGCGCAGGTGATCGACCCACGGGCCGGTGGCGTTCAGGACGAGGCGGGCGTCGACGCCGAACTCCGTGCCGTCCGTACGGTCCTCCAGTTCGGCGCCCGTCACCCGGCCCCGGGTGAACCGCAACCCCGTCACCGCCGCGTGGTTCAGGACGACCGCACCCGCGTCGACGGCCGCACGGACCGTCATCAGTGCCATCCGGGCGTCGTTCATCTGGTCGTCGCCGTAGACCGCGACGGCCTTCAGACCGTCCGTACGCAGCTCCGGCACATCGCGCCGCGCCCTCGCCGGGCTGATCACATGTCCGACCCCGTCGCCGAACGCGGAGAGCGCCGAATACGCGAACACACCCGCGCCGAGCTTGGCCGCTCCGTGCGGGCCGCCCTTGTAGACGGGCAGGTAGAAGGTGAGCGGATTCGCCAGGTGCGGGGCGACCTGCCGGGACACCGCGCGCCGCTCGAAGTGGTTCTCCGCGACCAGCTTCACCGCGCCGGTCTGGAGATAGCGCAGGCCGCCGTGGAGCAGCTTGGAGGAGGCGGAGGAGGTGGCGCCGGCGAAGTCGCCGGCGTCCACCAGGGCCACCCGCAGCCCGGACTGCGCGGCATGCCAGGCGGTGGAGATGCCCAGGATGCCGCCGCCGATCACCAGGAGGTCGTACGTCGCCTTGGAGAGCTGTTCCCGGGTCTCGGCGCGGCTCGGAAGGGAGCCGGAGGCCGGGTGCGTCCCGAGGGACGGGACGCTCTGCAGGGTGGTCATGGTGATTACTCCTCGACTGTGCTGTCTTCGAGCCAGCCCATGGTCCGTTCCACGGCCTTGAGCCAGTTCTTGTACTCGCGGTCGCGGGTGTCCGCGGCCATACGGGGTGTCCACTCGGCGGCCCGGCGCCAGTTGGCGCGCAGCGCGTCGGTGTCCGGCCAGAAGCCGACGGCGAGCCCGGCGGCGTAGGCGGCGCCGAGGCAGGTCGTCTCGGCGACCATCGGCCGCACCACGGGTGCGTCCAGGAAGTCGGCGAGCGTCTGCATCAGCAGGTTGTTGGAGGTCATGCCGCCGTCGACCTTGAGCGCGGTCAGCTCGACCCCGGAGTCCTTGGTCATCGCGTCGCTGATCTCACGGGTCTGCCAGGCGGTGGCTTCGAGCACGGCACGGGCGATGTGCGCCTTGGTGACGTACCGGGTGAGACCGGCGATGACCCCGCGCGCGTCGGGGCGCCAGTACGGGGCGAACAGGCCGGAGAACGCGGGTACGAAGTAGGCGCCGCCGTTGTCCTCGACCGAGGAGGCCAGTGTCTCGATCTCCGCTGCGGAGTTGATCAGGCCCATCTGGTCACGCATCCACTGCACCAGCGAACCGGTGACGGCGATGGAGCCCTCCAGGGCGTACACCGGCTTCTGGTCGCCGATCCGGTAACCGACCGTGGTGAGCAGCCCGTTGTACGAGTTGACGGGCTGCTCGCCGGTGTTCAGCAGCATGAAGGTGCCGGTGCCGTACGTGGACTTGGCCTCGCCCTCGGCGAAACAGGTCTGGCCGAAGAGCGCCGCCTGCTGGTCGCCGAGCGCGGACGCGACCGGGACACCGGCCAGGACGCCGTCCCTGGCGGTGCCGTACACCTCGGCGGAGGAGCGGATCTCGGGCAGCACGGCGGCGGGGATCTCCATGGACTGGAGGATCCGCTCGTCCCACTTCATCTCGTGCAGGTTCATCAGGAGGGTGCGCGAGGCGTTGGTGACGTCGGTGACGTGGACACCGCCGTCGGTGCCGCCGGTCAGGTTCCAGATGACCCAGGAGTCCATGGTGCCGAAGAGGATGTCGCCGCGCTCGGCGCGCTCGCGCAGCCCCTCGACGTTGTCGAGCAGCCAGCGGACCTTGGGCCCCGCGAAGTACGAGGCGAGCGGCAGACCCGTCTCGCGGCGGAAGCGGTCCTGGCCGACGTTGCGGCCGAGCTCCTTGCAGAGCGCGTCGGTACGGGTGTCCTGCCAGACCAGGGCGTTGTGGACGGGCTCACCCGTGTTCTTGTCCCAGAGCAGCGTGGTCTCGCGCTGGTTGGTGATGCCGATCGCCTTCACATCGGCGGCGGTGATGCCCGCCTTGACGACGGCGCCGGCCACGACCTCCTGGACGTTCTCCCAGATCTCGGTCGCGTTGTGCTCGACCCAGCCCGGCTTCGGGAAGATCTGTTCGTGCTCCTTCTGGTCGACGGAGACGATCCGGCCGTCCTTGTCGAAGACGATGCAGCGGCTGGAGGTGGTGCCCTGGTCGATGGCCGCGATGAACGGGCCGGTGGTGTGTGCGTCGGTCACGGAGTGCTCCCGGAAGTCTGTGTGGTCGTGAGGGGGTGCGGTTCTCAGGCGAAGGCGACGTTGTAGAGCCCGCCCGCGATCGCGCCGCCGACGAGCGGGCCGACGACCGGGATCCACGCGTAGCCCCAGTCCGAACCGCCCTTGTTCGGCAGCGGCAGCAGCGCGTGCACGATACGCGGACCGAGGTCGCGAACCGGGTTGATCGCGTAACCCGTCGGCCCGCCGAGCGAGAGACCGATACTGACGACGACCAGAGCGGTGACCAGTGCGCCGAGCGTGCCCAGACCGTTGCCGTCGCTGTTGAGGCCCTGGGTGAGGATCGCCAGGACGAGCACGACGGTGGCGATGATCTCGGTGACGAGGTTCTGCGCCGCGTTCCGGATCTCGGGGCCGGTGGAGAAGACACCCAGCACCGGGCCGGCCTCCGGAGAGGCGGACTTGTCGACCATGGCCTCTTCACCCGACCGGGCGCCCACGATCTCCGGATCCGTGAGATGGGCCCGGAACTGCCCGTAGTACGTCAGCCAGACCAGCACCGCGCCGATCATCGCGCCCAGCAGCTGGGAGCCGAGGTACAGCGGTACGTCGCTCCACTTGGTGCCGCCCTCGATCGCGAGGCCGATCGTGACGGCCGGATTGAGATGCGCGCCGGACACGCCACCGGCCAGATACGCGCCGGTCAGCACGGCGAAACCCCACCCGAAGGTGATGGCGAGCCACCCGGCGTCGCGCGCCTTGGAGCCCTTGAGCGTGACGGCGGCACAGACACCGCCGCCGAGCAGGATGAGTACGGCGGTACCTATGGTCTCGCCGATGAAGATGTCGGAGCTGGACACCCGCGACTCCTTTGTCCTTCGTCCAGGGAAGCCGAACCCCGGGTCCCTCCGGTGGTCCGCGCCCTCAGGTGAGGGCGTTTTCCGGCCCTTGGCGCTGTCACACCCTAACGCGCTTTTCCGTTAGTCGTTCGACAATGCCGACCGATGAACGGCAGTGTTTCTCCCAGGTGAACGAGGCGTCAAGGGTTGTGTGGCCTATAACTCGATTCGTTACCGGCGGGTCGCCGGTGACGGCAGGGGCGGCCCCGGAACGGCCGGGCGCAAGCGGCCGGATCCCCGAAGGCCGCGCGGGCGCGGTCGCGCGGCGCGGCGACGCGTCGGGGTGCGGCGACAGGTCGGGGTGCGGCTCCCGGTCCGGGCGGAGCCGCTCCGCGGTGGCGGCAGGGGCGGTCTCAGAACGGCCGGGCGCCCAGGTCCCTGGAGACCGCGCGGGCGCAGTCGCGCACCGCGGCGACCAGCTCGGGGCGCAGCTCCCCGTCCGCGCAGACCCGCTCCACCGCGCCGGTCACGGCCACCGCGCCGACCGGCATCCGCCGCCGGTCGTGGATCGGGGCGGCCACCGCGGCCACCCCCTCCCAGGTCTCCTCCACGTCGGCCGCCCAGCCGCGCGCCCGGACCAGGTCGAGCACCGCCTCGAAGCCGTCCGCGTCGGTGACGGTGCGCGGCGTGAACGGCCGCCGCTCGGCGTCCATGGCCTCGGTGTGGGCGACCGGGTCGTACGCCGACAGCACCTTGCCCAGGGCCGTGGAGTGCAGCGGCTGCATGGCCCCGACCTCCAGGACCTGCCGGCTGTCGTCCGGCCGGAAGACGTGGTGGACGATCAGGACACCCTGCTGGTGCAGAACGCCCAGGTGCGCGCTCTCGCCGCTGGAGCGGGCCAGGTCGTCCGTCCAGACGAGGGCGCGGGCCCGCAGCTCGTGGACGTCCAGATAGCTGTTGCCCAGGCGCAGCAGCTCGGCGCCGAGCTGGTAGCGGCCGGACGCCGCGTCCTGCTCGACGAAGCCCTCGTGCTGGAGCGTGCGCAGGATGCCGTGCGCGGTGCCCTTGGCCAGGCCCAGTGAGGAGGCGATGTCGGACAGTCCCAGCCGACGCTCGCCGCCTGCCAGCAGGCGCAGCATCGCCGCCGCCCGCTCCAGCGACTGGATGTTCTTGGCCATCGCGCCGTACTCCTCCACCTCGGTTCGACAATGCTGAACATTATCGGTCGATGCCGACCTCTGCTCGACCCCAGAGGAAATCTGCGGCACCACTCAGATCCGGACATCCCCTGGCACAGCATGCCGTCCGTTCCGTGGGACGGAGTGACGGCCCCGGGTGCCGCCCGGCTACCCTGGCCTGGTGCGCCCTCCGCCGAAGGCGCAAAGCCGACAGCCGTCGCATCCCAGGGAGTACATCCATGGCCTCGTCGCCGACCCCTTCCGCCGACAGCCGGAACCGAGCCCAAGCCCTCCGTGAGGCCCTCGCCGAGCGGGTGGTGGTGGCCGACGGTGCCATGGGCACCATGCTCCAGGCGCAGGATCCCAGCCTCGACGACTTCCAGGACCTCGAAGGCTGCAACGAGATCCTGAACGTCACGCGCCCCGACATCGTGCGTTCCGTGCACCAGGAGTACTTCTCCGTCGGCGTCGACTGCGTCGAGACGAACACCTTCGGCGCCAACCTGGCGGCCCTCGGCGAGTACGACATCGCCGAGCGGGTCTTCGAGCTCTCCGAGTCCGGCGCGCGCATCGCCCGCGAGGTCGCCGACGAGTTCACCGCCTCCACCGGACAGCAGCGCTGGGTGCTCGGCTCCATGGGCCCGGGTACGAAGCTGCCGACCCTCGGCCACGCCCCGTACGGCAAGCTCCGGGACGCCTACCAGCAGAACGCCGAGGGTCTGATCGCCGGAGGCGCCGACGCCCTCCTGGTCGAGACCACCCAGGACCTCCTGCAGACCAAGGCCGCGATCATCGGCGCCCGCCGCGCCCTGGAGACCGGCGGTGCGAATCTCCCGGTGATCTGCTCCGTCACCGTCGAGACGACCGGCACGATGCTGCTCGGCTCCGAGATCGGCGCGGCGCTCACCGCTCTGGAGCCTCTCGGCATCGATCTCATCGGCCTGAACTGCGCCACCGGCCCCGCCGAGATGAGCGAGCACCTTCGCTACCTCGCCCGCCACTCCGGCATCCCGCTCGCCTGCATGCCCAACGCCGGCCTCCCCGTCCTGGGCAAGGACGGCGCGCACTACCCGCTCTCCCCGGGCGAGCTGGCCGACGCCCAGGAGACCTTCGTCCGCGAGTACGGCCTCTCCCTGGTCGGCGGCTGTTGCGGTACGACCCCGGAGCACCTGCGCCAGGTCGTCGAGCGGGTACGGGGCGTCGCCGTCACCGCCCGCGCCCCGCACCCCGAACCGGGCGCCGCGTCCCTGTACCAGACCGTCCCGTTCCGCCAGGACACCTCGTACCTCGCGATCGGTGAGCGTACGAACGCCAACGGATCGAAGAAGTTCCGCGAGGCCATGCTGGAGGCCCGCTGGGACGACTGCGTGGAGATGGCCCGCGACCAGATCCGCGAGGGCGCCCACATGCTCGACCTCTGCGTCGACTACGTGGGCCGCGACGGAGTCGCGGACATGGAGGAGCTGGCCGGGCGCTTCGCGACCGCCTCCACGCTCCCCATCGTGCTCGACTCCACCGAGCTGCCCGTCCTGCGGGCCGGCCTGGAGAAGCTCGGCGGCCGAGCCGTCCTCAACTCCGTCAACTACGAGGACGGTGACGGTCCCGAGTCCCGCTTCGCCAAGGTCACCGCGCTGGCCGCCGAGCACGGCGCCGCGCTGATCGCCCTGACCATCGACGAGGAGGGCCAGGCCCGCACCGTCGAGCACAAGGTCGCCGTCGCCGAGCGGCTCATCGAGGACCTGACCGGCAACTGGGGCATCAAGGAGTCGGACATCCTCGTCGACACCCTGACCTTCACCATCTGCACCGGCCAGGAGGAGTCCCGGGGCGACGGCATCGCCACCATCGGGGCCATCCGCGAGCTCAAGAAGCGCCACCCGGACGTGCAGACCACACTCGGCCTGTCCAACATCTCCTTCGGCCTCAACCCGGCCGCCCGCGTCGTGCTCAACTCCGTCTTCCTCGACGAGTGCGTCAAGGCCGGTCTCGACTCCGCGATCGTGCACGCCTCCAAGATCCTGCCGATCGCGCGCCTCGACGAGGAACAGGTCAAGGTCGCGCTCGACCTCGTCTACGACCGCCGGTCCGAGGGCTACGACCCCCTCCAGAAGCTCATGGAGCTCTTCGAGGGCGTCAGCACGAAGTCCATGAAGGCGGGCAAGGCCGAGGAACTCCTCGCCCTGCCGCTCGACGAGCGCCTCCAGCGACGCATCATCGACGGCGAGAAGAACGGCCTGACGACCGACCTCGACGAGGCCCTGCGGACCCGGCCGGCCCTCGACATCGTCAACGACACCCTTCTGGAGGGCATGAAGGTCGTCGGCGAGCTCTTCGGCTCCGGCCAGATGCAGCTGCCGTTCGTGCTCCAGTCCGCCGAGGTCATGAAGTCCGCGGTCGCCCATCTGGAACCGCACATGGAGAAGTCCGACGCCGAGGGCAAGGGCACCATCGTCCTGGCCACCGTCCGCGGCGACGTCCATGACATCGGCAAGAACCTCGTCGACATCATCCTGTCCAACAACGGCTACAACGTCGTGAACCTCGGCATCAAGCAGCCCGTCTCCGCGATTCTGGAAGCCGCCGCGGAGCACCGCGCCGACGTCATCGGCATGTCCGGCCTCCTGGTGAAGTCCACCGTGATCATGAAGGAGAACCTGGAGGAGCTGAACCAGCGCAAGCTGGCCGCCGACTTCCCGGTGATCCTCGGCGGTGCGGCCCTCACCCGCGCCTACGTCGAGCAGGACCTCCACGAGATCTATGAGGGCGAGGTCCGCTACGCCCGCGACGCGTTCGAGGGACTGCGCCTGATGGACGCCCTGATCGCGGTCAAGCGCGGCGTTCCCGGCGCCACCCTCCCCGAACTCAAGCAGCGCCGCGTTCCCAAGCGGGACACGGCGGTCCTGGAGGTCGACGAGCCCGAGGAGGGCGTCCGCTCCGACGTCGCCGTCGACAACCCGGTCCCCGCCCCGCCGTTCTGGGGCACCCGGGTCGTCAAGGGCATCCAGCTCAAGGAGTACGCGTCCTGGCTGGACGAGGGCGCGCTCTTCAAGGGCCAGTGGGGCCTCAAGCAGGCCCGTGCCGGTGACGGCCCGACGTACGAGGAACTGGTCGAGGCCGAGGGCCGCCCGCACCTGCGCGGCTGGCTCGACAAGCTGCACACCGAGAACCTGCTGGAGGCGGCCGTCGTCTACGGCTACTTCCCCTGCGTCTCCAAGGGCGACGACCTGATCCTGCTCCACGAGGACGGCTCCGAGCGCACCCGCTTCACCTTCCCGCGCCAGCGCCGCGGCCGCCGCCTCTGCCTCGCGGACTTCTTCCGCCCCGAGGAGTCCGGCGAGACGGATGTGATCGGCCTCCAGGTCGTCACCGTCGGCTCGAAGATCGGCGGCGAGACCGCCGAGCTCTTCGAGGCCAACGCCTACCGCGACTACCTGGAGCTGCACGGCCTGTCCGTACAGCTGGCCGAGGCCCTCGCCGAGTACTGGCACGCCCGTGTCCGCTCCGAGCTGGGCTTCGGCGGCGAGGACCCCGCCGAGGTCGAGGACATGTTCGCGCTGAAGTACCGCGGCGCGCGCTTCTCGCTCGGCTACGGGGCCTGCCCCGACCTGGAGGACCGGGCGAAGATCGCCGAGCTGCTCCAGCCCGAGCGGATCGGCGTGCACCTCTCCGAGGAGTTCCAGCTGCACCCGGAGCAGTCCACCGACGCGATCGTCATCCACCACCCGGAGGCGAAGTACTTCAACGCGCGGTAGAAGCGGCAGAACGCCGTTCAACGCGCGGTGGGGCGCTGTTCAGCGCACCGTCGTCGGACACGTCGTAGACTGGTCGGTCCAGTGAAGGCCGGTCGCCCTTCCCACGGGAAAGGGCGGCCGGCCTTCTCGTCCCCCATGGAAGGTGTGCCGGATGACCAGCACGGTTCCCGCGTCCCTGACCCGCACGGCCGAAGGTGCCGCGCTGCAGGCCGTCCTGCTCGACATGGACGGCACCCTCGTCGACACCGAGGGCTTCTGGTGGGACGCGGAGGTGGAGGTCTTCGCCGAGCTCGGACACCAGCTCGACGTGGCCTGGCGGGACGTGGTGGTCGGCGGGCCGATGACCCGCAGCGCCGGCTACCTGATGGAGGTCACCGGCGCGGACATCACCCTCGCGGAACTCACCGTGCTGCTCAACGACCGCTTCGAGAGACGCATCGGGCGCGGTGTGCCGCTGATGCCGGGCGCGGCACGGCTGCTGACGGAGCTGGCCAGGCACGAGGTTCCCACCGCCCTGGTCTCCGCCTCGCACCGGCGGATCATCGACCGGGTCCTGGACTCCGTGGGGCACCACCACTTCTCCCTGACCGTCGCGGGCGACGAGGTCACCCGTACCAAGCCGCACCCGGAGCCCTACCTCACCGCCGCATCGGGCTTCGGGGCGGCACCCGAGCGCTGCGCGGTCATCGAGGACACCGCGACGGGCGTCGCGGCGGCGGAGGCCGCGGGCTGCCGGGTGGTCGCCGTACCGTCCGTCGCGCCGATCGCCCCCGCGTCCGGCCGGGTGGTCGTCGGTTCGCTCGAAGAAGTCGATCTCGCATTTCTCCGGGGGCTGGTCACGGGAATGCAGTGATCTCGCGCCGGGAGTGTTTCTGTGAATGAATCGAAAAACTCTCGGCGGTGGACCGTGCGTTTTCTGTCGTACGCGTGTGTGTGCGGGGCGGCCACGCGACAGGAAAGGGAAAGGTTCGGCGTGAGCTTTATCACGTGAATGACCTCCGAAGGATTCTCAAGATCATTCCGCTGTCCGTTTTGGTGCGTCGAAGTGTCCCGATTGCTGATTTCTTGCACGAAACCTTCCTGGCCGGAGAATAGGCGTCACCGCTATTCCCCCGCGCCGCTCGATTACGCGTCGGGGCCCCTCCGTTCCGGCATGGGCCGCGGCGCCCACTAATGTCGCTCTCTCCACGCACGGATGAGGGGGAGCGCCCAGGATGAACCGCAAGACTCCGGTGCTGCCGGTCGTCGTCGGCCTGCTCGCACCCGTACTCGCCGCCTGCGGCACGACGAACGACGAGGGCCGGGGCGAGACCCCCGTCGTTGTCGGCACCACGGACCGGTTCGTCGCCTCCCAGGCCAACCCCGCGCCGCTCGACCCCGCCGTCGGCTACGAGTCCGGCGTCTGGAACGTGCTGCGGCAGACCGTGCAAACCCTGGTGCATGTGCCGCGCGGCGGCGGCGAACCGGTCCCCGAAGCCGCGGAGAACTGCCGCTTCACGGACACGCAGAACGAGAGCTACCGCTGCACGCTGCGCAGCGGTCTGACGTTCGCCGACGGCCGCGCCATCACCGCCGACGACGTGAAGTACTCCATCGAGCGCGTCATCCGCATCGACGCCGCCGGAGGCCCCGTCGAACTGCTCGCCGGCATCGACACGATCGAGACCCTGGGAGACCGCGAGGTCATCTTCCACCTCCGTACGCCGGACGCCACGTTCCCCTACAAGCTCGCCACCCCGGCCGCCGGGATCGTGTCGCGGAGCAGATACGCGGCGAACTCCGCGCGAGCCGGATTCCAGGTCGACGGCTCGGGCCCGTACATCATGAAACCGGAAGTCGAGCACCAGCGGATCGTCAAGATCCTCTTCACCAAGAACCCCCGCTACAAGGGTGATCTGAAGGTACGGAACGACGAGGTCGAGCTGGATCTCTTCCCCGACGCGCAGGCCATGGGAAAGGCCTTCGACGACCGGAAGATCGGCATGATGACCCGCGCCATGTCGCCCGAGCAGTCCCGGCACCTGCTCGAAAAACCCGAAAAAGACACCAAACTCATCGAGATGCCCGGCCTGGCGATCAGCTGTCTCGCTTTCGACACCAGCGACCCGGCCGTGAAGAACAAGGCCGTCCGCCAGGCCCTGGCCCAGGTCGTCGACCGCGGCGAGATCGCGAGCGAGGTGTACGGCAACACCGTCGAGCCGCTGTACTCGCTGATCCCGCCCGGTGTCACCGCGCACACCAACGCGTTCTACAACAAGTACGGCGAGCCCAGCACCACGAAGGCGGCGGCGATCCTGCGCGCCGCGCACGTCCGCACACCGGTGAAACTCACCCTGCACTACACGACCGACCGCTACGGCGCCGACACCGCGACCGAGTTCGAGACCCTGAGGAAGCAGTTCAACGACACCGGACTGTTCGATGTCTCCATCAAGGGCACCACGTGGGAGAAGTACCGTGCCGCCCAGGTGCGAGGCGACTACGCCGTCCACGGCGTCAACTGGGTTCCCGACTTCCCTGACCCCGACAACTACACGGCGCCGTTCCTCGACAAGGACAACTTCCTCCACTCGCCCTACACGTCGGCCCTGATCCAGAAGACGCTCATCCCGCAGTCCCGCCGCGAGACCGACCGCACCGCCACGGCCAGGACCTTCCAGCAGATCCAGGAGACCGTCGCCGCCGACGTTCCCGTACTGCCGATCTGGCAGGGCAAGCAGTACGTCGCCTCCCGCGAGGAACTGACCGGTGTCGAGTGGGCGGTCAACTCCTCCGCGGATCTCCGGCTCTGGGAGCTGGGCGGCGCGAAGAGGTGAGCAAGGGCGGCGTCCCCGGCCGGGCAAGGGCCTGAGCGGGCGGTGCCCCCGACCGGGCGCCGGCTGCGAGGCCGATTCCCGCCGAACCGCTCACCGGGCGCCGGGCTCCACCGGTCCGCTCACCGGGCGCCGCGGGCCGCTCACTGCTGGGCTCCGGGGCGCACCAGGCCGCTCTCGTAGGCGTACACGGCAGCCTGTACCCGGTCGCGCAGACCGAGCTTGGTCAGCACATGACCGACATGCGTCTTGACCGTCGTCTCGCTGACGAACAGGTCCGCGGCGATCTCCGCGTTCGACAGGCCGCGCGCCACCAGCTTCAGCACCTCGACCTCACGGTCCGTCAGCGTGTGCAGGATGTCCGGCACCGGCTCCTCGCCGGACGGCAGGTGGTCCGCGTACTTGTCGAGCAGCCTGCGGGTGATGCTCGGGGCGAGCATGGCCTCGCCCGCCGCGACCACCCGGATGGCCTGCACCAGCTCATGGGCCGGAGCGTCCTTCAGCAGGAAGCCGCTGGCGCCGGCGCGCAGCGCCTCCACCACGTACTCGTCGAGATCGAACGTGGTCAGCACGAGGACCTTCGCGGGGCCGTCCCGGCCGGGACCGGTGATCTGACGCGTCGCCTCGACGCCGTCCATCCGCGGCATACGGATGTCCATCAGCACCACATCGGGCTGCAGCGCCCGCACCTGGTCGAGAGCCTGGAGACCGTCACCGGCCTCGCCCACCACCGCGAGATCCCCCTCCGCCTCAAGGATCATCCGGAAGCCGGTACGCAGCAGCGGTTGGTCGTCGACCAGTAGGACGCGGATAGCCACAGGGTCTCCTTAAGGTCCTTCGAGGGCCACAGGCCGGCCGGCCTCAGCGCGGACCGGCTCCATTCTGCCCTGGGCATTCTGCTCCGCGTCCGCCGGGCGTACAGGCAATGGATATACCGGGGGTGTGCCCCCGAATTCGGGACAGACCGACTGGTGGTCGCACCAGCCGCAGAGCTTCGTCGGACGGGGCCGCCACTCGCCCGTCTCCGTCGCCCGCCGGATCGCGTCCCAGAGCGCCAGCAGCTTGCGCTCGACGCGTTCCAGATCCGCCACCACCGGGTCGTACGTCATGATGTCGCCGCTGCCGAGGTAGACGAGCTGGAGCCGGCGCGGCACCACGCCCTTCAGCCGCCAGATCACCAGGGCGTAGAACTTCATCTGGAAGAGCGCGCCCTCCGCGTACTCCGGGCGCGGTGCCTTCCCCGTCTTGTAGTCGACGATCCGGACCTCACCGGTCGGCGCCACGTCGATACGGTCGATCACCCCACGCAGCCGCAGCCCCGACTCCAGCTCCGTCTCGACGAACAGCTCCCGCTCGGCGGGCTCCAGACGCGTCGGATCCTCCAGCGAGAACCACCGCTCCACCAGGCTCTCCGCCTCCGAGAGCCAACGCCCCAGCCGCTCGCCCTCCGCATCCTCCGCGAACAGCTCCGAAAGCTCCGGCTTCGACTCCAGCAGGCGGTCCCACTGGCCGGGAATCAGCGCGGTGGCCCGGCCGGCCGTGCGCTCCACCGCCGGGTTGTCGAAGAGCCGCTCCAGCACGGCATGCACCAGAGTGCCCCGGGTAGCCGCCTCGCTGGGCTTCTCCGGCAGTTTGTCGATGACCCGGAAGCGGTACAGCAGAGGGCACTGCATGAAATCGCTCGCCCGCGACGGCGACAGGGACGAAGGCGGCTGAGGAGGCCGCTGCAGGGAGGTCATGTCGCAGACCCTACGGCCCGCCACTGACAGCGGGCGCATACCATCGACCCCACACCCTCGAACACTGCATGATCCTGCCGTACGGCACCGACCGAAGGGACCCCGTGGACGAGAGCGGCGACAGCGGGCGGCCGCAGCCAGGCGCGGGGGGAACGGCCCCCGGCACCGGCCCCGACAAGGGAGAGCCGCGACGCCCCGACGAGCCCGGTGGCGGCCTGCTCATGGGCCGTCCCTTCGGCGTGCCCGTGTACGTCGCGCCCAGCTGGTTCCTCGTGGCCGCACTGATCACCTGGGTCTTCGGAGGCCAGCTCGAACGGGTCCTGCCCGAGCTCGGCGCGGCCCGCTATCTGGTCTCCCTCTTCTTCGCGATCGCCTTCTATGCCTCTGTACTCGTCCACGAACTCGCCCACACGGTCGTCGCGCTGCGCTTCAAACTGCCGGTGCGCCGCATCCAGCTCCAGTTCTTCGGCGGCGTCTCCGAGATCGAGAAGGAGTCCGAGACCCCCGGCCAGGAGTTTCTCCTCGCCTTCGTCGGCCCCCTGCTCTCCCTGGTGCTCGCCGGAGTCTTCTATGCGGGGATGACGCTCGTCGAGCCCGGCACGGTGCCCGGCGTCCTCCTCGCCGGACTGATGATCTCCAACCTCCTGGTGGCCGCCTTCAACCTCCTCCCCGGCCTCCCGCTCGACGGCGGACGGATGCTCCGCGCCGTCGTCTGGAAGATCACCGGGCGGCCGATGAGCGGCACCGTCGCCGCCGCCTGGGTCGGCCGCGCACTCGCCGTCGTCACCCTCATCGGCCTCCCGCTGCTCACCCACACCGGCTCCCTCGGGAACGACCCCCAGTCCCTGAGCGGCCTGGACACCGTCACCGACGCGCTGCTCGCCGCCATCCTCGCGGCCATCATCTGGACCGGCGCGGGCAACAGCCTGCGCATGGCCCGGCTGCGCGAACACCTCCCCGAACTGCGCGCCCGCACCCTCACCCGGCGGGCCGTCCCGGTGGAGGCCGCCACCCCGCTCTCCGAGGCCCTGCGCCGCGCCAACGAGGCGGGCGCCCGCGCCCTCGTCGTCGTCGACGGACTCGGCGAACCCCGGGGCATCGTCCGCGAGACGGCCATCGTCTCCGTACCCGAACACCGCCGCCCCTGGGTCGCCGTCAGCGGCCTCGCCCAGGACCTCACCGAGGGCATGAAGATCTCCGCCGAGCTGGCCGGCGAAGCACTCCTGGACAGGCTCAAGACCAACCCCGCCACCGAATACCTCGTCCTTGAGGAGACCGGCGAGATCTACGGCGTACTGTCCACCACCGATGTCGAACGGGCATTCGTCGCAGCTCTGGCCAGGCCGGCCGCCTGACCCCCCCGGCAGCCGCCCGGGCTCGCGATCGGAGCGCGGGGAAACACCGGTACGCTGGTCACATGTCTGAACCGACCGGTGCCGCCCGCCGACGCGGGCCCTTCAAGGTCGGGGACCAGGTCCAGCTCACCGATCCCAAGGGACGCCACTACACCTTCACGCTCGAAGCCGGAAAGAACTTCCACACCCACAAGGGTTCTTTCCCGCACGACGAGCTGATCGGTGCCCCCGAGGGCAGTGTTGTCCGTACCACGGGAAACGTCGCCTACCTCGCGCTGCGCCCCCTGCTCCCCGACTACGTCCTGTCCATGCCCCGCGGCGCCGCCGTGGTCTACCCCAAGGACGCGGGGCAGATCCTGGCCTTCGCCGACATCTTCCCCGGCGCCCGCGTCGTGGAAGCCGGCGTCGGCTCCGGCTCGCTCTCCACCTTCCTGCTGCGCGCCATCGGGGACCAGGGCATGCTGCACTCCTACGAGCGCCGCGAGGACTTCGCCGAGATCGCCCGGCAGAACGTGGAACGCTACTTCGGTGAACCGCACCCCGCCTGGCAGCTCACCGTCGGCGACCTCCAGGACAACCTCTCGGACACCGACGTCGACCGTGTCGTCCTCGACATGCTCGCCCCCTGGGAGTGCCTGGAGGCCGTCTCCAAGGCACTCGTCCCCGGTGGCATCCTCTGCGCCTACGTCGCGACCACCACCCAGCTCGCGCGGACCGTCGAGTCCATCCGCGAGATGGGCAGCTTCGCCGAACCGCAGCCCTGGGAATCGATGATCCGCAACTGGCACGTCGAGGGCCTGGCCGTCCGCCCGGACCACCGTATGATCGGCCACACCGGCTTCCTCGTCACGGCCCGCCGCCTGGCCGACGGTGTGGAGGCCCCGCTGCGCCGCCGCCGCCCCGCCAAGGGCGCCTATGGCGAGGACTACGACGGTCCCGGCAGCCAGAGCGGCTCCTCCCGCGGCTGAGCCGCGCAACGTACCGGCGCCGCCGCCGAGTTCCCGGACCGACCCGGGAACTCGGCGGCGGCGCCCTCTCGTTGCCGTGGGGGTGGCGCCTGCGCTGCCCACCCCCACCGTTCCGCCGGCCCGGGAGGTGTGGCACGATGCTGGCCACCCCGCGCAGCCGCTGACATTCCACCGGCGACACTCACCCAGGCATCCTCGGACCACAGGAACCACAGGAGACATCCCGCGTGCAGACCTCCGAGCTCCCGGACCTCGCGCACACCGCCACCACGCCGATGCACTGGCTCGGCACGGCAACCGCCATGGCCGCTGTCGTCGCAGTCGCCGGAATGCTCCAGTCGAACCCCTCGGCCTCCGCCTCGCCCCCTCACCGCACCACGGCACAGCACGGCACCGCGCCGGTCGCCGCACCCGATCCGGAGCGGGTGGCCTTCCCCCTGGAATGCGGCGGGCTCGGGAACACCGTGGCCGAACAGGCCCCCGGCGACCTCGACGGCGACGGCCGTCCCGAGACCGTCGCCGTGGTCCACTGCGCCGCCGGATCCGGCACCCCGCCCAGTGGCGTCTACGTGCTGACGCAAGGAAGCGGGGCCGCACCCAGGATCGTGGCGACCCTGGTGGACCCCGCCCAGAAGATGAGCGTCGCCGATTTCACGGTGCGCTCGGGCACCATCTCCGCCACACTGCTCGGCTACTCCTCGGCCTCAGTGCCGCGCTGCTGCCCGGACCAGCAGGAGAAGGTCACCTGGCAGTGGCGGGGCGGCGCGTTCGTCCGCACCACCCAGGACGCCCCGAGCAGCGCCTGAGCGGTCACCGCGCGTCATGGCCGCCGTCCGGAACCGCCGGATCAGACGGCCTCGGGACCGTAGACCTCGACCCTGTCCGCAACACGGCGTACATGAATGCAATCGCCGGGGCACTCCTTGGCCGAATCGACCACATCCTGGAGCAGTGGCAGCGGTACCGGCGTCGTCGCGCCCCTGTCCTGCAGCAGTTCGTCGTCGTCGCTCTTCACATAGGCCAGACCGTCGATGTCCAGCTCGAACACCTCGGGCGCGTACTGCACGCAGATACCGTCCCCCGTGCAGAGGTCCTGGTCGATCCAGACCTCCAGATCCTGTGCGTCGCCGCCGGTGGGAGCGTCCTGCTGCACGGTCATTTCTCCTGCCGTTCCCTGTGTATCCGAACCAAAAGTGGCCAGCCCTGACGGCTGTTGATCGGTTCGACGATACAACCGGCCGCTTTCCGATGTTGAAGGGTGGGTATTCCCCTGTCACGAGGGGGAACGCAAGGGTGAAGATCGGACACGCCCCGCAGTCTTTGTGATCTAGGGGTTTCAATCTTCACCCACCCAGGTAGGGTCAGGAAGCGTCCAGCTCCCCTTGGAGGAGGTGAGGACCGTGGCAGCCCACGACGACGACATCAACCGCGGCATCCGGCCCGGGCGGGGGTCCGAAGACCCAGCCGGCCAGGTCGCCTATCTCGAGCAGGAAATCGCCGTCCTGCGACGTAAGCTCGCCGACTCTCCGCGTCATACGAGGATTCTCGAAGAGCGGATCGTCGAGTTGCAGACCAACCTGGCGGGCGTGTCCGCGCAGAATGAGCGGCTCGCCAACACACTCCGCGAGGCCCGCGACCAGATTGTGGCCCTCAAGGAAGAAGTCGACCGGCTCGCACAGCCGCCGGCCGGTTTCGGCGTGTTCTTGCAGGGCAATGAGGACGGCACTTGTGACATCTTCACCGGGGGCCGCAAGCTCCGGGTGAATGTCAGCCCCGGTGTCGAGCTCGACGACCTCCGGCGCGGCCAGGAAGTCATGCTCAACGAAGCGCTCAACGTGGTCGACGCCATGGAATTCGAGCGGGCCGGGGACATTGTCACCCTCAAGGAAATCCTTGAGGACGGCGAGCGGGCCCTGGTCATCGGGCACACCGACGAGGAACGGGTGGTAAGGCTCGCCGAGCCGCTGCTGGACATCACCATCCGCCCCGGCGACGCCCTGCTGCTCGAACCCAGGTCGGGCTACGTCTACGAAGTAGTTCCCAAGAGCGAGGTCGAAGAGCTCGTCCTGGAGGAAGTGCCGGACATCGACTACGACAAGATCGGCGGCCTGGGCGACCAGATCGAGCTGATCCGGGACGCGGTCGAGCTCCCCTACCTCCACCCCGACCTCTTCAAGGAACACGAACTGCGGCCGCCGAAGGGCATCCTGCTCTACGGCCCGCCCGGGTGCGGCAAGACACTCATTGCCAAGGCAGTGGCCAACTCCCTTGCCAAGAAGGTCGCCGAAGTCACCGGACAGCCCGCGGGAAAGAGCTACTTCCTCAATATCAAGGGCCCGGAACTCCTCAACAAGTACGTCGGCGAGACCGAGCGGCACATCCGCCTGGTCTTCCAGCGTGCCCGCGAGAAGGCGAGCGAGGGCACGCCCGTCATCGTCTTCTTCGACGAGATGGAGTCTCTCTTCCGTACCCGCGGATCCGGGGTCAGCTCGGACGTGGAGAACACCATCGTCCCCCAGCTGCTCGCCGAGATCGACGGCGTCGAGGGCCTGGAGAACGTCATCGTCATCGGCGCCTCCAACCGCGAGGACATGATCGACCCCGCGATCCTGCGCCCCGGCCGCCTCGACGTGAAGATCAAGATCGAGCGCCCCGACGCAGAGGCCGCGAAGGACATCTTCGCGAAGTACCTCACGCCGTCGCTGCCCCTGCACGCGGACGACCTCTCGGAGCACACCGGCTCCAAGGAGGCCGCCGCGCACGCCATGATCCAGTCGGTCGTCGAGCGGATGTACACCGAGTCCGAGGAGAACCGCTTCCTCGAGGTCACGTACGCCAACGGCGACAAGGAAGTCCTTTACTTCAAGGACTTCAACTCCGGCGCGATGATCCAGAACATCGTCGACCGGGCCAAGAAGATGGCCATCAAGGCATTCCTCGACCAGGGCCAGAAAGGCCTTCGCGTCTCCCATCTCCTCCAGGCATGCGTGGACGAGTTCAAGGAGAACGAGGACCTGCCGAACACCACGAACCCGGACGACTGGGCCAGGATCTCCGGCAAGAAGGGCGAGCGGATCGTCTTCATCCGTACGCTCGTCACCGGAAAGCAGGGCGCGGACACCGGCCGGTCCATCGACACGGTGGCGAATACCGGGCAGTACCTGTAGAACGCGGACCGGCTGCGGACGCCCGGTCGGGTGTCCGCAGCCGGTTGCTTTCCGGACAGCTCGCGCGACACCGCAGCAATGACGTATTTGATCTCCCCACCAGCGCAGAGTCGCTCTAGGCTCGTGCGTACCGCCCGGTCGCGCAGTGCGGGGACGGGCACCGCACACGCATCGGACAAGCAGCGGTACTTGAGCGCCGCCCCCTCAAGGGAGCGCCGCCGGGCAAGGAGGGCCGCATGACCGTACGGCGAGTAATGGGCATCGAGACGGAGTACGGGATCTCCGTCCCCGGCCACCCCAACGCCAATGCCATGCTCACCTCGTCCCAGATCGTCAACGCCTACGCAGCGGCGATGCACCGGGCGCGCCGCGCCCGCTGGGACTTCGAGGAGGAGAACCCGCTGCGGGACGCGCGAGGCTTCGACCTCGCCCGCGAGACCGCGGACTCCAGCCAGCTCACCGACGAGGACATCGGTCTTGCCAATGTCATCCTCACCAACGGGGCCCGGCTCTACGTCGACCACGCTCACCCGGAGTACAGCTCCCCGGAGGTCACCAATCCGCGGGACGCGGTCCTCTGGGACAAGGCCGGCGAGCGCATCATGGCCGAAGCGGCCGAACGAGCGGCCCAGCTTCCCGGCGCCCAGCCGATCCACCTCTACAAGAACAACACCGACAACAAGGGCGCCTCGTACGGCACGCACGAGAACTACCTGATGAAGCGGGAAACCCCGTTCTCCGACATCGTGCGCCATCTGACGCCGTTCTTCGTCTCCCGCCAGGTGGTCACGGGGGCGGGGCGGGTGGGAATCGGCCAGGACGGCCACGAGCACGGGTTCCAGATCAGTCAGCGCGCCGATTACTTCGAGGTCGAGGTCGGGCTGGAGACCACTCTCAAGCGCCCCATCATCAACACCCGGGACGAACCCCACTCCGACGCCGAGAAGTACCGTCGGCTCCATGTGATCATCGGTGACGCGAACCTTTCGGAGATCTCCACCTATCTCAAGCTCGGTACCACCGCTCTGGTCCTCTCCATGATCGAGGACGGCTTCATCAACGTCGATCTGGCGGTCGACCAGCCGGTACGCACCCTGCACCACGTCTCCCACGATCCGACGCTGAAGTATCAGGTCACGCTGCGCAGCGGTCGTACGCTCACCGCGGTACAGCTCCAGATGGAGTACTTCGAGCTGGGCCGCAAGTACGTCGAGGAGCGGTACGGGGCGGACGCGGACGAGCAGACCAAGGACGTCCTGATCCGCTGGGAGGACACCCTCAACCGGCTGGAGAACGATCCGATGAGCCTGTCCGGGGAGCTCGACTGGATCGCCAAGCGGGAGCTCATGGAGGGCTACCGCCGCCGCGACAGCCTCGACTGGGATGCGCCCCGGCTCCACCTCGTGGATCTCCAGTACGCCGATGTGCGGGCCGAGAAGGGCCTCTACAACCGTCTGGCGGCCCGCGGGAAGATGAAGCGCCTGCTGGACGAGGACGCGGTCGAGAAGGCCCGTACGGGGCCTCCGGAGGACACCAGGGCCTATTTCCGCGGGCGCTGCCTGGAGCAGTACGCGGACGACGTGGCCGCGGCCTCCTGGGACTCGGTCATCTTCGACCTGCCGGGTCATGACTCGCTGCAACGGGTACCCACCCTGGAGCCGCTTCGCGGCACCCGCGATCACGTCAAGGAGCTCCTGGACCGGTGCCGCACGGCGGAAGAGCTGGTCCAGCTGCTGTCGGGCGGCTGAAAGGGCCGTGATCGGGGAAACATCGAGATGACCCCCGGACGTTGAGACAACTACCGGGCCAATGTCGGACCCCGTGGGTAGGGTCTGATCAAGTGCTTCGAACCGAGCGGGGTGAGCTATATGGCGACCAAGGACACCGGCGGCGGACAGCAGAAGGCGACGCGCTCCACGGAGGAGGTCGAGGAGCAGGCGCAGGACGCGCAGGCGTCCGAGGACCTCAAGGAGCGCCAGGAGAAGCTGAGCGACGATGTCGACTCGGTTCTGGACGAGATCGATGACGTACTCGAAGAGAACGCGGAGGACTTCGTGCGTTCCTTCGTTCAAAAGGGTGGGCAGTAGTTCACACATGTGAACAACGGGGGAGTGGGCAGGTACGCGCGGTACGGGCACTCGGCCCGTACCGCGCGGCCACAGGCGGCACCGCAGGCGGTGCAGCCGCCCCCGCAGTTCATGTGGATCACCGCCACGGGGCGGGTAGGGTCCGTGGCGTAACGCATCGACTGCAGTTCGGCCGGCGGCGCGTCGGGAGACGATCCTGACACCCAGCTCAGGGCCGTCGCATACCTGGAGGGAAACGCGTGGAAGCCAACACTCGTAGCACCGGGCGTCTACCAGCTGCCTTCCTGACGCCGGGGTCCTCTTCGTTCATGGATTTCCTGTCCGGCCACGCTCCCGAGATGCTCCCGGGCAACCGGAGCCTGCCGCCGATGCAGGGGACCATCGAGGCGCCGCACGGGACGACCATCGTCGCGGCCACGTTCCCCGGCGGCGTGGTCCTGGCCGGCGACCGGCGGGCGACCATGGGCAACATGATCGCGCAGCGCGACATCGAGAAGGTGTTCCCGGCCGACGAGTACTCGGCGGTGGGCATCGCCGGCACGGCCGGGCTGGCCGTGGAGATGGTCAAGCTCTTCCAGTTGGAGCTGGAGCACTTCGAGAAGGTCGAGGGCGCCCAGCTCTCCCTGGAGGGCAAGGCGAACCGCCTCTCCACGATGATCCGCAGCAATCTGGCGATGGCCATGCAGGGCCTCGCCGTCGTCCCGCTCTTCGCCGGCTTCGACGTGGACCGCGAGCGGGGCCGGATCTTCTCGTACGACGTCACCGGCGGCCGTTCCGAGGAGCTCGGATACGCGGCCACCGGCTCCGGATCGATCTTCGCCCGCGGTTCGATGAAGAAGCTCTACCGCGACGATCTGACGGAGCAGCAGGCCCTCACCCTGGTCGTGCAGGCGCTGTACGACGCCGCCGACGACGACTCGGCGACCGGCGGTCCCGACGTGGCCCGGCGGATCTACCCGATCGTCACCGTCATCACCGACGAGGGCTTCCGGAAGCTGACCGAGGCGGAATCCTCCGAGATCGCCCGCTCGATTCTGGAACGCCGGCTGGAACAGCCCGACGGCCCGCGCGCCGCGCTGCTCTGACCCCCGTTCCGCTGCTTCTTCGATGCTCTCGTCACTGACAGAAAGGGACGGATAACCGGTGTCGACGCCGTTCTATGTCTCACCCCAGCAGGCCATGGCCGACCGGGCGGAATACGCCCGGAAGGGCATCGCCCGTGGTCGCAGCCTTGTCGTGCTGCAGTACGCCGACGGCATTGTGTTCGTCGGCGAGAACCCGTCCCGCGCGCTGCACAAGTTCAGCGAGATCTACGACCGGATCGGATTCGCCGCCGCCGGTAAGTACAACGAGTACGAGAACCTCCGGATCGGCGGTGTGCGCTACGCCGATCTGCGCGGATACACCTACGACCGTGACGATGTGACGGCTCGTGGGCTGGCCAACGTCTACGCGCAGACGCTGGGCACCATCTTCTCCAGCGCGGCCGAGAAGCCGTACGAGGTGGAACTCGTGGTCGCCGAGGTCGGCGTCGAGCCGGAGGGCGACCAGATCTACCGGCTGCCGCACGACGGATCGATCGTCGACGAGCACGGCTCGGTCGCGGTCGGCGGGAACGCCGAGCAGATCAGCACCTTCCTGGACCAGCGCCACCGCGACGGCATGACCCTCGCCGAGGCGCTCAAGCTGGCGGTGCAGGCGCTCTCCCGCGATCCCAACGGCAGCGAGCGGGAGATCCCCGCGGAGCGGCTGGAGGTCGCGGTCCTGGACCGTACGCGGCCGCAGCAGCGCAAGTTCAAGCGGATCGTCGGCCGGCAGCTGGCGCGGCTGCTGGAGGCGGACGGCGGCTCCGCGCCGACGGACGCCCCCTCCGACATCGAGGACGACGAGGGGACCGAGTCCCCCACGAGCACGACGGACGTCAGCAAGTCCACCGACTCCACCGACTCCGGTGGCGACGTGGAGTAGTCCACCGCTGCGCCGTGCCCCGGTCCGCCCTTCCCGGCGGGCCGGGGCGCCGTCATGAGCGGGGATCGTCCGCGGGCGGGGGCGCCGAGGAGCCGCGCACCACCAGACGCACGGGCAGACTGCCGGGCTCGGCAGGGCGGCCGTCCAGGACCGCCAGGAGCGCGTCCATACCGCGTTCACCGACCTGCTCGGCGGGCAGCCGCACGGTGGTCAGCTCCGGTTCGACGGCCGTGGCCAGGGCGAGATCGTCGAAACCGGTGACGGAGACGTCGTCGGGGACACGGAGCCCCAGCCTGCGGGCGGCCTTGCAGGCGCCCGCGGCGAGGACGTCGTCGTCGCAGACCACGGCGGTGGGCCGGGCACCCGTCGCGGTGAGCGCCCCTTCCGCCGCCACGCGGCCGGCCTGTGCGTCGAGCGCCGCGGCGACCGTCCGTACGGAGGTGCCGGGCACCGCGCCCACCGCGTCGTGGAGAGCCCGGGCGCGGACCGCGAAGGTCCAGGTGTCGACCGCCGACGCGAGATGGACGAAGCGGCGGTGGCCGAGCGCGAGCAGATGCTGCGCGACCTGCCGCATGCCGTCGGCGATGTCGAGGTTGACCCGTGCGGCGACACCGGTGTCGGCCGGGTCGCTGTCCAGCATGACCAGCGGCAGACCGGCTTCTCGCAGCGCGTCGAGTGCGCCGGCGGCCATGGAGGAGGCGATCACCCCGTCGAGGGAGGCGCGGGCCGAGGCGAAGGGATCCCTGGCCGGCCCGGTGCCCTCGGGGGACGGGTAGAGGACGACCCCGAGGCCGTGCTCGGCGGCGACCGCGGCGGCACCGGTGTAGACGCGTGCGAAGAACTCGCTGGTGAGTGCGGGGACGACCAGCAGCGCGGTCCGGGTGCGGCCGAGCCGGAGGCTGCGGGCGGCGAGATTGGGCTGGTAGCCGAGTCCGAGCGCGGCGTGCCGTACCCGCTCGGCGGTCGCCGCGGAGACCCTGCCCCGCCATTTGCCGCCGAACACGAGGGAGACGGTGGCCTGCGACACACCCGCGGCCCGCGCCACGTCGCGGCTGGTGGGCCTGGCCGGGGCCGGGTGTGACTGTGGTGCGCTGGTCACTCGGGCCTCCGGGCCGGTCGGGGGCAGGCGCCGTGAGGTGGACCTGCGGACTCGCACATGGTACGTATGAGCCTCCACGTTATACGTACAACGTCGGGGTGCCGGAAAGCGCCCGAGGGAGATGGGGCGGGACATGGCCGCGGCATATCTGGACATCCTCCGGGCGCGGCATGCCGCGCGGCTGCTGGTGGGCACCCTCGTGGGGCGGCTGCCGAGCGGCACCGCCCACATCGCCATCGTGCTGTTCACCCGGGCCGAGGGCGGCAGCTACACCCTCGCCGGCGTGCTCGCGGCCGTGTACGGGCTGTCCAACGCCGCCGGGCAACCGCTGCTGGGCCGCGCCGTGGACCTGTACGGCCAGCCGCGCGTCCAGCTCCCGGCCGCCGTCGTGTCGGCGCTGGGCATGGCCCTGCTCGCTCTGGTGGGCCTGGGAACGATGCCGCTGGCCTACGGCGCGGTGATGGTGGCCGGCCTCTTCACCCCGCCGCTGGAGGGCGGTCTGCGCGCCCTGTGGCCGAGCGTCCTGGGCGGCGAGGACCAGGTGCACCGGGCGTACGCGATGGACGCCGTCGCCCAGGAGGTCATGTTCACCGTGGGCCCGCTGCTGGTGACGCTGCTGGTCTCGCTGTGGTCGCCCGCCGCCGCCCTGCTGGTGATCAACGGGATAGGCGTCCTGGGGGCGCTCTGCGTGGTCCTCTCCGAGCCCTCCCGTGCCTGGCGCTCCGCACCCCGGGAGGCGCACTGGCTGGGCGCGCTGCGTTCGCCGGGGCTGCTGGCGCTGCTCGGAGCGTTCTTCTTCGTCGGGCTGGCGCTCGGGTCGATCACCGTGGCCGGGGTGGCGTACGCCGACGACCACGGCCGGGAGTCGGTGTACGGCTGGCTGATGGCCGCGCTGGGGCTGGGTGCGCTGGTCGGCGGCGCGGTGTACGGGGCGCGCCAGTGGGCCGGGGCGCCGGAGCGCCGGCTGCGCGTCATCGTCGCACTGCTGGCACTGGGCTATCTGCCGCTGGCGCTGACCCCCGGAGTGGTCGCCATGACCGCTCTGGCGGCCGTGGCCGGAGTCTTCCTGGCGCCCGCGATCGCGTGCTCGTTCATCGTGGTCGACCGGCACGCTCCGCGTGGCACGGTGACCGAGGCGTTCTCCTGGCTGGTGACGACGTTCGGTGTGGGCGCCGCGGCGGGAACGGCCGTGGCGGGCCCGGCCGTCGAAGCGGGCGGCACGGCGTGGAGCTTCGCCGTCGCGGGGGCCGGTGGGGTGGCGGCGCTGCTGGTCCTGCTGGCCACCGGAAGGGTCCTCGCAGTTCCCGGGCGTACGGCCGTTGCTGTACAAGGATCGGAAAATGATCGAAACGGTGCTGTCGAACCCGGTTTCAGCTCAGGCCATCAGGCGTAATGTTCAGTCATGGACCGCCGCATTTTCGGGCTGGAGAACGAGTACGGCGTCACGTGCACGTTCAGGGGACAGCGCCGACTGTCTCCTGATGAAGTGGCGCGCTACCTCTTCCGCCGTGTTGTGTCATGGGGCCGCAGCAGCAATGTCTTTCT
Source organism: Streptomyces sp. NPDC058051 (assembly GCF_042885475.1). NCBI lineage: Bacteria > Bacillati > Actinomycetota > Actinomycetes > Kitasatosporales > Streptomycetaceae > Streptomyces > Streptomyces sp. NPDC058051. The sequence continues at coordinate 163,424 of NZ_JBHVRW010000002.1, forward strand.
GCGGAACGGTGCCCGCCTCTACCTCGACGTGGGATCGCATCCGGAATATGCAACCCCCGAATGCGACAACCTGACCGAATTGGTCACCCACGACAAGGCAGGCGAGCGCATTCTGGAAGGTCTGCTCGTCGACGCCGAACGCCGCCTGCACGAGGAGGGAATCGCGGGCGACGTCTATCTCTTCAAGAACAACACCGACTCGGCGGGAAACTCCTACGGCTGCCACGAGAACTATCTCGTGGCGCGGCACGGAGAATTCTCCCGGCTCGCGGACATCCTCATTCCCTTCCTCGTCACGAGGCAACTGATCTGCGGTGCCGGCAAGGTGCTGCAGACGCCGCGCGGGGCCGTCTACTGCGTCAGCCAGCGTGCCGAGCACATCTGGGAGGGCGTCAGTTCCGCCACGACGCGCTCCCGACCGATCATCAACACGCGTGACGAACCGCACGCCGACGCGGAGCGGTACCGCCGCCTCCACGTCATCGTCGGTGACTCGAACATGTCCGAGACGACCATGCTGCTCAAGGTCGGCGCGACCGATCTGGTGCTCCGCATGATCGAGGCGGGAACCGTGATGCGGGACCTGACGCTGGAGAACCCGATCCGGGCGATCCGCGAGGTCAGTCACGACACCACGGGGCAGCGCAAGGTGCGCCTGGCCAGTGGCCGCGAGGCGTCCGCCATCGAGGTGCAGCGCGAGTACTACGAGAAGGCCGTCGACTTCGTCGACCGCCGGGGCATCCGCACCGGAACCGTCGCCCAGGTCCTGGAACTGTGGGGCCGCACGCTCGACGCGATCGAGGCGGAGGACCTCGACCGGATCGAGACCGAGATCGACTGGGTGATGAAGTACAAGCTCATCGAGCGGTACCGGGCCAAGCACAACATGACCATGTCGCATCCGCGGGTCGCCCAGATAGACCTCGCGTACCACGACATCCACCGCCGTCGCGGCCTGTACTACCTGCTGGAGCGCAAGGGGCAGGCCGCCCGTGTCTGCAACGACCTGAGGATCTTCGAGGGCAAGTCCGTGCCCCCGCAGACGACCAGGGCGCGGCTGCGCGGCGACTTCATCCGCAGGGCCCAGGAGCAGCGGCGGGACTTCACCGTCGACTGGGTCCATCTCAAGCTCAACGACCAGGCGCAGCGCACGGTGTTGTGCAAGGACCCGTTCCGTTCCGTCGACGACCGAGTGGAGAAGCTCATCGCGGGTATGTGAGGCGGCGACAGGACAACCTCGGCCACATACGCGACGCGGGCCCCGTACGTTCCTCGTACGGGGCCCCGCGTACGCCCTAGAGTGTCGAGGACTCAACCAACTGTGCCGTCTGAGATCTGAGGAACCAGTGCGCCGACTTGCCGGCCTTCTCGTCGTCCCCCTGTTGCTGCTGACCGCGGCCTGCGGTGACGAAAAGAACTCCGCCTCCGAATCCGTTTCCGCTTCCGCCACATCCGAGGACGGGTTCCCCGCGATCACCGCCGGCGCGAAGTTCGGCGAGAAGCCCACCCTGTCCAAGGGCACGGGAACCCCGCCCAAGGAGCTGAAGACCAGGGTCATCAGCCAGGGCGACGGTGCCACGCTCAAGAACGGCGACGCGATCCAGGTCAACTATCTCGGCCAGTCCTGGGACTCCGACAAGCCGTTCGACAACAGCTTCGACCGCAAGCAGCCGTTCGATCTGACCCTCGGCGCCGGCATGGTCATCCAGGGCTGGGACAAGGGCCTCGTCGGTCAGAAGGTCGGCAGCCGGGTCGAGCTGGTCATCCCGCCGGATCTCGGTTACGGAGAGCAGGGCCAGGGCGACATCAAGCCGAACGCCACGCTCGTCTTCGTCGTCGACGTCCTCAAGTCGACGCAGATCCCGACGACCGCCAAGGGCACCGCGGTCGCCCAGGACAACATCGACCTGCCGAAGGTCGGCACCAACACCGACGGCAAGGCCCCCAAGGTCACCATCCCCACCAAGACCGACCCGCCGAAGAAGCTGGTCTCCAACTACGTGCTGGAGTCCACGGGCGCTGTCGTGAAGGACACCGACAGCGTCGTCGTGAACTACGTGGCTCTGCTGTGGAAGGACGGCAAGACCTTCGACAGCACCTACTCGACGGGCAAGACGCAGACCTTCCCGCTGGCCCAGGTCACCCTGAAGGGCCTCAAGAACGGTCTGGTCGGCAAGAAGATCGGCAGCCGCGTGCTCCTCGTCATCCCGCCGGACCAGGGTTTCGGTGACAAGGCCCAGCAGACCATCCCCGCGAACTCGACGCTCGTCTTCGCCGTGGACCTCCTGGCAAAGATGTAAGACTGTCCCGGTTGCCCAGTTCATCATTAAGAGGAGCAAGTCAGTGAGCATCGAGAAGCCCGAGATCGACTTCCCGGGTGGCGAGCCGCCGGCCGACCTGGAGATCAAGGACATCTGGGAAGGCGACGGCAAGGAGGCCAAGGCGGGCGACACCGTGTCCGTCCACTACGTGGGCGTGGCCTTCTCCACCGGCGAGGAGTTCGACGCCTCCTGGAACCGCGGCGCCCCGCTGCAGTTCCAGCTCGGTATCGGGCAGGTCATCTCCGGCTGGGACAAGGGCGTGCAGGGCATGAAGGTCGGCGGCCGTCGCCAGCTGACCATTCCCGCGCACCTCGCCTACGGCGACCGCGGTGCCGGTGGCGGCCGGATCGCCCCCGGTGAGGCGCTGATCTTCGTCTGCGACCTGGTCGCCGTCTGATCCGCATCCTTGCGATGCGAGGGCCCGTGCCGAACGGCGCGGGCCCTCGCTTTTGTCCGGACAGCGCCTAGCGGTACGGTCGACGGTCGTAGAGCACAACAGAAAGGGCGTCGATGGCGATCGCCAAGGCCGAGCGGCTGATGAACCTGGCTCTGTGTCTGCTGGGAACCCGGCGCCCGCTGAGCAAGCGAGAGCTGCGCGGATCCATCGAGGCCTATCTGGAAGCCGGCTCGGACGACGCCTTCAACCGGATGTTCGAGCGCGACAAGGAAGATCTGCGCGAGCTCGGTCTGGTCATCGAGACCGTGGAGAACCTGGACGGCGACACCGGATATCTCGCCCGCCGGGACAGCAACCGGCTGCCCCCGATCACGCTGGACGCCGAGGAGGCCGCCGCGCTCGGGCTGGCCGCCAAGGTCTGGCAGCAGGCACGGCTGGCCGGTGCCGCCAGCGGTGCGCTGCAGAAACTGCGCGCCGCCGGCATGCCGGAGGCCGAGGACGCGTACGAGGTGCACAGCGCCCTCGAACCCCGCATCCCCGTCCACGAGGCCGCCTTCGAACCGCTGATGCTGGCCTGCCGCGACCGACGTCCGGTGACCTTCGACTACCGCAAGGGCAACGCCGCCCGGCCCGAACAGCGCCAGGTCGAGCCCTGGACGCTGGAGTGCTGGCGCGGCCACTGGTATCTGGCCGGCTGGGACCGGGACCGCGGTGCCGAGCGGGTGTTCCGGCTCTCCCGGATCAGCGGCCGGGTCCGTTCCCGGGCCGGGGCCTTCACGGTCGAGGTGCCCGACGTCGTCACCGTCCGCGAGACCGTCGAGAGCTGGGCGGGGGAGACGGCGACCAGGACCGCCCGGATCAGGCTGCGCACCGGTGCCGGATACCCGCTGCGCTCGCGCGCCGTATCCGTGCGGGAACTCGGGAACGGGTGGGACGAGTTGGAGATCCCGTACGGACACGGTCTGGACGCCTGGCTCGTGGAGTTCGGTCCGGACGTCGTCGTGGAGGAGCCCGCCGATCTGCGGGCCGATGTGGTGGACCGGCTGCGCGCCGTGGCCAAGGACTGAGGGGGACCGTATTCATGGCCACGAACGCGATCGACCAGACCCGCCGGATGCTTTCGCTGGTGACGTATCTCCGTGAGCGCCCCGGCGCCCATGTCCAGGACGTCGCGCGTGCCTTCGGGATCACCGAGGACGAGCTGATCTCGGATCTCGACGTGCTGCCCATGTGCGGTACGAGCTTCCGCGGCGGGGATCTGCTGGACATCGACACCGACGGCGACCGGATCTGGTGGCACAACCCGGACGATGTGGCCGAACCGCTGCGACTCGCGGCCGACGAGGCGACGGCGCTCCTGGTCGCCGCCCGTGCCGTGGCCACGCTGCCCGGCCTGCGCGAGAGCGACCGGCAGGCGCTGCTGCGGGCCACCGCGAAACTGGAGACGGCAGCCGGTGAGGTGGGAGCGGCGAGCTCGCGGCTCTCGGTCATCTTCGAGTCCGAGGGCGGCGTCTTCGCCGATGTCGACCGGGCGATCTCCGAGCGGCGCCGGCTCTGGCTGCGCTACTACTCGCCCGCGCGCGACGAGCTCACCGAGCGCGAGGTCGACCCGATCCGGTTGTTCGCCGTGGGCCACACGTACATGGAGGCGTGGTGCCGATCCACCGAGGACCGGCGCACGTTCCGGCTCGACCGGGTCGCCGAGATCCGGCTGCTCGACGAGCCGGCCGCGCCGCCCGAGCTCGAACTGCGGGATCTGTCCGAAGGACTCGTCCAGCCCGCGGCAGAGGACCCGGAGGTCGTCGTCGAGGTGGGCCCCGGCGGCCGGTGGGTCGCCGAGTACTACCCGCACGACAGCGCAGAGGAACTACCCGACGGCGGACTGCGGATCACCCTGCGCACACCCGATCCGGCCTCGCTGCGCAGGCTCGGGCTGCGCCTGGGCGGGGAAGGACGCATCGTCGCCCCGCCGGAACTCGCGCAGAGCGCACAGCAGGCCGCCCGCGCGGCACTCGCCGCCTACGACGACCCGGTCTGAGCGGACCCGAGGGAGAGATGAGCGACATGTCTGTGGTGTCCGGTGTTCCGACCGTCGTCGTGCCCGAGTCCGTTCGGTTCAAGGCCGCCTGCCCGGAGTGCGACGAGCGGTTCGAGCTGGCGGCGGGGGCCATCCGCCTCGCCGTGGGGGCCAGCCGCCGGACGACCTTCTACTCCTTCACCTGCCCGGAGTGCGGTGCGGCCGTCCGCAAGCCCGCCGGGGAACGGATAGTCGAGCTCCTGACCGATGGTGGGGTGCGGACGCTGCGCCTCCACGCCGGTCTTTAGAACGTCGGACTTCTAGACACATCGAGGCTCTGCGCATGTTCTGGCCCATGCTCGCCATCGCCCTGGGATTCCTCGGCATCGCCGTCCTCGGTGTGCTGGCCGTGACGGTCTTCGTCGAGGCCCAGCGCCTGGGACGTCAGGTGAAGCTCACCACCCGGCGCATCAACCGGGCGGCGGAGGACCTCGAACAGGCCGCGACGGATCTCGCCGCCACCGGCGAAACCCTGCGCTGAGGACTGCCCCGCAGTCCTCGGTGCCGCGACGGAAGGGTTGCCGGGAAAGGTCCCGGATGCGCTGCGCGCCCTCCTGCGCGGCTGTGACCAGCGATATCGATCGGAGAGGGCGCACTCTCCAGTTTCTCGGGTTCGGGGGGTACGCTGCTGCAGACGGCCCTGAGAGCGAGGCATGGGCCGTCATCGCAAGGATGCACGGGTATTGCCCTGCGTTTACTCCTGCGGGATACGATCGCTGACAGTACGACGATCGGGCGTCCGTCCGACGTTCGGTCCGCCCCACCCCTGCTGCCTCGGTGAGAAGGTACACGCATATGTTCGGAAGGCTCGGCGCTCCCGAGATCATCCTCATCCTCGTCGTCATTGTTCTTCTGTTCGGCGCGAAGAAGCTTCCTGACATGGCGCGCTCGCTCGGCAAGTCGGCCCGCATCCTCAAGAGCGAGGCCAAGGCCATGAAGTCCGAGGGCAGCCCGGCGGCCACCCCGGCCGAGCCGGCGAACGACGCCGCCCAGGACCAGCCCGCCCCGCGTACCATCAAGGCGGCTCCCGGTGATGTGACCAGCTCGCGTCCGGTCGCAGAGCCGACCGACTCGACCAACCGCTGACCACTGGGCCGACGCAGGCGCCGTGATCGGTGACGGCCTGCTGCACGAGATGAGGACGTGGGTTGCTCAAGTCTGCCCGCAAGCAGGAGACCGATCCAGAGGGCCGCATGCCCCTGGTGGAGCACCTGCGTGAGCTGCGTAACCGGCTGGCCAAAGGTCTGCTCGGCATCGTCGTCGTCACGATCGTGGCCGCGTTCTTCTACAAGGGGATCATCGAGTTCTTCACCAACCCGGTGCTGAAGTCGGTCGGTTGCGAGTACAGCTTCGCCGAGCTCGCCAAGAAGGAGGACGGTACGTGCGCGCGTATCGTCCTGAACGGTCTGCTCACCCCGTTCACCCTCGCCCTCAAGGTCTCCTTGATGGCGGGCGTCGTCCTTTCCTCACCGGTCTGGCTCTACCAGCTGTGGGCCTTCGTCGCCCCCGGGCTGCACAAGAACGAGAAGAAGTACTCGCTCGCCTTCGTGGGAGCGGGGTTCCCGCTCTTCCTCGCCGGTGGTTTCTTCGCGTACAAGACCCTGCCCACGATGGCCCGGGTGCTCCTGGACTTCTCCCCGGCCGGACTGGACAACCAGCTGCCGCTGGACGACCTGCTGGATCTGATCACGCGCATGGTGGTGGTCTTCGGGCTCTCCTTCGAGCTGCCCCTGCTGCTCGTCATGCTGAACTTCGGCGGGGTCATCACCGGCAAGCGGATGCTCGGCTGGTGGCGGGGCATGATCATGGGGATCACGGTCTTCGCCGCGCTGGCCACTCCCAGCACCGACCCGGTGAGCATGCTGGCGCTCGCCGGGCCGATCTGGGTGCTCTACTTCGTGGCCACGGCGATCTCGCTCCTCAACGACCGCCGCAAGGAACGGATCGCGGCGGAGGGCCCGGACGACGACGAGGCGTCGGAGCTGGACCTCACCCCCGAGGACATCGGTGAGATCGAACCCGTGTCGTCCAGCCGGTCGTTGCCCACGCAGGCGAGTTCGGACCATGACCGGGTCAACGGTTACGACGACATCACCTGACCTGTAAAGTCCCGGCGTGACCAGCGAGATCACTCTTTTCGTCAATCCCACCGCGGGACGCGGCCGGGGCGCGCACGCCGCGCAGCCGGCCGCTTCCGCGTTGCGGGACTCCGGATTCTCCGTACGGACGGTCCTCGGCGTGGACGCCGACGACGCCCTGCGGCGGGCCCGTGAGGCCGTCGCCGGGGGCACCGGTGCGCTGATAGCGGTGGGCGGGGACGGCATGATGTCCCTCGCCCTCCAGGCCGTCGCCGGGACGAGGACCCCGCTCGGGGTCGTCGCCGTGGGCACCGGGAACGACTTCGCCCGCGCGCTGGGGATGCCGATACGGGATCCGGCCGCGGCGGGACGGCTGGCGGCCGACGCGCTCAAGGGCGGTACCGTCCGCGAGATCGATCTCGGACGGGTGGGCGAGCGATGGTTCGGCTCGGTGCTCGCCTCCGGCTTCGACTCCCGGGTCAACGACCGCGGCAACCGGATGCGCTGGGTCGGCGGACGGTTCAAGTACGACCTCGCGATCCTCGCCGAACTCGCCGCCTTCAGGCCCATCCCGTACCGCCTCCGGCTGGACGGCGGACCGGTGCAGGAGATCGAGGCCACACTGATCGCCGTGGGCAACGGATCGACGTACGGCGGAGGCATGCGGATCTGCGCGGACGCCGTCATGGACGACGGGCTCTTCGACGTGACCGTTGTCGGGGACTGCAGTCGCACCACCCTGTTGAAGGTCTTCCCCCGCGTCTACAAGGGAACGCACCTCGGCCATCCCGTCGTCACCGTCCACCGGGTCTCCTCGATCGAGCTGGCCGCGGCCGGTGTCACGGCGTACGCGGACGGTGAACAGCTCGGTGCGCTGCCGCTCACCGCGACCTGTGTACCGGGTGCGGCGAGGGTGCTCGCGCCGGCTTCTCCCGGGGCCGTTTAAAGATCGCGTCAGTGTCGGAGGCGGCGGGTAGGCTCGTGAGCAAGATGACAGAGGACCTCTCACCAGCTGAGCGATACCAGGCTTCTCGGCTCCGTGCCGCCGAGCTGGCCACCGCACTCGCGCCCTTCCGCGAGATGTACGACTTCGATCTGGACCCCTACCAGATCGAGGCGTGCGAGGCACTGGAGGCCGGCAAGGGGGTGCTCGTCGCCGCCCCGACCGGATCGGGCAAGACGATCGTCGGCGAATTCGCCGTGCACCTCGCCCTCGGACAGGGCCGCAAGTGTTTCTACACGACCCCGATCAAGGCGCTGTCCAACCAGAAGTTCGCCGACCTGGTCAAGCGCTACGGACCGGAGAAGGTCGGTCTGCTCACCGGCGACAACAGCGTCAACGGCGATGCCCCGGTGGTCGTCATGACCACCGAGGTCCTGCGGAACATGCTGTACGCGGGCTCACAGGCACTGCGCGGGCTCGGCTACGTGGTGATGGACGAGGTGCACTACCTCTCCGACCGCTTCCGCGGCGCGGTCTGGGAGGAAGTGATCATCCACCTCCCGGACTCCGTCACGCTCGTCTCGCTGTCGGCGACCGTGTCCAACGCCGAGGAGTTCGGTGACTGGCTGGACACGGTGCGCGGCGACACCCAGGTCATCGTCTCCGAGCACCGCCCCGTGCCGCTCTGGCAGCACGTGCTGGCGGGCCGCAGGATGTACGACCTCTTCGAGGAGGAGACCGATCACGGCGGCCGCGGTGCCGGACGCCGCGAGGTCAACCCCGACCTCAACCGGCTCGTCCGGATGGAGAACCAGCGGGCGTACAACCCGCGTGACCGCCGCCGCGGCAAGATGGTCCGCGAGGCGGACCGTGAGCGCGAGCGGCGCCAGCGCAGCCGGATCTGGACCCCGGCCAGACCCGAGGTCATCGACCGGCTGGACGCCGAAGGGCTGCTCCCCGCCATTACGTTCATCTTCAGCCGGGCCGGCTGCGAGGCCGCCGTACAGCAGTGCCTGCACGCCGGACTGCGGCTCAACGACGAGGACAAGCGCCGCCTGGTCCGCGAGATCGTCGAGGAGCGGACCGCTGCCATCCCCGGCGAGGACCTCCATGTCCTCGGCTACTACGAGTGGCTCGAAGGACTGGAGCGGGGCATCGCCGCGCACCATGCCGGCATGCTGCCCACGTTCAAGGAAGTCGTCGAGGAGCTGTTCGTACGAGGGCTCGTCAAGGCCGTCTTCGCGACGGAGACCCTCGCCCTCGGCATCAACATGCCCGCGCGCACCGTCGTGCTGGAGAAGCTCGTCAAGTGGAACGGCGAGCAGCACGCCGACATCACCCCCGGCGAGTACACCCAGCTGACCGGCCGGGCCGGGCGGCGCGGCATCGACGTCGAAGGCCATGCGGTGGTGCTGTGGCAGCGCGGCATGGATCCGGCGGCGCTGGCCGGACTCGCGGGCACCCGCACCTATCCGCTGCGGTCCAGCTTCCGCCCCTCGTACAACATGGCCGTCAACCTGGTGCACCAGTTCGGCCGGCACCGCTCGCGCGAACTGCTGGAGACCTCCTTCGCACAGTTCCAGGCCGACCGGTCGGTGGTCGGGATCTCCCGGCAGGTCCAGCGCAACGAGGAGGGACTGGCGGGTTACCAGGAAGGCATGACCTGCCACCTCGGTGATTTCGAGGAGTACGCGCGCCTGCGCCGTGAACTCAAGGACCGTGAGACCGAGCTCGCCAAACAGGGTGCGTCGCAGCGGCGGGCCGCTGCTGCCGCGTCCCTGGAGAAGCTCAGGCCCGGCGACGTCATCCATGTCCCCACCGGCAAGTTCGCCGGACTGGCGCTGGTCCTCGACCCCGGGCTGCCCGCCGGGCGGACCAACGGGCACGGGCACCGCGGGCTCGAATACCACGACGGGCCGCGGCCGTTGGTGCTGACCGCCGAGCGACAGGTCAAGAGGCTCGCCTCGATCGACTTCCCGATCCCGGTGGAGGCGGTGGAGCGGATGCGGGTACCGAAGTCGTTCAACCCGCGCTCGCCGCAGTCGCGCCGCGACCTCGCCTCCGCGCTGCGGACCAAGGCGGGGCACATAGTGCCCGAGCGGCACCGCAAGGAGCGGTCCGCGGCGGCCGACGACCGGGAGCTCGCCCGCTACCGGACGCAGTTGCGCGCACACCCCTGCCATGGGTGCGACGAGCGCGAGGACCATGCGCGGTGGGCCGAGCGGTACCACCGGCTGCAGCGTGACACCAAGCAGCTGGAGCGGCGGATCGAGGGGCGGACCAACACCATCGCCCGCACCTTCGACCGGATCGTCGCCCTGCTCACGGAACTCGACTATCTCCGGGGCAACGAGGTCACCGAGCACGGACAGCGGCTCGCGCGCCTCTACGGCGAGCTGGATCTGCTGGCGAGCGAGTGCCTGCGTGCCGACGTCTGGGAGGACCTGAACCCCGCCGAACTCGCGGCCTGTGTCTCGGCGCTGGTGTACGAGGCGCGGCAGGCCGATGACGCGGTGGCGCCGAAGCTGCCGTCGGGGCCCGCGAAGTCCGCGATGGGCGAGATGGTCCGGATCTGGGGCCGGCTCGACGCCCTGGAGGAGGATTTCAAGATCAACCAGGCGGAGGGGGTCGGGCAGCGCGAACCCGATCTGGGGTTCGCCTGGGCGGTCTACATGTGGGCGTCGGGGCGGACGCTGGACGAGGTGCTGGGCGAGGCCGACATGCCCGCCGGGGACTTCGTGCGGTGGTGCAAGCAGGTGATCGACGTGCTGGGGCAGGTCGCCGCCGCGGCTCCCCGCGAGGGGAGCACCGTGGCGCGGAACGCACGCAAGGCCGTGGACGCGGTGTTGCGGGGGGTCGTGGCCTACAGCTCCGTGGGGTGAGGTGCCACAGCGGCGGGCATGCCAGGGCGTGTCCGCGGCGGCGGGCCGGAGGTGCGGGCGGTTCGGGGCCGCGGGTTCCTCCGGCACACCTCGTCGTGCCGGTGCGTGGGCCTTCTCCGGTCGCGCCCCCTACGGCGTCGTGCGTGCCGCGTCCCGCTTGGCGACTTCCTCGCGGACGATCGGGATGACGTGCCTTCCGAAGTCGATCGCGTCGTCCAGGAGGTCGTAGCCGCGGGCGGACAGGATCTCCACGCCCAGGTCGTAGTAGTCCAGCAGCGCCTGCGCCACCGTCTCAGGGGTTCCCACCAGGGCCGTCGAGTTCCCGGCACCGCCCGTTTCGGCCGCGGTCGGTGTCCACAGGGCCCGGTCGTGCCGCTCGCCCTCGGCGGCCACCGCGAGGAGGCGCCGGGAGCCGGTGTTCTCCGGGTTGTTCAGCGGGTGGCGGCGCGGCGCCGGTGCGCCGGCTCTGCGCGCCTTGATGCGGGCCAGGGTCCGGTGGGCCTTCTCCCAGGCCAGTTCCTCGGTCGGCGCGATGATCGGCCGGAAGGCGACCTGGATCCTGGGGACGTCCGTACGGCCGGCTGCCCGCGCCGCGGCCTTCACCGATGCGATCTGCTCGGCTGTCTGTGCCAGCGGTTCGCCCCACAGGCAGTAGATGTCGGCCTCCGCTCCGCCGGCCGCGTACGCCGCAGGTGAGGAGCCCCCGAACGAGACCTGCGGATGGGGCTGCTGCACGGGGAACGTGTCGCTCACGAAGTCGTTGAAGCGGTAGTGCGTGCCCTCGTGGTCGAAGGGTTCGTGCGACGTCCAGGCCTTCTTGATGATCTGGATGGCCTCGCGGGTGCGTGCGTACCGTTCGTCCTTGGTGAGGAAGTCGCCCTCGCGCTGCTGCTCGTGGTCGTTTCCGCCCGTGATGAAGTGCACGGCGAGGCGGCCGTCGCTGATCCGGTCCAGGGTCGCGAAGGTCTTGGCCGCGAACGTCGGGTAGGAGACGTTGGGACGGTGCGCGACCAGGATCTGGAGCGTTTCTGTGCGGGCCGCGATGTAGGCGGCGGCGGGGGACGGATCGGGGGAGCCGGAGCCGTAGGCGAACAGCACGCGGTCCCAGCCGTGGTCCTCGTGTGCGCGGGCCAGCCGGAGTGTGTACGCCTTGTCGAAGGACGCCCCGGAGCGGGGTGTCACTTCGGAGCCTTCATTGGTTGCTGCGATGCCGAGGAACTCGACGGGCATGGCGAAGCCTCATCTCGTGCTGCGGGAAACGGTCGGGTCAAGCGCTGACGTCGGAACCGTCAGGGACAACACGAGGCGGACCACACGCGACCGAAGTCGATGTGGTCGCGGGTGACCAGCCGCAGCCGAGGGCGCATCTGCCCAGTGGAACAGGCGTGTTGGTGATGAGTCAACCGTCTCCGGTCAACCGGGCGGTGGATCCCGGGCAGGTGCGCGACAGGTCCGGCGCCCCTCCGCGTCACCGGACCTGCTCCGGCCGGTCCGCTCGCTCGCGCGGACCGGCCGGGCTTCCTCGTCTCAGGTCGAGCGCTTGCCGCTCTTCATCGACACTCCTACGCAGACCAGGCCCAGCAGCACAGTCAGTCCGCCGACGATGACGTTGTTGAGGATGACTCCGAGGTCCGGGCTGCTGCCGACGACCCACGTCGACGCGATCAGCCAGGCGCCCAAGGCGCAGATGGCCCAGCTGAGTCCGTACATCCGTTCCGGCATGACGGTGAAGCCGAGGCCCAGCACGGCGATCGCGAGACCCACGATCAGGTTGTTCGTCACGAGTCCGGGCTGACTCGTCATGAAGTGGAGCACCCAGGGCGAGATGGCGCAGTAGAGGCCGATGAGGAACACCGGCGCATCGACCAGGGCCACGTCACGCCCACCGAGCATGCGGGCGTATCGATCACGCATTTCGGAAACATCGGGGTGACTGGTCATGTCACGGCCGGTGTGCGAGACGTTTGACATGGATTCGTCTCCTTTGCTCTGCCGGACCTGTGCAGCGCGTCCGTGCGCACAATGGCCCGTTAATGTCATTGTGCGCTTATCTCGTCCTTATGTGTAGATTCAGGGCGTACCGGCGTGCGTGGGAATCGCACCGCGTGGGTCGCTGTCCAGCCGCCGGGCCAGGGCCAGCAGATCGGACGTCCGCAGGACGCGGTCTCCGTGTCCCGGCAGCGGTACGTGCAGCGGTTCGGTCCAGCGCGACGGAATCGCGTCGAAGCCGTACACCGCCCCCGCCAGGCCACCGGTCACCGCAGCCACCGTGTCCGTGTCCCCGCCCGCGTCGACCGCCGCGGCCAGCGCGTCCTCGTAGGTACGTGTGGTGCGCAGAGCCCAGAGCGCGGTGCCCAGACACGGCCACACCGCACCGTTGAACTCCGTCGCCGCGTCCGGATGCCAGCCGGGTGCGAGCACGGTGGCCCAGCGCGCGCGGTGGTTCTCGTGCACCTGGTCCAGGGTGTCGGGAACGGAGGTGAGGGGGTCGGTACCCTCCAGCGCCACCCGGATCAGCTCGTGGAACACGGCGGTGCCCTCCCAGGCCGCCCGGTCGCCATGTGTCAGCGCGGCGATCCGGCGGGCGGCGTCCATGGTCGCCTCCCGCCCCGCCCGCGCGAAGTACACCGCCGGTGCGGCGGCCCGCATCAGCGAACCGTTGCCCGCCGCCCGCCCGTTGACCTGGAAGTGGAGGGCCGCCGCGAGGTCCCATGGGGCGTCGCTCGTCAGGACCTGCTCGGTCTGGAGGCCGATGTCCTTCGGGTCGCCCGCCGCCCATCGCCGAAACCGGCCGAACATGTCGGGGAGGTCCAGGCCGTCCCGTTCCAGCAAGGACTCCGCGACCAGCACGGCCATCTGCGTGTCGTCCGTGGCCTCGCCCGGATCCCAGCCGCCGCCCCCGCACATCGTGCCGGCGCCGTCGGGGAAGCGGGCCGTGTACGCGCCTGCGGGGCCGAACTCGAACGGCGCGCCCAGGGCGTCGCCGACCGCCGATCCGACGACGGCGCCCGCCGCACGGTCCTGTCGGTCCTGCTGGTTCACACTGCTCGGCCGGTTCATCCGGTCAGCGTACGGACCGCGACCTCCTGGGCTGTCGCGGCCCGTGCGACGGGCGGGTGGCGCGGGGCCGACGTACTCACGTCGGCCCCGCGGCCGGAGCTACTTCGGAGGCATCAGGACCGTGTCGACGATGTACACCGTGGCGTTGGCCGTCGGGACGTTGCCACAGACGACCTTCGACGCGTCGTTCACGGTGTACGCCGTGCCCGAACCGGCCGTGGTCAGTTCGTCCTTCTCCAGGGTGGCGAAGGAGCCCTTCCCCAACTGCTTCGGTGTCAGTTTCTGCCCCACCACGTGGTACGTCAGCACCTTTGTGAGCGCCGCCTTGTCGGCGAGGAGCTTGTCCAGGTCCGCCTGCGGGATCTTGGCGAACGCGTCGTTCGTCGGTGCGAACACCGTGATGCCCTGCGCGTTGTTCAACGTGTCCAGCAGGTCGGCCTTCTTGACCGCGGCGACCAGGGTGGAGAGGGCCGGGTTGTTCGACGCGGCCGTCGCGACCGGGTCCTGCGCCATGCCGGCGAAGGAGCCCGCACCGTCCTTGGGCACGGACGAGCAGGCCGGGCCGAACGGCCCGTCCATGGACGTCGAGGTGTCCGGCGCGGCCGACGGGGAGGACGCGGCTGCGGTGGAGCCGGCCGCACTGTCCTCGGAGTCGCCGGAGCAGGCCGTCAGGGCCAGAGGCAGGACGGCGGCAGCGGACAGGGCCACTGCGGTACGGCGGATGTGAAGGGTCCTCATGAAGGTCTCCTGAATCGAATAAGTGAGTGATTGATTACTGAGAGTGACTGTTTGGGGTAAGGGTCAGCCGCGCTCCGTCGAGCGGGTGTACGGGTATGGGCTGGTGCCCGGCTCAGGGCACGTCCACCGCCACCGAGTGCCAGCCGGTCGCACCGTCGGGCACGGTGCCGGCACGGCGGCCCGTCTGGGTGGCCCCGGTTCCGTCCGTGGCGCGGACCTCCAGGGTGTGATGGCCGGACGTGGCGGGCCACTCCCACACCCACTGGCGCCAGGTGTCGCGGGTGTCCGCGGCGGCCAGCCGTGCCGTGTGCCAGTCCCCGCCGTCCACCCGGACCTCCACCCGCGAGATGCCGCGGTGCTGGGCCCAGGCGACCCCCGCCACGGGCACGATGCCGGGCTTCGGGGAGGCGAAGGGGCGAGGCGTGTCGATGCGGGACTCGGTCTTGACCGGCGCCTCCTGGGCCCAGTCCTGTCTCACCCAGTAGGCGTCGTAGGCGGCGAACGTGGTGAGTTCGATGTCCTTGATCCACTTGCAGGCCGACACGTATCCGTACAGCCCGGGAACGACCATCCGGACCGGAAAACCGTGCTCGAAGGGCAGCGGTTCGCCGTTCATGCCGAAGGCGAGCATCGCGTCGCGCCCGTCCATGACCGTCTCGACCGGTGTGCCGATCGTCATGCCGTCGACGGAACGCGCCACGATCTGGTCGGCGGGCCCGCCCTTCGACGGGGGACGCACTCCGGCCTCGTGCAACAGATCCGCCAGTCGTACGCCGAGCCACCTGGCGTTGCCGACGTACGGTCCCCCCACCTCGTTGGACACGCAGGTCAACGTGATGTCGCGTGCAATGATCTCCCTTCGCATCAGGTCGTCGAGGCCGACGGTGACGGTCCGCGGCACACCCTCGCCATGGATCCGCAGACGCCACGCACCGGCGTCGACGCGGGGTACGACGAGAGCCGTGTCCACGCGGTAGAAGTCCTTGTTCGGCGTGACGAAGGGGCTCAGCCCCCGGATCCTCAGGTCGGCGCCCGCCGGGACAGGCGCTGCGGCGGAATCCGGTACCGGGAGGACCAGGTCCTTGCGTGAGGCGGCGGCCCCGGCCTGGACGGAGGCGGTGAGCCGCCGCCCGAGCAGTCCCGCGCCGGCCGAGGCCGCCGTCGCCGCTGTCGCCGCGACCACGAAGCCACGCCGGTCGAAGCCCTGTGACGTCCCGTCCCTCTCCCCAGCCGCGGGAGAGGGACGGAGCTTTGGTGTGAGACGTCCGACCAGGAGATACAGCACTCCTGCGGCCACCAGGGCACCCACCACCGAAGGCAGCGCGTCGGCCGGTGCGCCCTCCGGACGCCCCACCGCCGACACCGCCCCGATCAGACCGAAGACCAGGACGGCAGCGGATCCGAGCCTCCGGTGCCGCAGCGCCAGCACCCCGATCCCGATGGCGAAGAGCGCCAGGAGGAGCAGGATGCCGAGCCGGAGCACCAGCTTGTCCTCCGTGCCGAAGCTCCGCACGGCGAATTCCTTCACGGCCGGGGGAGTGCGGTCGATGACCGCACCGCCCACCGCCGTGACCGGGCCCGCCTCGGGACGTACGACAGCGGCGACCAGTTCGGCGACGGCCAGGGCGCAGAATCCGGCGATCAGACCGCCGAGCCCGGCCAGGACGGCGCGTGCCCAGCGGTCGCGCCGGGACCACGCGGCCCCGGCCTGCTGCGAATCGTCTCGATCTTCACTCACGACCGGGATTCGTTGCCGGGAGCCGGACGGATGGGTCTGTCACTCGATCGGGTGGATCTCGCGTCCGGCCAATCCGGCAGGCGACCCGTGACGAATCACCCCTGACCGGCATCCGCGAGGCCGCGGGGACGGAACGCCGGTGCCATCGAGGCGGGACACGCGAAAGAGGGAGCGGATGACGGCGCAGCGAAGACGGACAGCCGTGGTGGGCAGCGGGGTGGCCGGACTGACCGCCGCCTACGTCCTGCGCAACGCTCACGACGTGACGCTGTTCGAGGCGGACGACCGGATCGGCGGGCACGCGCACACCCATGAACTCGCCGCGTCCGACGGGCGCATACACCGCGTCGACTCGGGGTTCATCGTCCACAACCGACGCACGTACCCGTACCTGCTGCGGCTCTTCGACGAACTCGGGGTGCGCACCCAGGAGTCGGAGATGAGCATGTCCGTGCGGTGCGACGGCTGCGGCCTGGAGTACGCGGGTGCCCGCGGCGTCACCGGACTCCTCGCTCAGCCGAGATCCGCACGGAACGGCCCGTATCTGCGGATGCTCGCCGAGATAGCGCGCTTCCACCGGGCCGCCCGTCGTCTTCTCGACCGCGGTGAACGGGCCGGAGGAGCGCTGACACTCGGTGGGTTCGCGGCCCGTGGCCGCTTCTCGCCCTACTTCACCGCACATTTCCTGACCCCCGTGGTCTCCGCCGTCTGGTCCTGCGACCCGAAGACCGCGACGCGCTTCCCGGCCCGCTACGTCTTCCGGTTCCTCGCTCACCACGGAATGCTCTCGATCGGCGGATCCCCGGTGTGGCGGACCGTCACCGGCGGGTCGGGCGCCTATGTCGAGCGGATCGCCGAGCACCTCGCAGCCGTCCGCACGGCCACCCCGGTCCGGTCCGTGCGCCGTGATTCCGACGGCGTCGAGATCGTCACCGGGGACGACACCGCCGAGCGGTTCGACGCGGTCGTCATCGCCACCCATCCCGACCAGGCGCTGCGGCTGCTCGCCGATCCCACGGACGAGGAACGCAGCACTCTCGGCGCCTTCCGCTACTCCCGCAACGCGACCCTGCTGCACTCCGACACCGGGCTGCTGCCCCGGTCCCGCGGAGCCCGCGCCTCCTGGAACTACCTGATGCCGTCGTGCGCCGCGGCCCCCGAGCACGTGACCGTCAGCTACGACATGAACCGGCTCCAGCGGCTCGACGCCCCCGAGACCTTCGTCGTCACCCTGAACGGCGCCGACCGGATCGACCCCGGCCTGATCCGTGCCCGCATGGTCTACGAACACCCCGTCCACACCCCGGAGTCGGTGGCCGCGCAGGCCCGGCTGCCCGCCCTGTCCGGACCGGTCACCGCCTACGCGGGGGCGTACCACGGCTGGGGCTTCCATGAGGACGGCTGTCGTTCGGGAGCGGTGGCGGCCCGCGCACTGGGGGTCATCTGGTGAAGGCCCTCTACCCCTGCACGATCACGCATGTGCGGACCGCTCCCCGCAGATACGCGCTGCGGCACCGCACCTACCTGTGGCTGATCGACCCCGAAGCGCCACCCGTCCTGCCCGCGCCCCTGCGGTGCCTGGCCCGATTCGACCCGCGCGACCACTTCGGCGGCAGTGCCCCGACGATCCGGGCGGGCCTCGACCGCTTCCTGGCCGCCCAGGGGATCGATCTCGCCGATGCCACCGTGCGGATGCTCACCCAGGCCCGGGTCCTCGGCCATGTCTTCAACCCGCTGACCGTCTACTGGTGTCACCGCGCGGACGGCACCCGGCTGTGCACCGTCGCGGAGGTGCACAACACCTACGGCGAACGTCACTGCTACCTGCTGCGCCCGGACGCGTCCGGGCGGACCGCCGTCCGCAAGGACTTCTACGTCTCACCGTTCTTCCCCGTCGACGGCGGCTACCGGATGCGACTCCCCGAACCCGGTGAGCGTCTCGAACTGACCGTGCATCTGGAACGTGCCGGTACCCGCCCGTTCACCGCGACCGTGCGAGGCCGGCGCACCGAGGCGACCCCGGGCGCACTGCTCCGTCTGGCGCTTCGCCACCCCTGGCCGACAGCCGCGGTCTCGCTGGCCATCCGGATGCACGGCATCCGGCTCCGACTCCGCGGTCTGCCCGTTCAGCCGCGTCCCCACCACCGCACCCAGGAAGGTATGCAGTGACCGTCTTCCCGTTCCCTTCCCGACGGCCTGTGCGGGGCGCCGTCGGAGTCGATCCCGCGCACCGGTCCGACAGCGTCCGGCCGCCCCTCGCCTCCCCTGTCCGTACCGCGATCGCCGAACGGGTCGTGCGTCACGCGTTGCAGCGACTGCCGCTGCGCGTCGTACTCGCCGGGGCCGAGCACCTCGGCCGCGGCGGCCCCGTGATGGAGATCCACGCCCCCTCCCTCTTCTTCCGCCGCATCGGGGCGAGCGGACTGATCGGCTTCGGCGAGTCGTACATGGCGGGCGAGTGGGACGCACCGGACCCGGTCGGCGTCCTGACCGTGTTCGCCGAACACGTGGCGACCCTGATCCCCATACCGCTGCAACAGCTGCGCGGGCTCTGGGCACCGCGCAGGCCGGCCCGGCAGTTGGGCACTCCCCGGGGTGCGCGCGCCAACATCAGCCACCACTACGACCTGTCGAACGACCTCTTCGCGCTCTTTCTCGACCGGACCCTCAGCTACTCCTCAGCGATCTTCCGCGGATTCCCGGCCGAATGGGACCTGTTGCCCGCCGCCCAGCACCGCAAGATCGACCGGCTGCTCGATCTCGCCGCCGTCGGCGCCGGCACCGAACTCCTGGAGATCGGCACGGGCTGGGGCGAGCTGGCGATCCGGGCCGCCGCGCGCGGCGCCCGCGTGGTGTCCGTGACGCTCTCCGAGGAACAGCGGGACCTGGCCTGCCTGCGGATCCGGTGTGCCGGCCTTCAGGACAGGATCGAGGTGCGGCTCTGCGACTACCGGCAGATCGACGGCCAGTACGACGCCGTGGTCAGCGTCGAGATGATCGAGGCGGTCGGCGAGGCGTTCTGGCCGGTCTACTTCCGCACCCTGGAGCGGCTCCTCGCCCCCGGGGGCAGAATCGCCCTCCAGGCGATCACCATGCCGGACGACCGGATGCGCGCCGGCCGCGACACGTTCACCTGGATCCAGAAGTACATCTTCCCCGGCGGCCAGTTGCCGTCCGTCGAGGCGCTCGAACAGGTCACCGCCGCACACTCCGCACTGCGCATCGACCGCTGCGACAGTTTCGGCACCCACTACGCCGAGACGCTGCGGCTCTGGCGGGAACGGTTCACCGAACAGGCGGCGAACGTGGACGCCCTCGGCTTCGACGCCGCCTTCCGCCGTATGTGGACCTTCTACCTGTCCTACTCCGAGGCGGGATTCCGCTCCGGTTACCTCAACGTGCGCCAACTCCTGCTGACACGTCAGGAGACACGGTGATGGCGGGCACCGGCCCGGCCGCGCCCGGGGCGGCACAGCAGTCGGTACCCGGGACGCGGGACGTCCGCCGCGGCCGGTCCGCGGACGGGAAGCGGGCATGAACGGGTTCGCATGGGCCGCGTTCGCGCAGGGGCTCGCCCCGTGTGCGATCGCCGCGGCGGCGGTGATGCTCGCCGCCTTCGCCGTCGGCCTGCGCACGGGCGTGCACCGTGGCGTCGATGTGGCGTGGGGCCTCGGATTCACCGCCGTCGCACTCGTCTCGTACATCGTGTCGGCGGGTGAGGGCGACGGCGCACGACGGCTTCTGGTGTCCGCGCTCACGGCCGTGTGGGGGCTGAGGTTGGCCCGGCACATCGCCCGTCGCAGCCGGGGGCACGGTGAGGACCCGCGTTATGCGGCGATGCTCGCCAAGGCCCCCGGGAACCCCGCCCTGTACGCGCTGCGAAAGGTCTACCTGCTCCAGGGCGCGCTCGTGTGGCTCGTCTCGCTGCCCGTTCAGGCGGCGCATTACGTGACCGGAGCGGTCGGCGGACCGGCCTGGGCGGGTACGGCGCTGTGGGCGGGCGGATTCTGTTGCGAAGCGCTCGGCGACCGGCAGCTGGCCCGGTTCAAGGCCGATCCGGCGAACCGCGGACGGATCATGGACCGCGGGCTCTGGGCCTGGACGCGGCATCCGAACTACTTCGGGGACTTCTGCGTCTGGTGGGGGTTGTTCCTGATCGTCTGCGACGCTCCGCCCGCGGCGGCGGCGGTGGTCGTGTCCCCGCTGCTGATGAGTTTCCTGCTGATCGGCGGGAGCGGAAAGGCCCTGCTGGAACGTCACATGGCCGAGCGGCCGGGCTTTGCCGAGTACGTTGCCCGGACCAGTGGGTTCGTCCCGCTGCCGCCTCGGCGGACATGAGCCCGCTGCCGCCTCGGCGGACATGAGCCCGCTGCCGCCCCGCCGGACGTGAGCCCGCTGCCGCCCCGCCGGACACGGGAACGAACGGCCCGGGTGGCGCTGCGGGGACCGTTCCTCCGACGGCAGGGCGTGGCGGGGCGTTGTCAGTCCAGGCCGCGCGCCTGCGCGAACCGGGCCCGTGCTTCCGCCAGGTCGACCAGGGGGAGGGGGTAGTCGATGGCGTCCCGGCGCGGCCCGGTCAGCTTCCACGGTTCGTGGATCTCGCGGTCCGCCAGTTCTCCGAGCTCCGGCACCCAGCGGCGCACGTAGGCACCGCGCGGATCGAACCGCTTGCCCTGGACCACCGGGTTCAGAACCCGGTTGGGACGGGTGTCGGTGCCGGTACCCGCCACCCACTGCCAGTTGAGCTGATTGTTCGCCAGGTCGCCGTCGACCAGCAGATCCAGGAAGTGCCGGGCACCCACCCGCCAGTCGATGTACAGCGTCTTGGTGAGGAAGCTCGCCACCAGCATGCGCCCCCGGTTGTGCATCCAGCCCTCGTGCGCCAGCTGCCGCATCGCCGCGTCGACCACCGGATAGCCGGTCAGCCCCGTGCGCCAGGCCTCGGCCTCGTCCTCGTCGGACCGCCACCGGTCCTGCCGCGGGCGGTAGTCCTCCCAGGCGCAGTCCGGCCGGGCGGCGAGCACCTGGTGATGGAAGTCCCGCCACGCCAGCTGCCGTACGAACGCCTCGGCGCCCGGACCTCCCCGCTGCCGTGCCCGGTGGACGACCTCGGCCGCCGAGAGGCAGCCGAAATGGAGATACGGGGAGAGCCTGGAGGTCGCGTCACCGGCCAGATCGTCGTGACCGCTCGCGTAGTCGGCCAGAGGGCCGCGCAGCCAGGACGACAGCAGCCGGCGTCCGGTGGTCTCGCCGCCCCCGGCGAGTCCGGGGGAGATGCCGGTCACCTCCGCCCGGTCGGGCAGCGGCCCGGATCCCACGTCGTGCGGCAGCCGAACCTGGCGTGGGGCGGCCAGGGTGCCCCGTACCCCCGTCTCCTCCCAGCGGCGGAAGTACGGCGTGAACACCGCGAAGTGGTCACGGCCTGCCGGGACGACCCGGCCCGGCGGGAGCGCCGTCACCACGGCGTCATGCACGTGCAGGGTGCAACCGACGGCTGCCAGAGCCGTGCGCAACCGCTCCTCGCGGTGCGTCGCGTACCCGCTCACCCCGCCCGCGACGTGCAGGCTGTGCGCGCCGGTCTCCGCGACCAGGGCGCGGACGCCGGACACGGCGTCCGCATCACGGACGATCAGCCGGCCGCCGCGGCGGTGCAGCTGTGCGTCGAGATCGGCCAGGCAGTCGGCGAGGAACGCCCGCCGGTTGGGCGCGTCGAATCCGGTCCGGCCGATGCCCGCGTCCCGTACGAAGAGAGGGACGACCCGGTCCGCGTCGTGCACCGCGGCGTGCAGCACGGGATTGTCGTGCACGCGTAGATCCGACGTGAACAGTGCCACCGAGACGGTCATGGTCGAGAACCTCTCATGCTGTGCGCGGGACGGTGGATCGAGTGGAGGTCAGGCCGTGGGGAGGGCCAGCAGAGCCAGCGGGGCGGAGGTCGGACGAGCCGATCCGCCGGCCGGTTCGACGGTGATGCCTATCCCGGAGGCGCCGTCCACGCGGCCGTCCAGCAGCGTCGCGTACTGCGGTGTCGAGGTGCCCGCCGCCTTCATGAGGCCCGCGGAACGCATGGTGCCGTCGTCGTCGAACCACAACTGGTACACCTTGCCGATGGGTGGCTTCCGCATGCCCGAGACCAGGAAGACGGCGCGGTCCTCCTTCTCGGAGACGACCACGGTGCCCTTCGCGCCGCCCCCGAGCGCGCGGGACGCGGACCGGGCGTCCGGTGCCGCCAGGACCTGGACCAACCGCTCGTTCCGCCGCTGCTCCGCGCGGGCGTCCTGGTGGGCGGTGCGGGCCTCCTGGTTCTGCCACACGGCGATCCCGCCCAGGCCGGCGGCGGCCACCAGGCACGCGGCCAGGGCGAACCTCGGCCACCGGGCAGCCCGGCCCGCGGCGCCCGCGGCGCGTGACGGCCGAGCCTTCGACGGCGACTCCTGCCGTACGGCCGTGATCTCCCGCAGAACGCGTTCGCGCAGTCCGGGCGGCGGGACGGCGGCCGTCGCGAGCCCGAGCCGGGTGGCGGTCTCGGACAGCTCGCGCACCTCCACGGTGCACGCCTCGCAGTCGCCGAGGTGCCGTTCGAACGCGTCGCTCTCGGCGTCCGCGAGTGCGTGCAGGGCGTACGCCCCCGTCAGCGTGTGCAGTTCGGCGTCGCTCATGCGCCCACCCCGAGGCAGTCGCGCAGCCGGATCAGGCCGTCGCGCAGTCGTGTCTTGATCGTTCCCAGCGGAACGGAGAGCAGTTCCGACACCTCGCGATGGGTCAGCCCCTGGTAGTAGGCGAGGGTGACGGACTGCCGTTGCAGTTCGGAGAGCGTCCGCATGCAGCGGCGGACCTGTTCGCGCTCCAGCCGGCTCTCGACCTGCTCGGTGACCTCGTCGAAGGCGGGCGTACGGTCGAGCAGGGCCGCTCTGTGGTCGCGGGCCGCCGCCGCCTCGGCCGAGCGCACCCGGTCGACCGCTCGGCGATGGGCCAGCGTCAGCACCCAGTTCATCGCGCTGCCGCGGGCGGCGCGGAACCGCGGGGCCGTCCGCCACACCTCGACGAGCACCTCCTGCGCGACCTCCTCCGACTGTGCGGGATCGCGCAGCACGCTCCGCACCAGTCCGAGGACGGGTCCGCTGACCGCGTCGTACACCTGGGCGAAGGCGTCCTGGTCGCCCCGCGCGACCATCCCCAGCAACTCCTGGAGATCCGGTCGTGCCGACGGCGCTCCGCCGATGTACACGGCTTCTTTCACGCGGGCTTCCTCCCTGGTCGCGCATCGACTTCCCACGGTGATTCGGAGCCGGCGACAGCACGGTTTGGTCATTCCGTGAGATCCTTCCACCCCTTTTGCGATACATCGTGGTTGGCGCGTACGAGTCAGCGACCGCCGGGGTCTCGAACCCCGAACCGGACGCGCCGTGAAGGCGGGCCGGGCGATCGAGGTGCGGCACACCCGGTACAGCCCGGCGCTCTTCACGCGGATCGGCTCGGCATGCCCCGGGTGCTCGGCGATCCGAGCACTCCTCCTCGTTCATGGTGCCGGGCCGGATGCCGGGCCGGATGCGGCACGTCGCCGACTTCAACCCCGTCAACTGGCCGATCGTGGCCGGCCGTTCGGCGCTGAGCCCGGAGCCGGACCACTGGCTGGTGGTCAGTCGCGGGGGAGCCCTGCCGGTCCTCGCGGTGGCGGCGGTACGGCTGTCGACCCGTACGTTCCGCTCGTATCAGAAGTCCGTCCGACCTGAGGGCCGTGCACCTCCGGGGGACGCGCACGCCGGGTACGCGTATGCCCCGGTCCGGGACCGGGGCATACGCGGACGAGCCGGTGTCACGCCGTCGCGCTCTCCTGCTCGCGCTCCACCTGTGCGTTCCACTCGCGCTTGACCGAACGCCAGGTGTCGTCGTTCTGGCCGAGCCGCCAGTAGCCGGAGACGGACAGCTGGGCGAGCGGGATTCCGCGATCCAGGCGCAGATGGCGGCGGATTTCCTTCACGAAGCCCGCCTCGCCGTGGACGAACGCCTGGACGTCACCGGGCGGGAACTCCAGCTCCGTCACGGCGGCGATCAGTGCTTCGCCGACCGGGCGTTCCCCGCGGTGCAGCCATGTCACCCCGACGCCGTCGGGCGTCGCGATCTTCTGCTCCTCCGAGGCGTCGGCCACCTCGATGAACGCATGCACCACCGCACCCGCCGGCATCTGCTCCAGGGCCGCGGCGATGGCGGGCAGAGCGCTCTCGTCGCCCGCCAGGAGGTGCCAGTCGGCCGAGGCGTCCGGGCCGTAGCCCCCGCCGGGACCGAGGAAGGTCACCTGGTCCCCCGGGGCCGCCCGCAGCGCCCACGGCCCGGCAAGACCCTCGTCGCCGTGCACCACGAAGTCGATCGCCAGCTCCCGGGCGACCGGATCCCAGGAGCGCACCGTGTAGGTGCGGGTGGTGGGCCACAGCTCCCGCGGCAGTTCCTCGCGGATGCGGGCCATGTCGAACGGGTGCGGGTAGTCCGCGCCCTCGGGGGCGAAGCAGAGCTTGAGGTAGTGGTCGGTGAATCCCGAGAGCCCGAACTCGGCCAGGCCCTCACCGCCGAGCACCACGCGCACCATGTGCGGGGTGATCCGCTCGGTGCGCAGAACGTGAGCCCCCTGCGCCGTGGGTGCCTGCCGTGCGGGCCGTTCTGCCACGAGATTCTCCCTGCTCGAATTGCTTAGGCTTACCTAAGTTAACACCTCAGTCGCCGAGTGTGGAAAGCAGGCGCTGGAGGGCGCCGCCCAGTCCCCACCGCTTCGCCAGCGCTTCGAGGGCGGCCGGATCGCGCGGTTCGACGGGCAGCGCGGGGTCGAAATCGGGCAGCGGTACGTCACCGGCGACGCGGACCACCGCCGGCGCGACGGCCACGTAGTCGCGGGCCCCGTCGAGCCGTTTGCGCTGCGAGGGGGTCAGTCCGGCGGCCGGGTCGTCCACCGCCGCCATGATTCCGGCCAGATCGCCGAAGGCGTCCAGCAGTTTCGCCGCCGTCTTCTCGCCGATGCCGGGAACGCCCGGGAGCCCGTCGCTCGGGTCGCCGCGCAGCAGGGCCAGATCGGCATAGCCGGAGCCGCCCACCCCGTACTTCTCCCGCAGCCAGGTCTCGTCGGTCATCTGGAGGGAGCCGACCCCCTTCAGCGGGTAGAGCACGCGCACCCCGCGGGCGTCGTCGACCAGCTGATAGAGGTCCCGGTCACCGGTGACGATGTCCACGGGGCCGGTCGCCAGAGCGGTGAGCGTGCCGATCACGTCGTCCGCCTCGTACTCCGGGACGCCGACCCGGGCGATGCCGAGCGCGTCGAGGACGTCCTCGATGACCGGCACCTGCGGGGCCAGGGTGTCGGGGGTCTCCTCCTCGTCCGGCAGCCCTTCGGCGGTCTCCACGGCCACGCGGTGCGCCTTGTACGAAGGGATCAGCTCGACCCGCCAGTGCGGCCGCCAGTCCGCGTCCATGCAGGCGACCAGGTCGTCCGGCCGGTGGTCCTGCACCAGGCGCGCGATGAAGTCGAGCAGCCCGCGCACGGCGTTGACCGGTGTTCCGTCCGGGGCGCGCACCGAATCGGGAACCCCGAAGTAGGCGCGGTAGTAGAGAGAGGCAGTGTCGAGGAGCATCAGGCGTCGCGTCACACCCCGATGATGCCGCACCCCGCCGACACCGGCCGCCGGGACGCCGAGGCGGCCGAGCGGCCCGGCCGCGGCCGTTCGAATGTGACCTGGCTCACTCTTGTGTTTGGCTTGTTCGAGCCCGGGCAGGCGCGCAGCCGGAGCGGAACACGTTGCGGTTTGCACCGAGACGCGTGTCATACGGACCGAATCCGTGCTGCTCCACGGTCTGCCGGAGGGGGTGGCAGACCGTTTTTCGGTTCAATCCGCGAGGTGTATGTGTCAAGGCTGCAAGCTGACCACTTGTACAAAGTGTTTGGCAGACGACCCGATCAAGCCGTGCAGAAGCTCGAAGGCGGCATCGACCGCGACGAACTGCGCGCCGACGGAACGACCGCAGCGGTGATCGACGCCTCGTTCACCGTCGAACCGGGCCAGATCTTCGTCGTGATGGGTCTGTCCGGGTCCGGAAAGTCCACCCTGTTGCGCATGCTCAACGGACTTCTGGAGCCCACAGCCGGCCGCGTGCTGTTCGACGACCAGGACCTGACCGCCCTGAGCCCCGCGGAACTGCGCCACGTCAGGTCCTCCAAGATCAGCATGGTGTTCCAGCACTTCGCGCTCTTCCCTCACCGAAGCGTGCTGGAGAACGCCGGGTACGGTCTCGAAGTGCAGGGTGTGCCGCGCGCCGAGCGCGAGAAGCGTGCCGCGGAGGCGCTGGAGCTGACCGGACTCGCCGGCTGGGAGAAGTCCTGGCCCGACGAGCTGTCCGGCGGCATGCAGCAGCGCGTCGGCCTGGCACGCGCCCTGGCCACCGACGCCGACCTGCTGCTGATGGACGAGTCCTTCAGCGCACTCGACCCGCTGATCCGCCGGGACATGCAGGACCAGCTGCTCGAACTGCAGAAGCGCCTGAAGAAGACCATCGTCTTCATCACCCACGACCTCAACGAGGCCATGCGCCTCGGCGACCGCATCGCCGTGATGCGTGACGGGCGGATCGTCCAGCTCGGCACCGCCGAGGACATCCTCGTCACCCCGGCCAACGACTACGTCGCCTCCTTCACCCAGGACGTCGACCGCACCCGGGTCCTGACCGCGGGCGCCATCATGGCCGAGCCGCACACCGTCATGGGCACCAGGACGGACGACGGCAGGGAACTGCGGACCGCCGACGACGTCATCGACGCCGCCCCGGCCACCGTCACCGAGTCCACGCCGATCATCGAGCTCTTCACGCCCTGTTCGCAGAGCGGAGTCGCGGTCGCCGTGACCGACGCCAAGGGCAAGCTCGTCGGTGTCGTACCGCGCGCCCGGCTGCTCGCCGTTCTCGGAGAGCCGATGAGGCCCGTCGAGCCCCCGCAGGACGTCAGCCCCGCAGCGGCCGGTCCGAAGAAGGTGGCCAATGTTTAGGCTTCATCTCGGCGACTGGGTCGACTCCGCGGTCGACTGGCTCCAGACCCACCTGTCCTGGCTGTTCGACGCGATCAGCTCGATCGTCAGCGGCATGTTCGACGGCATAGCCGCCGTGCTCTCCGCCCCCGCACCCCTGCTCTTCGCGGGCATCGTCGCCGTCATCGCCTGGTGGCTGCGCGGCCTGTTCGCGGGCCTGCTCGCCTTCGTCGGCTTCGCCCTCATCGACTCCGTCGAGCTGTGGGACGAAGCGATGGACACCGTCACCCTGGTGCTCGTCGCCACCATCATCGCGCTGGTGCTGTCCGTACCGCTGGGCATCTGGGCGTCCCGCTCCCGGACCGTCAGCGCGGTGACCCGGCCGGTCCTCGACTTCATGCAGACCATGCCCGCCATGGTCTATCTGATCCCCGGCGTCATCTTCTTCGGCGTCGGCGTGGTCCCCGGCATCATCGCCACCATCATCTTCTCGCTGCCCCCGGGCGTCCGGATGACCGAGCTCGGCATCCGCCAGGTCGACGGCGAGCTCGTCGAGGCGGCCGAGGCGTTCGGCACCACCCGGCGCAACACGCTGCTCAGGGTGCAACTGCCCCTCGCGCTGCCCACGATCATGGCGGGCATCAACCAGGTGATCATGCTGGGCCTGTCCATGGTGGTCATCGCCGGCATGGTCGGTGGCGGCGGCCTCGGCGGCGCCGTCTACCGCGCCATCGGCAACGTCGACGTCGGCCTCGGCTTCGAGGCGGGCATCTCCATCGTCATCGTGGCGATGTACCTGGACCGGATGACCAGCGCGCTCGGCCGCGAGGTCTCCCCGCTCGCCCGCCGCGCGCTGGCCAAGGCGCAGGCGCTGGCCGGCGGACTGAAGATCTGGAACCACCGCCCGCAGCCCGTCGTCGCGGTCGTCGGCGTCGTCGTCCTCGCGCTCGCCGCGGGCGGCATGGGTCTCTTCGGCTCCTCCCCGTCGGACAAGGCCACCGCGTCCGACGCCACGGACATCGGCGCCGGCAAGAAGATCAGCATGGGCTACATCCCGTGGGACGAGGGCATCGCCTCCACCTTCCTGTGGAAGGAGATGCTGGAGCAGCGCGGCTTCCAGGTCGACGTCAAGCAGTACGAGGCCGGTGCGCTCTACACCGGCATGGCCAACGGCCAGATCGACTTCGAGACCGACTCCTGGCTGCCGGTCACCCACGCCAGCTACTGGAAGAAGTACCAGGACCGCCTGGAGGACATGGGCTCCTGGTTCGGCCCCACCTCGCTGGAGCTGGCCGTCCCGTCGTACGTGAAGGACGTCCAGTCGCTGGACGACCTCAAGGGCAAGTCCTCGCAGTTCAAGGGCCGGATCGTCGGTATCGAGCCGAGCGCCGGTGAGATGGGCCTGCTCAAGGACAAGATCCTGCCCGGCTACGGCCTGGACAAGGAGTACAAGGTCGTCGACGGCTCGACGCCGTCGATGCTGGCCGAGCTGAAGCGCGCGTACGCCAAGAAGGAACCGATCGTCGTCCCGCTCTGGTCGCCGCACTGGGCGTACAACCAGTTCGAACTGACCAAGCTCAAGGACCCCAAGAACCTCTGGGGCAAGGGCGACGGCATCCACACCCTGGCCCGCAAGGGCTTCTCGGCCGACAACCCCGAGGTCGGCACCTGGCTCAAGAACTTCTCGATGACCGAGGACCAGCTCACCAGCCTTGAGGCGGAGATCCAGAAGGCCGGCTCGGGCAAGGAGCAGGAGGCCGTCCGCACCTGGCTGAAGGCCAACCCGGGCGTCGCGGACAAGTGGACCCCCGTCGCCAAGGACCAGGTGTCCAAGAGCGCGAACGGCAAGGACGAGCGCGACCGGACCGTCGAGATGGCCTGGTTCCCCTGGGAGGAGGACATCGCCGCCACGTACCTGTGGAAGGCGGTCCTGGAGGAGCGCGGCTACAAGATCAACCTCAAGCAGTTCGAGGTCGGTCCGATGTACACCGCGATGTCCCGAGGCCAGATCGATGTGCAGTTCGACGGCTGGCTGCCGTACACCCAGAAGAACTACTGGAACAAGTACGGTTCGCAGCTGACCGACATCGGTTCGTGGTACGGCCCGACGTCGATCGAGGTCGCGGTGCCCTCGTACGTGAAGGACGTCAAGACCCTCGCCGACCTGAAGGGCAAGTCCTCGCAGTTCAAGGGCCGGATCGTCGGTATCGAGCCGGGCACCGCCACGATGGAGAACCTCAAGAAGAACGTGCTGCCGACGTACGGCCTGGACAAGGAGTACAAGGTCGTCGACTCCTCGACGCCCGGCATGCTCGCCGAGCTGAAGCGCGCGTACGCCAAGAAGGAGCCCATCGCGGTCGTGCTGTGGACTCCGCACTGGGCGTACAGCGAGTTCGACATGACCAAGCTGCAGGATCCCGAGAAGGCCTTCGGTGACGGTGACCGGCTGCACACCATCGCCAGCAAGGACTTCCCGAAGCAGTACCCGCAGCTGACGAAGTGGTTCAAGGATTTCAAGCTGAGCGAGGACCAGCTCGCCGGCCTGGAGAACCAGATCCAGAAGCGCGGCACGGGACACGAGGAAGAGGCTGTGCGAGCCTGGATGGAGACAAACCCGGGCATCGTGGACAAGATGGCTCCACAGTAGGGCTCTGAACAGGGCTTTCGCAGAGGAAGGGGTGGGCGCCGCCGTCGGCGGGCCCGCCCCTTCCGGCTGTCCGGAACACGTTCATCGGCCGGCCGACCTTGCGTAACCGTGTGCGTAATGTGCCGGCAGCCGGAAGGATGACGTGTCGGGAGGGAGCCGGACATGGACGACAAGGAAGCACTCCGCGTGGGCGCCGCGGTCCGCCGACGGCGCAGATCCCTGGGGCTCACACTGGCCGCGGTCGCCAGCCGCAGCGGTCTGTCCGTGCCGTTCCTCAGCCAGATCGAGAACGAGCGGGCCCGGCCCAGCCCGCGTTCCCTGGACCGGGTCGCCGAAGCCCTGGAGACCACCACGGCACGGCTGCGCGCCGCCGCGGACTCGGCGCGCAGCGTCGATGTCGTACGCGCGGGCGAGGGCGAGGGAGCGCGCAGAGTGGTGCGCGGACGCCATCAGCTCAGCGCCCTGGAGTTCACCGGTGAACTCGACCTCGGCCGCGAGTTCCAGCACCGCAACGACGAGGTGATGTACGTGGTGCTCGGCGCCGCGGAGGTGGAGGCCGAGGGGCGGGCGTACCGGCTGGAGCAGGGCGACACGCTGTTCCTCTCCGGCGGGGTGCGGCACCGCTGGCGGGCCACGCTGCCCGGCACGCGGCTGCTCGTCGTCGCGGTCGCCGAGCACATCGACGCCACGTTCGACCCGCGTCGCTGAGAGGGGTTCCCGCCGTGCGAGTCGTCTCCCTCGTCCCCTCGCTCACCGAGGCCGTGGCCGTCACCGCTCCCGGCCTGCTGGTCGGCGTCACCGACTGGTGCACGCATCCGGCCGGACTGGCCGCCGCCCGGATCGGCGGCACCAAGAATCCCGACGTGGCGGCGGTCGTCGCGCTCCGGCCCGATCTCGTCGTCGCCAACGAGGAGGAGAACCGCGCACCCGACCTCGCGGCGCTCCGGGCCGCCGGGATCGAGGTGCTCGTCACCGAGATCCGCACCCTCGACCAGGCCTTCGAGGAACTGGAACGGGTGCTGGCCACCGCCTGCGGCGAGGCCAGGCCGCGCTGGCTGGACGAGGCCGAGGCCGCCTGGGCCGCGCTCCCGCCGCCCCGCGCCCCGCGCCGGGCGGTCGTGCCCGTCTGGCGCCGGCCCTGGACGGTGCTGGGCCGCGACACCTTCGCCGGGGATCTGCTGGCCAGGCTCGGTGTCGACAACGTCTACGCGGACCACGCCGAGCGCTACCCCCGGATCCCGCTCGGCGCCCTCAACGCGGCGGGCGCCGATCTGGTCGTCCTGCCCGACGAGCCGTACCGCTTCACCGCGGACGACGGGCCCGAGGCGTTTCCCGCACTGCCCGCCGCCCTCGTGGACGGGCGGTTCCTCACGTGGTACGGGCCGTCACTGGCCGGGGCCCCTGCGGCGCTGCGAGCAGCACTCCGCTGAGCAGCCCGCGCAGCGTCCGGAGCCCGGTCACGGCCCAGGCCGTCACCAGCAGCGCGTACAGCGCGACGGCGAGCCAGGTGTACGCGGTGAGACCGGTGTGCCGGGCCAGACCCGCGGCGCCCGTGACACACGTACCGACCGGGAAGGTGAAGCCCCACCACGTCATGCCGAAGGTCATGCCGTTCCGTACGGCCCGCACCACCAGGGCGGCGGCCAGTGCCAGCCACAGCAGTGCGAAACCCATCACCGGCACCCCGTACAGCACGGCGAACACGCCCAGGGCCGAGGCGTACGGTGCCCCGATCGCGCCCGGCGCCACATCGGCGAGCTGGTTGACCGCCGTCGTCGACTGGCCCAGGGGACCGAGGACGAGGAACAGCGTGGGCGTCAGCGCGAGCGGCAGCGGGCCCTGGTGGACGAGCCGGGCGAAGACCAGCGGCAGCATCACCAGCGTGGCCAGCAGACTCAGGCCGAACATCGCGTAGCAGGCCAGCAGCAGCGCTTCGCGCCCCTGTCCGGCCGGCAGCTCCGGCACCAGCTGCGGGCCCAGCGCCGCGGAGACCATCGGGGCCACCACCGGCAGCAGCCACACCGGCGACGCGGTGCCGGGCTCGATCCGGTGGCGCACGACCATCAGGTACGGAATCGCTACCGCGCAGACGAGACCGACCCCGGTGCCCGCCGTGTACAGCACCACGTCCAGGGCGAGCGCGGCGCGCTGCCCGACGACGTCCCGGCCGACCGCCATCGACGAACCGCCGACCGCGAGCAGAGCCATGGAGAGGCAGCCGTAGAACGGGGCGACCGCCGGGTCGAGCAGATGGGCGCGGGCCTGGTCGCGATGGGCGATCCAGTGCCCGGCACGGGCCGTGAGCACCGCGGCGAGCATGACCGTCGCGACCGCCCACACCGCCGCGCAGGCTCCCCGCAGTCCCGGGACGTGCACGGGCAGCGCCGCACCCGCGCTCGCGACGATCGCGGTGCCCATGACGGTCGCGTACCAGTTGGGGCCGATGTGCCGCAGACGGGGCAGCCGCACAGGGACCGGGAACGGGGCTGGGGACTGCTGCGTCAACGGAAAGATGGCCATGCCACGATTTTTGCGGCGCGGTCGCCGACCCACCAGGGACCGCGTGTCTATGGGGTCATAAGGTGGATTTATGGCCGATGAAGTGCACGTTCCCCTCTCCCACCGGGTTCCCGACCTCGGTGCGCTGGAACTGCTGCTCGCCGTCGCCCGGCACGGCAGCCTGGGGCGCGCGGCACGGGACATCGGGGTCACCCAGCCGGCGGCCAGCAGCCGCATCCGGTCGATGGAGCGGCAGCTCGGCCTGGCCCTGCTGGACCGTTCGCCCCGCGGCTCCCGGCTCACCGCCGCCGGCGCGCTCGTCACCGACTGGGCGCGCAGGATCGTGGAGGCGGCCGAGTCGTTCGACGCCGGCGCGCAGGCGCTGCGGGACAGGCGGGACTCCCGGCTGCGGGTCGCCGCGTCCATGACCATCGCCGAGTACCTGCTGCCGGGCTGGCTGATAGCGCTGCGCGCCGAACGGCCGGACACCGCGGTCTCGCTGCTCGCCGGGAACTCCGCGGCGGTCGCGAGGCGGCTGCTCGCCGGTGAGGCCGACCTCGGATTCGTGGAGGGCCTGTCCGTCCCGGAAGGGCTCGACGGCACGGTCATCGCCCACGACCGCCTGGTCGTCGTGGTCGCCCCGTCCCATGCGTGGGCCCGCCGCCGTACGCCCCTGGTCCCGGCGGAACTGGCCGCGACCCCGCTGATCCTGCGTGAGCACGGCTCCGGCACCCGCCAGGTCCTGGACGCGGCCCTGGCCGTGCACGGCGGTCTCGCCCAGCCACTGCTCGAACTCTCCTCGACGACAGCGGTGAAGGGCGCGGCGGAGAGCGGGGCGGGACCGTGCGTGCTGAGCGAACTGGCGCTGGGCGAGGAGCTGTCCTCCAGGCGCCTGATCAAGATCCCGATCGCGGGTGTGCGGCTGAGGCGCCAACTGCGCGCGGTGTGGCCCTCGGGGCACCGCCCGACGGGGCCCGCGCGTGATCTGCTGTCGCTGACGGGGCGGGACGTGTAGGGCCCGTTCGGAGGACCGGGGCGGCCGGGGAGCCGTCAGAGGGCCCGGGCCGCCGGGACAGGGGTGGGGAACCGGCGGGGAGTCGTGCGGGCGCGGCCCGCACGCCGGTGCGTCCGGTCGGCCGGTTCAGGGCCGCAAGTCCTCGAAGGCCGCATTGGCCCGCGGCGGGGCGAGGTCATCGGACGGTGTACGGGCAGGGACCGGGCGGGCCGTCGACGCCCGCACCAGGGCCTGCGCCGGCCGGAGGTCGTCCCCCATCTCCGGATGCCACTGCACCCCGAGCACCCACTGAGGTCCCGGCAGCTCGACCGCCTCGACCGTGCCGTCCGCCGCGTGCGCCGAAGCCACGAGACCCGGGGCGAGCCGGCGCACGCACTGGTGGTGATAGGTGGGGACGGCCGACTCCTCGGGCATGACCGACGCGAAGAGCGTCCCCGGTACGGGGGTCACCGGATGCGCGCCGAGGACTCCGGTCGCGCCCAGCGGGCCGGCGTGCCCGTCGACGTGCTGGGTCAGGGTGCCGCCGAGCGCCACATTGAGCAGTTGCATACCGCGGCAGATACCGAGCAGCGGTGTACCGGACTCCAGCGCGGCCCGGATCAGGGCGAGCTCCCAGGCATCGCGCTCCGGCGCGGGCGGACCGGTCCGGAAGTCGCGCTCCGCGCCGTACAGCCCGGGTTCCACATCGGCGCCGCCCGCGATGACGAGGCCGTCCAGCCGGGACACGGCGGCAGCGGCGCGCGCGGGGTCGTCCGGCGGAAGCAGCACGGCCAGGCCGCCGGACCGCTGGACCATCCGCGGGTAGGCGGCCGGGAGGAGGGCGGCGGGCAGCTCCCAGACACCCCAGCGGGTCACGGGTTCCAGATAGGTGGAGACGCCGATGAGAGGTTCGGACACGGGGCGGTCCCTCCGGATCGGCCGCCTGCGCGGGCGGGCTCGAACGATTCCATGATATCAATGGTGTCAGAGGATACCTTTGGAATCCTGGGAGTCGTCACCGAAGCGGAACCGTTGGCTCTGTATCCGGGCCGGTAGTGCCCGGGCCGGTAGCGCCCGGGCCGGTAGCGCCCGGGCCGGTAGCGCCCGGGCCGGTAGCGCCCGGGCCGGTAACGCCGCAGGCCGGTCATGCCCGTGCCGGTAATGATCAGGTCAGGAATCCGCGCAACAGCGCCGCCGTTCCCGCGCAGTGCTCGCGCATCACCGCGCGTGCGGCCTCCGCGTCCCCGTCGAGAACCGCCTCGACGAGACTCGTGTGCTGATGCTGTGCGTGCTCCAGGTTCCGCACGAGCAGCGGTATGCAGTCCAGCAGGTCGTTCACCGTGGCGCGGACGGCCGCGTACTGCGCGGTCAGCGACGCGGAGCCGGAGAGTTCCGCCAGGGTCAGATGGAACAGTGTGTCGCGCCTGCGGTAGTCGGGCAGAGGTGCTTCGTGAGTCGCCGCCAGAGCCGAACGCAGCCGGTCCGCACCTTCCTCCGTCAGCCCCTGCGCGGCGCACAGCCCGGCTGCCCCGGCCTCCAGCACCTCGCGGAAACGCAGTACGTCCTCGATGTCGACGGACTCCACCTTGCGGCGCAACGCCCCCTTGTCGGGGCTTTCGGTGCGGGGCGGCACGAACGTGCCGCCGTAGCGCCCGCGCCTGCTCTCCACCAGGCCCTGGTCCTGAAGGACCTTCAGTACCTCGCGCAGCGTGACCCGGCTGATCCCCAGCAGCTCGGCCAGTTCGCGCTCGGCCGGCAGCCGCCCGCCGCCCGGCACCAGTCCGAGCCTGATCACCTGGAGGATCTGCTCCAGCGCCTCCTCGAAGCCGTTCCCCGCCCGGACGGGCCGCAGTACGGGCATCAGGCGGTCGGTGAACTCGCTTTCCTCGGCCACGCCCCGTCGTCCCTTCACAATTAATGGTTCTCTCGCATACCTTAAGCCTTCCGGCTGACCGAAGGAGGAACGTCCCGTGGCAGACCGAACACCACCGCTGGCGATCGAGGAGCTGCGCGCCCTCGTCGCGAGCGGTGAGATCGACACCGTCGTCCTCGCCTTCCCCGACATGCAGGGAAGGCTGCAGGGCAAGCGGTTCGCCGCCCGGTTCTTCCTCGACGAGGTCGTGGAGCACGGCACCGAGGGATGCAATTATCTGCTCGCCGTCGACACCGACATGAACACCGTCGACGGATTCGAGATGTCCTCCTGGGAGCGCGGCTACGGCGACTTCGCCATGCACGCGGACCTCTCCACTCTGCGCCGGGTGCCCTGGAACGAGGGCACGGCCATGGTCCTCGCCGACCTCGCCCAGGAGGACGGCTCGCCCGTCGCCGCCGCACCCCGCCGGATCCTGGGCCGCCAGCTGGAGAGGCTGGCCGAGCACGGCTTCACGGCCCATGTCGGTACCGAACTCGAATTCATCGTCTTCAAGGACACCTACGAACAGGCCTGGGACCGCAACTACCGCGACCTGACCCCGGCCAACCGGTACAACATCGACTACTCCGTGCTCGGCACCGGCCGCGTGGAGCCGCTGCTGCGCCGGATCCGCAACGAAATGGCCGCCGCGGGCCTCACCGTCGAGTCAGCGAAAGGCGAATGCAACCCCGGCCAGCACGAGATCGTCTTCCGCTACGACGAGGCCCTGGTCACCTGCGACCAGCACGCCGTCTACAAGACCGGCGCCAAGGAGATCGCGTCCCAGGAGGGCGTGGCGCTCACCTTCATGGCCAAGTTCAACGAGCGCGAGGGCAACTCCTGCCACATCCACCTCTCGCTCCGGTCCACCGACGACGCCGGGCGCAGTGCCATGGCGGACGAGGACGGCGGCATGTCCCCGGTGATGCGCCACTTCCTCGCCGGGCAACTGGCCGCCCTGCGCGATTTCTCCCTTCTGTACGCACCGAACATCAACTCCTACAAGCGCTTCCAGCCGGGCTCCTTCGCCCCGACCGCCGTCGCCTGGGGCCACGACAACCGCACCTGCGCGCTCCGCGTCGTCGGCCACGGCCGCTCGCTGCGCTTCGAGAACCGGCTGCCCGGCGGCGACGTCAATCCGTACCTCGCCGTCGCCGGACTCGTCGCCGCGGGCATCCACGGCATCGAGAAGGGCCTCGAACTCCCCGAGCCCTGCGAGAGCAACGCCTACGCCGCCGACTACGACCACGTCCCCACCACACTGCGCGAGGCCGCCGAACTCTGGGAGCGGAGCGAGATCGCCAGGGCGGCCTTCGGCGACGACGTCGTCGCGCACTACCGCAACATGGCCCGCGTCGAACTGGAGGCCTTCGACGCCGCAGTGACCGACTGGGAGCTCCGCCGTTCCTTCGAACGCCTGTGAGGCACTTCGTGACCACGCCCGACCACCCGGTGGAACACCACGTACTCAACCCGGCGACGGAAGAACTCCTCGCCACCGTCCCGTCCACCACCGTCGCCGAGGTGGACGAGGCGGTCGGACGGGCCGCGGCGGCCCAGCGCACCTGGGCCGCCCTCGCCCCCGCCGACCGCGCCCGGCTGCTGCGCCGCTTCGCCGCCGCCGTCGACGGTGAAACCGAACAACTGGCCCGCCTGGAGGTCCAGGAGGCCGGCCACACCCTGGGCAACGCCCGCTGGGAAGCGGCCAACGTCCGCGACGTGCT
The DNA here is from genome assembly GCF_042885475.1 of Streptomyces sp. NPDC058051. Taxonomy (NCBI): domain Bacteria; kingdom Bacillati; phylum Actinomycetota; class Actinomycetes; order Kitasatosporales; family Streptomycetaceae; genus Streptomyces; species Streptomyces sp. NPDC058051. Next base: position 200,437 of record NZ_JBHVRW010000002.1, read on the forward strand.
CGACTACGCCGCCGGGGGAGTGGAACGGCTGACAGGCCGACAGATCCCGGTCCCCGGCGGACTCGACATCACCCTCCTCGAACCCCTCGGTGTCATCGGCGTGATCGCGCCGTGGAACTTCCCCATGCCGATCGCCGCCTGGGGCCTCGCACCCGCACTCGCCGCCGGCAACGCCGTACTGCTCAAGCCCGCCGAGACGACCCCGCTCACCGCCCTGCGGCTGGCCGGGCTCGCCCTGGAGGCAGGACTGCCCGAACACCTCCTCCAGGTGCTCCCGGGCGCGGGCGAGGTCACCGGCGACGCCCTGGTCGAGCACCCCGGCGTCGCCAAGATCGTCTTCACCGGCTCCACCCGGGTCGGCAAGCAGATCATGGCCAAGTGCGCCGACCGCGTGAAGCGGCTCACCCTGGAACTCGGCGGCAAGAGCCCCAACATCGTCTTCGCCGACGCCGACATCGAGGCCGCCGCGGCTGCCGCGCCGATGGCGTTCCTGGACAACGCCGGCCAGGACTGCTGCGCCCGCACCCGCATCCTGGTCCAGCGATCCGTGTACGACCGCTTCCTGGAACTCCTCGCCCCGGCGATCACGTCCGTCGTCGTGGGCGACCCGTCCGACGAGAACAGCCAGATGGGCCCGCTGATCTCCCGGGCACAGCTCGAACGGGTGCGCGGCTACGTCCCCGAGGGCGCGAGGGCCCTCACCGGCACAGCACCCGAAGGGCCCGGCTTCTGGTTCCCGCCGACCGTTCTCACCGACGCCCGCCCCGATGCGCCCGTCGCCACCGAAGAGGTCTTCGGGCCGGTCGCCGTCCTTCTTCCCTTCGAGGACGAGGCCGACGCCGTGCGGCTCGCCAACGCGACGGAGTACGGCCTCGCCGGCTCGATCTGGACCCGTGACGTGGGCCGCGCCCTGCGCGTCTCGCAGGCCGTCCGGGCCGGGAACCTCTCCGTCAACTCCCATTCCAGCGTCCGCTACTGGACCCCGTTCGGCGGCTACAAGCAGTCCGGAATCGGCCGCGAACTCGGCCCCGACGCCCTTGCCGCATGCACCGAAACCAAGAACGTCTTCATCAGCACGGAGGACTGAGCCACATGACCACCACGGACAGCGAGAACATCTGCCGCCGCCTGGTCGGCCGCACCGCCGTCATCACCGGCGCCGGCAGCGGAATCGGTCGCGCCACCGCACGCCGCCTGGCGTCGGAGGGCGCGAACGTCGTCTGCGGGGACATCGACGAGAACGCGGGCAAGGCCGCGGCCGAGGAGACCGGCGGCACCTTCGTGCGCGTCGACGTCACCGACCCCGAACAGGTCGAAGCACTCTTCAAGGCCGCGTTCGACACCTACGGCTCCGTCGACATCGCGTTCAACAACGCCGGAATCTCCCCGCCCGACGACGACTCCATCCTCACCACGGGCCTGGAGGCGTGGAAGCGCGTCCAGGACGTCAACCTCACCTCCGTCTACCTCTGCTGCAAGGCGGCCCTGCCCTACATGCGCCGCCAGGGCCGCGGCTCGATCATCAACACCGCGTCCTTCGTCGCGATCATGGGAGCGGCCACCAGCCAGATCTCGTACACCGCGTCCAAGGGCGGCGTCCTCGCCATGTCCCGCGAACTCGGGGTGCAGTTCGCCCGAGAGGGCATCCGGGTCAACGCGCTGTGCCCAGGGCCGGTCAACACGCCCCTGCTCCAGGAGCTGTTCGCCAAGGACCCGGAACGCGCGGCCCGCAGGCTGGTGCACATCCCGGTCGGCCGGTTCGCCGAAGCCACGGAGATCGCGGCGGCCGTCGCGTTCCTCGCGAGCGACGACTCCTCGTTCGTCAACGCCACCGATTTCCTCGTCGACGGCGGGATCTCGGGGGCGTACGTCACCCCCCTGTAGAACTCCACCGCTCCGGGACACCGCCCGCCGGCCGAGGACCTACCGGGATCCCCGGCGGCGGAACCCCGGCGCCCCGCCCGCCCTACGGGAGCGCACGTGGAGTGGGGGCATGGCCAACGCGACACCGCCCGGCTGGTACGCGGACGCCGCGACACCGGGCACCGAACGGTGGTGGGACGGCACGGACGGCGCGCATCCGCCCGACAGCCCCCGTGCCCCAGCCGGTGACATGGGCAGCTTCCAGCGGCTCCCCGACGCTTCCTGAGCTCAGAGGAACGTCCGGCCCTCACCGCGGTACGTCGGCACGACGGCCGTCACCCGGTCGCCCTCGATCAGCTGCAACTCGTCGAAGCGTTCGCACAGTTCACCGGCCTTCGCGTGCCGGAACCACACCTTGTCGCCGATCAGCAGATCGTCCGCCGGGGCGCCGAGCAGCGGCGTCTGCACCTCGCCCGGTCCCTCCTGCGGGTCGTAGCGCAGCCCCTCCGGCAGGTACGGGACGGGCAGCCGGTCCGCACCCGCGGCCCCGGACGCCGGATAGCCGCCCCCGAGGACCGTCACCACCCCCACACCGGGCCGACGCACCACCGGCTGGGCGAACAGCGCCGCCGGACGCGCCGTGAACGAGGTGTAGTTGTCGAACAGCCGTGGTACGTAGAGCCCCGACCCGGCCGCGATCTCGGTCACCGCACGCTCCGCCGCCGTGTGCTGCACACTCCCGGTGCCGCCGCCGTTGACGAACTCCAGGTCCGGCGCCACGGCCCGTACCGCCCGCACCACCTCGGCCCGTCGGCCGGCCAGTTCCCTGCGGCCCGCGGCCTGCATCAGCCGGATCGCCCGGGAGCGCAGCGGCCGTCCCGCGACCGCGTCCCCGACCCCGGCGATGTGCCCCTCGTACGCCATCAGACCCACCAGCCGGAAGCCGGGCCTGCGCGCCACCGAACGTGCCAGTTCGGCCAGTTCGGCGGGAGAGCGCAGCGGAGAACGCAGAGCGCCGATCCGCACGCGGTTGCCGAACAACCGCAACGAGGTGTCCAGCTCCAGACAGACGCGGATCTCCTCGCGGCCACCGGCCCGCGCCGCGTCGATCAGCTCCAACTGCGCGTGGTCGTCCACCATCACCGTCACGGCGGCGGCCAGCTTCGGATCGGCGGCCAGCTCCGCGAAGGCGGCCCGGTCGGCCGACGGATAGGCCAGCAGCACGTCGTCGAACCCGGCCCGTGCCAGCCACAACGACTCGGCCAGGGTGAACGACATGATCCCGGCGAACCCCGGCCGCGCGAGCACCCGCTCCAACAGGGCCCGGCAGCGAACCGACTTGCTCGCGACCCGGATCGGCTTTCCTGCGGCCCGGCGCACGAGGTCGTCGGCATTGGCGTCGAACGCCTCCAGATCGACGACGGCGATCGGGGCGTCCAGATGGGCGGTGGCCCGGTTGTAACGGGTCCGGTCAGCGGCACGGGCAGTCATGGCCGCAGCTTGCCAGACGGCCGTACCGCTGGGTAGGGGGATGATCTGCGCAGATCGTCCGGGGCGGGGCGGTCCGCTCCCACCAGGACCGTTCCACCCCGTAGAGTGACGGGCACGCGGCACATCAACGGGCCTGCCTGTGACGTCGATCCGCGCGCGGTACGGAACAGGACCTGGGGGGCGGATGAGTACCGAGGCGCAGCGTGCTCCTGTCCCGCCCCCTCCCACCACCCCGCCCCCGGCCTCCGCGCACCCCGCGCAGGCACTCCCGGCGGCCTCCGCGAGCGAGCCCGTTCCGCCGCCCGCGGTGCCGGTGCCCGGCCCGGAGTCACCGGCCGCCTCGGCAGCGGTGCCCCCGCCACCCCCGCGGCAGGAGCCGGCCTCCCCTCCGCAGCCGGACGCGACGCCTCAGCAGGCGCCCGCACCCGAAGCGCTTCCCGTGGAGACCACGACACGGCTGCGAGCCGTGCCCCCGGCACCCGCACCCGAGGCACCGCCCGTGGAGACCACGGCACGGCTGCGAGCCGTGCCCCGCGCTCCCGCACCCGCCGCGGCCCCACCCACCACCGCGCAGACCGGACCGGCCGGTCCGCCCGCCGCGACCCGGCGGCGCCCCGTCGGTGCCGTGGACCTGACGCCGCGACCCGGCGCGGCCCCGCCGCACGCCGGGCCGGTCCCTGCCCCGCAGCACCTGTCGCGGCCGTACCCGCACCCCCATCCGCACCCCCATCCGTACCCGTATCCGTACCGCCCTCCGTTCCCCGAGACGCCCGTCGAGACGACCACCCGGCTGCGCCCCGTCCGGACCCGCCGTCCGATCAGGACCGCGACCGCAGCGGTCTGTGTCGTGCTCGGACTCGGACTGATCGGCGGCGCGGCCACCGGCGCCTGGCTCACCGGCGACTCCTCGGCCGACCCCGCCGCGCACAGCGCCTACACGGTGGGGCGCACGGTCTGGCACAGCGTCCCCGTGGACACCCTCTTCCCGCGCACGCTCAAGGGCGAAGGAGCGGGGCCCGGCGGGGCCGACCGGGTCTGGACCAGGGTCGCCGTCGCCCCGGACAGCGGCTGCACGGCGGGCCTGGACCCGCTGCTGGCCAGGACACTCGGCCCGGTGGGCTGCGTGCGCATGCTCCGGGCCACCTACACCGACGCCACCAGCAGCAGCGTCACCACGGTCGGGGCGGTCTTCACCGAGGGCGACACCGCGGCCATGAAGGCGCTGAGCACCCGCTTCGCCGACCAGCACCTCGACCGGCGCACCGACCTGATGCCCCGCACGTACCCGGTCGAGGGCACGGCCGCCGCCGGATTCGGCGACCGGCAGCGCGCCAGTTGGACCGTTCACGTACTGACCGAGGTGCCCGTCGTCATGTTCGCCGTCTCCGGGTTCGCCGACGGGCGTACGGTCACCGATCCGCAGCCCGCCGCCAAGGCCATGGCCGCGAACGCCACCACGGCCGCCGCCCAGGCCGGACTCGGCCACGAGGCCAAGGGAATCGCCGACCGGATCGAGCGCGGCCTGCGCCGGACGATCACCGACCTCACGGAGAAGCCGGAATGATCCGCCGCACCCCTCGCACCCGCCGCCGCGCCCTGGGCGCGGTCTGCGCCGCCATGGCGTTCGCACTCCTGCCCGCCGCACCGGCCAGGGCCGATGCCATCCGGGAACAGCAGTGGGGCCTCCAGGCACTCCACACCGACCAGGCATGGCGGACCACCAAGGGCAAGGGGGTCACCGTCGCCGTCGTCGACACCGGCGTCGACGACAGCCTCCCCGACCTGGCCGGCCAAGTGCTGCCCGGCAAGGACATGATCGGCTTCGGTGCCGCCCGCGGCGACCGTTCCTGGGCGCGGCACGGTACCGCCATGGCCGGGATCATCGCAGGTCATGGCCATGGCGCCGACCGGAGCGAGGGAGTGCTGGGCATCGCTCCGGAGGCAAGGATCCTCCCCGTGCGGGTGATTCTCGAAGCCTCGGACCCGGCCCGCACCAAGGCACGGCAGTCCCGCGGCACGGCCCTCGCCGACGGCATCCGCTGGGCCGCCGACCACGGCGCCGACGTCATCAACCTCTCGCTCGGCGACGACAGCGAGTCCGCGCACCCCGAAGCGGGCGAGGACGCCGCCATCCAGTACGCACTGAAGAAGGGGGCCGTCGTCGTCGCCTCATCGGGCAACGGAGGAGAGAAGGGCGACCACATCTCGTACCCCGCCGCCTACCCCGGCGTGATCGCGGTCGCCGCCGTCGACCGGTACGGCACGCATGCCGCGTTCTCCACGCGCCGCTGGTACGCCACGGTCAGCGCCCCGGGAGTCGACATCGTCGTCGCCGCACCCGACCGGAAGTACTACGTGGAGTGGGGCACCTCCGCCGCCGCGGCCTTCGTCTCCGGCGCGGTCGCGCTGGTGCGCGCCGCGCACCCGGGACTGACACCCGCCCAGATCAAGCACCTGCTCACGGACACGGCCCGCAGCGCCCCGGCATCGGGTCGTGACGACGCCCGCGGCTACGGCATCGTCGACCCTGCCGCGGCGATCGACGCCGCGGCCGACCTCCGTCCCGCGGGTGTGCGCGCCGAGTCCGCCGAGGCGGGTTACCGGAAGCGGTACTTCGGCCCCGGCCCGACCGTCGAGCACCACGACAGCGGCCCGGCGGGCTGGCTCGCGCCCGCGGCGGGCGGCCTCGGGGCGGCCCTGCTGGCCCTCGCCGTGGTGCTGTGGCGCGGCAGGTACAACAGACCGTCCGCCGCGCGTCGCTGAACACCGTCCGGGCCGCTCATCCGGCCCAGGGCGCCTCCGGCTCGGGGCGCCTCCGGCTCACCGGGCGGCCGGCGCTCACCGGGTGGCGTCGAGCACACCCACCGCCGCCTTCGCGACCGACTCGACGAGCGCGATCCCGGTCTCCTTCGTCGGCTGCCCGCCCGAGAGCACCGCCACCAGATACGTGCGGCCGTCCGCCCGCACCTGCCCGATGCTGTTGATGTCCCACAGCCCGGTCGCCGTCCGGGGCATCCAGCCGTTCTTCAGCGCCCAACCGCTGCCCGCCGCCGACACGCCCCACTGCTGGTCGGCCTCCACCTGCCCCATCAGCCCCCGCAGGTACGTACGGGAATCCTCGTTCAGCTCCGACTCCGTACCGAACACCGCCTCCAGCAGGGTCAGCTGATCCGTCGCCGTGGTCCGGGTCAGCCCCCAGGCGTCCGCGGCCGTGGTCCCGGTCAGACCGAGGCGTTCGTTGGCCGCGTCGAGGGCCTGCGCGCCGCCGACCGCCTGCAGCAGCGTGGTGGCGGACGCGTTGTCGCTCCGCTCGATCATGGCGGTCGCGCTGTCGCGCTCGCCGGTGGTGAGGGCGCGCTCCTCGTCCTGTGCCCTGAGCAGCAGCGCGGCGAGTATGTCGACCTTGACGATGCTCGCGGTGTCGTACGACTCGTCCCCGTAGACGGCCCGTGCCCCGTTCCCGGTGTCCAGCACCGCGACGGACACCCGCACGTCACCCGTGTCGGCCAGCAGCGGATCCACCGCCGAGGCCAGCGCCGCGTCGAGATCCACCGTCGGCTCCTCACTCGTCGTTGCCGGGACGGGGGTGGCCCCGGCGGCCGATACGGACGATACGGACGCCGCGGAGCCGGGAGCGTGATCCGACGACCGGCCGGCCAGCCGGATTCCGCCCACGGCCGAACCCGCCAGCAGGATCACGACCGTCACGGAAGCGGTACGGACGAAGCCGCGACCTCTGTTTCGGGACATGCCCCGGACGCTAGGAGCGGCACCTGGGAACCGGCTGGGTCCGACCTGTCGAAAGGATGAGAAAACCCAGGCACTAGGCTCGCCCCGTGGCGCTGAAGAACATTCCGGACCCCGGATACTCCGACGACGACGGCACGGCCGACCCGGCCCTGAGCGCGGCACTCGCCGCCTGGGCCGCGGACCGCGAGGCCGTCGGACCGGTACTCGAAGCCCTCAGGGGCGCCCGGCTCCTGGTCCCCGTCGTCGCCGTGCTGGGGGAGGTGGAGGAGGACGAGAACGGGCTGCGTCGCGAGAAGACCAGCGACATGGCCGTCCCCACCCTGCAGGCGGGAGACCGGCGCGCCCTGCCCGCCTTCACCTCGACCGTTTCGCTGGCCCGCTGGGATCCGCAGGCCCGCCCCGTCGCCGTCCCCCTGCACCAGGCGCTCCAGGCTGCCGCGCACGAGAAGGCGGACACGGTCGTTCTCGACCTCGCCGGCCCGGTCGCGTTCGAGCTGACCGGTTCCGCGCTGCTCGCCCTCGCGGAGGGCCGCACCAGCGCCGACCCGCTGGACGACCCCGCGGTCGTCTCGGCGGTACGGGACGCGGTGGCCGCCGAGCCCGCGGTGCTCCGGGCCCATCTCGGCCCCGGCAGCTCCGACGGCACCCTGGCCCTCGTGCTCGTACCCGGCGCGGACCCCGCCGTCGTGGCCCGCCGGGTCGCGGAACTGCTCGCGACCGACGACGTCCTGCGCGCCCGCCTGGTGCGCGGCCTGGACCTGGCGCTGCTCCCGGCCGGTGCGGCGGCACCCGGCGAGCCCCTGTTCACGCGCTGATCACTCGATCCTCGGCTCGCACGACTGAGCCCCTGCCCGGCACGGGCAGGGGCTCAGTCGAGGATCGAGAAAAGAGGGAAAAGCAGGGAAAAGCAGGGAAAAGCAGGGAAGAGGGGCGGGCTCAGCCGAAGACGGGGCCGGTGTACTTCTCGCCGGGGCCCTGGCCGGGCTCGTCCGGTACGAGCGACGCTTCCCGGAACGCCAGTTGCAGGGACTTCAGGCCGTCACGCAGCGGAGAAGCGTGGAAGGAGCTGATCTCGGTGGCCCCGGCGTCCAGCAGGCCGGCCAGCGCGTGCACCAGCTTGCGGGCCTCGTCGAGGTCCTTGTGCTCGTCGCCCTCCTCGGTCAGGCCGAGCTTCACGGCGGCGGCGCTCATCAGATTGACCGCGACCGTCACGATCACCTCGACCGCGGGCACCTCCGCGATGTCGCGGGCCATGTCGTCGAAGCCGGGGGAGTCGTTGGTGGGGGTCGCGTCACTCATGCGCCATACGATAGGCCCCGTCGGGCGCCGCCCTGTCCCAGGGAGCGGTCGGTGCCGACCGGTTAGCGTCCACTCCGAGGAGCTGCTAACCTGGAGTGACGACCGGCTGGGCAGCTATGTGCCCGGCCCACAAGTGGAGGCTCCGATCTCCCACCTGGCTGTCCTTCAGGACAGCGGGTCACCGGTCAGGTGGCGCCCATCGTTCCGTACGGACGATGGAGCCGCCCGATGCGCCCCGCGGTTGACCGCGGCGGTGTTCCGGTAGTTCCAGGAGCCCCGCCTGTGTCCCGTCCGGGGCATTTTTATTGACCTGGTGCGGTTGGTCTCACACAACAGACGTTACGTGGCTGTCCGCCAGGCGGTCACGTGGTGCTACCGAGGAGGATCCATCAGCGCCGAGCCCCGCATCAACGACCGGATTCGCGTTCCCGAGGTGCGACTTGTCGGTCCCAGCGGCGAGCAGGTCGGGATTGTTCCGCTTGCCAAGGCCCTGGAACTCGCGCAGGAGTACGACCTCGACCTGGTCGAGGTGGCGGCGACCGCCCGTCCGCCCGTGTGCAAGCTCATGGACTACGGGAAGTTCAAGTACGAGTCGGCCATGAAGGCCCGTGAGGCGCGCAAGAACCAGGCGCACACGGTCATCAAGGAGATGAAGCTCCGGCCGAAGATCGACCCGCACGACTATGACACCAAGAAGGGTCACGTCGTCCGGTTCCTCAAGCAGGGCGACAAGGTCAAGATCACGATCATGTTCCGTGGTCGTGAGCAGTCCCGCCCCGAGCTGGGCTTCCGACTGCTCCAGCGTCTCGCTTCGGACGTGGAGGAACTCGGCTTCATCGAGTCCAACCCGAAGCAGGACGGCCGGAACATGATCATGGTTCTGGGCCCGCACAAGAAGAAGACCGAAGCCATGGCCGAGGCCCGCGAGGCCCAGGCCGCCCGCAAGGCGGAGCGTCAGGGTTCCACCCCCGACGCCGGGTCTGCCGAAGCGCAGTCCGAGGCTCCGGCCGATACACCTTCCGAGGCGTGACCTCTGGGGGCCGCCATCCAGGCGGCCCCGGGTCTCCCCGGAATCCCACCAAGATCTGACGCCCCTGCTGCCCGGTGCCCGCACCGAGAGGGGCGCCACTGACGAGGAGAGAACGGCGCGATGCCGAAGAACAAGACGCACAGCGGTGCCAGCAAGCGCTTCAAGATCACCGGCTCCGGCAAGGTGCTCCGTGAGCGCGCCGGCAAGCGCCACCTTCTTGAGCACAAGTCGTCCAAGAAGACCCGCTCGCTGACCGGCACGGTCGAGCTGGCCCCGGCCGACGCCAAGAAGGTCAAGAAGCTTCTCGGCAAGTGAGCCCGCGGCCCTCGGTGAACCCGCGGGCGGCGATCTCGACCCAGACCGGGACCAATTCGTTTCCGGGCCGTGTGAGTCCAACCACGGCCCCGCTACAAGGAGTTAAAAAGTGGCACGCGTCAAGCGGGCAGTGAACGCCCACAAGAAGCGCCGGGCAATCCTCGAGCAGGCCAGCGGTTACCGGGGCCAGCGCTCCCGCCTGTACCGCAAGGCGAAGGAGCAGGTCACCCACTCCCTCGTCTACAACTACAACGACCGCAAGAAGCGCAAGGGCGACTTCCGTCAGCTGTGGATCCAGCGCATCAACGCCGCTGCCCGCCAGAACGGCATGACGTACAACCGCCTCATCCAGGGTCTGAAGGCCGCCAACGTCGAGGTGGACCGCAAGATCCTGGCCGAGCTCGCGGTCAACGACGCCAACGCGTTCGCCGCCCTCGTCGAGGTCGCCCAGAAGGCCCTCCCGAGCGACGTCAACGCCCCGAAGGCCGCCTGATCCAGGTCGCACTTCTTGGCTTCTGAGCCGGACCCGCAGGCGCTCGTCGTCTGCGGGTCCGGTGCGTTGCACGACATGCTCCGTACGTCCGCCACGGCCGTACCCCTCACCTCCGCACGCAGAGAGGCTCCCCGCCGACCATGGGCACCCCCGAACTGATCTCCCCGCGATCTCCGCGCGTCACCGCCGCCCGGCGGCTGGCCAAGCGCACCTTCCGCGGCAAGGAGCGCAGGTTCATCGCCGAGGGGCCGCAGGCCGTGCGTGAGGCCGCCGGGCACCGCGGGAGCGACGGGGAGGCGACGCTGATCGAGCTGTTCGCCACCGTCGAGGCGGCCGAGCGGTACGCCGACATCGTCGACGCCGCCCGCGCGGCCGGCGCCCGGGTCCACCTCGCCGACGGGGACGTCCTCGCCGATGTGTCGCAGACCGTCACCCCGCAGGGGCTGATCGGTGTCTGCCGCTTCCTCGACGCACCGTTCGACGCCATCGTCGCCGCGAAGCCGAAGCTGGTCGCCGTCCTCGCCCACGTACGGGATCCGGGAAACGCCGGCACGGTACTGCGCTGCGCCGACGCCGCGGGCGCCGACGCCGTCGTGCTCACCGACGCCTCGGTGGACCTCTACAACCCCAAGTCCGTCCGGGCCTCGGTCGGCTCGCTCTTCCACCTGCCGGTAGCCGTCGGCGTCCCGGTCGAGCAGGCCGTGCGAGAGCTGAGGGACGCGGGCGTACGGATTCTCGCCGCCGACGGAGCGGGCGATGACGACCTCGACGACGAACTCGACGCCGGAACCATGGGCGGGCCGACCGCCTGGGTCTTCGGGAACGAGGCGTGGGGCCTGCCGGAGGAGACCCGTGCCCTGGCCGACGCCGTCGTGCGGGTGCCGATCCACGGCAAGGCGGAGAGCCTCAATCTGGCCACCGCGGCGGCCGTCTGCCTGTACGCCTCCGCACGGGCCCAGCGCCCCCGCCGCTGAGACCGTCCTCCGGGACGGGCCGCGCCGACGGGGCCGGCCTCAGCCCACGGCCGCGTTCCTGGCCCGCAGGGCCACCGCCACCAGTGCCGCGTCGTCGGGCCGCCGGATGTCGCGGCCGGTCAGCTCGTGGAAGCGGGCGAAGCGGTGCTGCACCGTGTTGCGATGGCAGTACAGCGCGGCCGCCGTGTCCGCGATGGAGCCGCTGCCGTTCAGATGCTCGGTGACGGTCTCCAGCAGGCGAGCCGTCTCCGTGGCCGACACTCCGGGGCCGTCGAGACCGCCGAGCACATCGGCGGCCAGATCGGTACCGAAGTCCCCGGCCCGCCGCACCAGCACATCCAGCCAGCTGTCCTCCAGCAGTCTCGGCGCACGCGCGTCCGGCGGCAGCGTCTGCGCCGTCGCGATGGCCAGCACGGCCGCCCTGGGCACCGCCGCGAGCCCACGCGTCTGCGGCGAGACGCCGCACGGGGTGGAGGCGAGCCGGATCAGCACCGACTGCCAGGTGATGCGCCGGCCCAGCTCCACCACCAGCACCGCGTCCCCGCCGACCGCCTGGTACTGCACCGGAGCACCCGCCGCGCGCAGCGCCGTGGCCGCCAGGTGCAGCCCCGAACCCTCGGCTGTCGGGGCCGCCGCGCACAGAAACGTCCCGGCACTGTCGAAACCGAGGGCCAGTGCCGCGTTCCGTACCACCGTCGGGTTGTGGCCCTCGCTCTCCAGCAGCCGGGAGAACCACATCCGGCGCTCGTCCTCCTCGCGCCGCCCCATCTCCAGAACCGTGCGCTGATACGCCGTCATGATGCCGGTGACATGGGACTCGACGGCCTCCCACACGTGGTAGGCCGACGTCACCAGCTCCGCCATGTCGTCCTCGTCCGCCCGCTGGACCAGTGCCGCCCACACGACCCGGAAGTCCAGCCGGGCCACCGCCAGCAGCGAGTCCAGAGGGACACCCTGGCGGGCCCGCTGCTCACCCACGCGCTGCGACACCCCCGCGATGTGCACGGGCACCGGGAGCCGCGCCACCGTACGCAGCAGCAGTTCGAACGCCTGCCAGGCGGAGCTGCGGAAATCGGCGTCCGGCACCCGGTCCGCATAGGCGCTGCGGACCGGGTCGATCATCTCCATCCACTGGCCGATCAGGCCGTCGATGTTGTCCAGGCACTGGCCCGCCAGTTCGGCGATCCGACGGGACGGGGCGGGAGAATCGGAAACCGGAGTGTGCATATGACCAATGTAAGGGGCTGTACGGGTGATGTTTCGACGTTGGATTTGTGCTCGTTGCCCTCGAAGCTGAGGCAACCCGGAAATCCTCTCCGGGCCCACCGCATTCAGGGAGGTCCTGGCAGTGCATCTGACGCCTCGCGAGCAGGAGCGTCTCCAACTGTTCACCGTCGCCGAACTGGCCCGCCGCCGCAGGGCGCGCGGCCGCCGGCTGAACACGCCGGAGGCCATCGCCCTGATCTGTGACGAGGTGCTGGAAGCCGCCTGGGACGGGCTCGGTCTGGACGAAGTGATCGAGGTGGGCCGTGCCGTGCTCACCGAGGCCGACGTGATGGACGGCGTGGCCGACATCGTGACCACCGTGCAGGTCGAGGCACTCTTCCCGAGCGGAACCGCCCTCGTCGCCGTGGACCGGCCGATCGGCCCGGGCAGCCCCGACACCGCCCCCGGCGCCGTACGGACCGCCCCCGATCCCGTACGGATCAACGAGGGCCGCCCACGGACCACCCTCACCCTCCGCAACATCGGCGACCGTACAGTGTTCGTCTCCTCGCACTATCCGCTGCACGAGGTGAACGCGGCCCTGGAGCTGGACCGGGAAGCGGCACGGGGACTGCGGCTGGACATCGCGGCCGGTACGGCGCTGGCCTTCGAACCGGGGGAGTCCCGGGAGGTCTCGCTGATCCCCCTCTCCCGTCTCCCGCAGCCCGCCCAGTCCGAGGAGCAGAGCGCATGACCAGCATCGACCGCCGTACGTACAACGCTCTGTACGGGCCCACCACCGGTGATCGCATCCGGCTCGGCGACACCTCCCTCTGGGTCGAGGTGGAGGCCGACGACGGCACCCCGGGTGACGAACTGCTCGGCGGCTGCGGCAAGACCGTACGCGACGGGCTGCTCGCCTCGCCCCGCTCCGACCGTGACTCCGCCCTGGACATGGTGGTCGCCGGAGTCGTCCTCATGGACCCCGTCCTGGGCATCCGCAAGACCGACATCGGCATCAAGGACGGCCGGATCGTCTCCGTCGGCGGCGTCGGCAACCCGGACGTGATGCCGGTCGAGTACGCCATCGACTCGCACACCTCGGTCGTCCCCGGCGAAGGGCTGATCGCCACGCCCGGCATCGTGGACAGCCATGTCCACCTCTCCTCGCCCGAGGTGGCGCCCGCCGCGCTCGCCGCCGGGGTCACCACGCTCGTCGGCATGGGGCTCGGCGGGGTCTGGGAGATCGGCTGCAACCCCGCCCACAATCTGCACACCCTGATGAGTTCCTGGCAGGGCACCCCGCTCAACATCGCGTTCCTCGCCCGTGGCTCGTCCAGCTCCCGCACCCTGCTCGACGAATCGGTGCTCGCCGGGGCCGGCGGCTTCAAGGTCCACGAGGACTTCGGGGCCACCCCGCGCATCATCGACAACTGCCTCGACACCGCGGAGGCCGCCGATCTGCCGGTCGCCCTGCACACCGATTCCATGAACGAGTCCGGCTATCTGCGCGACACCATCGGCTCCACCCGGGGCCGGACCGTGCACGCTTACCACGTGGAGGGCGGCGGAGGCCACCCCGATCTGCTGGAGATCCTCTCCGAGCCGAACATCCTGCCGTCGTCGACCACGCCGACCATCCCGTACACCCCGAACACCGTCGGGGAACTCTTCCCGATGACGATGACCGTCCACCGGCAGAACCACCACTCCGCCAGCGACGTGGAGATTTCCAGCGGCCGTATCCGCGCCCACGCCATCGCCGCCGAGAACGCCCTGCACGACCTCGGCGCGATCTCCATCGTCAACTCCGACTCCATGGGCATGGGACGCATCGCCGAGACCGTCCGCCGCACCTGGCAGCTCGCCCACCTCCAGGCCCTGGCGGCGGGGGAGGGCGGTGTCGAGCACCGCGCCAACGAGCGGGCGCTGCGCTACCTCGCCAAGATCACGCTCAACCCGGCCGTCGCCCACGGCCTCGCCCACGAGGTCGGCACCGCCCAGGTGGGGCGCCTCGCCGACCTGGTGCTCTGGCACCCCGCCTACTTCGGCTCGAAGCCCGAGCTGGTCATCAAGGCCGGGTTCGTGGCGTGGGGCAACACGGGGTCCGGCTCCGGATCGACCCGGCTGACCCAGCCCCGCACGTACCGGCCCTACTTCGGCGCCCTCGGCCAGGCCCCGGCCCGGCTCTCCCGGATCTTCGTCGCCGAGGCCGCGCTGGCCGACCGGGCCGCCCGCGCGGCGCTGCCCAAGGGACTGACCTACGCACCGATCCGCGGCTCGCGCGGCCTCACCCGCGCCGACATGCTCCACAACACCGCGACCCCGCACGTCGTGGTGCCCCGCGAACCCGCACCCGTCCTGGTCGACGGCGTCCCCACCGGCACCCCGGCGGCCCGCGCAGTGCCACTCGCCCAGCTGCACCACCTCGCGTGAGCCCGCAGGACCCGGCCGCGTACGACCCGGCCGCGTACGACCCGGCCGCGTACGACCCGGCCGGGTACGACCCGGCCGCGCAAGCCCCGGCCGGGTACGACCGGGTCGTGCAAGCCCCGGCCGGGTACGACCCGGCCCCTGGAGAACTGAACCCGAAAGACGCCCGCCCGTGAAACTCGATCTGCTCGTCCGCAACGCGAACATCCTGACCCTCGACGAGGCCCGGCCCACCGCGCGCGTCCTCGGCGCCCTGCACGGCCGCATCGTCGGGCTCGACGAGGAGGTCGAGCACCTTCCCGCCGCGCGGGTCGTCGACGCGGGCGGCGCCACGGTCGTGCCCGGCTTCAACGACGCCCACTGCCACACCGCGTGGTTCGGCCTCACCCTCACCCAGCTCGACGTCTCCGGCGCACGGACCGTCGACGAGGTGTACGACGCCGTGGCCGCGTACGCCGCCGGACTGCCCGAGGACGCCTGGGTGATCGGCGCCGGACTCGACCACAACCGGACCGGTGGGCACTACCCGCACCGCGACGCCCTGGACCGGGCCGCGGGCGGCCGGCGGGTGTGGCTGAAGCACACCTCCGGGCACGCCTGCGTCGTCAACACCCCGGTGCTGCGGCTCGCGGGCATCCTGGCCGACGGCTTCACCGACCCGGACGGCGGCGTCGTCTCCCGCGACGAGGACGGCCGGCCCGACGGACTCCTGGAGGAGACCGCGCAGCGCCTCGTCCAGCGGCATGTGCTCCCCTACCCCGTGGAGACCGTCGCCGACGCCGTCGACGCCGCCACCCGGCACTACCTCACCGAAGGCATCACCAGCTTCACGGAGGCCGGGATCGGCGGCGGCTGGATCGGCCACACCCCGGTCGAGCTCGCCGCCTACCAGCTCGCCCGTGACACCGGCCGGCTCCACGCCCGCGCCCAGCTGATGGCCGCGTCCGACGTCCTGCACCCGCTGGTCTCGCACGCCGACGACGGCATCGGCCTCGGGCTCGACCTCGGGATGCGCACCGGATTCGGTGACGACCGGCTCTCCCTCGGCCCCGTCAAGATCTTCCTGGACGGCTCGCTCCTCGGCCGTACCGCCGCCGTCACCGAACCGTTCTGCGGCTGCCCGCACAACGAGGCGGAGGCCGCGAACCCGACCGGGTACCTCCAGAACGACGCCGACGCCATGACCGAGACCGTCGTCGCCGCCCACCGCTCCGGCTGGACCGTCGCCGCCCACGCCATCGGCGACCGGGCCGTCGACCTCGCGCTCGACGCATTCGACCGCGCCCGGCGCGAACTCCCGCGCCCCGGCGTGCACCATCGCATCGAGCACGCCGGAGTGGTCCGCCCCGACCAGCTCGCCCGGTTCGCCGAACTCGGCGTGATCCCCGTACCGCAGCACAACTTCCTGCCACCGTTCGGCGACGCCATGGCCGAGTCGCTCGGTCCGCGGCGCACCGCCTGGTCCTACCGGCTGCGTTCGCTGCTCGACCTCGGCCTGCCCGTACCGGGCAGCTCCGACCGGCCCGTCGCCCCCGGCGCCCCGCTGCCCGCCATTCAGGCCATGGTCCAGCGGCGCACCGGCTCGGGCGCCGTGTACGGACCCGACGAGCGCGTCCCGGTCCTCGACGCCCTGCGCGCCTGGACGGAGGGCTCCGCCCGCGCCACCGGCTTCGGCGGCAGCAAGGGACGCCTCGTCCCCGGCCTGCTCGCCGACCTCACGATCCTCGACGCCGATCCGCTCCGTACCGATCCGGACCGCATCGGCTCGCTCCAGGTCCTCGCGACCGTCGTCGGCGGCGATCCCGTCCACGACCCGCACGGCCTCGCGGCCCAGGCCGCCCCCCACACACCCGCACAGCCCGTTCCCCCGTCCCCTCAAGGCCACCAGGCCCTCCGTCCCCAGGAGAACGTGTGAGCTCGCCCGACATCAAGGACATCCGGCGGCTGCTGACAGCCGCCTTCACCGGCACCGCTCTGGAGTGGTACGACTACTTCCTCTACGGCACCGCCGCCGCCCTGGTCTTCAACCGGCTCTTCTTCCCCGAGCTGGACCCGGCCGTGGGCACCATCGCGTCCTTCGTCACCTTCGCCGTGGGCTTCGTCGCCCGCCCCATCGGCGCAGCCGTCTTCGGCCACATCGGCGACCGTTACGGCCGCAAGGTCGCCCTGATCATCACGGTCGTGATGATGGGCGTCACCACCGGCTGCATCGGCCTGCTGCCCAGCTACGCCACCATCGGCATCTGGGCCCCCGTCCTCCTCGCCCTGCTGCGCTTCCTCCAGGGGATATCGGTCGGCGGCGAGTGGAGCGGGGCCATGCTGCTCACGCTGGAGCACACCCCGAAGGAGAAGCACGGCAGCTACTCCTCGATCCCGCAGCTCGGCTCGCCCGTGGGCACGCTGATCTCGTCCGGCGCGTTCGCCCTCGTCGGGATGCTGCCCGACGACTCCTTCTACTCCTGGGGCTGGCGCCTGCCGTTCCTCGCCGCGTTCCCGCTGCTCGGCTTCGCCCTGTACATGCGGCTGCGGATCGAGGAGTCGCCGGTCTTCCACGCGATGCTCGCCGACGCGGAGAAGAACGGTCCGAAGCCCGCACCGCTCATCGAGGCGTTCCGCCGCACCTGGGGCCGCATGATCGTCGGAGTCGGCGCTGCCCTGCTCGGCGTCGGCGGCTTCTTCCTGATGACCACGTTCATCATCTCGTACGGCACCGACGAGCTGGGCATCGACAAGTCCGTGATGCTGAACGCCACCGTCATCGGCTCGGTCGTCGAGATCGTCGTGCTCGTCGTCGCGGGGAGGATCGCCGACCGGATCGGCGCCTGGAAGGTCTGCGCCATCGGCGGCCTCGTCTCCATGGCCGTCGCCTTCCCGGCCTTCTGGCTCGTCGACACCGGCAAGCCCGCACTGGTCTACCTCGGCGTGGGGATCGGTATCGGCGCACTCTCCATTCCGTACGCCCCCATCGGCGCCGTGGTCTCCGGGATGTTCCCCGAGGCGTTCCGCTACAGCGCCGTCGCGATGTCCTACAACCTCGCGGGCGTCGTGGCCGGGTTCGTACCGCTGCTCGCCACCTCGCTGACCGGCGCGGCCAACGGAGCCTCGTGGGGAGCGGCCCTGCTCCTGGTGCTGATCGCGGCCTGCACAGCTGCCGGATCGTTCGCCTCCGGATCGCTCGCGCGGCGTGATCGGCAGGCACGTCCTGCCGAGGACCGCGTGGAGGTCGCCGTCTGACCGACGCCCTGTCCCGTATCCCGCCGGGCGGCGGACCGCAGCAGTGCGCCCCCGCAGGGTGTCGCTCCGTCACCGACGACTAGTAGGGTGACGAACTCGGGGGCCCACTGCACCGGTTCGAGAGGTGGGGTACGGGATATGGCTGTCGGCATGAGCAGGCCGCGCGGGACGCACGCGGCCGTCGTGCGCGCCGACGAGGGCCCCGGCCCGGCGGGCGGACCGGCCGACGCCCAGGGCATCCGGCCCGCCGATACCCAAGCCCTCCGGCCCGCCGACGCGGCCGTGGATCCCGATGACCTCCCGGACGGCCTGGTCATCGCCGACGCGAGCGGCCGGGTCGTCTGCTTCAACTCCGCTGCGGCCCGGATCACGGCCGTTCCCCGGGCCGCCGCTCTCGGCCGCCCCCTGGAGCACGTACTGCCGCTGGAGGACCTCAAGGGCCGCCGCTGGTGGGCCCTGACCGATCCGTACGGCGGCCTCGCCACCCGGGTCGGCCAGCCGGAGCGCAATCTGCTGCTGCCGGGCGGTCGCGAGGTCCTGGTCTCCGCACGATACGTACGCGAACACCCCACCGGCCCCGTACGACGCCTGGTCGTCTCGCTGCGCGGCACCGAGGCCCGCCGCCGCACCGAACGCAGCCACGCCGAGCTGATCGCCACGGTCGCCCACGAGCTGCGTTCCCCGCTGACCTCGGTCAAGGGCTTCACCGCGACCCTCCTCGCCAAATGGGAGCGGTTCACCGACGACCAGAAGCGCCTGATGCTGGAGACCGTCGACGCCGACGCGAACCGCGTCACCCGGCTCATCGCCGAACTGCTCGACATCTCCCGGATCGACTCCGGCCGGCTGGAGCTGCGACGGCAGCCCGTGGACCTCTCCGCCGCCGTCGAACGCCACGTCCAGGCCCTCACCGCGAACGGCCAGACCCCCGACCGCTTCCTCGTACGGACCTGCCAGCCGTTGCCCCGGGTGTGGGCCGACCCGGACAAGGTCGACCAGGTGCTCGGCAACCTGCTGGAAAACGCGGTGCGCCACGGCGAGGGAACCGTCACCATTGAGGTCGCAGCCGCACCGGCGAAGAGCGACGAGAAGGGAACGGCCGTCACCGTGAGCGACGAGGGCCCCGGCATCCCCGAGGAGTCGATGGGCCGTGTCTTCACCCGTTTCTGGCGGGGAAGCAAGCGCGGCGGCACGGGCCTGGGCCTCTATATCGTCAAGGGCATCGTCGAGGCGCACGGCGGGACGATCACCGTCGGTCGCGGACCCGGCGGCGGCGCGGAATTCCGATTTATCCTGCCCGTGAGCGCGCCGGCCTACTTGAGCTAAGAGGGTGTGCGGAGCAATCGGGCAGGGTGGTGGTGGTCGACGGGAGGGCCTGAGCGGCCCACGGGCCTCCTCCACATCCTGTGACCTTTAGACTCGACCTTTGGCACCTTTGCGTGCTCCAGTCGTCGGGCGGGGCCGCGGGGGTCCGGGGTGTCCCCGGTTCAGAGCAGTATCAGCCAATCGGAAGCACGGGAAGAGATGTCGGCACCGAACAAGTCGTACGACCCAGT
The DNA here is from genome assembly GCF_042885475.1 of Streptomyces sp. NPDC058051. Classification (NCBI taxonomy): domain Bacteria; kingdom Bacillati; phylum Actinomycetota; class Actinomycetes; order Kitasatosporales; family Streptomycetaceae; genus Streptomyces; species Streptomyces sp. NPDC058051. The sequence goes on from NZ_JBHVRW010000002.1 coordinate 220,081, forward strand.
AGAGGTCGAGGCACTGAAACCGGAAGAGATCGAGCGCATGCGGGACGAGGCGTTCGCCGCTTTCGCCGCCGCCGGTGACCTCGACGCGCTCGCCCAGGCGAAGACCGCGCACACCGGCGGTACCTCGCCCCTGTCGCTCGCCAACCGCGAGATCGGCGCCCTTCCGCCGCAGGCCAAGGCAGAGGCGGGCAAGCGCGTGGGCCAGGCCCGCGGCGCTGTGAGCAAGGCCCTCGCCGCCCGCCAGGCGGAGCTGGAGGCCGAGCGGGACGCCCGCGTGCTGGTCGAGGAGGCGGTGGATGTCACGCTGCCCTACGACCGCACCCCGGCCGGTGCCCGCCACCCGCTGACGACCCTCATGGAGCGCGTCGCGGACGTCTTCGTGGCCATGGGCTACGAGGTCGCGGAGGGCCCCGAGGTCGAGGCGGAGTGGTTCAACTTCGACGCCCTGAACTTCGTGCCCGACCACCCGGCCCGGCAGATGCAGGACACCTTCTTCGTCCGCGGTGCCGACGGCGCCGACACCGACGAGTCCGGTGTCGTGCTGCGCACGCACACCTCGCCGGTCCAGGCCCGCACCCTGCTCGACCGCGAACCCCCCGTCTACGTCGTCTGCCCCGGCCGCGTCTACCGCACCGACGAGCTCGACGCGACCCACACCCCGGTCTTCCACCAGATCGAGCTGCTCGCCGTCGACGAGGGCCTCACCATGGCCGACCTCAAGGGCACCCTCGACCACATGGTCCAGGCGCTCTTCGGCCCGGACATGAAGACCCGGCTCCGGCCGAACTTCTTCCCGTTCACCGAACCGTCCGCCGAGATGGACATGGTCTGCTACGTCTGCCGCGGCGCCTCCGTCGGCAACCCGGACCGCCCCTGCCGCACCTGCGGCAGCGAGGGCTGGATCGAGCTCGGCGGCTGCGGCATGGTCAACCCCAAGGTGCTCATCGCCTGCGGTGTCGACCCCAAGAAGTACAGCGGATTCGCCTTCGGGTTCGGCATCGAACGGATGCTGATGTTCCGCCACAACGTCGAAGACATGAGAGACATGGTCGAGGGTGACGTCCGGTTCACCCGGCCGTTCGGGATGGAGATCTGATGCGCGTCCCGCTTTCCTGGCTGCGGGAGTACGTCGACCTGCCGGCGACGGAGACCGGCCGTGACGTACAGGCCAAGCTCGTCGCCGTCGGTCTGGAGGTCGAGAGGGTCGAGCAGATCGGCGCCGGCCTCAAGGGCCCGCTGGTCGTCGGACAGGTACTGACCATCGAGGAGCTGGAGGGCTTCAAGAAGCCCATCCGTTTCTGCACGGTCGACGTCGGCAGCGCCAACGGCACCGGCGAACCGCAGGAGATCGTCTGCGGAGCCCGCAACTTCTCCGTCGGCGACAAGGTCGTCGTGGTCCTCCCCGGCGCCGTCCTGCCCGGCGACTTCGCGATCGCCGCGCGCAAGACGTACGGCAAGACCTCGCACGGCATGATCTGCTCCACCGACGAGCTCGGCATGGGCGACGACGGCACGCACGGCATCATCGTGCTGCCGCCGGAGCACGAGGCCGGTTCCGACGCCATCGAGCTGCTCCAGCTCGTGGACGAGGTCCTCGACATCGCCGTCACGCCCGACCGCGGCTACTGCCTGTCCCTGCGCGGCGTCGCCCGTGAGACCGCCATCGCGTACGGGCTGCCGCTGCGCGACCCGGCCCTCCTCGACGTGCCCGCGCCGAACGCGTTCGGATACCCGGTCAAGATCGCCGACCCGATCGGCTGCGACAGCTTCACCGCGCGCACCGTCGTCGGTCTGCAGCCCGAGGCCCGCTCGCCGATCTGGATGCAGCGCAGGCTGCAGAAGGCCGGGATGCGCCCGATCTCGCTCGCCGTCGACATCACCAACTACGTGATGCTGGAGCTCGGCCAGCCCCTGCACGCCTACGACCGCACGCGCGTCGACGGGCCGATCGGGGTGCGCCGCGCCCAGCAGGGCGAGAAGCTCACCACCCTCGACGGCACGGTCCGCGTCCTGGACGCCGAGGACCTGGTCATCACCGACAACCGCGGGCCGATCGGCCTCGCGGGCGTCATGGGCGGCGCCAACACCGAGATCGCCGATGCCCAGGACGGTGCGCACAGCACCACCGAGGTCGTCATCGAGGCCGCGCACTTCGACGCGCTCTCGATCGCCCGGACCGCGCGCCGCCACAAGCTGTCCTCCGAGGCGTCCAAGCGCTTCGAGCGCGGCTCCGACCCGCAGGCCGCCGCTGCCGCCGCCCAGCGCACCGTCGACCTGCTGGTGCTCCTCGCGGGCGGCACCGCCGAGGCCGGGGTCACCGGGATCAGCGCCCCGTCCGCACCCCGCACCATCGTGATGCCCGCCGACCACCCCGACCGGGTGGCCGGTGTCACGTACGGCCGCGAGACCGTCGTGCGCCGCCTCCAGGAAGTCGGCTGCGACGTCTACGGGCAGGACGAGCTGACCGTCACCCTGCCGTCCTGGCGCCCCGACCTCGGCGAGCCGAACGACCTCGCCGAAGAGGTCATCCGCCTGGAGGGGTACGAGAACCTCCCGTCCACCCTCCCGACGCCGCCGTCCGGCCGCGGTCTCACCGACCGCCAGCGGCTGCACCGCAGGATCGGCCGGGCGCTCGCCGGAGCCGGTTACGTCGAGGCGCTGAACTACCCGTTCATCGGCGAGGCCGTGCTCGACCAGCTCGGGCTCGACACCGACGACGCCCGCCGCCGCACGGTCGACCTCGTCAACCCGCTCTCCGACGAGGAGCCCTCGCTGCGCACCACGCTGCTGCCGGGCCTGCTCGGCGCACTGCGGCGCAACGACGGCCGGGGCAGCCACGACCTCGCGCTCTTCGAGACCGGCCTGGTCTTCCGTCCCCAGGCTCTCAGCGTCGTCCGAGCAGGGGAGACCCCACTGACCGGCGCCGGGGCGAAGGCCGTACGCCTGCCCGTCGACCGCCGCCCCACCGACGAGGAGATCGCCGGGCTCGACGCCACGCTGCCGCGCCAGCCGCGCCACGCCGCCGTCGTCCTCGCGGGCGCCCGCGAGCAGGCCGGCTGGTGGGGCAAGGGCCGCCCGGCCGACTGGGCGGACTCCATCGAGGCCGCCCGTACGATCGCCCGCGAGGCGGGCGTCGAGCTGACCGTCCGCAGCGACCAGCACGCGCCGTGGCACCCGGGCCGCTGCGCCGCCCTGTACGTCACGGTCAACGGCGCGGAGACCCTCTTCGGGCATGCCGGCGAACTGCACCCGCGCGTCATCAAGGCGCTGCACCTGCCGGAGCGCACCTGCGCCATGGAGGTCGAGCTCGACCTCCTGGAGCAGGCCGCCGACGGTGCGCTCCAGGCGCCCAGGATCTCCGCCTTCCCGGTGGCGACCCAGGACGTCGCGCTGATCGTCGCCGACAGCGTCCCCGCCGCCGAGGTGGAGCAGGCGCTGCGCGCGGGCGCGGGTGAACTCCTCGAATCGCTGCGGCTGTTCGACGTCTTCACCGGCGACCAGATCGGTACGGGCCGCAAGTCCCTGGCGTACGCGCTGCGCTTCCGCGCCGCGGACCGCACGCTGACGGTGGACGAGGCCACGGCCGCCCGCGACGCGGCGGTGGCCCTGGCCGCCGAGCGGACGGGCGCGGTGCTGCGAGGCGCGTGACGCCACGCGCACCCCACGCAGAAGGGAAGGGGCGTATCCGGGCGACCGGATACGCCCCTTCCGTGCTCGCCGAGCGGCACAGAACCGCTCACGGGCGCTCCCCGCGCCGTCCGCGCCGCCACGGAGTGCCGGGCAGGTCGGCGGAACGGACGGGGCGGGTACGGGTCGTCGACTGTACGAGGGGGAGCAGACGACCCGGCCGCCTCTTGCGAGGCGACTGATTCAACCGATCCGCGCACCGGCGCGACAGAGCGCGCGACGGGACGGTTCGGGCATTGCGTTCACACCCCGTGTGAATCGTGCTCCACTGGTGCGACACGCCTCGGCGTGCCGGACCACCGGAGGGGCACATGGGGGCAACGGAGCCCAACATTCTGCTGGCCGCCCTGATCGAGGAGGCGGGCGTCTCCCGGGCGGGCCTCGCCGCGCACGTCAACCGCGCCGGCCGCTTCCGCGGACTCTCCCTGCGCTACGAACACACCGCGGTGGCCCGCTGGTTGAAGGGGCAGCGCCCGCGCGGCCAGGTGCCGGACCTGATCTGCGACGTGCTCGGCACCCGGCTGAACAGGCCTCTTTCGCTGGACGACATCGGCATGGCCACCGCGGGCGCCGACGCCTGCACGCCCGCGTCCACGCTCACCGGGTTCGTCGAGCGGGCCACCGCTCTGTGGCGCTCCGACCACCAGCAGCGCCCGCACATACTCGCCTCGGCCGCCGTCACGGGCACCACCGCGGTGATGCCCGTCTGGGAATGGGAGAACCCGCCGGAGGACGCCGACGTCTCCCGCAGCGGCACGAACCGGGTCGGGACGGCCGACATAGTGATGCTGCGCGCGGCCCGTGCCCACTACGAACTGATGTACCGCAGGGCAGGCGGAATCGCGACCCGTTCCCGCATCGTCGGCTTCCTCAACACCGAGACCGCACCGCTGCTGCGCGGCGGCTACAGCGACGCCGTGGGGCGCCAGTTGCACCGGGCGGCGGGCGGACTGGTGGCCGTCGCGGGCATCTGCGCCTACGACGCGGACGCGCACGGCCTCGCCCAGCGCTACTTCCACCAGGCGCTGCGGCTGGCCAAGGCGAGCGGGGACCGGGGGCTGGGCGGCTATGTGATCGCCCTGCTGGTCAACCAGTCACTGTTCCTCGCCGACTACCGGCAGTCGGTGGCCTTCGCGCAGGCCGCGCTGCGGGCCGCCGGCCCGCACATCACTCCCGCGCTGGCCGCCGATCTGTACGCGATGCAGGCCAAGGCATACGCGCGCATCGGCGACGCCGGAAGCGCCCTGGGATGCATCCGGCGCGCGGAGGCGGAGGCCGAACACATCCGGCCGGGCCACGAACCCGACGAGACGGGATACGTACAGCCGGGCCTGGTCGACGTGCAGGTGGCCGAGGCCCTGCTGAGCCTCGGCGATCTGCCGGGGGCCAGGGAGCACGCGGCGACGGCCGTGGGGGCCCCGGCGCACGACCGCGGCCGGGTGCACCGGCTCGCCATACTGACCCATATCGAGCTGCGCCAGGGCGAGGCGGACCGGGCGGCGGCCACGGCCGTGGAGATGGCGGAGCGGGCCAGGGGCATGGAGTCGCAGCGGCTGCGCGACCGGTTGCGCGCGGTCCGCGACGACCTGCGCGCGAGCGGCTGCGCGGACGCGGGGCGGGCCGCCGAACTGATCGACGGCGGGCTGCGCGTACCGCTGTGAACGTGAACGCGAACGCGCGGTGCGTGAACGCGAAGGTGAACGTGAACGCGCTGTGCGTGAACGGGCGGTGCCTGAACGGGCGGTGCCTGAACGCACTGTGCGTGCGCCGCTGTGCGGGCGCGGGCTGCGCACGCGTATCCGCCGCGCATGCGTACCCGGCGCTTCCGGTACGTTCCCCTCTGGTCCCGCTCCTGCTGCGATGTTGCCACCAACGTGTCGGAAGGTGGCAAAACTGTGCAGTGGGCGAACCTGAACGAACAAACTGTGTATGAGAACCGCTGGTTCCGGGTCAATCTGGCGGACGTGGTCATCCCCGACGGCCGCCATCTCGACCACTACCTCATCCGGCTGCGCCCCGTCGCGGCGGCCACCGTCGTCAACGAGGCCAACGAGGTGCTGCTGCTCTGGCGGCACCGGTTCATCACCGGCAGCTGGGGCTGGGAACTCGCCGCCGGGGTCGTCGAGGAGGGCGAGGACGTCGAGGCCGCCGCCGCCCGGGAGATGGAGGAGGAGACCGGCTGGCGCCCCGGTCCGCTGCGTCCGCTGCTGACCATGGAGCCGTCGAACGGCCTCTCCGATGCCCGGCACCACTTCTACTGGGCCGAGGAGGCCACCTGGACCGGCCACCCCGGCGACGACTTCGAGTCCTCGCGCCGCGCGTGGATACCGCTCAAGAACGTGCCCGGCCTGATCGCCCGCGGCGACGTTCCGGCCGCGGGCATGGTGGCCGGGCTGATGATGCTCCATCACTTACGTCTGGGATGAACCCCCCGAACCGCGAACGGGGCCGACCGGGGGTCTCCCGGCCGGCCCCGCAGGGGCACGAGCGACGGATCAGGCGTACGGGTAGAAGCCGGAGCCCGTCTTGCGGCCGAGCCGGCCCGCGTCCACCATCCGCTGGAGCAGCGGGGGAGCGGCGTACAGCGGCTCCTTGAACTCCTCGTACATCGAGTCGGCGACCGAGGCCACGGTGTCGAGACCGATCAGGTCGGCGAGCTTGAGCGGGCCCATCGGGTGCGCACAGCCGAGCTCCATGCCGTTGTCGATGTCCTCACGGCTGGCGATCCCCGACTCGAACATCCGGATCGCGGAGAGCAGATACGGAATCAGCAGCGCGTTGACGACGAAGCCGGAGCGGTCCTGGGCGCGGATCGGGTGCTTGCCGAGGATGTCCTGCACCAGGGCCTCGGAGCGCTTCACCGTGTCGTCGGAGGTCGTCAGCGCGGGGATCAGCTCGACGAGCTTCTGCACCGGGGCGGGGTTGAAGAAGTGGATGCCGATGACCTGGTCCGGGCGCGAGGTCGCCACGGCCAGTTTCACCAGCGGGATGGAGGAGGTGTTCGAGGCGAGGATCGCGTCCTGCCGGGTCACCACCTGGTCGAGCACCTGGAAGATCTCGGTCTTGACCTGTTCGTTCTCCACGACGGCCTCGATGACGAGATCGCGGTCGGCGAACTCTCCGAGGTCGGTGGTGAAGCTCAGACGACCCAGCGTCTCGTCCCGCTCCTCCGGAGTGATCTTGCCGCGTTCGGCGGCTTTCGAGAGGGAGTTGTGCAGCCGGGTGCGGCCGATCTCCAGCGCCTCACCGGTGGTCTCGGCCACCATGACCTCAAGACCGCTGCGGGCGCACACCTCCGCGATTCCCGCGCCCATCTGGCCGCAGCCCACCACCCCGACGCGTGCAATGTCGGCCATAGTGTCCGTCACCTCGTGCCTTTCGCTGTCCGTGTCGCAGGATCCCGTCTGATTCCGGTGCCCGCCCCGACCCCCCGACGTTACTCCGGGACCTGCGGGTCATCGCGGGCCGGGGCGGGCATGCTCTGCGTTGCGCCCTGATGCGGGAGCGACGGACGAGGACAGAGAGACGGCAGGTGCAACGAAATGCGGCAAATGGCCAGAAGAGGCTTTGTGACGAGTGCGGCTGCGGTGGTCGCGGGGGTGGTGAGCACCCTCACCATGGCCGGTGACGCCGTCGCGGCTCCGCACCGGCGGGACGGTTCCGGGCGGACGGACGCGGCGCCGGGCGGGGGCGGTCACCGTGTGGAGCGGCGCGAACTGCGCGGCCTGTGGGTCGCCACCGTCGCCAACCTCGACTGGCCCTCGAAACCCGGACTGACCGCGGCCGCGCAGCAGGCCGAGCTGATCGCCTACCTCGACGAGGCCGTCGACCGGCGGCTGAACGCCGTGATCCTCCAGGTCCGGCCGACCGCCGACGCGTTGTGGCCCTCGCCCTACGAGCCGTGGGCCCAGTACCTCACCGGAGTGCAGGGCAAGGACCCCGGCTGGGATCCGCTGGGCACCGCCGTCCGGGAGGCGCACCTCCGCGGTCTGGAACTGCACGCCTGGTTCAACCCGTACCGGGTCGCCAACCACACCGATCCGTCCCGGCTGGTCGCCACGCACCCCGCCAGGCTGCACCCCGACTGGGTCCTCCCGTACGGCGGGAAGCTCTACTACAACCCCGGCATCCCCGAGGTCCGCCGCTTCGTCCAGGACGCGATGCTGGACGCGGTCCGCCGCTACGACATCGACGCCGTGCACTGGGACGACTACTTCTACCCGTATCCGGTCGCCGGGCAGGTATTCGACGACGACGCCACGTACGCGAAGTACGGCGCGGGCTTCCCGGACAAGGCCGCCTGGCGGCGCGACAACACCGACAAGCTGGTGCGCGAGACGGCCGAGCGGATCAAGAGGACCAAGAAGCACGTCCGGTTCGGGATCAGCCCGTTCGGTGTGTGGCGCAATGCCGCGACCGACCCGCTCGGCTCCGACACGAAGGCGGGTGTGCAGACGTACGACGATCTGTACGCCGACACCCGCGGCTGGGTCCAGAAGGGCTGGATCGACTACATCTGCCCGCAGATCTACTGGAACATCGGCTTCGAGGCCGCCGACTACGCCAAGCTGCTGCCCTGGTGGGACGAGGCCGTCCGGGGCACGGGCGTCGATCTGTTCGTGGGAGAGGCGCTCTACAAGGCCGGTGACCCCGCCCAGCCCGCCGCCTGGCAGGACCCGGCCGAACTCTCCCGCCACCTCGACTTCGCGGCCTCCTACGACCAGGTGCGCGGCCACGTCTACTTCTCCGGCAAGGACGTGGTCACGGACCGGATCGGAACCATGGCGCGGGTGGTGGCCGACCACTACCGCACCCGGGTGCGCCCACCCCGCTGACATCGAGGTGCGCCCACCTTGCGGACAGCCGAACGCGTCCTCCGCCGTGACAGAAGAAAGCGCGCCCACCCCGCTGTGACAAAAGAAAGCGCCCCACCCCGCCGTGACAGCAGCAGACGCGTCCACCCCGCCGTGACAGAAGAAGCGGAGTGGACGCACCGGTGGCCCGGGCGGGCCGCCGACCTGTCGGCCCGCCCGGGGAAGCCCGGGAACGAGGTGGTCGCCGTCCGCCGGAGGCCGCTACCGGGTCTCCGGCGCCTGCTTCCGCACGTGGCTGTGCTGGACGACGCTGTCGGGTCCGGGCGAAATCAGGTGTTCGTGTCCGTCCTCGAAGCGGACGCGGAACGGGGGAGTGCCCCCGGCCCCGAGCACTTCGACGATCTCTGCAACACGGTCGTGCTGTCCCACGGTCCTGCCGTGCGTCAGCAGCCGGTCGCCCGCGTGTGCCTCCATCGGGAGTGACCTCCTCACGGGTGGCGGTCCTTGTCGACAAGTCTATGACCGAAAGGTGACTTCGCCCGGCGGGAGGACAGGGGTTCTCACCCCGGGCGCCGGGCGCGCCCCGCCCGCTGGGTGACCGCGATGCAGACGAGCACCGCGACCGCCGCCACCGGCGCCGCCGTCGAGACCTCCTCGCCGAGCAGGAGGAACGACCACACCAGGGTCAGCAACGGCTGCGCGAGCTGGAGCTGGCTGGCCCGCGGCACCCCGATCTCCGCCATCCCGCGATACCAGACGTACAGGCCGAGGAAGGTCGACCCGGCAGCCACCCACACCAGACCGATCACTCCGTGCGCGGTCATCCGCACCGGCTCCGAGGGCAGGGCGACGGCCGCCCCCGCGACCGCGAGCGGCAGGGCGAGGACCAGCGCCCAGCCGACCACCTGCCAGCCCGGCATGAACCCGGCCAGCCTGCCGCCCTCGGTGTACCCCGCCGCGCACACCAGCAGCGCACCGAAGAGATACGGATCGCCGCCGGACAGCGCGCCGCCGCTCTGCTGCACGGTGAACGCGATCACCACGGCCGCCCCGGCGAGCGAGGCGATCCAGAAGGCGCGGGGCGGCCGGGTCCTGGTCCGCAGCGAGGAGAACACCGCGGTGGTCAGCGGCAGCAGTCCCACGACCACGGCGGCGTGCGAGGTCGTCGACGTCCGCAGCGCCAGCGTGGTCAGCAGCGGGAAGCCGACCACCACGCCCGCGGCGACGACGACGAGCCCGGGCCGGTGCCGGCGTTCCGGCACCGGGACACGCCCCACCAGCAGCGCAGCCGCCGCGATCGCCGCGGCGAGCAGGGTGCGCAGCGCCACCAGCGACCAGGGGCCGAAGCTTTCCAGGCCCCAGACCGTGGACGGGAACGTGAGCGAGAAGGCGACGACGCCGAGACCGGCGAGAGCGACGCCGCCACGGTCGGCCGCACCGGTCGTCGAGGAACCGACCGCTATCGAGCTATCGGCAGTAGCGCTATCTTTGACTTTCATGCAAGAGCGTAGCAGCGTGGCTGAACTCGTCGATTCCCTCCGTGCGGAAGTGAACCGCTACTCACCAGGTGGAAAGCTGCCGTCGAGTCGTGCCCTCGTGGAGCGCTTCCGCGTCAGCCCCGTCACCGTCTCGCGGGCCATCGCCCGGCTCGCCGCCGAGGGACTCGTCGTCACCAGGCCCGGCTCCGGCGCCTTCCGGGCGGGCCTCCGTACCGATGTGCCCGCGCCGGGCGACACCTCCTGGCAGGAGATCGCTCTCAGCGGCGACGGCGGTCCCGAAGTGGTGCCGCGCACCGTCGACGCCTCCGGAGTCCTGGTCACGCTCGCCGCACCGCCGCCCGGCGTCATCGAGCTCAACGGCGGATACCTCCACTCCTCGCTCCAGCCGGAGCGGGCGCTCGCCGCCGCGCTCGCCAGGGCCGGCCGCCGCCCCGGTGCCTGGGACCGCCCGCCCACCGACGGGCTGACCGAGCTGCGTGCCTGGTTCGCCCGGGAGATCGGCCCCGCGCTCACCGCCGCCGACGTGCTGATCACCGCGGGTGGTCAGAGCGCGCTGGCCACCGCACTGCGCGCCCTCGCCCCGCCCGGCGCCCCGGTCCTGGTCGAATCTCCCACCTACCCGGGCATGCTGGCCGTCGCCCGTGCCACCGGACTGCGGCCCGTGCCGGTACCCGTCGACGCCGACGGCGTACGCCCGGAGCTGCTGGCCGCCGCCTTCCGGGCCACCGGCGCCCGCGTCTTCGTCTGTCAGCCGCTCTTCCAGAACCCCACCGGCGCGGTGCTCGCCCCCGAACGGCGGGGCGAGGTCGTGCGGATCGCCCGGGCGGCGGGAGCCTTCGTCGTCGAGGACGACTTCGCGCGCCGCCTGGTCCACGACGACGCCGGGCCCCTGCCCGCACCCCTGGCCGCCGACGACCCCGACGGCGTGGTCGTCCATGTCTGCTCCCTCACCAAGGTCACCTCGCCCAGCCTGCGGGTGGGCGCGCTCGCCGCCCGCGGTCCGGTACTGGAGCGGCTCCGCGCCATTCAGGTCGTCGACAGCTTCTTCGTGCCCCGGCCGCTCCAGGAGGCCGCGCTCGAACTGGTCGGCTCCCCGGCGTGGGGCCGGCACCTGCGTTCCGTGTCGACCGAGCTGACGGACCGGCGCACCGCCATGACGACGGCCCTGCGCCGGGAACTGCCCGCCCTCGCACTCCCGTACATCCCCGCGGGCGGCGGCAACCTGTGGCTGCGGCTGCCGGAGGCGGAGTCGGGCACGGACGAGTCCGCGGTGGTCTCGGCGGCGCTGCGCGCGGGCGTGGCCGTCGCACCCGGCCGCCCGTACTTCTGTGCCGAACCCCCGTCCCCGCAGATCCGGTTGAGCTTCGTCGCGGTGGCCGGGCCGACCGAGATCGCCGAGGGGGTCCGCCGCCTGCGCACCGCCTGCGACGAGGTCCTGACCGGCCACGGGGATCACCTCCGGCCATGAACCGGGACACCGAGCGGCGGGCTTCGAGCCACCGGGGACCGCACAGCCGGACGCGGTCCGGGTCCGGCTGTGCCGCCGGTGTGTGCGATGCCCTCTTGACCCGGGTGGCGTCGGCATCCACGATCACCGCCATGACTGTTCGAGTCTCGCTCGTCGCCGCGGCACGCAGCTCCGCCCTGCTCGCCGAGCGCTTCGACGACGACCGGCCGCTCGACCACGCCGGTTGGCACGAGGTGCAGCTCGCCGCGCACGCCCTGGCTCCCCTGGGCGCCGCCGAACTGCGCTACTGCTCACCGACCCCGCGCAGCCGTGCCACCGGCGAGGCGCTGGGGTACGCCCCGCTCGTCCAGCTCGCGCTGCGCGACTGCGACATGGGCCGCTGGCGCGGCCATACCCTCGCCGATGTCACGGCATGCGAACCGGCGGCCGTCGATGCCTGGCTCGCCGACCCGCGGTCCGCGCCGCACGGTGGTGAACCGCTGCTCGCCTTCATCTCGCGGATAGGGGGCTGGCTGGACACCCGCCCCGCGTGCGACGGTGCCATCGTCGCCGTAGCCGAACCGGCGGTCGTCCGGGCCGCCCTCGTCTACGCGCTCAAGGCCCCGCCGCCGACGTACTGGAACGTCGACGTCCGTCCGCTGTCCACAGTCACCCTCAGCGGCATGCCGGGCCGCTGGAGCCTCAGGCTCGAAGCGGCAACCCGCTGACCGGCCGCCCCCGGCGCCGTACGGGGCACGGCGACGGGAGAAGGCCGCGGGACGCGCGGCGGATCCGTGAGCAGGGCACGGCCCGTCGCGCCTGCCGGACGTTCCCGCCGCGCGCGGTCGGCTACGCCTCCTCGTCGGAGGAGGCGCCGGTGAGCAGCGTGAGAGCCTCGACGACGGCGGCCTCGACCGCGGCCTTGTCGACGCCGAGCCCCGTCAGCACGCCCCTGCCGTCCTCCTGCTCCAGCAGCGCGAGCAGGATGTGCTCGGTACCGATGTAGTCGTGGCCCAGGCGCAGGGCCTCCCGGTACGTCAGCTCCAGCGCCTTTCGGGCCCCGCCGTCGTACGGGATGAGGTCCGGCAGCTCGTCGGCCGCTGCGGGCAGCGCCTCGGTCGCGGCCCGGCGGACGGCCTCCGGCGTGATGCCCTGGGACGTGATGAACGCGGCGCCGAGGCCCTCCGCCTCGGAGAGCAGCCCCAGCACGAGGTGCTCGGTCCGCACCTGGTCGTTGCCCGCCGCCCGGGCCTCGTTCTGCGCGGCCATCACGACGTTCTTGGCCCGCGGGGTGAAGCGCCCGAACCCCTGGCTGGGATCGAGGTCGGAGGGCTCGCCGGGAGCCTTGGCGACGAACCGCTTCTGGGCCGCCTGCCTGGTCACGCCCATGCTCTTCCCGATGTCCGTCCAGGAAGCGCCCGAGCGCCGTGCCTGGTCCACGAAGTGACCGATCAGATGGTCGGCCACTTCACCCAGGTGGTCCGCGGCGATGACGGCGTCGGAGAGCTGGTCGAGTGCGTCGGTGTGGGACTTCTTGATGGCCTCGATCAGGTCGTCGAGGCGCACGGGGTTGGTCATGCGTACAGGATTCGCCATGTGTCAACCGTAGGTTGACACATGGCGAGTGTCAACCGTCAGTTGACAGGCGGGTGCGGGGCTTCCGGCGCACCTGCCACGCGGATCTGCGGAGGAGGCGGGAGCGGTCGGACCGGCCGAGCCCTCCTGGCGAAGACGTCTGTCCGGGGCGGTGTTTCGATTTCCTCCGCCCGCCCCGTACGACGGAGCGCGCTGCCCGACAGGGGTCTGTCGGGCAGCGCGCTCGTTCAGCGGTTCTGGGTGCGGGTCAGAGAACGCCGCTGTCCGCGATGGTGACCTTCGCCTTGGGGCGGCCGCTCTGCGAGCCCAGGGCCTCGATCTTCTTGACGAGGTCCAGGCTCTCCTGGTTGTCGACCTCGCCGAACACCACGTGCTTGCCGTCCAGCCACGACGTCACGATCGTCGTGATGAAGAACTGGGAGCCGTTGGAGTTGGGGCCGCTGTTGGCCATGGAGAGCAGGCCCGGCTTGGTGTGCGCGAGCTTGAAGTTCTCGTCCGCGAACTTCGCGCCGTAGATGCTCTTGCCGCCCGTGCCGTCGCCCCGGGTGAAGTCGCCGCCCTGGAGCATGAACTCGGGGATGATCCGGTGGAAGGACGATCCCTTGTAGCCGAAGCCCTGCTCGCCGGTCGCCAGCGCGCGGAAGTTCTCCGCGGTCTTGGGAACGACGTCGTCGAACAGTTTGAACGTGATCCGCCCGGCGGGCTCGTCATTGATGGTGATGTCGAAGAAAACCTTGCTCGTCATGACACCATCCTGACATCAGCCCGCTCGGCGTCGACCGGCGGGAGGGCGCGGCCGCACCGGGACGGGTGACGGACTCGGCCGTCCTCGCAGGCCATGAAAGGGCTCCGGGCGCCGCGGCGCCCGCTCCCGCTGTCCCGCACCTCGATGACTGGTTAGCCTGAAGTGTGGTGGGGCTGCTCAGGGAGGTCTGATGTGACCAGGGAAGCCCATGCCGGTCCAGGAGAGTCCGATGGCTTCGGTGTACCTCCGGATGCCGGTGCGACGCGCTACCCGCCCATCGCCGAGCACGGGCTGATCGGCGATCTGCGCAGCGCGGCACTGGTGGACAGCAACGGCACCATCGACTGGTACTGCTGCCCGCGCTTCGACGCGCCCAGTGTCTTCGCCTCGATCCTCGACGCCGAGCGCGGAGGGTCCTTCGAGCTTGCCGCGGACGCCCCGACGCGCACCAAGCAGTTCTACTTCCCCGACACCAATGTGCTGATCACCCGCTTCTTCGCGGACGACGGGGTCGGTGAGATCCAGGACTTCATGCCGGTGGTCGACGATTCGCGCGAGGCCGACCGGCACCGGCTGATCCGCCGCGTGGTGTGCGTGCGCGGATCGCTGCCGTTCCGCGCCCGTGTGGCACCCCGCTTCGAGTACGGGGCGCAGCCGCACACCGTGCGCGCCGAGCACGGCCAGGCGGTCTTCGAGTCTCCTTCGCTCACCCTCGCGCTGACATCGAGTGTGCCGATCGAGGTCGCGGGTCAGGACGTCTGGTCGTTGTTCAAGCTGCGCGAGGGCGAGTCCGCCGTCTTCGCCCTCGACCGGGTCGGCGGCGAGGTGGCCCCCCGCTTCTGCCCGCTGTCCGAGGCGGAGCAGCAGTTCAACGCCACCGTCGGGTACTGGCGGCGGTGGCTGTCCCGGTCGCGGTACCGCGGTCGCTGGCGCGAGATGGTGCACCGCTCCGCCCTCACCCTGAAGCTGCTCACGTACGCCCCGACCGGCGCCATCATCGCCGCGCCGACCACCAGCCTGCCCGAGCGCATCGGAGGCGAGCGCAACTGGGACTACCGCTACGTATGGATCCGTGACGCGGCCTTCTGCGTCTACGCGCTCCTCAGGCTCGGCTTCACCGAGGAGGCGGAGGCGTTCATGTGCTTCCTCTCCGAGCACGTCCGTCTCGAACAGGGCGGACCGGCCGCGGCGGACGTGGGGACGGGAGTGGCGGGAGCGACCGAGGCGGCCCGTTCCACCGGCCCGCTGCAGATCATGTACGGCATCGACGGACGCCGTGAGCTGCCCGAACGCATGCTGCCGCATCTTGAGGGCTACCGCGGCTCGGCGCCCGTACGCGTCGGCAACGGCGCCGTCCACCAGTTGCAGCTGGACATCTACGGGGCGCTCATCGACGCCCTCTACCTCTACGACAAGTGGGGACAGCCCGTCTCCAGCGCGCACTGGGACAGCATCAGCGAGCTCGTCGACTGGGTGTGCGACCACTGGGACCAGCCCGACCAGGGGATCTGGGAATCGCGCAGCGGGCGCAAGAACTACCTCTACTCGCGCTTGATGTGCTGGGTCGCCATCGAACGCGCCATGCGGCTGGCCACGCATCGCGGACTGCCCGTCGACATCGTGCGGTGGGGCCGGGCGAGGGACGCGATCTATCGCCGGATCATGAATCACGGCTGGTCCGCCGAACGGCACGCCTTCGTCCAGTACGAGGACGGTCATGTCCTGGACGCGTCCCTGCTGATGATGCCGCTGGCGAAGTTCATCTCACCCACGGACCCGAAGTGGCTCGCGACGCTGGACGCGCTGGGCGAGGACCTGGTGTCCGACTCGCTGGTCTACCGCTACGACCCGCAGGCCAGCCCGGACGGACTGCACGGCGACGAGGGCACGTTCTCGATCTGCTCCTTCTGGTACGTCGAGGCGCTGACCCGGGCCGGCCGCCTGGACGAGGCCCGGCTGGCGTTCGAGAAGATGCTCACGTACGCCAACCACCTCGGCCTGTACGCGGAGGAGATCGGCCACACCGGGGAGCAGAGCGGGAACTTCCCGCAGGCCTTCACCCACCTGGCCCTGATCAGCGCGGCCTTCAACCTCGATCGCGCGCTCGGTTGAGGGCTGTCCCCGCAGTCCCTCCCGCCGACGGCGCCCGTGCCGTCGGCGGTCCTGCCGCCACTCCCTGGGCGGGTACGCCTCGCCGGGGTTCGCGCGGTGCCGCCCGGAACAGCTGCGGGGGCCGGTCCTCGCCGGGGCCGGCGCTTCGACGCGCGCTCGGCTCGGCCCGGGCACCCGCCTCCCCGACGCGACCTCACGCAAGCCGAGATCTTTGCATAAAAGTGCACTGATGCGTATAGTCATGCCATCGACGAGGAGGATATCGATGGTGGTACGTGCAGCAGTGGCAGGGGCGAGCGGATACGCCGGCGGGGAGCTGCTCCGCCTCCTGCTGGTCCACCCCGAGGTCGAGATCGGGGCCCTCACCGCCAACTCCAACGCGGGGCAGCGGCTCGGTGCGCTTCAGCCGCATCTGCGGCCGCTCGCCGACCGTGTGCTGCAACCGACGACGCCCGAGGTTCTCGCCGGTCACGATGTCGTCTTCCTCGCCCTTCCGCACGGCCAGTCCGCCGCCGTCGCCGAGCAGCTCGGCGACGAGGTGCTCGTGGTCGACATGGGCGCCGACTTCCGGCTCAGGGACGCGGCGGACTGGGAGAAGTTCTACGGCTCCCCGCACGCGGGGACCTGGCCCTACGGGCTGCCGGAGCTGCCGGGCGGCCGCTCGGCGCTGACGGGATCCAAGCGCATCGCGGTGCCGGGCTGCTACCCGACCGCCGTCTCACTGGCGCTCTTCCCGGCCTACGCCGCCCACCTGGCCGAACCCGAGGCCGTGATCGTCGCCGCGTCCGGCACCTCCGGGGCGGGCAAGGCGGCCAAGCCGCACCTGCTCGGCTCCGAGGTGATGGGCAACATGACGCCGTACGGCGTCGGCGGGATCCACCGCCACACCCCCGAGATGATCCAGAACCTCAGTGCGGCGGCCGGCGAACCCGTCACGGTCTCCTTCACGCCGACTCTGGCCCCGATGCCCCGCGGCATCCTCGCCACGTGCAGCGCGAAGGCGAAGCCGGGCGTGAGCGCCGAATCCGTCCGCGACACGTACGAGAAGGCGTTCGCCGACGAGCCGTTCGTCGACCTGCTCCCCGAGGGACAGTGGCCCGCGACCGCGTCCGTGTACGGCTCCAACGCCGTGCAGATCCAGGTCGCGTACGACGAGGCGGCGGGCCGGATCGTCGTCATCAGCGCCATCGACAACCTCGCCAAGGGCACCGCCGGCGGCGCCCTGCAGAGCATGAACATCGCCCTCGGACTTCCCGAGGACACGGGTCTTTCCACGATCGGAGTCGCACCGTGAGTGTCACGGCAGCACAAGGGTTCTCGGCGGCGGGCATCGCCGCGGGGATCAAGGAGAGCGGTAACCCGGACCTGGCCCTCGTGGTCAACCACGGCCCGCGCCGCGCCGCCGCGGGCGTCTTCACCTCCAACCGCGTCAAGGCCGCCCCCGTCCTCTGGTCGGAGCAGGTGCTCAAGGGCGGCGAGGTCAGCGCCGTCGTACTCAACTCCGGCGGCGCCAACGCCTGCACGGGTCCGCAGGGCTTCCAGGACACGCACGCCACCGCGGAGAAGGCCGCCGAGATCCTCACCGGTCACAGCGCGGGCGAGATCGCGGTCGCGTCGACCGGGCTGATCGGCACACTGCTCCCGATGGACAAGCTGCTCCCCGGCATCGAGAAGGCCGCCGCCGCCCTCAGCGAGCACGGCGGCGAGAAGGCCGCCATCGCGATCAAGACCACCGACACCGTCCACAAGACCGCCGTCGCGGGCGGCGAGGGCTGGACCGTCGGCGGCATGGCCAAGGGGGCGGGCATGCTCGCCCCGGGCCTCGCCACCATGCTGGTCGTCCTCACCACCGACGCCGATGTGGAGGCCCCGGCGCTCGATGCCGCGCTGCGCGCCGCCACCCGCACCACCTTCGACCGGGTCGACTCCGACGGCTGCATGTCGACCAACGACACCGTGCTGCTGCTGGCTTCCGGAGCGAGCGGGATCACCCCGGAGCAGGACGAGTTCGCCGAGGCTGTGCGGACCGTCTGCGCCGACCTCGCCCGGCAGCTCATCGGTGACGCCGAGGGTGCCTCCAAGGACATCCGGATCGAGGTGGTCAACGCCGCGACCGAGGACGACGCCGTCGAGGTCGGACGTTCCATCGCCCGGAACAACCTCCTCAAGTGCGCCATCCACGGCGAGGACCCCAACTGGGGCCGGGTGCTCTCCGCGATCGGTACGACGAAGGCCGCCTTCGAGCCGGACCGGCTGAACGTCGCCATCAACGGCGTCTGGGTCTGCAAGAACGGCGGCGTCGGCGAGGACCGCGATCTCGTCGACATGCGCTACCGGGAAGTGAAGATCACCGCCGACCTGGCCGCCGGCTCCGAGTCCGCCGTCATCTGGGCCAACGACCTCACCGCGGACTACGTCCACGAGAACAGCGCGTACAGCTCATGACTCCGGCGCGGAAGCACACCGCACTCCCGAAGGCGCAGATCCTCATCGAGGCACTGCCCTGGCTGACCCGGCACAACGGCAAGACCGTCGTCATCAAGTTCGGCGGCAACGCCATGATCGACGAGGAGCTGAAGGCGGCCTTCGCCCAGGACGTCGTCTTCCTGCGCCAGGCCGGCCTCAAGCCCGTCGTCGTGCACGGCGGCGGCCCGCAGATCAGCGCCCAGCTCGACAAGCAGGGTCTGGTCAGCGAGTTCAAGGCCGGTCTGCGCGTCACCACGCCCGAGGCGATGGACGTCGTACGGATGGTGCTGGCCGGACAGGTCCAGCGCGAACTGGTCGGCCTGCTCAACCAGCACGGGCCGCTCGCCGTCGGTATGACCGGCGAGGACGCCCACACGATCACCGCCACTCAGCTCAGGCCGACCATCGACGGCGAGGTCATCGACATCGGCCTGGTCGGCGAGATCACCGCCATCGACACCGGGGCGATCCAGGCGCTGCTGGACGACGGCCGGATCCCCGTCATCTCCTCCATCGCACGCTCCGCCGACGACACCCACGTCTACAACGTCAACGCCGACACCGCGGCTGCCGCACTGGCCGCCGCGCTGAACGCCGAGACGCTGATGGTCCTCACCGACGTCGAGGGCCTGTACGAGGACTGGCCGAACAGCGACGACGTGATCAGCCGCCTCACCGCCACCGAGCTGGAGAAGCTGCTGCCCGAGCTGTCCAGCGGCATGGTGCCGAAGATGCAGGGCTGCCTGCACGCCGTACGCAACGGTGTCGAGACCGCCCGTGTCATCGACGGCCGGGTCCAGCACTCGATCCTGCTGGAGATCTTCACCGACGAAGGAATCGGCACGATGGTCGTGCCCGACGCGCAAGGGGAGTCATGAGCAACCAGGAGCTCTCGCAGCGCTGGCAGCACGCGCTGATGGACAACTACGGCACGCCCCGGCTGTCCCTCGTCCGCGGCGAGGGCGCCCATGTGTGGGACGCCGACGGCACCGAGTACCTCGACTTCGTCGGAGGTATCGCCGTGAACGCGCTGGGCCACGCGCACCCCGCCGTCATCGAGGCCGTCTCCACCCAGGTCGCCTCGCTGGGCCATGTGTCCAACCTCTACATCGCACCACCGCCCGTCGCCCTCGCCGAACGGCTGCTCCAGCTCTTCGGCCGCGACGGCCGCGTCTACTTCGCCAACTCGGGAGCCGAGGCCAACGAGGCCGCCTTCAAGATCGGCCGGCTGACCGGGCGGACCCACATGGTCGCCACCGACGGCGGCTTCCACGGCCGCACCATGGGCGCACTTGCGCTCACCGGCCAGCCCAAGAAGCGCGAGCCTTTCGAGCCGCTGCCCGGCGATGTCACCCATGTCCCTTACGGAGACGCCGAGGCGCTGCGGGCGGCCGTGACCACCGACACCGCACTGGTGATCATCGAGCCCATCCAGGGCGAGAACGGTGTGGTCGTGCCGCCCAGGGGCTACCTGGAGGCGGCCCGGGAGATCACCCGGGCCACCGGCACCCTGCTCGTGCTCGACGAGGTGCAGACCGGTGTCGGCCGTTGCGGCAACTGGTTCGAGCACCAGGCCCACCAGGGCGTCGAGCCCGACATCGTCACCCTTGCCAAGGGGCTCGGCGGTGGTCTGCCGATCGGTGCCACCGTCGCGTTCGGCCCGGCGGCCGAGCTGCTGAAGCCGGGACAGCACGGCACGACGTTCGGCGGCAACCCGGTCGCCTGCGCCGCCGGTCTCGCCGTCCTGGACACCCTGGCGGCCGACGGCGCCCTGGACCACGTGAAGCGGCTCGGCGAGAAGATCCGGGAAGGCGTGGAGGGGCTGGGGCACCCGCTGGTCTCCCACGTCCGCGGCTCCGGGCTGCTGCTGGGTATCGTGCTCACCGAGCCGCTCGCGCCCCAGGTGCAACAGGCGGCTCAGGGCGCCGGAATCCTGGTGAACGCACCCGCCCCCGACGTGCTGCGGCTCATGCCGCCGCTGATCATCGGTGACGCCGAGGTGGACGCGTTCCTCCAGGCACTGCCCGGCGCTCTCGACACGGCACAAGGGGACGGGCGATCCGGAGAATGAGGCGACGACGATGACCGAGGCGCAGGAGACCGAGCACGGCGGGCCGTCCGTGCCGCAGACCCGCACCGCGCGCCACCGCCGGATCGTGGACATCCTGAACCGGCAGCCGGTGCGCTCGCAGAGCCAGCTGGCCAAGCTCCTCGCCGACGACGGGCTGAGCGTCACCCAGGCGACGCTCTCCCGCGATCTGGACGAGCTGGGCGCGGTGAAGATCCGCAACACCGGAGGCGAGCTGATCTACGCGGTCCCGAGCGAGGGCGGCTTCCGTACCCCGCAGGCACCGCTGGGCGAGTCCGTGAAGGAGGAGCGGATGCGGCGCCTCTCCGCCGAACTGCTCATCTCGGCGGAGGCCTCGGCCAACCTCGTGGTGGTGCGTACGCCTCCGGGGGCGGCACAGTTCCTCGCCTCGGCCATCGACCAGGCCGAACTGCACGACATCCTCGGCACCATCGCGGGTGACGACACACTGATGCTGATCAGTCGTGACCCGGCGGGCGGCCAGGCGCTCGCCGAGCACCTGCTGCGCCTGGCCCAGAACGGGCGCTGAACGGACGCCGCGCCCGTCGGGTGCGTGAGCCGTTCAGTAGCGCGTGATCGCGGTCGGGCCGGTACGGGTGCCGATCGCGATGTGCGGACCGCGGACCGGATCCACCCAGTCGAGGATCCGGTCCATCGCCGCAGTCGGTACCGACACACAACCGGCTGTCGCGCCACGCCCGTTGACATGGAGGAAGATCCCTGCGCCCCGTCCCCGCACCGGCCGCTCGTAGTTGAAGCCGATGACGAGCGCACGGGCGTACTGCGTCGGATACGAGGCGAGGCGCTCCGACTCGCTCGCCCGGCAGTCCGCCGGCCGCGGCTCGACCCAGCGGTTGTAGGCCCGCGCCCCGGTGTCCTCGCACCACCACGACCGGCTGTTGACGCGGCGGTACGGATGACTGGTGCCGGGCGGGGCCGCCTTGATCCCGAAGGCGAACGGCAGGTCGTACAGGCCGGTGGGTGTCGTGTCGGTGCCCTGCTTGCGCGAGGCGCCCTCGGCCAGGCCCTTCGCGCCGAACCGGGCCGGTGCGGACCCGCCCTTCACCCAGACGCCCCGGCGGAGGTTCCACCAGGTCACGGTGCCGGTGGTGGAGCCCTTGGCCGGGGCCTCCGCCGTGATCAGCTGAGTCCCACCGCCGGTGTCCGCCATCCGGGCCGGGAGCGTCTGCGCTGTGGCGGGCACGGCCGCGACCGATCCCGCCGCCGCGAGCAGTACCGAACCGATCACCAGAGATCTGCGCATGCCCCGGACGTTAGACCGTGCTGCGCGGTGTCACCTCCACATCCGGCGCATACGGCTCGATCTCACCCCACGAGCGGCAGCCCCGGCTCCGCCGAGCGGGCCGGGTGGCGGTGGCGTACGGCCCCGTCGCGTGTGCGCCCGGCCCGCTTCGTCGGAGGGTGGCTGTCGTGACGCGCCACCCGTCCGCACTTTTGACAGAACATACAGAGGACTGCATAGTTATACCTATCAGTGGTTGTACCTGAGGAGACACCCATGACCGAGCGCGTCGTACTCGCCTATTCGGGCGGCCTGGACACCTCCGTCGCCATCGGCTGGATCGCCGAGGAGACGGGCGCTGAGGTCATCGCCGTGGCCGTGGACGTCGGCCAGGGCGGCGAGGACCTGGACGTCATCCGCAAGCGCGCGCTCGCCTGCGGTGCCGTCGAGGCCGAGGTCGCGGACGCCAGGGACGAGTTCGCCGAGGAGTACTGCCTTCCGGCGATCAAGTCCAACGCCCTCTACATGGACCGCTATCCACTGGTCTCGGCCCTCTCCCGGCCGGCCATCGTCAAGCACCTCGTCGCCGCCGCCCGCAAGCACGGCGCCGGTGTCGTCGCCCACGGCTGCACCGGAAAGGGCAATGACCAGGTCCGCTTCGAGGCCGGTATCTCCGCGCTCGGCCCCGACCTGAAGTGCATCGCTCCGGTCCGCGACTACGCGATGACCCGGGACAGGGCGATCGCCTTCTGCGAGGAGAAGCACCTCCCGATCGCGACCACCAAGAAGTCCCCGTACTCCATCGACCAGAACGTCTTCGGGCGTGCCGTCGAGACGGGCTTCCTGGAGGACATCTGGAACGCCCCGATCGAGGACATCTACGAGTACACCCAGAACCCCGCCGTCCCGCGCGAGGCCGATGAGGTCGTCATCTCGTTCGAGGAAGGCGTGCCGGTGGCTGTCGACGGCAGGCCCGTCACCGTCCTCCAGGCGATCCAGCAGCTCAACCAGCGGGCCGGCGCCCAGGGCATCGGCCGGATCGACCTGGTCGAGGACCGCCTGGTCGGCATCAAGTCCCGCGAGGTGTACGAGGCCCCGGGCGCGATCGCACTGATCACCGCCCACCAGGAGCTGGAGAACGTCACCGTCGAGCGCGAGCTGGCCCGCTACAAGCGGCAGGTCGAGCAGCGCTGGGGCGAACTGGTCTACGACGGCCTGTGGTTCTCGCCGCTCAAGCGCGCCCTGGACGGCTTCATCGACGAGGCCAACCGGCACGTCACCGGTGACATCCGCATGACCCTGCACGCGGGCCGGGCCGTCGTCACCGGCCGAAGGTCCGAGCAGTCGCTCTACGACTTCAACCTGGCCACCTACGACTCGGGCGACACGTTCGACCAGTCCAGGGCGCAGGGCTTCATCGAGATCTTCGGCCTCTCGTCGAAGATCGCCGCCAAGCGCGACCTGCCCTGAGCCCCGTAGTCACCTCACCGCCTCCCCGGACCCTTCCGCGCGGGGAGGCGGTCGCACATCCATCCCCTGTCCTTCCGAGGAGCACGCAGTGAGCAACGGCAACGGCAAGAGCGACGTACGCCTCTGGGGCGCCCGCTTCGCCGACGGTCCGGCCGAGGCGCTGGCCAAGCTGTCCGCGTCCGTCCACTTCGACTGGCGGCTCGCGCCGTACGACATCGCCGGCTCCCGCGCCCACGCGCGTGTGCTGAACAAGGCGGGCCTGCTCACCGAGGACGAGCTGAACCGCATGATCTCCGGCCTGGACCAACTGGAGGCCGATGTGGCCGACGGTTCGTTCACCGGCACCGTCGCCGACGAGGACGTCCACACCGCGCTGGAGCGCGGCCTGCTGGAGCGCCTCGGCCCCGACCTCGGTGGCAAGCTGCGGGCCGGCCGGTCCCGCAACGACCAGATCGCCACGCTCTTCCGGATGTACCTGCGCGACCACGCCCGCATCATCGGCGGTCTGATCGCCGACTTCCAGGACGCCCTGGTCGGCCTCGCCGAGGCGCACCCGGACGTCGCGATGCCCGGCCGTACGCATCTGCAGCACGCCCAGCCGGTGCTCTTCGCCCACCACGTCCTGGCCCACGCGCAGGCCCTCTCCCGGGACGCCGAGCGGCTGCGCCAGTGGGACGAGCGGACCGCCGTCTCGCCGTACGGCTCCGGCGCGCTCGCCGGTTCGTCCCTCGGGCTGGACCCGGAGGCGGTCGCCGCGGACCTGGGCTTCGAGCACGGTTCCGTCGCCAACTCGATCGACGGCACGGCCTCCCGCGACTTCGTCGCCGAGTTCGCGTTCATCACCGCGATGATCGGGGTGAACCTCTCCCGGATCGCGGAGGAGGTCATCATCTGGAACACGAAGGAGTTCTCCTTCGTCACCCTGCACGACGCCTTCTCCACCGGCTCCTCGATCATGCCGCAGAAGAAGAACCCCGACATCGCCGAGCTGGCCCGCGGCAAGTCCGGCCGTCTGATCGGCAACCTGACGGGCCTGATGGCCACGCTGAAGGCGCTCCCGCTCGCGTACAACCGCGACCTCCAGGAGGACAAGGAGCCGGTCTTCGACTCCTGCGACCAGCTCGAAGTCCTGCTGCCCGCCCTCACCGGCATGATGGCCACGCTCACCGTCAACCGCGCGCGTATGGAGGAGCTGGCCCCGGCCGGCTTCTCGCTCGCCACCGACATCGCCGAGTGGCTGGTCAAGCAGGGCGTTCCGTTCCGTGTCGCGCACGAGGTCGCGGGCGGGTGCGTCAAGGAGTGCGAGCAGCAGGGCATCGAACTCGACGAGCTGACCGACGAGCAGTTCGCGAAGATCTCCGCGCACCTGACCCCCGAGGTCCGCACGGTCCTCAACGTGCCCGGCGCCCTCGCGTCCCGCAGCGGACGCGGCGGGACCGCCCCGTCCGCCGTGGCCGTCCAGCTCACCGAGTTCAAGGCCGACCTCGCCGTCCAGCAGCAGTGGGCCACCGCGAAGAACTGACGACGGGGTACCGGCGGAGCCGAAGTCGGATCCGGGGCGGGGAGCGGCAGTTCGCTCCCCGCCGCCCGGTTCCTTTCGGCTGGGTTACGTTGACGTCGACGGGGGAGCGCACCCGATCGACGAGGAGCCCACGATGCCATTCGCCCGGCTGGCCACAGCGACGACCGCGACCGCCCACATCGGGCTCGGTCTGGCAGCGGTCGGCAGGCCCGGCTACATCAACCTCCACCGCGACCGCGACCTGCCGGGCGACCGCGGAGTCGAAGCGCTGCGCGCGCGGACCCACGAGCTGCTGGACGCCGCCTACGCGCAGGGCGTTCGCTACTTCGACGCGGCGCGCTCCTACGGCCGTTCGGAGGAGTTCCTGGCCGAATGGCTCACGGCGCGCCCGGACGCGCGCGACGTCGTCATCGGCAGCAAGTGGGGCTACACCTACACCGCCGACTGGAACGTCGAAGCCGAGACGCACGAGGTCAAGGACCACGGTCTCGCCACGTTCGAACGCCAGCGGGCGGAGACGGACGCGCTGCTCGGCGACCGGCTCGACCTGTACCAGATCCACTCGGTCACGGCGGACAGTCCGGCCCTCACCGACAAGGAACTGCACGCACGGCTCGCCGCGCTCGCCGCGGAAGGCGTCAGCGTCGGCCTCTCCACGAGCGGGCCGGACCAGGCCGAGGCCATCCGGGCCGCCCTGACCGTCGAGGTCGACGGGAAGCCGCTCTTCCGTACGGTCCAGGCCACCTACAACGCCCTGGAGACCTCGGCCGCGGCGGCGCTCGCCGAGGCCCACGCGGCGGGACTCACGGTGATCGTCAAGGAAGCCATGGCCAACGGCCGGCTCGCCGGGACGGAGGCCCCCGCAGTGGTCCGGGAGATCGCCGCCGAGTCCGGTCTGGGCAGCGACGCGGTCGCCCTGGCGTTCGTGCTGCACCAGCCGTGGGTGGGCGTGGTCCTGTCCGGTGCGGCGACCGTCGACCAGCTTGCCGGAAACCTGCACGCACCCCTCGTCGACCTCGACGAGGAGCGGCGTGACCGGCTCGACTCGCTCGTGGAGGAGCCGGAGGCGTACTGGCGGCACCGCGCCGCCCTGCCGTGGAGCTGACCCGGCCCTCAGAACCCGCAACGGCCCCGCTCGCCCGGCCGGTCCGGTGTCAGCCGCGCGGGGCGGGCGTACGGCGGACCCGCCGGGTGGGGTGGGCGTTCAGCGCCCCTCGCCCCGGCGGCCGGCCGCCCACGCGGCGAGCCGCTCGAAATCGGCCGGCAGCAGTCCGGTCCCCGGGTCGATCCACAGCAACAGCGCCTCGGGCGCCCCGTGGTCCCGGACCCACTCCCGGTCCTGCCCGGTGATCTCGTCGTCGACCCACGCGAACGGCCGGCCTGCTGCGTACTCCACGATGAACCGCGTCTTCCAGTACGTGCCCTCAGGCGCGTCGCCGTGCATCGACGGCCAGTCGACGTACGGCAGTGGAGGCAGTCCGAGCCGCGGAGCGATCCACTCGTTGGCCTCGTCCCTCCACGTCGTCGCCCAGACCAGTTCGTATCGGCCGGCGAGAGCCAGCAGCGACCGGCCGTGTTCCGGGTTGAGCAGGACGGGCAGCGGAGTCCCGTAGTCCCATCCCGCCGGCCGCATCAGATGCAGCGCGTAGCCGTCCGGGATCCGGAGCCGCACCAGGGCCGCGTACGGATTCAGCGGGCCGTCGATGTCGATCAGCAGCAGCGGCTTCATGCGGACATGGTCCTCTCTCCGCTCCGGCGGAGCGACGCCTCGGGATGAGACGTTCATGTCTCATATGAGTTATCGTTGTCTCATGAGTCTTGATCGTGAGCGGGTGCTGCGCAGCGCCGCCGACCTGCTGACCCGTAAATCGACCGCCACCATGGACGAGGTCGCCAAAGCCGCAGGCATCGGCCGCGCCACCCTGCACCGCCACTTCGCCGGACGCGACGCCCTGGTCAAGGCGCTGGAGAATCTGGGGATCCAGGAGTTCGGAGCAGCCCTGGACGCTGCCGCGCTCGACGAGGGGAGCAGCGAGGAGGCGCTGCGCCGATTCGTCGCGGCCGTCGAACCGAGCGCCGGACTGCTCTCCTTCCTCGTCACCGAGAACCAGCTCTTCGAGGGCGACGAGGTGAACGAGGGCTGGGACCGGCTCGACGCCCGGGTCGCCGCCTTCTTCCGCCGCGGCCAGGAACGCGGCGAGTTCCGGATCGACCTCACTCCCGCCTGGCTGACCGAGGCCCTCTACGGGCTCATCTCCACCGGCGCCTGGGCCGTCCAGGTGGGCCGGGTCGCCGGTCAGGACTTCCCGTACATGATCGTCGAGCTGCTGCTCGGCGGCGCACGCCGGAGCGTGGAGCGATGAGCACCCTCGACCTGCACACCGCGAGCCCCCAGGAACTGCGCAGGCCCGGGCGGTGGATCGCGCTGGCCGTCCTCGTCCTCGCCGTGCTGCTCGTGGCCGTGGACGCCACGGTCCTCGGCCTCGCCACCCCCTTCCTCACCGAGGACCTCAAGCCGTCCGGCACCCAGCTCCTCTGGATCGGCGACGTCTACTCCTTCGTCATCGCGGGGCTGCTCGTCTCCATGGGCAGCCTCGGCGACCGCATCGGCCGCAAGAAGCTGCTGCTGATCGGCGCGACCGCCTTCGGCGCCGTCTCCGTGCTCAACGCGTACGCGAGCACGCCCGAGACGATGATCCTGGCCCGGGCACTGCTCGGTGTCGCGGGCGCCACCCTGATGCCGTCCACGCTCGCCCTCATCCGCAACCTCTTCCAGGATCCGCGCGAGCGCAGCCTCGCGATCGGCATCTGGGGAGCCATGGCCTCCGCGGGTGCGGCCGTCGGCCCCGTCGTCGGCGGATTCCTCCTGGAGCACTTCTGGTGGGGCTCGGTCTTCCTGATCAACCTGCCGGTCATGGCCGTACTCGTGGTCGTCGGCATCAGGATGATCCCGGAGTCGAAGAACCCGGCGCCGGGGCCCTGGGACCTGAGCAGCGTGGTGCTCTCCTTCATCGGCATGATCGGAGTCGTCTATGCCGTCAAGGAGCTGGCGGCGCACGGCGCGACCTGGGAAGTCGCCGTCGCGGGCCTCGGTGGCCTGGCCGCGCTGTGCTGGTTCGTCCGCAGACAGCTCACGCTTCCCGCGCCCCTGCTGGACATGCGGCTCTTCCACCACCGGGGCTTCTCGGGCGCGGTCCTCGCGGATCTGCTGACCATCCTCGGCCTCTCCGGGCTCGTCTTCTTCCTCTCCCAGTTCCTGCAACTGGTACAGGGACGCGGGCCGCTGGAAGCCGGGCTCGCCGAACTGCCCGCGGCCGTCGGCGCGGTCGCCGCGGGCCTGGTCGCCGGTGTGGCGGCCCGGCGCCACTCGGTGAGGTCGGTGGTCTCCGGCGGGCTCGGGGCCATCGGGCTGGCGCTCGCCGTGGTCGCCCTGATCCACAAGGAGACCGCCTATCCGCTGATCGGCGCGGTGCTGCTGATCGTCGGCGTCGGGGCGGGCTTCGCCTTCACCGTCACCGCCGACGTGATTCTCTCCAGCGTCCCGAAGGAGCAGGCGGGCGCCGCGGGCGCGGTCTCCGAGACGGCCTACGAACTCGGCGCGGCCCTCGGCATCGCCCTGCTCGGCTCCCTCGTCACCGGCGTCTACCAGGACTTCACCACCCCGGCGGGAGTCCCGGCCGCGAACGCCGCCGCGGCCCACGAATCGCTGGGCGGCGCCGTCGAGGCGGCCCACGGCCTTCCGGCGCAGCAGGCGAGCGCGCTGCTCTCCGCGGCACAGGAGTCGTTCGTCGAAGGGCTGCGGTTCGCCGCGGGGGCCGGCGCTGCCGTCCTGATGGCGACGGCCGTCGCCGCCTGGTTCCTGCTGCGCGGCCAGAAGCTGGAGGAAGGCGTCGTGCACCAGTAGCCGCCGCACCCGGGCCGCACCGGGTGGCCCGGCTCATGCGGAAGGGCCCGTACCACCGACCGGTGCACGAGCCCTTCCGCGAGTCCCGCGCGGCGCGTCAGCTCACGCGGCCTTGGCCTTCGTCGCATACATGTCGACGTACTCCTGACCGGACAACCGCATCACTTCGGCCATCACGGAATCGGTCACCGCCCGCAGCACATAGCGGTCGCGGTCCATGCCCTCGTAGCGGGAGAACTCCATCGGCGCCCCGAAACGGACCGTCACCTTGCCCGGGCGGGGCAGACCGGTGCCACCGGGCTGCAGCTTGTCCGTACCGATCATCGCGAACGGCACCACCGGCGCACCCGTCATCAGGGTCAGCCGCGCAATGCCCGTACGACCCCGGTAGAGACGGCCGTCGGGGGAGCGGGTGCCCTCCGGGTAGATCGCGAACGCATGGCCCTCCTCCAGGACCCGACGTCCCGTCATGAGCGCCGCGACACCACCGCGGCCGCCGTCCCGGTCCACCGGAATCATGCCGCAGCCCGTGAAGAACCAGGCCATCGCCCGGCCCTTGAGCCCCTTGCCCGTCACGTACTCGTCCTTGCCGATGTAGAACACCGGCCGGTCGCAGCAGAGCGGCATGATCATCGAGTCGATGAACGTCAGATGGTTGCCCGCGAGGATCACCGGACCGTCCCCGGGAATGTTCTCCACACCGTCCACCTGGGGGCGGAACATCAGGCGCAAGATCGGTCCGAGCACTGCCTTGATGAGTGCGTGTCGGGACAACGGTTCCTCCGGTGTTGTGGCCGGGCCGGCCGGGGCGCGGATGGTGACGGTCCATGCAGGTGAGGACGATACTCGCGGGTACCCGCGATGCGCACATCGGGTTCATCGTTCGGATACGTGGTGTTGACGTGAGTTTCCGCCATGTTCGTCCAGGCGCTGCTCCTCAGACGGTACGACTCCCTACGCTCGGGCCGCGCCCGACAGGTGCGAGACATCACACGCGAGGAGCAGTCATGACAGAGCGCGCGCAGGCGGGGCCCGGCCGCAGGACCCTGCTGGGAGCGGGAGCCGCCGTCCTGGGCACGGCAGCCGTCGGACTGGCCGGCGACCCGGCCACTGCCGCCGACCGGGCCTCCGCACAGTCCGGCGGCCGCGGCTTCCGCCTCGACCTGCCGGTGCCCACCGTCATCGGGCACCGCGGCACCAGCGGCTACCGGCCCGAGCACACCCTCGGCTCCTACGAGCTGGCCCTCGACATGGGCGCGCACATCATCGAGCAGGACCTGGTGCCGACCAAGGACGGCCATCTTGTCTGCCGGCACGAGAACGACATCACCGCCACCACCGATGTCTCCGCCCACCCCGAGTTCGCGGGCCGCAGGACCACGAAGAAGGTCGACGGGGTCGCGCTCACCGGCTGGTTCACCGAGGACTTCACCCTCGCCGAGCTGAAGACCCTGCGGGCCACGGAGCGCATCCCGGGCACCCGTCAGAAGAACACGCTCTACGACGGCCGCTGGGAGATCCCCACCTTCGAGGAGGTACTGCGCTGGGCCGACCGCGAGGGACGCAGGCGCGGAAAGCCGGTCTGGCTTTACGTCGAGACCAAGCACCCCACCTACTTCCGCGGCCTCGGCCTCGGACTCGAAGAGCCGCTCGCCAAGCTGCTGCGCCGCTACGGCCGCCACCGCGAGCAGTCGCCGCTCATCCTCCAGTCCTTCGAGCCCGGAAGCATCCAGCGCCTGGCCCGACTCGTCGCCACCCCGCGCGTCGTCCTGCTCTCCGGCGCGGGCGAGCGGCCCTGGGACTTCGTGACGTCCGGCGATCCGCGTACCGTCGCCGATCTGGTGAAGCCCGAGGGCCTGAGGTGGATGGCGTCCTTCGCCCAGGGCATCGGACCCACCCTGGACCTGATCATTCCCAAGGACGCCTCGGGCCGGCTCACGGCACCGACCACCCTGGTCAAGGACGCGCACGCGCAGGGCCTGGTCCTGCACCCGTACACCATGCGCAACGAGAACACCTTCCTGCCGGCCGACTTCCGCCGCGGCGCGGACCCCACCGCATACGGTGACGCGTTCGGAGCGTTCCAGGCGTACTTCGCGACAGGAATCGACGGGATCTTCTCTGACAACCCGGACACCGCACTTCTCGCGGCGGAGGACTTCGCCGCGCAGTGACACCGGCGTCAGCACCCGGCCGGGGCGTGCCCCGGTCGGGTGGTGCTCACCCGGCGCGGCAACCGGCCGCCGGCAACGGCGCGTCGGCGGGGGCATGACGCTTCTCGATCAGGCCCCCGCGGGGGCCGCCGCCTCCGCGACCGTCGTCCGTGCCCTGTATCCGCTGGTGCGTGCCGAGGCGACGGCCGAGGCCGCCGGCTCGGCGACGGGCGCGGCCGTCGAGCCCGCCGATCTCGAACAGGCCGTCTGGCTGCGGCTGCTGGAGCGGCTCGCCCAGGACGGACCGCCCGTGGACGCGGCGCGCTGGGTGCGGGGTGCCGTACGGGCCGAGGCCCGCCGGGCCCGCCGCACCGCGCGGCACGAACGCCCCTACCGTGACGAGACCGCGGCGGATCCGGCCGGCTGCCCCGAGCGGATCACCGTCGGCGCCGACGAACGCCGCGCACTGCACGCCGCAGTGGACCGGCTGCCCGGCCGGTGCCCCCGGCTGCTGGCGGCGATGCTCGCGCCCGGTGACCCCACCTACCGGGAAATCGCAGGGAAGTTGGGTATGTCACAGGGGAGTTTGGGTCCGGTCCGTTCCCGATGCCTTGGATGTCTGCGCAGAATGCTCGCGGCGGAGGTTGTAGCTCCCGAACTGCGGGGAAAGGAGCGTTAGACAACCGGTGGATCAGGTGGGCGGAGGCATGCGCACATGGGCATGAGTGTGATCATCTCGGCGGCGACAGCGCAGGACGCCGAACAGATCTTGAAACTTCAGTACCTCTCCTTCCAGAGCGAGGCGGAGCTGTACGGGAACTACCGGATCGACCCGCTCGTCCAGACCCTCGACTCGGTGCGCGCGGAGATCGCCACCCAACTGGTGTTCGTGGCCCGGCTGGGAGACGAAGTCGTAGGTTCCGTCCGCGGATCCACCGACCGGGACGGCGCCGGGCAGATCAGCAGGCTCTGCGTCCATCCGCGGCTCCAGGGGCACGGGCTCGGCGCCCGGCTGCTGCGGGCCGCCGAGTCGGGGCTCGCCGACGAGCGGTCGGCCACCCGCTTCCGGCTGCACACCGGGCATCGCAGCGAGAGCAATCTGCGGCTCTACCAGCGGGCCGGTTACGCCGCCGTGGGCAACGAGACGGGTGAGGACGGCGTCCGGATGATCCTGCTGGAGAAGGACGCGACCGCACCCGCCTATGTGACCAGCGCCTAGGACCGGACCGACCGCGCGCTCATCGCTCCGCTCGTGCGGTGCTCGCGCGGTGTCCGTGTGCGGTCCGTGCGGCTTCCGCAGGCGAAGCGCGGCTCGCCCCGGTCGGCGTGCGAACACCGCCGACGGCGCGCCGCTCGCCAGGTCGGCGTGCGTGCCTACGCGGTCCTTGCCCGGCGCAGCCACATCATCCCGGTGATCGGCAGGATCACCGGGATGAAGAGATACCCCGTGCCGAAGTCGGACCAGACGGTGGCGTCCGCGAACGCCGAGGGCTCCACCACCGTCCAGGTCCCCACCACCAGTACGCCCAGGAGCTCGGCGGCGCAGCACACCAGCGCCGACCGGCGTGCCCTCTCGCCGCCGCGCACCAGCGAGTAGGTGATGAAGCCGTACACGACAGCGGCGACGGCCGACAGCACATAGGCGAGCGGTGCCTTGCCGAAGTCCAGGATCATCTGGACGATCGCGCGGGACGCCGCCGCGACGGTGAAGACCCCGTAGAACCAGACCAGTACCCGGCCGGGACCGGTGCCCAGGTCGAAGGGCTGCTTCTCGCCGGAGGCCGCCGCGGGGGTGCGATCGGTGTCGGTCACGGTCAGTTTCCCCAGATGTCGTAGAGCCGCACTTCGAGGACGGCCAGCACGACCGCGCCCGCCGCCACCGTCACGGAACCCCACCGGGTCCGCTCGGTCAGCGACAGGAAACCGGCCGCCGGCACGGCGAGGAAGGCCCCGATGAGATACGCGATGAAGATCGTCATGCCCTGCTCGGGCCGCTGGCCCCGGGACAGCTGCACGACGCCGACGACCAGCTGGGCCAGTGCCAGCAGCGAGACCACGGCCATCCCGATGAAGTGCCAGTCCTTGGTCGGCTGGTCCCGGTATGCGGCGAATCCGCACCAGGCGGCGAGGGCGAGCGCGGTCACACCGACCGCGATCGTCAGGGCGTCAAGCATGAGGTGAGGGTATTACGGACCAAAAGGCCCGCGGCGTGCGCCCCCGTACCCGGACGCCATGGGCGGGGGACGAGGGCATGGTGTCGACATCCTGCATCCTGCCCGGCGTCAAGGAAGTGCTCGATGCGCCGCCCGCGCACCGGTCGGCCGTCGTCGCCTCCGCCGAGACCGTGGCCTTGACCACAACGCATGATCGTTCCGGGCGGGACGCGAATGCGGTCACCGACCAGCTCCCCGCCGTATCTGTGCAGGTCACAGCTCTGAGAGTGCAGATCTCGACCGTCGGGCGACCCGGCTCCCCGCACCATCCACGGCTGTCCGCTATCCGGACAATCGGCTCGGGTGGAGCGTTACGTCTGTTTTACTTGGCGCATGACCACGACGAGCAGCCGCATCCTTGCGACCGAGGCGATCACGACGCCCGGTGCTCGTTGTCTGTGTCGAATGCGCGCCATCTGAGGGCCCACGCCTGAGCCTCGCGCCCCGAAGCGAGACCGAGCCCGAGCCGTCCGCACCCGCGGAACGAGCCTGCCCGAGCACCGCCGCCCGGCCACTCGCCGCTGCCTGCCGTGCGTCCCGACAGTCTCATCAGACGAATGCCCCGTGCCCGGCGGACACCGCGCCGCGCACTCGACAGTGACGGATAACCCTGTGATCACCACTTCGGGCCTCACGAAGGTCTACCAGTCGCGCGGCCGCGAGGTCACCGCGCTGAACGGCGTCGATCTGCACGTCCGCGAGGGCGAGGTGTACGGCGTCATCGGACGGAGCGGCGCCGGAAAGTCCTCCCTCATCCGCTGCGTCAACCTCCTGGAACGCCCCACCTCCGGCACCGTGACCGTGGCCGGCCAGGACCTCACCGCCCTCGCCGGACGCGGACGCCGGGCCGGCAAGGACCTGCGCGAGGCGCGCAGCCGCATCGGCATGGTCTTCCAGCACTTCAACCTGCTGGCCTCCCGCAACGTCCAGGACAACATCGAGCTCCCGCTGGAGATCCTCGGCGTCTCCGGCAGGGACCGGGCCCGCAAGGCCCTCGAACTTCTCGACCTGGTGGGTCTCGCCGACAAGGCCAGGGCCTACCCCGGCCAGCTCTCCGGCGGCCAGAAGCAACGCGTCGGCATCGCCCGCGCCCTCGCCGGCGATCCCAAGGTGCTGCTCTCCGACGAGGCGACCTCCGCCCTCGACCCCGAGACCACCCGGTCCATCCTCCAGCTGCTGCGCGACCTCAACCGGCAGCTGGGGCTGACCGTCCTGCTCATCACGCACGAGATGGACGTCGTGAAGACGATCTGCGACTCCGCCGCGCTGATGCGGAAGGGGCGCATCGTCGAGTCGGGCACGGTCGGCGAACTGCTCGCCACCCCCGGCTCCGAACTGGCCCACGAACTGTTCCCCGTCGCCGGTACGGCCTCCGGCCCCGACCGCACGGTCGTCGACGTCACCTTCCACGGCGAGGCCGCGACCCAGCCGGTGATCTCGCAGCTCTCCCGTACGTACAACATCGACATCTCGATCCTGGGTGCCGCGATGGACACCGTCGGCGGCAAGCAGATCGGCCGGATGCGCATCGAGCTGCCCGGCCGCTTCGAGGAGAACGTCGTCCCGATCGGCTTCCTGCGTGAGCAGGGGCTCCAGGCCGAGGTCGTGGAGCACGACGCCGCGTCCGTCCTCGCTCGGACCCCCGCCCCGCTCACCGAGGAGGTGGCGAAGTGACCTGGTCCGAAATGCAGCCGCTGCTCACCCAAGGAACCATCGACACGCTGTACATGGTGCTCTGGTCCGCGGCCGTCACCGTTCTCGTGGGACTGCCGCTCGGCGTCCTGCTGGTCCTCACCGACAAGGGCGGACTGCTCCGGAACACCCCGGTGAACAAGGTCATCGGGGTGATCGTGAACATCGGCCGCTCGCTGCCGTTCATCATCCTGCTGATCGCCCTGATCCCCTTCACCACCTGGGTCGTCGGCACCTTCATCGGCCCGACCGCGATGATCGTGCCGCTGGCCGTCGGAGCCATCCCGTTCTTCGCACGGCTCGTCGAGACGGCCGTCCGCGAGGTCGACCACGGGCTCGTCGAGGCCGTCCAGTCGATGGGCGGATCCATTTTGACGATCGTCCGCAAGGTGCTGCTGCCGCAGGCGCTGCCCTCGCTCATCTCCGGCGTCACCACCACCGTCATCGTGCTCATCGGGTACTCCGCCATGGCGGGCGCGGTCGGCGGCGAGGGCCTCGGCTCCAAGGCCGTGACCTACGGATTCCAGCGCTTCGACAACCGGTTCATGCTCATCACCGTCGCGCTGCTGATCGTCATCGTGACCCTGATCCAGCTGATCGGCGACACGGCCGTACGCCTGCTGGCCCGCCGGGGCCGCACCACCACCTGAGACCTCCTCTCCGCTCAAGCCCGAACTCCTTGTCCGGGCGCACCACCCTCACCACCAGAAAGAGGCACTTTTCGTGCGCAAGAACATCAAGATCACCGCAGCTGCCGCCGCCACCGCCGCCGTCGCCTTCGGCCTCACCGCCTGCGGCACGTCGTCCGACCCGGCCTCCAAGAGCGAGACCGGCGCCACGGCCGACACCTCCAAGACCCTCGTCGTCGCCGCGTCCCCGACACCGCACGCCGACATCCTCGACTTCGTCAAGAAGAACCTGGCGGCGAAGGAGGGCCTCAAGCTGGAGGTCAAGGAGTTCACGGACTACGTCCTGCCGAACACCGCCACGGAGGACGGCCAGGTCGACGCCAACTTCTTCCAGCACCAGCCGTACCTCGACGACTTCAACAAGAAGAACAACACCCACCTCGTCTCGGTCGGCACCGTCCACCTCGAACCCCTCGGCCTCTACTCCAAGAAGGTCAAGGCCATCGGCGACATCAAGTCCGGCCAGACCATCGCGGTGCCCAACGACACCACGAACGAGGGCCGCGCCCTCCAACTGCTCGCCGAGAACGGTCTGATCACCCTCAAGTCCGGTGTCGGAACCGACGCCAAGCTGAGCGACATCACCGACAAGAAGGGCCTGAAGTTCAAGGAGCTGGAGGCCGCGACCGTGCCCCGCGCCCTGAACGATGTGGACGCCGCCGTCATCAACGGCAACTACGCCATCGAGGCGGACCTCAAGCCCGCCAAGGACGCCCTGGTGCTGGAGAAGGCCGACGGCAACCCCTACGCCAACATCATCGCCGTGAAGAAAGGCAACGAGAACGACGCCCGCGTCCAGAAGCTCGTGAAGCTCCTCCACTCCGACGAGGTCAAGAAGTTCATCGAGGACACCTACCAGGGCTCGGTCATCCCGGCCTTCGGTACCGCCGCCACGTCCTGACACCCGTACGGCACGAGCCGACGAGCCCCGCGCACCCCGCCAGGGGGCGCGGGGCTCCGCCGTACGGACCCGCCCATGCACAACGCCGGGCCGATGCTGCATGCTGTGCCTTTACACGGTCTTCGGCATGGAGTTGCGCATGACATCCACCTTTCCGGACATCTCCATCAGCACGGATCGGTTGGTGCTGCGCCCCTTCGACATGACGGACGTTCCCGCGTACATCGAGATGATGAACGATGAACTCGTCACTGCCTGGACGGATGCCCCTCACCCCTACACCCAGGTCGACGCCGAACGCTGGGTCCGCAGGATCGCGCCCGCGCAGCGCACCACGGGTGACGGCATCGTCTTCGCCGTCACCGAGTTCCTCACCCAACGGCTCGTCGGCTCGGTCCGCCTGTGCAACACCGACTGGCGCACCCTCGCCACCGAGGCCGCGTACATCACCGCCCCCTGGGCGCGCGGTGAGGGCTACGCCACCGAGTCCGTGCTGGCGCTGGCCCAGTGGCTCTTCCGCGACCAGGGCTTCGAGCGCATCGAACTGCGCACCGCCGCCGGCAACACCGCCTCGCAGCAGGTCACCCAGAAGCTCGGCTGCATCAGCGAGGGGGTCCTGCGCAACGCCCGCATAGCGCGCACCCAGACCGAGGACGGAGGCTGGACGGAGGTCAGGACCGACCTGATCGTCTGGGGTCTGCTCCCGGAGGACCTCGAAGGCGTGGCGGAGCAGCTTGCCGACGCCGGCGGCTACGGTACGTACAGCGACTGGAACTGACCCCTCGAAGGGGCCCCGGCAGCGTACGGGTACGGACCGGGTACTCTCACCCTGCCCACGCCGCACGACCATTCCCACCTGCGACAACTCCAGGAGACTGACAACAGATGGCCGATCGGGTCAGCGTGATCGGCTGGGACGGCTCGCCCCTGACCGGAGCGGCCACGGCCGCCCTCTCGGCCGCCACACTCGTCGCCGGAGCCGCCCACCACCTCGCACTCCCCGAAGTCCCGGCAAACGCCGAACGGATCCGCCTGGGCTCCATCGACCTGGCCGCACGCCGGATCGCCGGTCACCGCGGCAGCGCCGTGGTACTCGCCGACGGGGATCCGGGCTTCTTCGGAGTCGTGCGCAATCTCCGCGCACCCGAGCACGGCCTCGAAGTCGAAGTGGTCCCCGCCGTGTCCTCCGTCGCCACCGCGTTCGCCCGCGCCGGAATGCCGTGGGAGGACGCCGAGATCGTCGTCGCGCACCCCCGCACCCTGCGCCGCGCCGTCAACGTCTGCCGGGCCCACCACAAGGTCGCCGTCCTCACCTCGCCCGGCGCGGGCCCCGCCGAACTCGCCCTGCTCCTCGAAGGCGTCCACCGCACCTTCGTCGTCTGCGAGGAACTGGGCACCGCGCGCGAACAGGTCAGCGTCGTCACCTCCGAGAAGGCCGCCGACCACGTCTGGCGCGACCCCAACGTGGTGATCGTCATCGGCGGCGGCCCGGAGCCGCAGGCCACCGGTGCCTGGATCGCCGGCCGCCACCCCGGCGGCACACGTGGCTGGGCGCTGCCCTCCCATGCCTACCCGGGCGGTGCCACGGACGCCGGGAACGGAACGGGCGAAGGCGAGTCCCCGCACCTGCGCGCCGCCCAACTGGCCCGACTGGGCCCCCGTACCGGAGACCTCCTGTGGGACATCGGCTCCGGCAGCGGGGCCCTGGCCGTGGAGGCCGCCCGATTCGGGGCGGCGGTCCTGGCGGTCGACAGCGACCCGGCGGCGTGCGCCCGCACCGCGGCGGCGGCCCGGACGCACGGAGTGCAGCTCCAGGTCGTCGAGGGCCGGGCTCCCCATGTGCTGGAGCGGCTGCCGGAGCCCGATGTCGTACGGATCGGTTGCGGGGGAGTCCCCGTCGTCACCGCCGTCACCGAGCGCCGCCCGGAGCGCATCGTGACCCATGCGTCGACGCGCGACGAGGCCGAGGCGCTCGGTGCGGCACTCACCGGAAACGGCTACGGCGTCAGATGTTCGCTCCTCCAGTCCGTCGAACTCGACACGGTCGCCTGGTCGGAGCGCGAACGCTCGGTCGTGTTCCTGCTCTCGGCGCTGCGTTCGGACCTCGCCCCCTGACCCGGTCGGCGTACGGCGCGAGGTAGGCTGGCCGATCGTTGCACCGCGGCTGGACGTTCGTCGCTTCGTTCGTCAATGTCCGGAAAAGGGGACCGTTTTGGTCCTCGTTGTGGTACGGCAGAACCGGGGGATGCGCGACGTGGCGCAGTCCACAGCGGGCCGTGGCGAAATGAGCTGCCACGGTGGCGAACGGCCGCGAGAATGCAGGATGTCCGCGACCGTTTCGTGCCGAGCTGCGCGCCCGCTCGTTCTTGTTGACGAGCGCCGGCGTGCCGTGGTCGGGCGTCCCGGGCGAAGGGCCGAAGGAGCACTGACGATGGGCGAGGGGTACGCATGAGTGACACCGGCCAGATCCCGGGTGAGGGACTGCCGGAGAACGCAGGCATGGTGGAGCAGCCGGGCATCGCCGCCCCGGATGCCTACACCTACCTCGCTCCCTCCGAGCATGTGTCCGAGGACGACGACGTTCTGCTGATGCCGAGTCCGCAGGGAGCCTGGAGCGACCCGCAGACGGTACCGGCCCCCGGCCAGTACCCCGAGGGCGGGTCCGTTCAGGTACCGCTGCCCGAACAGGGTGCCTACCAGACCCGGCCCGTCGCGCAGGTCGCGTACGCCCAGTCGGCCGGCGAGGCTCCCGCGCAGCCCCAGGGGCCCGTGCAGGTTCAGGTGCGGGAACTTCCCGTCGAGATGCCGGTCCCGGTCCCGGACGTGTACGCCGTGCAGCAGGCCGTGGCCGAACCCCTGCCCGAGGCCGGCCCGGGTACGCACGAGTCCGGTGGCCGCGACTCCGGTTCGGTCGATCTGAGCGGCGTACGCATCCCTTCGCCCACCCCGGCCCCCGCCCCGGCGGCGCAGCCGCAGACCCCGGTGCGCCGGCCGCTGCATCGCGGGCCCGTCGTGGCGGACGGCGGACCGTCCTTCGGCGGAACGCCGACCGGCGGCGTGGTCCGCTCGCTCGCCGACCGCGGCCCCGCGGGCGTCTCACAGCCGCAGGCCCGGACCCAGGCCCCCGCACGGCACGCGGGACCGCTGGCCACCGCGCCCGACGACGTCGAGTGGCCGGGCGCCGAGGCCGCGCTGCCGGGCCCGCAGCTCGCTGAGATCCTGCCGCAGGGCGGGAGCCCGTGGACGGCCGAGGCGCCGCAGCCGACCGCCCCCGCGGTGGTGGCGGAGGCAGCCGTGCCGGAGCCGGCCGCCGAGCCCGCACCGGCGGTGCGGCCGGAGCAGGTCGCCCCGGCCGTACAGCCGGAGGCCGCGAACGTGTCCGAGCCCGCGAACGCGTCCGAGCCCGTATACGTGTCCGAGGTCGAGTACATTTCCGGGCCCGAGCACGTTTCCGAGGCCGGTGCGGCACCGGCCGCCTTCGAGACTCCTGCGGAGATCCCCGCGCGGACCGTGGCCGAACCGGTGGCCGTTGCCGCCCCGGCTGCCGAGGCCGTCGCGCCGGAGAACGGCCCGGAAGCCGCTTCCACGGGGGAGACGGGGGAGTTCGTGCCCGTGGACGGTCCGGTGCCGACGCCCCCTCACCCGGCTCCGACGCCCGCCGCGGAGCAGGCAGCGGAAGCCGAGCCGGAGCCCCCGCGAGTGTTCGCGATGGAGCCGCTCCAGCCCGCCGAGCCCGGGGCGGCCGAGACCGCGGAAGCGGTCGAGACCACCGGAACCACCGCGGACGCCGGGCCCGCCGCGGCCTCCGAGCCGGCCGAAGCTCCCGAACCGGCCCCCGTTCCCGTGCCCGTGCCCGAGGCCGCGGTCGTGGTGGCGACCGGGCCGGAGGCCGAACCAGGCCCGGAGATCATCGAGACCCCGGATGTCGCGCCCCCCACGGACCACGCACCGGCCGAGCAGCCCGCGCCCGTACAGCCGGACGACCCGGCCGCGCCCCACGCCGAGGAAACGGAAGCGCTCCGGGCACCCGAGACCGACGAGGCCGGGACATCCGCCTCCGCACCGGCCCCCGGTCACGACGAGGCCGAGACCTTCGCACCGGCCCCCGGTCACGACGAGGCCGAGACCTCCGCACCCGCCCCCGGCTACGACGAGGCCGAGCGTGAGGCCGTCCTGCGGGTCATGCGCGAACGCCGCGACATCCGCAACGGTTTCCGCAGCGACCCGATCCCGCACGAGGTGCTGCTCCGCGTCCTCGAAGCCGCGCACACGGCGCCCAGCGTCGGCCATTCGCAGCCCTGGGACTTCGTCGTCATCCGCTCGGCCGAGACCCGTCGTTCCATGCACGAACTGGCCCAGCGCCAACGCGAGGCCTACGCCCAGTCGCTCCCCAAGGGCCGGGCCAAGCACTTCAAGGAACTGAAGATCGAGGCCATCCTCGACACCCCGGTCAATATCGTCGTCACCGCCGACCCCACCCGCGGCGGCCGGCACACCCTCGGCCGGCACACCCAGCCGCAGATGGCCCCGTACTCCTCGGCGCTCGCCGTGGAGAACCTGTGGCTCGCCGCCCGGGCCGAGGGCCTCGGCGTCGGCTGGGTCAGCTTCTTCGACGAGCGCGAGATGGTGCGTGCCCTGGGGCTGCCCGAGCACCTCGAAGTCGTCGCCTACCTCTGTGTCGGCTACGTCGACGAGTTCCCGGAGGAGCCCGAGCTGATGCAGGCGGGCTGGTCCAAGCGCCGCCCCCTTTCCTGGGTCGTCCACGAGGAGACGTACGGCCGCCGCGCCCTGCCCGGCGAGGAGCCGCACGACCTGCTCCAGGAGACCGTCTCCAGCATCCGTCCGCTGGACGCCAAGGCACTTGGCGAGGCATGGGAACGCCAGAAGCGGATGACCAAGCCCGCCGGCGCGCTCGGCATGCTGGAGATCATCTCCGCGCAGTTGTCGGGTCTCTCCCGGATGTGCCCGCCGCCGATCCCGGAGCCCGCGGCCGTCGCGATCTTCGCGGGCGACCACGGGGTGCACGCCCAGGGCGTCACCGCCTGGCCGCAGGAGGTCACCGGCCAGATGGTCGCGAACTTCCTCGGCGGCGGCGCTGTCTGCAACGCGTTCGCCGCCCAGGTCGGCGCCGAGGTGTGCGTGGTCGACGTCGGCGTGGCCATGGAGCTGCCCGCGACTCCCGGTCTCCTTCCCCGCAAGGTGCGCGCCGGAACAGCCGACTTCACGACCGGCCCGGCGCTCTCCCGCGAGGACGTCCTCGCGGCCGTCGAGGTCGGGATCGAGACCGCCCGCGATCTGGTCGCGGCAGGCAACAAGGCCCTGCTCACCGGTGAGATGGGCATTGCCAACACCACCGCGTCCGCCGCCCTGATCTGCGTGTACACGGGCATGGACCCGGCCGAGGTGACCGGTCGCGGCACCGGCATCAACGACGAGATGCACGCCCGCAAGGTCGATGTGGTGCGCCGGGCCCTCGAACTCCACCGGCCCGACCCGGCCGACCCGATCGGTGTCCTGGCATCGGTCGGCGGACTCGAACACGCGGCGATGGCCGGCTTCCTGCTGGGTGGTGCCTCGCTCCGTAC
The DNA here is from genome assembly GCF_042885475.1 of Streptomyces sp. NPDC058051. NCBI lineage: Bacteria > Bacillati > Actinomycetota > Actinomycetes > Kitasatosporales > Streptomycetaceae > Streptomyces > Streptomyces sp. NPDC058051. The sequence continues at coordinate 261,908 of NZ_JBHVRW010000002.1, forward strand.
ACCCGTCATCCTCGACGGCGTGAGTGCGGGCGCCGCGGCCCTGGTCGCGCGGGCGATCGCCCCCGAGGCCCTCGCCGCCTGCATCGCGGGCCACCGCAGTGCCGAGCCCGGCCATGTCGCCGCGCTCAACAAGCTGGGCCTGCGCCCGCTGGTCGATCTCGACCTCCGCCTGGGCGAAGGCACGGGCGCGCTGCTGGCACTGCCGATCGTGCAGAGTGCGGCACGGGCGATGCACGAGGTGGCGACGTTCGACTCGGCGGGCGTCACGGAGAAGTAACCCCGCCCCCCGGACCCCGCCCCCCGGACCCCGCCCCCCGGACCCCGCCCCCCCTGACCCCGCCCCCCCCGGACCTCGGACTCCCGGTCCCTTCGGCTTCCGAGGAGTGGGGGCCGCGGGCGGAGCCCCGGTGGGGGCGGTTGCGGCGAGCAGGGCGCCCCGCCCGCCGCAACCGCCCGTACCCAACAGCGGCAACCAGCCCGTACCCAACGGCGGGCGCCGCCCCCACCCAAGGCGGCAGCCGCCCCACCCGACGGCGCGCACCGCCCGCACCCCGGCACGCGCCGCCGCGCCGCGCCGCGCACTCCGGTACGCGCCGCCGCACCCCGCGCCCACCCCGTATCGTGGATCTCCCACAAAAGCGCACGTCACCGCCGCTCCGCCGTCGCAGCGGCCCGCACCCCGCACCGCACGAGGAGCCGCATCGCCATGGCCGAGCACGCAGTTCACCACGCTCACGCCGATCACCCCGCGTACCCCGTCGGCCTGCGTCTCGGCGGCCGCCGCGTCGTCGTGATCGGTGGCGGCCAGGTTGCGCAGCGTCGCCTGCCCGCGCTCATCGCGGCGGGCGCCGACATCGTCCTCGTGTCACCGGCCGCGACACCGTCCGTCGAGGCGATGGCCGACGCCGGCGAGATCCGCTGGGAGCGCCGCCCGTACGCCGACGGGGATCTGGCCGCCGCCTGGTACGCCCTCATCGCGTCCGACGACACCGCGGCCAACGATGCCGCATCGGCCGAGGCCGAGCGCGGCCGCACCTGGTGCGTCCGCAGCGACGACGCCGACGCCGCCACCGCCTGGACCCCGGCCACCGGCCGCAGCGAGGGCGTGACCGTGGCCGTCCTCACCACCGCCACCCACGGGCGCGACCCGCGCCACTCCGCCGCCGTGCGCGACGCCATCGTCGAGGGCCTGCGCGACGGCACCCTCGCCGCACCGCACCACCGCACCCGGACCCCCGGTGTCGCCCTCGTCGGCGGCGGTCCCGGCGATCCGGACCTGATCACGGTCCGCGGTCGCCGCCTCCTCGCCGAGGCCGACGTCGTCATCGCGGACCGCCTCGGCCCGCGCGACCTGCTCGACGAACTCCCGCCGCACGTCGAGGTGATCGACGCCGCGAAGATCCCGTACGGCCGCTTCATGGCCCAGGAGGCGATCAACCGGACGCTCATCGAGCACGCCAAGGCGGGCAAGGCGGTCGTGCGGCTCAAGGGCGGCGACCCGTTCGTCTTCGGCCGTGGCATGGAAGAGGCCCAGGCGCTCGCCGCCGAAGGCATCCCCTGCACCGTCGTTCCCGGCATCTCCAGCTCGATCTCCGTGCCCGGCGCGGCCGGAATCCCCGTCACGCACCGCGGTGTGGCCCATGAGTTCACCGTCGTGAGCGGTCATGTCGCCCCCGACGACGAGCGCTCGCTGGTCGACTGGCCGGCCCTTGCCAGGCTGCGCGGCACCCTCGTGCTCCTGATGGCCGTCGACAAGATCGGCGCCATCGCCCGTACCCTCATCGCCCACGGCAAGGCCCCCGAGACCCCGGTCGCCCTGGTCCAGGAGGGCACCACGGCGGCCCAGCGCCGCGTCGACGCGACGCTCGCGACCGTCGCCGAACGGGCCGTCGCCGAGGACGTACGACCGCCGGCCGTCATCGTCATCGGTGACGTCGTCGCGGTCGGCACGAGCACCCCTGGGCTCCCCGCCCAGTAACCGGCGCCGGGAGTTCCGCGCTCCCCGCCGATCGGCCGGCGCCGACGCCGGCCCGCACCGTCGAGTAACCAGCGGTAACAGATCTTTCTCCGAGCCGTTGGCACCACACACCGGACAAGGCAGTATCGAACCCGTGGCTGATCTCATCACCGTCGACGACCCCGACGACCCCCGTCTGCGTGACTACACCGGACTGACCGATGTCGAACTCCGGCGCAGACGGGAGCCCGCCGAGGGCCTCTTCATCGCCGAGGGCGAGAAGGTGATCAGACGCGCCCGGCACGCCGGGTACGAAATGCGGTCGATGCTGCTCTCGGCGAAGTGGATCGACCTGATGCGTGACGTCATCGACGAGGTCCCCGCCCCGGTGTACGCGGTCACCCCCGAGCTCGCCGAGCGCGTCACCGGCTACCACGTCCACCGCGGCGCCCTCGCCTCGATGCAGCGCAAACCGCTGCCGACGGCGGACGAACTGCTGGCGACGACCCGTCGGGTGGCCGTCATGGAGGCCGTCAACGACCACACCAACATCGGAGCCATCTTCCGCAGCGCCGCCGCCCTCGGCATGGACGCCGTGCTGCTCTCCCCGGACTGCGCCGACCCGCTCTACCGGCGCTCCGTCAAGGTCTCGATGGGCGCGGTCTTCTCCGTCCCCTACGCCCGCCTGGAAACCTGGCCCAAGGCACTGGAGACCGTACGGGAAGCGGGCTTCGAACTCCTCGCACTGACCCCGGACGAAAAGGCCCGCAGCATCGACGAGGCGGCGCCGCACCGGAGGGACAGGGTGGCTCTGATGCTCGGAGCCGAGGGCGACGGGCTCTCCACCCAGGCCCTGGTCGCCGCCGACGAATGGGTGCGCATTCCGATGGCGCACGGTGTCGACTCGCTGAACGTGGGAGCGGCCGCCGCGGTCGCGTTCTACGCGGTGGCATCGGGCCGCCCGCAGAGCTGACCCGCCTGCCGGAGTCCCGGATCCCGCGCTTCGACGGGTGCCGAAGCCCTGGCTCCCGCACTTCGGCGGGCTACCGGAGCCCCGGATCCGGCGCTTCGACGGGTGCCGGGCCCGGCAGCCGCGCCTCGTACGGCTCGTGGCTCCGGGTCTGGTCCTGGAGCCGGGCCGTGCCCAGCCCGCGTGCCGGGCCCTGGCAGCCCTGCGCCGCCGCGATGCCCAGTGCCACCAGCAGCGTCACCACGACGAAGACGACGAGCCGCTGACGCAGCAGCCGCGGATTGGCGGGACGCCGCCCCGTCGACGTCTTGCGGGCCCCGGGCCGCGTCCCCGGTCGGCCGTTCGCCCCGTTCGTGCCCTGGGGGCGCTTGCCGGACCGCGTGGTGTTGCGCGGCGGCTCGTGCTGCTGCGGGCGCGAACCTGCGGTACGGGGTGCCCCGGCCCGTGACGACGTGGCCTGCCGGCTGGTCTGCGGCAGCTTCTGCTTCGGCTGTCGCGCCGCCGGGGGCGCCGTCCGCCGGGTCTGCTGCTCGGTGTGCGGGCCGTCGATACGACCGGTCGGCCGGTCCAGCTCCCGCGCCGAACGCTGTACGGGCGGACGGCTCTCGTGCAGCCCCTGTGCCTCCCGGGCCGCGATCTCCTTCAGCCGCATGGAGAGTTGAAGCGTGCTCGGCCGCTCCTCGGGGTCCTTCGCCAGGCAGGCGCTCACCAGCGGCGCGAGCGCGTCGTGCACGTCGTACAACTGCGGTTCCTCGTGCACCACGCGGTACAGCATCACCTCGGAACTGCCGTGTCCGAAAGGCGAGTCGGCCATCGCCGCGTACGCCAGCGTGGCACCGAGCGAGAACACGTCCGTCGCGGGTGTCACCGCCGCTCCGCGCACCTGCTCGGGCGCCAGGAATCCCGGCGAGCCCACCGCCGTACCGACATGGGTGAGAGTGGACGCACCGGTCGCCCAGGCGATCCCGAAGTCGATGATCCGGGGGCCCTTGGGCGAGAGGAGGATGTTCGACGGCTTCAGGTCGCGGTGGACGACACCGGCCTCGTGCACCGCCACCAGACCCTCGGAGAGCGCCGCTCCGATCGAGGCCACCTCGGCCGCCGACAGCGGACCCTCCTCGGCCACCTTGTCGTGCAGCGAGGGCCCCGGGACGTACTGCGTGGCGAACCACGGGCGGTCCGCCTCCAGATCGGCGGCCACCAGGCGCGCCGTGCAGCCGCCGCGGATCCTCCGGGCCGCGGACACCTCGCGCGCGAAGCGTGAGCGGAACTCCTGGTCCTCCGCCAGATCCGGCCGGATCACCTTCAGCGCCACCCGCTGGCCACGCCGGTCCGAACCGAGGTAGACGACACCCATGCCGCCCGCGCCGAGCCGCCGGTGCAGCCTGAACGAGCCGACGACACGCGGGTCCTCGCGCCGGAGCCGCATCATCGCCATGTCTGCCCATCCCCGCTGCCTGGTACGCCTGACGAGGCACAGCTTACGTACCCGGCGCCCGGGGCGCTCAGAGGCCGCGCCCTCGCCCGCCGATCGATTGCCGATGCGGGGCAGGGCCCATGACGGGCAGTGGGCTCCGAGCTGCTTGTGCGCCGACCGGACCGCGGCCCCAAACGGGTTGTGGAGATGCCGAATTGGCGGAGGGACGGAGATGGCGGGCCGCAGGGCGCGGGGGCCGGACCGGACACGGCGCGGACATCCGCGGGCACCGTCGCGGGCCGGAGCAGGGGGGCGGGTGAGTGAAGTCACGGCCGGGGCCCCCGAGAATCGTCCGGACACGCGCAGGTCCCCCCGTCCGGACGCACGGTCCGGACGGGGGGACGGGGATCCGCTCAGTGGGACGTCTTCCCCTTCCCTCGGGGAGCGGTCACGTGCAACGTGGTCTTGATCGACTGGCCGAGGTACGGAGTGTCCGTGTCCAGGTTCAGCTTCGCGGCGTAGTCACCGGGACCGCTGAGCACCGAGGAGTCGACGCTCACCTCGACCGTCACCGAGCGGCCGGGGGCCAGATCGACAGCGGCGCGGTTCTCCGACAGCCAGGTCACGTCGTCACCGCTGCACTGGTCGTAGCCGGGGAGGACGGCGACGCGGGTGCCGCCCCGCACGGTGCCGGGCTGCCCGAGGCCGCCCACCTGGTACAGCCCGCAGCTTCCGCCCGCGTAGTAGGCGGTGAAGTCGGCGTCGTGCAGTGACTTCCAGACATTCGTCACCGGGTCGAACTCCGCGACGGCACGGGACAGGTATTCGCCGTTCCCGCCGACGACCTGCAGTCGGCCGTTCGCCCCGGCGACGTTCATGCCCCAGGCCGGGCTCGGCAGGTCGGCAGCCCTGGTCCAGGTGTTGGCGGCCGGGTTGAACCGGTAGACCGACGTGAGGACCTCGGAGTTGCTGACACCTCCCGCACAGATGATCTCCGCCGCGACACTCGCGCAGCCGCCCCGGTTGATCTTCTCGGGGTAGTCGGCGCGACGCGTCCAGCTGTCGGTGGCCGGGGCGTAGCTGTACATCTGCGCGTCCGCGCCGAGCACGTAGAGCCGGCCGCCGAGCACGGACGCACCGTTGGAGCTGACCGGGACGGGCAGGTCGGCGCGACGTGTCCACTTGTCGTCGCCGGGGTGGTAGGCGTAGAGCTGCGACACCCCGTCCGACATTCCGACCACGTAGAGCGTGCCGCCCACGAAGCCACTCGCCGGCTCTTGCAGGGCCGTGGGCATGTCGGCGATCCGTGTCCAGGCGTCGGCCACCGGGTCGTAGACGTACCCGCGCCTGATGGGGGCGACGTTGTTGTCGTATCCGCCCACGGAGTACACCTTGCCCTCATGGAGAGCGGCGGTGTTCAGCCGGATCGGTTCCGGGTACGCGGCGACGGGACGCCAGGCGCTGTCCGTGGACGCCGCCGTCTCCGCGGTGCCGGTCGTCGAGGACGGTGCGGTGTACCCGGTGCTCTGCTCGCCCAGGTCGACGTGGAGCGGGACGCGGCCCGTGTTCGTCAGCTTGACGGTTTGTGTCGCCTTGGTTCCGTGCCGCCCGCTGAAGGAGAGCTTCCCCTTCTGCACCGCCAGACGGCCCGTCTGCAGGGTGATGTCCAGGCGGTTGAGCCGGTCGGCCACCACCTTCGCCGAGCCGGCGCCGGACGTGTAGCGGTTGGCGGTCGCGTTGAACGTGCGCCTACCGGTCCCTTCGGCGAACAGCGCGTAGAACCCGCTGGGGGCCGCGGGGTCGTCGGCGGCGGCTGTCGCGACCACGGAGCCGTCCTGGTCCGTACCGGCGGTCACCAGGGCGGCGTCGATGCCATCGCCCGTGTTCCCGTCGATGACCCGCCCGGCGACCAGGCCGCCGTCGATCGGGGTGCAGGAGCCGATCTGGACGCTGTCCACCTCCCAGATGGCGGCGTCAGAACCGGAGAAGCGGAACCTGAATGTGACTCCCGACTTGCCGGCGATCTCGGGGACGTCGACGTCGACATGGGTGATCAGACTGCGCCCGTTCTGGACGTGCCACACCGAAAGCCAGGTCGCCCCGCCGTCGGTGCTCACCTCGGCATCGGCGGAGGCACCCATCGTCCCGGCGTAGACCGTGTCGAACTGGACTCTGCCGGACCTGCCGCGCAGGTCCACGGGGGGAGAGACCAGGTCCGTGTCCATCGCCGCGCCCTCGTGGGCGAGGGGAGAGACGACGGCGTAGCCGCCCGTACCGCCGGTCGCGTTGGCGAACCACGCGTGGTTGAAGTCCCAGCCGTATCCGGCGGTGCCGCGCTTGTCCACGGTCCAGCCCTCGCGCGGTTCCGTGCCGGTCCACTGCTCGAAGCCCGTCGAGACGCCGTAGCCGTACCCCGCAGCCACGCAGGACGCCTTGTCCACCCCCATCCGTACGTCGCGCGTCAGATCGCTCGTGCCGGGCTCGACGCCGATCTGCTGGGCCTCGTATCCGGAGGAGACCGGAGTGACGCGCAGCTTGTACGAGCCGCTCTTCGGAAGCTCCACGCTGTACGTGCCGGTCTCGGGCCGCGTGTACACCGGGGCGTACGGGTAGCCGTCGACGGCGACCTTGGCGTAGAGCGGCCAGCCGTGTTCACCGCCGTCGGTCACCTTGCCGGAGAGCGTCCGGGTGGGCAGCTTCTTCAGCGCGATGTCGGTCCGGACGGTGTCGCCCTCGGACAGCCGCAGGGAGGAGCGGGTGACCGCCTCGTAGCTGAAGTGCGAGGTCGTCAGCGTGTACGTACCCACCGCGGCACGCTGTGTGTACGCACCCTTCGCGTCGGTCGTGGCCGTGTAGGAGCGGCCTTCCGCCTTGTCCGTGAAGGTCACGGCCGCCGAGGCCACCGGAGCGCCGTTCCGGTCGGTGACCTTGCCGGTGAGGGTGCCGAACGAACGGATGCCCAGGGCGCTCACCCCGTCGGGGGTGCCCAGGCCCGTCGGCCCGTCGTAGCCGCGTCCCGCCGTGCAGGTCACGTCACCACAGGTGTCGTTCGTCCCGGTGTCCACGTCATGCAGACCGCCGCCGTTGCTGTACGGGTACGTCACCGGATAGGTGCCCTCGGCGGGCGTGCCGGCCAGTGCGTACATCCCGGCGACGAGCGGCGACGACAGGCTGGTACCGCCCACCTGCGCCCAGCCGTCGGCGCCGAGGGAGCTGTACACGGCGAGACCGGTGTACGGATCGGCCACCGCGGAGATGTCCGCTGTCGAGCGGGTCTCGCAACCGGTGTCGAGCCCCGCCTGGTACGCGGGCCGGGTCGAGTAGAGCCCGCACCCCGAACCACCGTCCGCCCAGGCGGATTCCCGCCACCCGCGGTCCGTGTCGCCGTCGCGGGTCAGGGACGTACCGCCGACCGCCGTCACGTTGGGGTTCGTCGCGGGCCACGACTGCACGTGCCCGATGTCCCCCGACGAAACCGTCATGGCGACACCCGGGTGGTCATAGTGCTCGTCCATGAAGGTCTGGAACGGATGTTCGCCGGGGAGCCCGTACGAGTTGGAGACGAACTTCGCGCCGAGCTCCACCGCCGTGTCCACGGCCGCGCCCAGGTCGCTCAGACCGGCGGAGTCCGCCTCCACCATGAGGATGTTGCACGCCGGGCAGGCGGAGGAGACCGCGTCCACGTCGAGCGCGGACTCCAGAGCCCAGCCCTCGTCGTCGGCGGGGTAGTCCGTGCCGCCGCGCTGGTCCACCTTGCGGAAACAGCCGTTGGCCGTCGTGCAGGGAGACAGCCCGTAGTGGGACCGGAAGACCGCGAGGTCGTCCTCGGCGTGCGAATTGCCGTTGGCCAGGACGACCGCCACGGTCTGGCCCTTGCCGCCGTCGGGCAGGTTGTAGGCGGCCTTGATGTCGGCGGGACCGAGCGCGGTGGGCGCGGGACCGGAGTCCCTGAGCGCGGCCTTGCGATTCTTGTCCGTGCGCACCATGGCGTAGCAGCGCGCCTGGTCCTCCTGCTCGGGGACCGCGCAGTCGGCAGGGGCGTAGTCCGGGGCGTCCGTGAGGGACGCTGCGTCGGACGGATCGGTGGAGCCCGCGGCGGTTGCCGTGACCGGGGCGGCGCCGAGCAGGGCGAGGCCCATACACCCGGCGAGGAGCAGGGACAGGGGCGTGCGTCTGCGACGGGAGGTCGTTCTACGGAATATCAACAGGCAGCCTTTCAGCGCTGGGGGCTGATGGTGGGCATGTGATTCAGAGGGGTTCGTAACCGTCGAGCGGTTCGGCGGCGGCCGGGGGCGCCGCATCGGCGTCGGCGCCCTCGGTGGTGCGGCCGTGGTCCTGATCGGCTCCGACAGGGGGGCAGTTGTTGTCGGCCGGTAGCGGCTCGACGTTCTCTTCGGCGGGCCGGGAAGGGACCGAACTGCTCATCGCGCAGCTCCTTCTGCAAGCAACGCGTGCGTTGCGTGGTGCGGGTGCAGCTGGAGTATGGGGTGCGTCCGCATACCGTTGCGATCGGGCGGATGACTCAATCATCGAAATCATCGAAGGCCGCGCCCCAGCCGGCCCCTGCCACGCGTGCTACGTCCCCGACGGATCCTTCGGTGTGATCCCCGCGCGCGCCACGCTCACCGCCAGGGCGGTGCGCGAGGACACCCCGTGCTTGCGCATCGCCGAATTGAGCTGTGCCGCAACGGTCTTGGGCGAGCGGGACAGCTCCTGGGCGATCTCCTTGTTGGTCAGTCCGCCGAGGAGGAGCCGCACCACCTCGGTCTCCCGGGGCGAGAGCTGATTGCCGTACCCGCGACGACCCCCGCGCCACACGGACCGGGCCGCCACCCCGTGTTCGTTCAAGGTGTGCACGACACGATCGGCGTCCGTGCGTGCGCCCAGGTCCGAGAACCCTCGCAGCACCTGCGTCAACCGGACCAGGGCGGCCTCGCGTTCGCCGTCGGCCGACAGCAGGCACCGGGCCCGCCGCTCGTCGGCCAGCAGCGCGGCGTACGGCCGGGGGAGCACCCGCCAGGCCGCCGCCGCCCGCTGCCACGCGTCCGCCGCCACCCCGGGCCGCTGCCGTTCCTGGGCGAGCAGGGCCCGGCAGGTGAGGAGGGAGGCCGTCGCCGCGGGCACGTCGCGGCCGCGCAGCCCCCGGCCGAACGACGCCACCAACCGCTGCCCCTCGTCGGAACGTCCGGCCGCCACCAGGGCCGCTACCCGCACCGGGGCGATCTCCGTGCCCCACAGCCAGATTCCCTTGCGCAGCACGACATCGATCGGTCCTTCGGTGAGATCCAGCGCCTCCTGGACCGCCCCCTGGGCCAGCCGCTCCCGGGCCAGTGCCGCCGCCGGTTCCAGCGGCATGTCCACAATGCCCCGGCGTACCCCCTCGTCGTGGACCAGACGGATCGCGCCCTCCCGGTCCGGGCGTGTGCCCGTCGCGCTGCCGATGAGGCACGAGACCAGCAGCGCGTCGAGACGGACCAGGGGCTCCGCGTCCAGCTCCGCCAGCTCCGCGGCCCGTTCGGCGAGCCCGGTCCAGGACCCCGAGAACCAGTCCAGGTGCACCAGCGTCGCCCGGATCAGGCCGCGCAGCCCCAGGAACGTGTGGCGTTCGGCCAGTTCGAGCGCCCGCGTCAGCCGTCGCCGCGCATCGTCGTAGAGCCCCCAGGCCATGGCGGCGTTCCCGGTGTTCAGCGCGGCCCGTGTGAGATGCAGCGCGTCGGTCGGGGACTGCGCCGATGCCGGAAGCCGCGCGGCCAGGTCCCAGCCCTTCCCGTCTCCGAGCCCCAGCAGCGCGTTGCAGTGGTCCACCAGGAACGGGAGACGCTCGCGCTCCGGAACGGAACGGCTGACCAGCGCGGCGGCCCTGGCCAGCCAACGCCGGTGCTCGGAGGCCGGCCGCAGTGAACTGGCGGGCACGCCGAGGACGGTCATGGTGCGGGCGACCGAGACCGGATCGTCGGCCAGATCGGGGATCGCGCGTTCCAGCTCCACCACCCCGGGGGCGAACTCACCGAGATGGATCAGCAGTCTGCCGAGCTGGTCCCGCAGCCCGGCACGCTCCCGCGCGGTGAGTCCGTCCTCCTCCGCCATGGCCCGCAGCGTGTGCAGCAGGTCCTTGCGGCGGGCGTAGCCGTCGAGTGCCAGGAACGGAATCTTCTTCGTCAGGCGGACCACGCTCCGCGCGGGCAGTCCCGCCTCGTCGATCAGCTCGTGCAGCAACGCCACGGCGGTGTCGTGGTCACCGGTGGCGATCGCGAGATCGGCGGCATCCTCCGCATAGCGGGCCCACTTCTCGTCGTCGCCCGCCGCACGGAAATGGTGCGCCAGCCGGCCCGCCGGCGGCAGCGCGTCGCCCTCCAGGGCCTGCCCGGCCCGCCGGTGCAGCTCCCGCCGGTCACGGACGCCCACGCTGTCGTACACGGCGCGTGCCGCCAGGACGTGCCGAAAGGCGGTCCGGCCGGTCTCGTCCTGACCGAGGAGTCCGCTGCCGAGGGCCTCGTCCACCGCCACGCGCGCCCGCCGCACGGCCAGTCCGCTGACGGACACGAGCACGGACTCCGCAGCGGGTTCCGTCAGTACGGCGGCTGCCTGGAGCACCAGCCTGGCGTCGGCGTCGAGGCGGGCGACGCGCTCGGACACGGCGTCCCGGATGGTCGGCGGCACCGCGATCTCCGTCAGGGCGTGACGGACCCACTCGCCGTCCCGCCGCACGATGTCGGCGCGATCGCGCAGCAGCCGTACGGACTCCTCCAGCGCCAGCGGCACCCCCTCGGTGCGCTCGTGCAGGAACGAGGAGAACGCTTCGGAGACAGGGTCACCGTCCAGCATGGAGGAGACCAGGTCCGCGCAGTCCGGCACGCTCAAGGGCGCGAGGCCGATGCGGGCGTGGCCGACTCCGGTGGGCGGCCGTGACGAGAGCCGCAGAAGCAGCGACCCGGCAGGTACGTCCTCCGGCCGGTAGGTCAGGACCAGGCTGATGCCGGGGGGCTGCCTGGAGATGAGGAAGAGCAGGAAGTCCAGGGTCGCGTCGTCGGCCCAGTGCACGTCCTCCACGACCAGCACATCGATCCGCATCCGCTCCAGCAGTTCGGCCAGCGCCCGGATCAGCCGGTGCCGGGCCGCACCCGCGTCGACCAACGGTTCGGGTACCGGGGGCAGTTCGGCGGCCCACTCGGGAAACAGCGGGCGCAACGCTCCCGCCAGCGCGCTCAGTTCCAGTCCGGCGATCCCGTGCCGGGCCCGTCGGGCGGCATCCACGACCGGTCCCAGCGTCAGCGCCTCGCGAAACGGCGGGCAGGCAGCCACCAGCACCGTGAGATGCCGCACGGTGCGGGACGCCAGCGCCTCCCGCAGAAGCCGGCTCTTGCCGATCCCGGCCTCGCCCTCCACCAGCACCAGAGCGGGCGGCCGGGCGAGCGCCGCGGTCAGCCGGCTCAGCTCCGGACCGCGACCGACGAAACGCGGTGCGCCGACATCAGAAATCGGGTGAATGCCCTCAGTCATGATCTGCCGCCGTATCCGTCTGCCACCTGATCCTCAACTTCTCGACCACCAGCCCCTGGTCAGCGCATTCTCACCTGATGATCCGGCAAATGCCAGAGGCCAAATACATCGGAGGTCGCGGGACGGTACTCGACGGGGCCCCTCCGGGATGTCCCCAGGTTCCGGTGCCCGATCTCCACCCAGGGGAGTACACCGGTTGCCCGGGGCTCATCCTCCTGGAGGCCCGGAACTCGGTACGCGGGCATGACGTCGCACGGCTTCCGCTTCCCTAGTGTTGAGGTCAAGCGGTGGGCGCAGCACTCATCCCCCGAGGTCACACGCCTGCCGCCCCACATCCAGTCAGGAGAGGAACCATGGCGGGCACGGCAGCGCGGACGGTGGTCCGCACGCGGGGACGCAGGGTCCAGGCCGCGTTCGGCAGCCACCCGTCGTCCGGTACGCGCCATCCGCTGGTGGCGACCGCGATGGTTCTTCCTCTGGCGACCCTGCTCGTAGTCGTCTTCGGCGGCTGGGACGCGGTGGTCACACAGGCGTCGTCCGTGGGCGTGATGCTGGGGCGCTGAGCGGCGCCCCGGGTCCGGAAGAGCGGTCCGGACCGGGACATCCGGCCAACAACCCCGTGGGGACGGGGGTGCGGCGGACGGCAGCGTTTGTCCGGTCAGCTGGGGAGCTGACCGGACATCGCGCTGTCCGGGCCCTTTCACGGCGCGCGTACGCTCATCGGCGGGCCCGGTGCGGACCGGGCCGCCCGCAGTCGTCCGTCACCGGGGGAGACCGTGACCACCACAGTCGTGCGCGCGCTGGGCGCCCTCGCCCACCGGGCCGCCCACGCACACCCCGAGGCCATCCGCCCACGCCCCGAGGACACCTGTGGCTGCCCGCCACCGTCGGTCCTCGCCGACCGCGCGGACGGCACAGTGGTCCGCAGCGGGCCCGTCGTCGCCAAGGCCCACGCCTCCGGCACGGTCCTCCCCGACCTGCTGGCCCGCCTGGCGCTCGCGGACGATCCCCGCCTGAACGGCATCCTCCTCGCGCCCCTGCGGCCCGGGCCCTCCCCGTCCTCGGACGCCGTCCAGGGACGCCCGATCACCCTGTGGCCCCACGGCGAGCCCGTCGACCCCGGCGACCCCGACGCCGCCCCGTGGGAAGAGGCCGCCGTCCTGCTGGCCAGGCTCCACCTGACCCCGGCTCCGCCCGCCGTCGCCCTCCCGCCCATGCGCGGCCCCGCCAAGGCCGCGGTCGCCGTCGCCCGGATGCGGGCCGCCCGCCCCGATGACGCGGCCACCGCCCCCGTGCTCGCGGCATGGCGCCGCCTGCCCGCCTGGGCCCGCGACGAAGCCGCCGCGCCCGCGCACCGCTCCCACTTCCTGTGCCACGGCGATCTGCACCTCGGCCAACTCGTCCGCCACCCCGCGCCGCACGGCCCCTGGCTGCTCATCGACATCGACGACGCCGGCCTCGGTGACCCCGCGTGGGACCTCGCCCGCCCCGCCGCCTGGTATGCGGCCGGACTGCTGCCGCCCGCGGTCTGGCTCCGTTTCCTGGACGCCTACCGGTGGGCCGGCGGACCCGCCGTGCGCGCCGAGGACGACCCCTGGCCCGAACTGGACGTGCCGGCCCGCGCCCTGACCGTGCAGACCGCGGCACTGGCCTGCGCCAAGTCCGCGGCGGAGGGCCGAACTCCGGATGAGGTGGAGCAGGCGATGATCGACGCCTGTGCCCGAATCGCCACCCTCCCGCCCGAGTTGGCCGCGGGAAGCCCGTCGTAGGCTGAACCGACCGTCGGCGGGCATGCCTTCCGACGACGGCGACCCGAGGGCGAGGAGTGAGCCGAACCATGCAGTGTCCCAAGTGCCACGCGCAGATGCACACGTACAACCGCAACGGCGTACAGATCGAACAGTGCAGCGGCTGCCGGGGGATCTTCCTCGACTACGGCGAGCTGGAGACCCTGACCCGCATAGAGGCGCAGTGGACGCAGCAGGTCCCGCCCGCGCCGCCCGCCCCGCAGGCATACCCGGCCGCCCCGGCGCCCGCCTGGGGCGCCCCGCACCACGGCGGCCACCACGGAGGTCACTACCGGCACAAGAGTTTCGGGCACATGCTCTTCTCGTCCTGAGCGGGCCGACGCCGGTCCGGGCGGGCCGGCAGCGGTGAGCGACCGCCCGCAGGTCCGTACGTCTTCCGCCCGGACCTGCGGTGCTTTCCGCCGCCGGAATGCGCCCCCGCGTACCGCGGAAACAACAAACCCCCGGTCGCCGAGACGACCGGGGGTCTGTGCTGGTGCGCGATACTGGGATTGAACCAGTGACCTCTTCCGTGTCAGGGAAGCGCTCTCCCGCTGAGCTAATCGCGCAGGGTGACCCTGCGTGTACTGCGTGCGCGATACTGGGATTGAACCAGTGACCTCTTCCGTGTCAGGGAAGCGCTCTCCCGCTGAGCTAATCGCGCGGAGATCCTTGCGGACCAGTGGACGATACTGGGATTGAACCAGTGACCTCTTCCGTGTCAGGGAAGCGCTCTCCCGCTGAGCTAATCGTCCTTGGAGGTGGAGACGGGATTTGAACCCGTGTAGACGGCTTTGCAGGCCGTTGCCTCGCCTCTCGGCCACTCCACCAGGAGTGAGGGTTCGGGAAGATCCCCCACCTTCTGCGAGCGGACGACCAGGTTCGAACTGGCGACCTCAACCTTGGCAAGGTTGCGCTCTACCAACTGAGCTACGTCCGCTTGTCTTTTCCGGCCCGCTTGCGCGTCCCGGCGACGTGTTGAACTCTAGCGGATTCCCGGGCCAGTACAAAAACGCGTTTGCGCAGCGTGCTGAGGTGCGTCCGCCCCGGCGCGGGTCATGGTGCACCGTCCTAGACTCGACGGCGTGCACCACCTCGCCCCCATGGCCCGCTTCGGCGGTCTCGTCGCGTCCGCTCTGCGGGATGTGACCAGTGATCCCGCAGCCCTCGAATCGTCCGGCTTCTGGGCCGTGTCCGCCGATTTCGAGGGTCGTCTCGTCTGCGCGCGCTTCGCCGACGTACGTACCGAGACGGTGCCCGCCCCGGTACGCGGTGCCTGGCGCGGCCCCGCGGTCGGTGACTGGAACTCGTCCCTGGACCGTGCCGCGTACACCGCGGGCGTGCGGCGGATCCGTGAGCACATCGCGGCGGGCGAGGTCTACCAGGCCAACCTCTGCCGGGTGATGACGGCGGCTCTGTCCGACCCCGCCGCCGACGTGGACGCGCTGACGGCACTGCTGGCGCGTGGGAACCCCGCCCCGTACGCGGGAACGATCCGGCTGCCCGCGCAGGGCGTCGAGATCGCCACGGCGTCCCCCGAACTCTTCCTGAGGCGTGACGGCCGGACCGTCGAGTCCGGTCCGATCAAGGGCACCGGACGGACCGAGGCCGACCTGCTGGAGAAGGACCACGCCGAGAACGTGATGATCGTCGACCTGGTCCGCAACGACCTCGGGCGGGTCTGCGCCCCCGGGTCGGTCACGGTGCCCGACCTGTGCGTGGTGGAGAAGCACCCGGGTCTCGTCCACCTCGTCTCGACCGTGCGCGGCGAACTCGCCGAGGGCATCGGCTGGCCCGGACTCCTCGAAGCCGCCTTTCCGCCCGGCTCCGTCACCGGGGCGCCCAAGTCCAGCGCTCTGCACATCATCGGCGAGCTGGAGACCGCACCGCGCGGACCCTACTGCGGCGGCATCGGCTGGGTGGACGCCGACCGCCGCACCGCGTCGCTCGCCGTCGGCATACGGACGTTCTGGATCGACCGGACCGGCACACCCGTCCTCCGGTTCGGCACCGGGGCCGGCATCACCTGGGGATCCGATCCGGACCGTGAATGGGACGAGACCGAACTCAAGGCATCCCGGCTGCTCGCTGTAGCGTCGGGCGCTCACGAAGCCACGGGAAGGACCGCGTCATGAGGATTTGGGTCAACGGCGGACTGCGGGACGCCGAAGACGCCCGGGTGTCCGTGCTCGACCACGGACTCACCGTGGGGGACGGCGTCTTCGAGACGCTCAAGACCGTCGACGGCAGGCCCTTCGCCCTCACCCGCCACCTCGACCGGCTGACCCGCTCCGCCCGTGGCCTCGGACTCCCGGCCCCCGACCTCGACGAGGTGCGCCGCGCCTGCGCCGCCGTCGTCGACGCCAACCCGATGGCGCTCGGCCGGCTGCGCATCACCTTCACAGGAGGGGTCTCCCCGCTCGGCTCCGACCGCGGCGACGACGGCCCCGGCCTCGTCGTCGCCCTGGGGGAGGCGGTGCGCCGCTCCGACTCCACCGCCGTGATCACCGTCCCCTGGACGCGCAACGAACGCGGTGCCCTCGTCGGGCTGAAGACCACCTCGTACGCCGAGAACGTCGTGGCGCTCGCCCGCGCCCATGAGCACGGTGCGTCGGAGGCCCTGTTCGCCAACACGGTCGGCCGGCTCTGCGAAGGCACCGGGTCCAATGTCTTCGTCGTCGTCGACGGCCGGGTGCACACTCCGCCGGTCGCCTCCGGCTGCCTCGCCGGGATCACCCGCGCACTCGCCGTGGAGTGGACAGGGGCCGAGGAGACCGACCTGCCGTTCGACGTCCTGGAAGGGGCCGAGGAGATCTTCCTGACCTCCACCCTGCGCGATGTGCAGGCCGTCCACCGGGTGGACGACCGTGAGCTGTCCTCCGGCCCCGGACCGGTGACCGCCAAGGCCATGCGGATCTTCGCCGAGAGGGCGGGCAACGACCTCGACCCGTAGAACCCGCACCGCGAAACCGTAAAACCGGGTGACGGACCGGGGCCCAGCGGATAGAACGACTCCGATGACCACGACCCTCCGGCCGACCGGGCCGATCCAGCAAGGCGCCGACGGCGCGAAGAGTCGCACGTACGACGTGTGCGACAACGGGCGGCCCGTCGGCGCCGTCGAGATCGGCACGGATCCGGGGGCAGGGGCAAGCGGCGGCGTGCTCCTCTCCCTGCGCATCGATGAATCCCGTCGTCGGCGTGGCCGCGGCACCATTGCCGCGCTGGCGGCCGAAGAGGTGCTGCGCGGCTGGGGCTGCACCCGGACGACGGTGTCGGTACCGGTGGACGAAACGGCGGGGCTGGGACTGGCCGCCGCGCTGGGCTACGTCGAGCGCAGCAGAAACATGGTCAAACAACTTCCCGGAACCCCGCCCGCGCTGCCCGACGGTCTCACCGCCCGGCCGATGACGGAGGCCGAGTTCGCCCGCTGGGAGGCCGACGCGGTCACCGGCTACGCGCAGACCTGGATCGCCCGCGGCGTCCCCGAGGAAGAGGCCCTGCGGAAGTCCAGGACCACGCACGCCCTGCACCTGCCGGACGGCCTCGCCAGCGAGGGCGTGCATTTTGACGTCCTCGTCCACGAGGGCCGGGTCGTGGGGCATGTCTGGGTGGCGCGGCACGAAATGCACCCGGGAATGCTGGTGGGGTACGTGTTCGACGTCGAGGTGGACGAGGAGTTCCGCGGGCGCGGGTACGGCCGGGCGCTGATGCTCCGGGCCGAACACATCGCGCTGGCGGCGGGCGACGACCGGCTCGGTCTGCACGTGCTGACCTCCAACACGCCGGCCATGCGGCTGTACGACTCGCTCGGTTACCGCACGACTCAGTACAGCCTGGCCAAGGCGCTGTAGCGGGCCGTCGGCCCGCCGGCTCAGACCTGCTCGGCGAGGAGCCGGTCGGCGATCTCCTCGATCCGCTCCCGCAGTCCGTCCTGGCTCCTGCCGCCGTCCAGCCGCTCGTCGCCGATCACGTACGTCGGCGTGCCGGTGACCCCGATCGCCCGGCCCTCGGCCTGGTCGGCGTCGACGATCAGCATGTGGCGTCCGTCGATCAGGGCGGTGTCCATCTCCTCGGCGTCCAGGCCGAGTTCCCGCGCCACCTCGATCAGCAGCGGCTCGCCGGTGCGGCCGAGGTCGGCGGTGCGGGCGAGCACCGCCTCGATGTACGGCCAGCCCTTGCCCTGGGAGGCCGCCTCCTCGGCGGCCTGCGCGGCGGCGTAGGCGTGCTTGTGCTTCTCCAGCGGGAAATGCCGCAGCCGCACCTCCATACGGTCGCCGTACGTGGCCCGCAGGGCGTGCACATCGGTGAGGGCCTGGTGGCAGTCGGGGCACTGGAGCTCGCACCAGACGTCCAGGACGACGGGCGCTGCGGCGGTGGAATCGCTCATACCACCAGTGTCCCAGGGCCCGCGCGAGCGTTTCCCCCGGTACCCGGCCGGCTCCGCTCTCCGCGCGACCGGAGCGCTCGCGGCCGGCACCTATCGCCTCCGATCGGCACCTGGGGAGGATCGTGGCCCTGATATGTCCCTGATGTGGTCCCGGAACGTGGCCGCTCGGGCGGTGACCGGTGCAGGATGGAAGAGACGTTTCCCCTGCGCCTGGAGGCACCGATGCTTGCCGAGACCATCTGTTCCGCGGCGTCCGCGGCGGGCCTGGGCATCGCCGCCGTCACCGCGTACCGGAAGCGCTTCCTCTCCGCGGCCCGGATCGCCGCCTACTCCCTGGTGCCGATCGGCCTGGTGCTGACCGGGGTCGTGGAGTGGGTCGTCGGAATCGCCTTCAAGCCGAGCGTCTGGATCGGCTTCGGCCTCCTCGCCGTGGCGTGGCTGCTGTTCATGGGCACACGGGCGATAGAGCGCCGCGGCGTCGGCACGCGCAAGGAGCGCAAGGCCGCCGCACGGGCGGCGCGCGATGGCGCCATCGCCCCCGCCGCTTCGGCTCCCACGACGGGGGCCATGCTCCCGGCGACGCAGACGCGGGCGCGTCCGGAGGCGAAGCCGAAGCAGCGGTCCGCGTCGTCGGACGAGGACTTCAGCGACATCGAGGCCATCCTGAAGAAGCACGGCATCTGATCCGGGCCCGGTCCCTCTTCCGAGAGGGCTGCGGGATTACGGAATGAATCGATTCATTGATCGCTGGGTGGTCTGCGGGGGTGCAGACCTTGACGGTTTTCAGTGATGGGGCTAGCGTCCCGATCGCATTGAAACAATTCATTCCGCAGTGGGTGATCCACGGGAGGCCGGCCGGGGCGACGCGGCACCCGCCGCACGCGGCATCCGTACGATGAAGTGACGTCGCGGACCGGTGCGGCCGAGGGCATCAGTGGGGCAGGGCAAGTGGCGCGCGTGGCAGGGATCAAGGATGTGGCCCGGAAGGCCGGGGTCTCCGTGGGCACCGTGTCCAACGTGATCAACCGGCCCGAGGCGGTGCTGCCGGAGACCCGCGCCCGG
Organism: Streptomyces sp. NPDC058051; assembly: GCF_042885475.1. NCBI lineage: Bacteria > Bacillati > Actinomycetota > Actinomycetes > Kitasatosporales > Streptomycetaceae > Streptomyces > Streptomyces sp. NPDC058051. The sequence goes on from NZ_JBHVRW010000002.1 coordinate 280,991, forward strand.
GTCCTGGCCGCCATCGAGGAACTCGGCTACGTGCGCAGTGAATCGGCCCGCCAGCTCAGGGCGGGCCGCAGCCGGATCATGGCCCTGCTCGTCCTCGACATGGGCAACCCGTTCTTCGTCGACGTGGCCCGCGGAGCCGAGCGCGCCGCCCGTGAGGCCGGTCTCGGTGTCATGGTCTGCAACAGCGACCAGAGCCCGTCGGAGGAGGCCGAATACCTCGGGCTCTTCGCCGAGCAGCGGGTCTGCGGCGTCCTGATCACCCCCGCCGACGCGACCGGCCGCAACCTGGAGGCGTTCACCCGCCACCGCATTCCCTTCGTGCTGGTGGACCGGGTGGCATCCGGGGCGGAGGCCTGCGCGGTCTCCGTCGACGACATCCGCGGCGGTGCTCTCGCCGTCGGTCACCTGGTCTCGGCCGGACACCGCACCGTGGCGTACGTCAGCGGCCCCGGCGACCTCCACCAGATCAAGGACCGGCGCGAAGGGGCTCTGTCGGCTCTCGCCGACGCCGGGCTGCCGCCCGAGGCGCTCGTGGAGATCCCCTCCGACCGCCTGGACGTGGCGGCGGGCCGCGACGCCGGGGCCCGGCTGCTCGGCCTCGTTCCGCGCCCGACCGCGGTATTCTGCGCCAACGACCTGCTCGCCCTCGGGGTGCTCCAGGCGCTGTTCGCCGCGGGCGTGCGGGTGCCGCACGACATCGCCATCGTCGGCTACGACGACATCGAATTCGCCGCCGCCGCTGCCGTACCCCTCACCTCGGTCCGCCAACCCGCCGCTGTGATGGGCAGGATGGCGGCGGAGCTGCTGCTGGAGGAGGCGGACGACGCGGGCGGCACCCACGAGCACCGCAGCGTGGTGCTCCAGCCGGAGCTCGTGGTGCGTGCCTCCAGCGCGACGCCGCGTTGAGGCCGCGCCCCTGTCCGGGCCGGTTCCTCCTCGTACGCTCCCGCTTCCCCAACTCGGCCACTGCCGAACGGAGTCCGGCGAAACCGGGGCGGCGCGTTGTCCTCCGCGGATGTCCCCGCGGCCTGTCGGCCGCCTGCTCGCCTGATGCCGAATTCGGGCTGCCCGAAGCGGTGTTGGGCAACCCCGGCGCTCACCATGTGTCGCACGCGCTGCGGGGCGTGCCCGTCGGCGCACCGAAAGCGTGACGGCCGATCGGACGCCGGAGCGAATCGTACGGGGCACCGGTAAGGGTGAACTCACCGTACAAAAACGCGTGTTGATCGCCAACGGGGCTCGGGCTGAGTCATGATCGTCCCGAGATGGTGGACACCTCCCGGGGCGATGCCCCCGCAAGCCCTGACGAAGAGCCGCGCGGCTGCCTCTTCGCGCTTTCCCAGCCCCCTTTGATGATCTTCCTCGCGGTGATCGGCAGTCTGCTGCTGATGGCCGCGGTGCATGATCTCTTCGTGCTGTGAACGGTCAGCCGGCCGCTTCCTTGCGGCGCGCCCGGTACGCGGCCACATGCAGACGATTGCCGCAGGTCCGGCTGGAGCAGTACCGGCGGGAGCGGTTGCGCGAGAGATCGACGAAGGCGCGTCGGCAGTCCGGCGCCTCGCAGCGTCGCAGTCGCTCCTGCTCACCCGCCACGACGATGAAGGCCAGGGCCATGCCGCAGTCGGCCGCGAGATGGTCGGCGAGCGAGGCGTCCGGTGCGAAATAGTGCACATGCCAGTCGTAGCCGTCGTGATTGCTCAGCTGCGGTGTGGTGCCCGCCGCGGCGACGAGGGTGTTGACGAGCGAGGCGGCGGTCTCCGCGTCGTCCGTCGCGAAGATCGCGGCGAAGCGTGTGCGTACGTCCTGCACGGCGCGCAGATCCTTCTCGTGGAGTGCGCCGACGCCGCTGATGCGATGGCGCCGCGCGAAGTCGTACAGCGCTTCGACGTCGGCGAGACCCTCGGCCCCGCCTTCCGGCTGCCCGCTCCCCGGGGGTCCGCTCTCCGGCGCGCTGTTCAGCAGGTCGATCACCGTGTCGAGGGCGATCCGGGTGTCGTGGGGGATCAGCACGCTTCGCTCCCTGGCCTCCGGTGGGCGGGTGCCCGCCGATGCCGGCTGACTCTACTGGCTCGGCACCGGCGCGCAGAGGGCCGCGAGCGGGCCGGGAAGACCCATGGAGGGTGCGCAGAGCTCTTGCCGACCGGCCGCGGGTGGCCTTGGCCGGGGAGTGGCCGCCCGGGGCGTGGGCGGGCGCTCCGGGGTGCGGGGGTGTCCCGGTGTGCGGGGTCGTGTCGGCGCGGTCACCGGAAGCGCGCGCCGACGCCGTCACCACGGTGGGTTCCGTGATGACGGCGTCGGTGTCAGCCTTATGAGGTTTTCCGCGCGGCGCCGCCTCCCCGAGTCGGACGGCGCCGTGCAGCTCTCGGCCTGGCTCAGCTCTCGGCCAGGATGTGTGAGAGCTCCGTATCGAGGTCGAAGTGACGATGCTCGGTCCCTGGCGGAACTGCGGCGTCGGTCCTTTTCAGGAACGACTCCAGAGCCCTCGCCGGGGCTTCGAGCAGGGCTTCGCCCTCTGGGGAGCTCAGCGCGATGCAGACGACGCCCTGACCGTGACTACGGGATGGCCAGACACGTACGTCGCCGGTGCCGGTGGGCCTATGAAGCCCCTCGGCGAGGAGGTCGCGGGCGAAAACCCACTCGACCGTCTCCTCCGCTCCGGTGTGGAAGGTGGCGTGCACGGCATAAGGATCGGCCGTGTCATACCGCAGGCCCGCAGGTACAGGCAGTGAGGACTCGCTCGACACAACGAGGCGCAGGTGCAGCTCGCAGCTGACCGTGGTGTTCATAAGCGCCAGGGCCTTTCGCTCAGTGTGCGCTCGGGGATTCGCACGTCGGCGAAATCGACATGCCACCTACGGTGGCGTTGTAAACCCCTCTGCCCTTTTTGTGTGTCTTCAGGTAGCTCGTACAGCGGTGTGTAACTTTGGGTTATGCGGCCATTCCGGTGACGAAGGCCGTTCCGGTAGGTTGGCCCCCATGAACGCGGAGGGTGACGAGCGGAGCGGAGGCGTCGTGCCGGCGCCATCGGTCTCCGCCACGGGGGATGTGCGTGTGACGGAAGAGGTCACGGAGGGTGTGGCGAAGGAGGACCGAGAGCTCGGCTCCCGGGCCCCCGGCTTCATCAAGGCGTCCAGAGCGCTGCACCTGAGCTGGCAGGTCGGCGTCTTCGTGGTCGGCCTCGCGGTGGTCGTGGCGGGCATCATCATGTTGCCGCTGCCCGGCCCCGGCTGGCTGGTGATCTTCGGCGGCATGGCGATCTGGGCGACCGAGTTCGTATGGGCGCAGCTGGTGCTGCGCTGGACGCGGCGGAAGGTCACCGAGGCCGCCCAGCGGGCGCTCGATCCCAAGGTCCGGCGGCGCAACATCATCCTCACCGTGATCGGTCTGGTGATCATCGCGGTGCTGGTGGGGATCTACGTCTGGAGGTTCGGCATCACCATGCCGTGGAAGATCCACGAGTGACCCGGGGATGGTCATGGGGCGCCCCTGACATGGGGTAATGTTTGGCCTGCGTCCGGGGCGATTAGCTCAGTGGGAGAGCGCTTCGTTCACACCGAAGAGGTCACTGGTTCGAACCCAGTATCGCCCACCCGGACAGAGGGCCCGTGAGACCGCAGAGTCTCACGGGCCCTCTGGCGTGTCCGGCACCCATGCGCTGCGCCGCCTTGGCGAACGGTTCGGTCCGCCGTGGCGGCGCGTGACGCCGGATGCCTCTTCGAGAAGAGGCATCCGGGCATCTTCCGGAAGAGGCAGCCGGACGACTGACGCCCGGGACGGGCCGCCGCGCCCCCGCGCGTCCGTCCGCCGCGCAAGCGGCCGTCCTCGGGGGCCTTCGCCGCCGCCCCGACGACGGCCGAGCCGGCACACCGGCGCATCGTCACCGCATGCGGCCCAGAACCCTCTTCAGCCGCCGGGCGTCGCGCAGCCGCTGCTCGTACGTCGCCCCGACCGCCAGCAGCAGCACCCCGGCCAGTGCGAGTGGCACCCAGCGCGGCAGGGCGCCGACGGCCTGGACCACGTACGGCGCGAGTTCGTGCAGGGCGTCCAGGGCCAGCACCGTGCCACCGAGCAGCAGCAGCGCCTGCAACCGCAGCCGTGCCCCCGACAGGGTGATCACCAGCGCCACCACGCCGAGCAGCAGCGGCCGCAGCCCGTGCGGATCGTTCCAGGCGGCGACGAGGCTCGGCACCAGTGTCGCCGCGAGGCCCGCCCCGTACGCCGTCCACGACGAGGCCTCCGGGTCACGGCGCCGGCGCAGCCAACCGACCACCAGAGCGGGCACCGTCACCGGCAGGGTGTACGCCTCCGGCGCCGACACCCCGGAAGCCGACAGCCGCAGCCAGGCCGCCAGAACGAACAACGCCGTCGCCAGATACCCCGCCGCCGGCCGCCGTTCGGCACGGAGGGCCGTACCGGCCGCGAGCACCCCGCACAGCGCCAGCACGGTCGCCAGGTACGGCCGGTCCGTCACCGCCATGCCCACCGCCACCACACCTGCCGCGGCCCCGGTCAGCTCGACGGGCAGAGCCGACGGGAGACCCCTCAGGCGAGCCCCGAGCAGTACCGTCACCGCGGGAACGACCAGCACGACGGGTGCCGCGCGGTGGGTGGCCAGGTCCAGCGAGGCCCCGACCGCGCGGGCGAGCACCGTCCCGCACACCACCGCGCCGCATGCCAGGACCGCCTGGGCGATCCGCGCCATCGGTACGGGCCCCGCCGCCCGACCGGACGGCAGCGGCGGCCCGGCCGGGACCGCGGTGCCGGCGAGCGACACCGCCGACAGGCCGAACGTCGCCAGCAGCACCGTGAACACCGCGTACGTGGCAGCCTCCGTCGCGAGCGACAGCACGCCCGTGCTCGCCGCGCCGATCAGGCCGCACAGCAGGGCCGCCGGCCCCACGGCGTCCGTCCCGCGCCGCAGACCCCGAACCGCCGTCGCGAACGCCGCGGCGACCAGCACCGACTGCACCGACACGGCCGCCGCGTACGACATCCCCAGCACCGCGGGCAGCACGGTGAGCCCCGCCCAGCCGAGCGCCACCGCACCCGCTCCCGCCGCGTCCCGCCACGCCGCACCGGGCGACAGCACCGGCCCGGCCGCCCGGACCAGCCGGGGCCACCACCGGTACGCCGCCGCCGACAGAGCGGCCACCGCCAGCAGTACCACCGGCGCCGCGGCCGCCCCGGTCCAGAGACCTCCCCCGCCCAGCGCGCCCCGGACACCACCGTCAGGTGTTCCCGACCACACCCGGCCCAGCTGCGGGACGGCACCCGTCAACGACAGACCGATCACCGGCGCCGCGGTCAGCACCGCGCCGACGGTCACCGCCGACGAAGCCCACACCAGCCCCCTCCTCACCGGGGGCGGCAGGGGAGCGCGGACCGCCGCCAACAGCGCCGCGCCGCACAGCAGATGGACCGGCGCCGACCAGTCCCAGGACGTCAAGGCGCGCAGCACGCCACCCACCGCGGCCACCGTGCACAGCCCGGCCACGACACCACCGGCCACCGCCTGACCCGACGGTGCCCGCCGCGCCCCGGACACCGCGACCGCCGCACCCGCGAGCAGCAGCGCCGCCGGTGTCATCGCGTCCGGCGCCCCACCGGCGGACACCGACAGCGCCAGGGCCAGCGCCAGTCCGAGCACCCCCGTCACCCAGCAACCGACACAGGCCGTCACGCGTACCCCAACGCCCTTGCCCCTCAGGGCGATCGCGCAGTCGAACGCCGATGTCGCCAGCAGTGCCCAGCCGAAGGCCGCGTCGTCCGCGCCCGCCGCCCACGCCCACAGCAGCAGCGGCACCTGCGCGCTCACCACGGCAAGGGGAAGCGGCAGCCGCAGCCGGTCGAGCAACAGGCCGTACGCGCCCCAGAGCACGGCGAGCACCGCGGCGGAGACCGCGGCGAATCCGAGGCCGTCGGTCCCCGGCATCGCCACCTGGTGCAGGGCGTACGCGTCCAGCACCATCAGCACCGTCGCCAGAGCGGCGAGCGACTCGGCCGTCGCGGGCAGCCCGCGACGCAGCAGCACGGCAGGAGCGGCGAGCGCCGCGACCGTCACCACACCGAGCACCGCCGAGCGCCCCGCGATGCCCAGGTGACCCCAGCTGATCAGGGTGAACGCGACCGCAGCGATCGTCAGCAGCAGACCGCCCAGGCCGAGCAGCACGTTCTGCGCACCGCGCGCCCCGACCGGCGCGCCCGCGGAGCCCGACGGAGCCGCGAACGGTGCCGGGGGCAGGGCGTGCGCCTGCGGTGCGGACGGAGCGGCGAACGGCGGAGCGGGAGGCGCGGCCAGGTGTGTGACCGGCGGCTTCAGTACGCTCAGCAACCAGGCGCGACGGACCAGCAACTGGGACCGGCGGGCGTCCAACCGGGCCAGCTCGCGATCGAGGAGCGCCAATTCCTCGGCGGGCGGCGGCACATGTTCCATGACCGGGAGTGTGGCCTGAGCCACAGGTCCGGTCATGGGCTCGGATACTCAGTTCCCCGCCTGAGTACGCGCAGACTGGGGTCATGGACTGGAGTCACTACCGATTTGTGAGTATCTGGGACCTGCCCGGGCCCCCCGACGCCGTGTACGAGATCCTCGGGCGCGCCGACGACTACCCGCGATGGTGGCCGCAGATCCGCGAGGTCACCTCGGTCGACGGCGCCACCGGAACCACCCGCATCCGTGCCTTCCTCCCGTACGACCTCGTCATGACCGTCCGCGAACGCCGCCGCGACCCGCGGGCCAGGGTCCTCGAAGCGGCCCTCGGTGGAGACCTGGTCGGTTGGGCCCGGTGGACGGTGACCGCGCACGGCGACGGCAGCCGCGCCACCTACGAGCAGGAGGTCAAGGTGCGCAGACGGCTGATGCGGCTCCTCGCGGTGCCCGGACGCCCCGTGTTCCGGGCCAACCACGCACTCATGATGCGTGCCGGACGGCGGGGCCTCGCGGCCCGGCTGGGAGGAGTTTGAACCGCACCCTCCGAGCCCTGTATGGTTCAACCCGTTCCCGGGCGATTAGCTCAGTGGGAGAGCGCTTCGTTCACACCGAAGAGGTCACTGGTTCGAACCCAGTATCGCCCACCGGGAGAGGCCGGTCCGTCAGCAGCATCGACGGACCGGCCTCTGCGTGTCCGGGAACCGGCTCCGGGAAGTGAGCGGTCACGCCGCAGCCGGAAGTTCCGGGCGCAGCGGCCACGCGGGATTCACCGCCTCCGGCGTGCCGTTCTTCACGAACCACGCCTGCAGGCCGCGCGCCTGCGCCGCATGCCACACGGCCTGCAGGGTGTGCAGCTCCGGTGGGGTCAGCCGCTCCAGACGGGACGAGAACCGCCGCCCCACCGCCCGTACGAGCTCCAGTGACGCCGCCGCGTCGTGTGCCGCGTCGTGTGCGCCGTCCAGCACCACCCCGTACAGCTCGCAGAGATCGGTGAGGGTGCGCCGGCCCTTGCGGTAACGGTCCAGATGCTTGTCGAGCACACGCGGATCCAGCACGCACAGCGGCGCGTTCTGGAGATAACCGGCGAGCGACGACGCGCGATGACGCTTCAGCTCCCGGTCCAGCAGCGTCAGATCGAACGGCGCGTTCATCACCACCAGCGGCCGGCCCGCCGCGCACTGCTCGGCCAGCGCCCGGGCTATCTCCTCCATCACCGGCGCGGGCCAACGGCCGTTGTGCTGAAGGTGATCGTCGGTCAGGCCGTGGATCTCGGTCGCCCCGGCGGGCACCGGCACCCCCGGATTCACCAGCCACCGGGTGACGCGCGCGCGCCCGCCCGCCGTGTCCTGGACGACGAGGGCGGCCGAAACGATCCGGTCCTCCTCGACGTCGACTCCCGTCGTCTCGGTGTCAAAGGCCGCCAGCGGCCCTTCGTACCAATGGCTCATCCCCGAACTCCTCGTGCCCGAACGGCAGATGGTGTGATTCCCCTGCCCGGTTCGGTGATACCCGCACCCTTTGACTGGTACGCCGTTTGCGGGCCGTCCTGTGCGGTGACAACAGAGGTGAGGGGAAGGGGAGTTGTCCGCCACCCCCGGGACCGGGGACACCCTCGCACCGAAGAACCGATCGGCACAGCCCGGAAGGCACACGCAGCCATGGCGCTCGCGCAGCCCGAACCGAGCGGGCTGCTGTCCCAGCGGGTCGCACCGCTGCGCGGCACACTCGCCACCACCGCCTGCATGGAGACGCTCCAGGTGGGCCACTTGCACGCTGTCGCGGCCGCGGCGGGGTGCTCCCTGTCACAGCCCTTCCCCGACAACGGCATCGACTGGCACGTCAGCCACGGTGCCCCCGGTCACGCCGTGGACGACGAAGTGACCATAAAGGTGCAGCTGAAGTGCACCTACCAGATACCGCCGCACCCACCGGGACCGACGTTCGCCTTCACGCTCGACAACGCGCACCTCGTGAAGCTCGCCCGTACGCCGGTGTCGGTGCACAAGATCCTGGTCGTGATGATCGTGCCGCGCAGCCAGGACGACTGGCTGCGCGCCGGACACGACCGGCTGGACCTGCGGCACTGCTGCTACTGGACCAACCTGGCCGGCCACGCGGTGACGGGCAGGCACCGGACCACCGTGCGGATCCCGACCTCGCGCATATTCGACGACCGGGCGCTCTGCGAGATCATGACCCGCGTAGGGGCGGGAGGGAGGCCCTGATGCACCGGCCGATGGACGAGTCCGCCAACGAAGCGATCCCGTCAGCCACACGCCCGCACCCCGGCGAGCCCGCCGGGCCGTGGCCCGTCCTGCCCGGGGACATACCCGACCCCCGCCGCGTCGACCCGGCGGTCCTCGGCACCCTGCTCGACCGGCACGGCTGGCGGCGGCGGGGCGGAGCGGCCGGGCGCTACAGCCGCTGGACCCCGCCCGGCCCGGCCGGCGCGGGGACGAGCCTGCTCGTCCCCGGCACGACCGCCTTCCCCGACAGCGAGGATCTCCTCGGCGAGGCGCTGACCGCGCTCGTCCGGAGCGCCGCACCCTCCGCCCGCGACATCCTGGTCGCCCTCGCCGTACCCAGCGACGAGATCCGCTGGCGACGCGAGGTCCCCGAACCGGTCGCGGGGACGGCGGGGGCCGCCGGCTGGACGGGTGCGGAGCGGCTGCACACCGCCGCTCGGCAGATCCTGCTCGCCGGAGCCCTCGCCGTGCGGGGGCGCACCGGGTACCACGGCGCACGCCACCGCCGCAGAGCCCTCGCCGCCCTCGAAGACATACTCGTCGGACCCGCGCCCGGCGGCCGGGCCCTCACGGCGTTCGTCCCCGTCGAACCGGGCCGTGCCGTCGCCGTGCGGCTCCACCACGCCCTGCACGCCACCCGTGAGGCAGTGGACTACCAGCGGGCCACCGGAGGCTTCGAAGCCTTCGACAGCGCGGTCGGGGCAGGAGTCAGCAGGGAGCTCACCGAAGCCCTCGTCGCACTGGTCCGGGGCTCGCAGGGGGCCGGGATAGCGCTGGAGTGGGCGCCCGCGGCCGGGATCCCCGAGGGCTGCCCGGCCCGCCCCGAGCCGGTGGAATTCTCCCCAGGCGACCTGCCCGCCCTCCGCGGGGCCGGTGCCCGCTATCTCCGGGACGAGCCCGCCGTGACGGTACGGATCACCGGCGCCGTCGTCCGGCTGCGCCGTTCGGCGCCGCGTGGTGCCGGGATCGTACGGCTGCGGGTGCTCGCGGGCGCGGAGGTGCCGCACGTACGGCTGGAACTGGACGAGGAGGCGTACCGGATCGCCGGCCACGCCCATCTCGTGGGGCTGCCGATCCGGGTCGAGGGACGGCTGGAGAGCCGTGGCGGCTTCCGGCGGCTGACCCGGACCTCGCAGGTGGTGCCCGTGCAGGTGGACGAGGCGGAGCGGGACCGGCTGATGAAGTCGCTCCAGGAGAACGTCGACTCCTTCGAGGAGGCGTGCACGGGCGAATAGCAGGGTCGGGGTGCTGCACGGGGCCCGGCGGACGGCTGGAACGAACCCTTTCGCGGAGGGGGCCGTCGGATCGGTACGATTCCTCTTGCGTACGCAACAGGAATGTGGGTACGCACCCCCCTTCAGTCAGGAGAGACCGGTGTCAGACGTCCGTGTGATCATCCAACGCGATTCCGAGCGGGAAGAGCGCGTGGTGACGACGGGCACTACGGCAGCCGAGCTCTTCCCCGGAGAGCGCACCGTCGTTGCCGCCCGGGTCGCCGGTGAGCTGAAGGACCTCGCGTACGTCGTCGCCGACGGCGAGGTCGTCGAGCCTGTCGAGATCTCCTCCGCGGACGGCCTGAACATCCTGCGGCACTCCACCGCGCACGTCATGGCGCAGGCCGTGCAGCAGCTCTTCCCCGAGGCCAAGCTGGGCATCGGCCCGCCGGTCAAGGACGGCTTCTACTACGACTTCGACGTCGAGAAGCCGTTCACCCCCGAGGACCTCAAGGCCATCGAGAAGAAGATGCAGGAGATCCAGAAGCGGGGACAGAGGTTCTCCCGCCGGGTCGTGACGGACGAGGCCGCCCGCGAGGAGCTGGCCGACGAGCCGTACAAGCTGGAGCTCATCGGCATCAAGGGCTCCGACTCCGTCGAGAACGCCGGCGACGGCGCGGACGTCGAGGTGGGCGGCGGCGAGCTGACCATCTACGACAACCTCGACCCGAAGACCGGCGACCTGTGCTGGAAGGACCTCTGCCGGGGCCCGCACCTGCCGACCACCCGGTTCATCCCGGCGTTCAAGCTGATGCGCAACGCCGCGGCGTACTGGCGCGGCAGCGAGAAGAACCCCATGCTCCAGCGGATCTACGGCACCGCGTGGCCCACCAAGGACGAGCTCAAGGCACACCTGGAGTTCCTGGAGGAGGCCGCCAAGCGCGATCACCGCAAGCTCGGCAACGAGCTCGACCTCTTCTCCTTCCCGGACGAGATCGGCCCCGGTCTCGCCGTCTTCCACCCCAAGGGCGGCATCATCCGCCGCGCCATGGAGGACTATTCGCGCCGGCGTCACGAGGAGGAGGGCTACGAATTCGTCTACTCCCCGCACGCCACCAAGGGCAAGCTCTTCGAGAAGTCCGGCCACCTGGACTGGTACGCCGAAGGCATGTACCCGCCCATGCAGCTCGACGACGGGGTGGACTACTACCTCAAGCCGATGAACTGCCCGATGCACAACCTGATCTTCGATGCGCGCGGACGTTCGTACCGTGAGCTGCCGCTGCGCCTCTTCGAGTTCGGCACGGTGTACCGGTACGAGAAGTCCGGCGTGGTGCACGGTCTCACCCGCTCGCGGGGCTTCACCCAGGACGACGCGCACATCTACTGCACCAGGGAGCAGATGGCGGAGGAGCTCGACCGGACGCTCACCTTCGTCCTGAACCTGCTCCGCGACTACGGTCTGACCGACTTCTACCTGGAGCTGTCCACCAAGGACCCGGAGAAGTTCGTCGGCTCCGACGAGGCGTGGGAAGAGGCCACCGAGACGCTGCGCGAGGTCGCCGAGAAGCAGGGGCTGCCGCTGGTCCCGGACCCGGGCGGCGCCGCGTTCTACGGCCCGAAGATCTCGGTGCAGTGCAAGGACGCCATCGGCCGTACCTGGCAGATGTCGACCGTGCAGCTCGACTTCAACCTGCCCGAGCGCTTCGACCTGGAGTACACCGGCCCCGACGGCACCAAGCAGCGCCCGGTCATGATCCACCGCGCCCTGTTCGGCTCCATCGAGCGCTTTTTCGCGGTGCTCCTGGAGCACTACGCGGGTGCGTTCCCGGTCTGGCTGGCCCCGGTCCAGGCACTCGGCATCCCGATCGGCGACGCGCACGTTCCGTACCTCCAGGAGTTCGCTGCCGAGGCCCGGAAGAAGGGCCTGCGGGTCGAGGTCGACGCCTCGTCCGACCGGATGCAGAAGAAGATCCGCAACGCCCAGAAGGCGAAGACGCCCTTCATGATCATCGCGGGCGACGAGGACATGGCCAACGGCGCCGTCTCCTTCCGCTACCGCGATGGATCGCAGGAGAACGGCGTCCCCGTCGCGGACGCCATCGCCAAGATCCAGAAGGCCGTCGAGGACCGCGTCCAGGTCTGACCGACCGAGCGGCCCCCGGAGAGCTACGTGCCCTCCGGGGGCCGTTTCTCGTCCTCCCGTCGGAACACCTGCAGCAGCCACGACGAGAACGAGCCCGTCACCGCCCCCAGCAGCGCCAGCCCGCAGGCCATCAGACCCGACGCCACGACCCGGCCACCCGCCGTGACCGGTACCGCGTCCCCGTACCCCACCGTCGTCAGCGTCGCGCACGCCCACCACACCGCGTCGCCGAAGGTACGGATCGAGGCACCCTGCGCCGTGTGCTCCTGGTCGTACACGGCGAGAGCGGCTGAGAAGCCCAGGAGCAGGGCGGTCGCGCCGGCATACGTGATCACGCGGGCGTGCAGACTCAGCCGGGGCGTCTCCCGGTGCCGCTGGACCGCGGTGTAGACGCGGATCAGGCGCAGCGGGCGCAGCAGAGGAAGCAGCAGGACCACCGTGTCCAGCCAGTGCACGCGGACGAAACGGTGGCCGAGGCCGCTGAGGCGGAGCCGCACGGCGTAGTCCGCGGCGAAGACCGACCAGGTGGCGGCGACCAGTCCGAGGGCGAGGTCGCGCCAGGGCTGCGCGTCGTGGGGCGCGAGGACGCGGATGGCATAGCCGGCCAGGAAGAGCAGCGAGGCACCGAACAGGGGGATCTCGGTGCGCTCCTCCCAGTGCCTGAACCTCGTCGCGGTCGGGTCCGTGGGCTGGTCGCTCATCGCCTCAGCATTGCCGTGCGCCGACGGGTGCGGCCCCGGCGACACGCCCGCCGGGAGTGAAGCAATATGCTGATCGTCATGACGAGTGAGCCCGAGCAGCAGATCGGAGTGGGGACGCCCGACGCGTTCCAGCGCCTGTGGACGCCCCACCGGATGGCGTACATCCAGGGTGAGAACAAGCCGACCGGTCCGGAGGCCGGCGACGGCTGTCCGTTCTGTGGCATCCCGTCGAAATCGGACGAGGACGGGCTGGTCGTGGCACGCGGCACGCACGTCTACGCCGTGCTGAACCTGTATCCGTACAACGGCGGGCATCTGATGGTCGTCCCGTACCGGCATGTCGCGGACTACACGGAGCTGGACGGTCCGGAGACCATGGAGCTGGCCGATTTCACCAAGCGGGCCATGGTGGCCCTGCGCGCCGCCTCGGGCGCGCACGGATTCAATATCGGCATGAACCAGGGAGCGGTGGCCGGCGCCGGAATCGCGGCCCATCTCCATCAGCACCTGGTGCCGCGCTGGGGCGGTGACACCAACTTCATGCCGGTGGTCGGGCACACCAAGGTGCTGCCGCAGCTTCTCGCCGACACGCGCACGATGCTGGCCGACGCCTGGCCGGTGGACTGACCCGGGCCGGTGCCCCTGGACCGACCCGGGCCGATGTCCCCGCGCCCTCCGCCCCGGCTGCTGTTCGCCGGGGCGGATTTCGCGTCTCTACGCGTCGTACAGGTCGGCGTTGCGCGGGCTCGGGTCCTGCACCGCCCCGCTGAGGATCATCGAGCGGTTGTCGAAGCGTTCGGTGTCGACGCCGTTCTCCTCCAGGACCCGCAGGGCGGCGCTGTGCACGGCACGCAGGACGGGGGTGGCGGCGCGCATCGCGTCGTCGGCCATGAAGCGGTGGCGCCACGGTTTCTCGGCCCAGGCGTGGCGCAGGCCGAAGGGCTCGGGCAGGGCGATCTTCCCGCCGAGGTAGTCGAGGAGCGGCGGGTACCAGGTGAAGGGGGCCCGCAGGGCGAGTCGGACGACTTCCTCGGGCTCGACCAGCGGGAGGGTGATGTCGCGGGTCTCCCAGAACCGGACGGTCTTGTTGACCGTCTTCGTCTTGGCCGCCGGCTTGCTGGTGAAGAGCGAATGGACCGGCCCGAGCGCATGCCCGGTGACCTCGATGCGCAGCGTTTCGTAGAGCACCGTGACCGTGATCATCATGGTGATGACCAACTGGCCGTCCCAGAGCGTGAACTGGACGCCCAGATAGTGCCGGTCGCCGCCGCCGAACTGCTGGTGGTTGCAGATCCGCTGTATCTCGTGCGGCTTGACCTGGAAGGTGGCGACGTCCTCGCCGTCGGGCCGGGAGACCGAGTCGGCGTTCTCGCCGACGGGGGAGACGATCCAGTGGGTGACCGACGGGGTGGGGAACCCTCCGGTGTTCAGAGGGCCGCGCTCCAGCACCTTGAGCTGGTCGTGGATGGCCCGTATCAGATCCCAGCTGCGGAACCGGTGGAACTCCTTGCCGGGTTCCTTGGAGACGAGCTCCTCGGCGAGCTGCCAGCTGCCCCAGCGGGTTCCCATGCCGAGGATGCCCTTGGGGCCCGCGTAGAAGACGGAATTGGACTGTTGCTCGGCGGAGAGCTTCTCCAGGCCCTGGCGCAGCGCTTCGCGGGAGGTCTCACTGGGGTTCTTGGGCACGGCCTCCGGGATCTTGGCGATGACTCCGCCGCCGGAGAGCAGCCCTTCCCAGCGGGCGCGCAGGTCCTTCGCCGAGGATTCGGCGATCCGCTTGGCGAGGTACCAGCCGATGACGGGCGCGACGATCATCGCCCGCACGTAGAGGGCGAGGAATCCGGTGAGCGGCAGCTTGACCAGGAAGAACAGGGCCACGATGCCGATGACCGGGAGAAGGGCGTTGCCCACGACCGCGAGACCCTTGTCCTTCGTCCTGCTGAGCGAGTCGCGCAGGCGGAAGGCGATGATCCAGAGGAGCATGCCGGGAAGGAAGAGGAAACCGAACAGGGCGGTGACCGCGGTCAGCTTGGTGTCGCGTGCCTTGCGCAGGCGGCTGGCGGACAGGCAGTGCTCGACGACGGTCTGCGGGTCTGTGCCGAAGGACTGGATGAGCGCCTTCCGGGCGCCGCCCAGCATGCGCTCCTGGACGGCGCGGGAGAACGCCTCACCGAAATTGGGCTTGAAGTAGTCGGACTTGAAGAATTTGGAACGGCCCGCTTTCACTTCGGACTTGTGCCACTCGCTGTTGGCATCAAGGATTTTCTCCACCGGACTGTCGCGGTACGCGGCGGAGGCGAGGGCGTTCGTCGCCACCGCCTGTGAGCCCGCACCCTGAAGCGGGATCTGCGCTCCAGGAGAGAAATCGAATCCGCTGTCGGCCACTGTCGCCCCCACTCGCCACCAAGCATCCGCTCCTGCGGCTGTTTCCCAACTGCCGTGCCCGGCACACCTTCTGAGCTGGGACCACAGAGTATCGTCCGGATCGATACGCTGCCCGCCCCTGTGGACAACGGCGGGCAGCAGCGTCGATTACGCGTCGTTCACGCGTCGTTCGGGTTGCTCTCCCGCTGTTCGCGGATGCGTTCGGCGAGTTGTGGGGGCATGGCTTCGTGCCGGGCGTACGCCCGGTCGAAGCGGCCGGCGCCATGGGACAGGGAGCGCAGGTCGATCGCGTACCGGCCGATTTCCAGCTCCGGGACCTCGGCCCGGACGAGGGTGCGGCCGGCACCGGACTGCTCGGTGCCGATCACCCTGCCGCGGCGCCCGGACAGATCGCTCATCACCGGTCCGACGTAGTCGTCGGGAACCAGGACCTGGATCTCGGCGACGGGTTCGAGGAGCTGGATACGGGTGTCCGCGGCGGCTTCCCGCAGGGCCAGTGCGCCCGCGGTCTGGAACGCGGCGTCGGAGGAGTCCACCGAGTGGGACTTACCGTCCCGCAGGGTGACGCGCACGTCGACGAGCGGATGTCCGGCCGCCACCCCCCTGGCGGCCTGGGCACGCACACCCTTCTCGACGGACGGGACGAACTGGCGCGGTACCGCTCCGCCGACCACCTTGTCGACGAACTCGATGCCCGAACCCGGTGGCAGCGGCTCCACGTCGATCTCGCAGATGGCGTACTGGCCGTGGCCGCCGGACTGTTTCACGTGCCGGCCGCGCCCGGACGACGGGGCGGCGAAGGTCTCGCGCAGCGACACCTTGTGCGGTACGGCGTCGACCTGGACGCCGTAGCGGCTGCGCAGCCGGTCGAGCGCCACGTCCTGGTGGGCCTCGCCGAGGCACCACAGGACCACCTGACGGGTGTCCTGGTTCTGTTCGAGACGCATGGTCGGATCCTCGGCGACCAGCCGGGAGAGCCCCTGGGAGAGCTTGTCCTCGTCCGCCTTGCTGTGTGCCTCGATCGCGAGCGGCAGCAGCGGGTCCGGTGCGGTCCAGGGATCCATCAGCAGCGGCCGGTCCGAGCCGGAGAGGGTGTCCCCGGTCTCGGTGCTGCCCAGTTTGGCGACGCAGGCCAGATCCCCGGCGATGCACGCGGTGAGGGGGCGCTGCTGTTTGCCGAAGGGGGAGGAGAGCGCGCCGACGCGTACCTCCGCCTCGTGGAAGGGGCGTGTCTCGTGGCAGGGGTCGGTGAGGCCGTGGCCGAAGACGTGGACGGTCTCGTCGGGGCGCAGGGTGCCGGAGAAGACGCGCACGAGCGAGACCCGGCCGACGTACGGGTCGGACGCCGTCTTGACGACCTCGGCGACGAGCGGACCCCGCGGATCGCAGGTCAGCACCGGCCGAGCCGCCCCGTGCAGCGGGGTGACCTCGGGAAGCGGGCGTTCCAGCGGCGTGGGGAACCCGCCGGTGATCAGGTCCAGGAGTTCGACGGTGCCGACGCCCCGGCGGGCGCCCTCGGCGGCGGGGGCCGCGGTGAGAACGGGGTGAAAGGTGCCTCGGGCGACCGCGCGCTCCAGATCGTCGATGAGTGTCTTGACATCGATCTCGGCTCCGCCGAGGTAGCGGTCCATCAGGGTCTCGTCCTCGCTCTCCGCGATGATCCCCTCGATGAGCCGGTCACGGGCCTCCTGGAGCGTGGCCCGCCGGTCCTGGGCGGGCGGCTTCTCCTCCCGCTCGCCCGAGGAGTAGTCGAAGATCCGCTGAGTGAGGAGTCCGGTGAGCCCGGTGAGCGGCGCGTGCCCGTCGGGGCCCTCGGGCCCGTACTCGGGCAGGTGGAGCGGGAGCACGGCGTCGGGGTCGTCGCCGCCGAAGATCTCGCCGCAGATCCGCGTCATCTCGTCGAAAGACGTGCGCGCCGTGTCGAGGTGCGTGACGACGATGGCGCGCGGCATGCCGACGGCCGCGCACTCGTCCCACACGGCGCGGGTGGCCCCTGCCACGGCGTCGGGCTCCTGGGCCGCGGACACGACGAACAGGGCCGCGTCCGCCGCCCGCAGACCGGCCCTGAGCTCTCCGACGAAATCGGCGTACCCGGGGGTGTCCAGCAGATTGATCTTGTACCCGCCCCATGCGACGGGGACGAGCGAGAGCTGTACGGAGCGTTGCTGACGGTGTTCGATCTCGTCGTAGTCGGAGACCGTGGCCCCGTCCTCGACCCGGCCGGCCCGGTTGACCGCCCCCGCGGTCAGGGCGAGGGCCTCGACGAGGGTGGTCTTGCCGGAGCCGCTGTGGCCGACCAGCACCACGTTCCGAACGGAAGAGGGCTGGTCGGCCGCCGCTGCCCTGCCGGCGGCCCCGGTGTGTGCGTGTGCCTTGTCGCCCATGATGCGTGCCTCCCAGATAGTGGCGCGGAGCGGGAAAAGATCCGACGCGGTGGGGGAGAAGGGTGCACGGGCACGGGGAGCCGCCGCGGCGGCTACGGCGACGCCCGCGGTAATTCGAGCTTTCCACTCAGGTCAGGCCACGTCCATACGTCGCGCACCGCGGTGCGATCCGGGTGCCCGGACGGTGGAGTGCGCCGGGCGTGACTACGATGGGCCAGCCGGTGGCCGTAGGGGCCGCTCGGCCCACCGACCCCTCGGGAAGGCCATGCTGAACAAGTACGCGCGTGCATTTTTCACGCGTGTTCTCACACCGTTCGCCGCACTGTTGCTCCGTCTCGGCGTGAGCCCTGACGCGGTCACTCTGATCGGAACGGCCGGGGTGATGGCAGGTGCGCTGGTCTTCTTCCCGATGGGGGAGTTCTTCTGGGGCACGATCGTCATCACGATCTTTGTCTTCTCCGACCTCGTCGACGGCAACATGGCCCGACAGGCCGGCATCTCCAGTCGCTGGGGAGCGTTCCTGGACTCGACCCTGGACCGGGTCGCCGACGGGGCGATCTTCGGCGGGTTCGCGCTCTGGTACGCGGGCCGCGGCGACGACAACGTGATGTGCGCTGTCGCGATCTTCTGCCTGGCGAGCGGCCAGGTCGTCTCGTACACGAAGGCGCGCGGCGAGTCGATCGGGCTGCCGGTCGCGGTCAACGGTCTTGTGGAGCGCGCCGAACGGCTGGTCATCTCGCTGGTGGCGGCCGGGTTCGCCGGTCTCCACACGTTCGGTGTCCCCGGGATCCAGGTCCTGCTGCCGATCGCGCTGTGGATCGTCGCCGTGGGCAGCCTGGTGACGCTCGTGCAGCGGGTCGTGACCGTGCGCCGCGAGTCCGCCGAGGCCGATGCGGCGGAGGCCGACGCGGCGAGGGCCGCCGCCGCGGAGCGGGGGAGCGGGGCCGCACAGTGAGCGGCGCACCGGGTGACACGCGCTCCGGCCTGCGGGACCGGCTGACCGACGGGCTGTACGGGCTCGGCTGGGCCGCCGTCAAGCGGCTTCCCGAGCCGGTCGCCCGGGCCCTCTTCCGCACCGTCGCCGACCTGGCGTGGAAGAAGCGCGGCAAAGGGGTGCTGCGGCTGGAGTCGAATCTGGCACGGGTGGTGCCCGGGGCGTCCGCGGACCGGCTCGCCGAGCTCTCCAGGGCGGGAATGCGCTCGTACATGCGTTACTGGATGGAGTCGTTCCGGCTGCCCACCTGGAGTCCGGAACGGATCAAGGCGTCCATAGACGTGACGGACGCGCACCGGCTCACCGACGGGCTGGCCACCGGGCGCGGTGTCATCCTCGCCCTGCCGCACCTCGGGAACTGGGACCTGGCCGGAGCCTGGGTCACCACCGATCTCAAGGTGCCCTTCACCACGGTCGCCGAGCGGCTGAGGCCCGAGACGCTGTACGACCGGTTCGTGGCCTACCGCGAGGGGCTCGGCATGGAGGTCCTGCCGCACAGCGGCGGCGCCGCCTTCGGTACCCTGGCGCGCCGGCTGCGCGCCGGCGGCCTGGTCTGCCTGGTCGCCGACCGGGACCTGTCGGCCTCCGGCGTCGAGGTGACGTTCTTCGGCGACACCGCGCGGATGCCCGCCGGCCCGGCGCTGCTGGCCCAGCAGACCGGTGCGCTGCTGCTCCCGGTGACGCTCGGTTACGACGACACGCCCGTGATGAAGGCGCGTGTCCATCCGCCGGTCGAGGTGCCGGAGTCGGGCGACCGTACGGAGAAGACGTCCGTGATGACACAGGCGCTGGCCGATGCCTTCGCCATCGGAATCGCCGAGCATCCGGAGGACTGGCACATGCTGCAACGGCTGTGGTCGGCCGATCTGGAACCGCGGGAGGACCGGCTGTGAAGATCGGCATCGTCTGCCCGTACTCCTGGGACGTACCCGGCGGTGTGCAGTTCCACATCCGGGACCTGGCCGAGCACCTGATCCGCCTGGGCCACCGGGTGTCGGTGCTGGCGCCGGCCGACGACGAGACACCGTTGCCGCCGTACGTGGTCTCGGCGGGCCGGGCCGTCCCCGTCCCGTACAACGGTTCCGTGGCCCGGCTCAACTTCGGCTTCCTCTCGGCCGCCCGGGTGCGCCGCTGGCTGCACGACGGCACCTTCGACGTGATCCACATCCATGAGCCGGCCTCGCCGTCGCTGGGGCTGCTCGCCTGCTGGGCGGCCCAGGGGCCGATCGTCGCCACGTTCCACACCTCCAATCCGCGCTCCCGGGCCATGATCGCCGCGTACCCGATCCTGCAGCCCGCGCTGGAGAAGATCAGCGCCCGCATCGCGGTGAGCGAGTACGCACGCCGGACGCTGGTCGAGCACCTGGGCGGCGACGCGGTCGTCATCCCGAACGGCGTCGACGTCGGCTTCTTCGCCGGGGCCGCGCCCAAGGCCGAGTGGCAGTCGGAGCAGGCGCGAAGCCCGGTCGACGGCGGTGGCGGGAGACACGAGAGCGGCACCATCGGCTTCATCGGGCGCATCGACGAACCCCGCAAGGGCCTGCCCGTCCTGATGAGGGCGCTGCCCGCGATCCTCGCCGCACGGCCGGACACCAGGCTGCTGGTGGCCGGCCGCGGTGACGAGGAGGAGGCCGTGGCCTCGCTGCCCGAGGAGATGCGCGGACGCGTCGAATTCCTCGGCATGGTGAGCGACGAGGACAAGGCGCGGCTGCTGCGCAGTGTCGATGTGTACGTCGCACCCAATACGGGCGGCGAAAGCTTCGGGATCATCCTGGTCGAAGCGATGTCGGCCGGTGCGCCGGTCCTCGCCAGCGATCTGGACGCGTTCGCACAGGTGCTGGACCAGGGCGCGGCGGGCGAACTCTTCGCCAACGAGGACGCGGACGCACTGGCGTCGGCCGCCGTCCGGCTGCTCGGCGACCCGGAGCGGCGTACGGAACTGCGCGAGCGGGGAGCCGCGCACGTGCGGCGCTTCGACTGGTCGACCGTCGGGGCGGACATCCTCGCCGTGTACGAGACGGTGACGGACGGTGCGGCGTCGGTGGCGGCCGACGAACGCACGGGACTGCGCGCACGCCTGGGACTGGCGCGGGAGTAGGGCCTCCCGCCCGGACCGCGGGCACGGTACCGGACAGGGCCGCTGATCCGGCCCGATCCGGACAAGGGCCCCGCCGCAGGGCCCGGGCCCGGGCTCGGGCAGGGCGCGTATCCCGCCGTATCCCGCACTGGCCCCGTCACCCGCACCGGCCCTGTCACCCGCACCGGCCCCGTGGCCCGGCCCGGCGCGTAGGCCGGGGCGGGCGGCAAGGGCATACGCGCCCCGACGGTAGCCTTGCCGCCCGTGATCGAAACCCTCATCTGGATCGGCGTCGCGATCGTCGTGATCGGTATGTACCTCAGCTGGACCGCCGGCCGGCTGGACCGGCTGCACACCCGCATCGACGCCGCCCGCGCCGCCCTCGACGCGCAGCTCCTGCGCCGTGCCTCGGTCACCCAGGAGCTGGCGACCTCCGGTGTGCTCGACCCCGCCGCCTCCATCGTGCTGTACGAGGCCGCGCACGCCGCCCGTCAGGCGGAGGAGGAGAACCGCGAGGTCGCGGAGAGCGAGCTGAGCACCGCGCTGCGGGCGGTGTTCGGCGAGACCGCGCAGGTCGAGTCCGTGCGGGAGATCCCCGGCGGTGAGGAAGCGGCGTCCGAGCTCGCCGCGGCCGTACGCCGCGTCCCGATGGCCCGGCGGTTCCACAACGACGCGGTGCGCGCGGCACGCGCGCTGCGCCGCCACCGCACGGTGCGGTGGTTCCGGCTGGCCGGGCACGCCCCGTTCCCGCTCGCCTTCGAGATGGACGACGAACCGCCGGTCGCCCTGGCGGACCGCCCCGGCAGCTGACCGCGCCGCCCCAGCCGTGCGTGAACGGGCTCACAGGCCGTCCCGCAGGGCCTTCAAAACGATCCACCGGCCTCTTATTGGCCCTTGCTGTGGACTGGTCCCGCAGAGTTTGCTCAGCCCTGCACCCATCAGTGCCTTCAGCAACGCTTTCTCCGAGTGAGGTCGATCCGTGTCCACGCTTCCCACCACCGCGCAGTCCGCCGACTCCCCGGCCACCGGCACCGCCCGCGTCAAGCGCGGCATGGCCGAGCAGCTCAAGGGCGGCGTGATCATGGACGTCGTCAACGCCGAGCAGGCGAAGATCGCCGAGGACGCGGGAGCCGTGGCCGTCATGGCCCTGGAGCGGGTACCGGCCGACATCCGCAAGGACGGCGGCGTGGCCCGGATGTCGGACCCGAACATGATCGAGGAGATCATCGAGGCCGTCTCCATCCCGGTGATGGCGAAGTCCCGTATCGGACACTTCGTCGAGGCCCAGGTCCTCCAGTCCCTCGGTGTCGACTACATCGACGAGTCCGAGGTCCTCACCCCGGCCGACGAGGTCAACCACAGCGACAAGTTCGCCTTCACCACCCCGTTCGTCTGTGGCGCCACCAACCTGGGCGAGGCGCTGCGCCGTATCGCCGAGGGCGCGGCCATGATCCGTTCGAAGGGCGAGGCCGGCACCGGGAACGTCGTCGAAGCGGTCCGCCACCTGCGCCAGATCAAGAACGAGATCGCCCGGCTGCGCGGTTACGACAACAACGAGCTGTACGCCGCCGCCAAGGACCTCCGCGCCCCGTACGAGCTGGTCAAGGAGGTCGCCGAGCTCGGCAAGCTGCCCGTCGTGCTGTTCTCCGCCGGCGGCGTCGCCACCCCCGCCGACGCCGCGCTGATGCGCCAGCTCGGTGCCGAGGGCGTCTTCGTCGGCTCCGGCATCTTCAAGTCCGGCGACCCGGCCAAGCGCGCCGCCGCCATCGTGAAGGCCACCACCTTCTACGACGACCCGAAGATCATCGCGGACGCCTCCCGGAACCTGGGCGAGGCCATGGTCGGCATCAACTGCGACACCCTGCCCGAGGCCGAGCGCTACGCCAACCGTGGCTGGTAGTCACTGATGAGCGACACCCCTGTGGTCGGAGTCCTGGCTCTCCAGGGCGACGTACGGGAACACCTGATCGCCCTGGCCTCGGCGGATGCCCTGGCCAGGCCGGTCCGGCGTCCCGAGGAACTTGCCGAGGTCGACGGTCTGGTCATTCCCGGTGGCGAGTCCACCACGATGTCCAAGCTGGCTTCCCTCTTCGGCATGCTGGAACCGCTGCGCGAGCGGGTACGGAACGGAATGCCCGTCTACGGCACCTGCGCGGGAATGATTCTGCTCGCGGACAAGATCCTCGACCCGCGCTCGGGCCAGGAGACGATCGGCGGGATCGACATGATCGTGCGCCGTAACGCCTTCGGGCGGCAGAACGAGTCCTTCGAGGCGGCCGTCGAGGTCGCGGGTGTCGACGACGGCCCGGTCGAGGGCGTGTTCATCCGTGCTCCCTGGGTGGAATCCGTCGGCGCGCAGGCCCGGGTGATGGCGGAGCACGACGGTCACATCGTCGCCGTACGCCAGGGAAACGCGCTCGCGACGTCATTCCACCCGGAACTGACCGGGGACCACCGGGTTCACGCCTTGTTCGTGGACATGGTGCGCGCAGTCGGCTGACGCGATCCCGGTAGGATCCCTCGGGTTCGAATCGTTTTGGGTGACGCGAAGGAGAAGGCAGATGTCCGGCCACTCTAAATGGGCTACGACGAAGCACAAGAAGGCCGTGATTGACGCCAAGCGCGGCAAGCTCTTCGCGAAGCTGATCAAGAACATCGAGGTGGCCGCCCGTACCGGTGGCGTGGATCCCGATGGAAATCCGACCCTTGTGGACGCCATCCAGAAGGCGAAGAAGAGTTCCGTACCGAACAAGAACATCGACTCCGCGGTCAAGCGCGGTGGCGGTCTCGAAGCGGGCGGCGTCGACTACCAGACGATCATGTACGAGGGTTACGGCCCGAACGGTGTCGCGGTGCTCATCGAGTGCCTCACCGACAACCGCAACCGTGCCGCGTCCGACGTGCGGGTCGCGATGACCCGCAACGGCGGTTCGATGGCCGACCCGGGTTCGGTGTCGTACCTCTTCAACCGCAAGGGCGTCGTGATCGTCCCCAAGGGCGAGCTGTCCGAGGACGACGTCCTGGGCGCCGTGCTCGACGCGGGTGCCGAGGAGGTCAACGACCTCGGTGAGAGCTATGAGGTCGTCAGCGAGGCCACCGACATGGTCGCGGTCCGTACGGCGCTCCAGGAGGCCGGCATCGACTACGACTCCGCCGAGGCCAACTTCCTGCCCACCATGCAGGTCGAGCTGGACGAGGAGGGCGCGCGCAAGATCTTCAAGCTGATCGACGCGCTGGAGGACAGCGACGACGTGCAGAACGTCTTCGCCAACTTCGACGTCTCGGACGAGGTCATGGAGAAGGTCGACGCCTGAGCCGGGATCGGCACGGTTCTCACGGACGGGCCGACGGGGACACACCCCGTCGGCCCGTCGCATTGTCAGTGCGAGCCGATAGCCTGCGGGAACAGTTGACCGATCGGTACGGAGGGGGCCTGTCATGCGGGTACTGGGCGTCGACCCGGGGCTGACCCGGTGCGGTGTCGGCGTCGTCGAGGGCGTCGTCGGCCGCCCCCTGACGATGCTCGGAGTCGGGGTCGTCCGCACCCCGCCCGATGCGGAGCTCGGCCACCGCCTGGTCGCCATCGAGCGCGGCATCGAGCAGTGGCTCGACGAGCACCGGCCCGAATACGTCGCCGTGGAGCGGGTGTTCAGCCAGCACAACGTCCGTACGGTGATGGGCACGGCCCAGGCGAGTGCGGTCGCCATGCTCTGTGCGTCCCGGCGCGGCATACCGGTCGCCCTGCACACCCCCAGCGAGGTCAAGGCGGCCGTCACCGGCACCGGCCGCGCCGACAAGGCACAGATCGGCGCCATGGTCACCCGGCTGCTGCGGCTCGATGCCCCGCCGAAACCCGCCGACGCGGCCGACGCCCTCGCGCTCGCCATCTGCCACATCTGGCGCGCCCCCGCAGTCAACCGCCTCCAGCAGGTGCGGGCGGCAGCCGCCGCGGCCCGCCCTCCCCGTGCACCCGCAGTCCCCGTCCGGAAGGTCCCCCGATGATCGCCTTCGTCAGCGGCCCCGTCGCCGCGCTCGCCCCGACCACGGCCGTGATCGAGGTCGGCGGCGTCGGCATGGCCGTGCAGTGCACGCCGGACACCCTCGCAGGTCTCCGGATCGGCGAGGAGGCCAAGCTGGCCACCTCCCTCGTCGTCCGGGAGGACTCGCTCACCCTTTACGGCTTCGCCGACGACGACGAGCGGCAGGTGTTCGAGCTGCTCCAGACCGCCAGCGGAGTCGGCCCGCGGCTCGCCCAGGCGATGCTCGCCACCCACCGCCCCGACGCCCTGCGGACCGCGGTGGCCACCGGCGACGAGAAGGCGCTCACCGCCGTGTCCGGCATCGGCAAGAAGGGCGCGCAGAAACTCCTCCTCGAACTGAAGGACAGACTCGGTGAGCCCGTGGGTGCCCACATCGGCCGGCAGGGCATCGGTACCCCTGTCACGTCGTCCTGGCGCGATCAGCTGCAGGCCGCGCTGATCGGTCTCGGCTACGCCACCCGTGAGGCCGACGAGGCGGTCGCCGCCGTCGCCCCGCAGGCCGAGGCGGCCCTGGCCGAGGGTGGGCAGGCCCCGGTGCCGCAGCTGCTGCGCGCCGCGCTCCAGACCCTCAACCGGACGCGCTGACCGCAGCGCGTCACTCCGGGGGAGACCCGATGCCGGGCCGCGCACCCCGCGGCACCGAAACACCCGAGGCGGGACAGACGGAATGAACTGGGACGAGACCGGACCCGACACCGGCGAGCGGCTCGACGAGCGCCTCGTCGACGCCGACGCGGCCGGTGAGGACACCGCGGTCGAGGCGGCGCTGCGGCCGAAGGACCTCGACGAATTCGTCGGCCAGGAAAAGGTGCGCGAACAGCTCGACCTGGTCCTCAAGGCGGCCAGGGCCCGCGGCGCCACCGCCGACCATGTCCTGCTCTCCGGCGCCCCCGGCCTCGGCAAGACCACGCTTTCCATGATCATCGCGGCCGAGATGGGCGCACCGATCCGGATCACCTCCGGCCCCGCCATCCAGCATGCGGGTGATCTTGCCGCGATTCTCTCCTCCCTCCAGGAGGGCGAAGTCCTCTTCCTCGACGAGATCCACCGCATGTCGCGTCCCGCGGAGGAGATGCTCTACATGGCGATGGAGGACTTCCGGGTCGACGTCATCGTCGGCAAGGGCCCCGGCGCCACCGCCATCCCGCTGGAACTGCCGCCCTTCACCCTGGTCGGTGCCACCACCAGGGCCGGACTGCTGCCGCCCCCGCTCCGCGACCGCTTCGGTTTCACCGGGCACATGGAGTTCTACGCACCCGCCGAGCTGGAACGCGTCATCCACCGCTCCGCCCGCCTGCTCGACGTCGCGATAGACGCGTACGGCGCCGCCGAGATCGCCGGACGGTCCCGCGGCACCCCCCGCATCGCCAACCGGCTGCTGCGCCGCGTGAGGGACTACGCCCAGGTCAAGGCCGACGGCCGGATCGACCGCGACATCGCCTCCGTCGCCCTCGGGGTGTACGAGGTCGACGCGCGCGGCCTCGACCGGCTGGACCGGGCCGTGCTCGGTGCCCTGCTGAAGCTCTTCGGCGGCGGGCCCGTCGGTCTTTCCACCCTCGCCGTGGCCGTGGGCGAGGAGCGCGAGACGGTCGAGGAGGTCGCGGAGCCCTTCCTGGTGCGGGAAGGGCTGCTGGCCAGGAC
The DNA here is from genome assembly GCF_042885475.1 of Streptomyces sp. NPDC058051. Lineage (NCBI taxonomy): Bacteria > Bacillati > Actinomycetota > Actinomycetes > Kitasatosporales > Streptomycetaceae > Streptomyces > Streptomyces sp. NPDC058051. Next base: position 307,249 of record NZ_JBHVRW010000002.1, read on the forward strand.
GCCGCGAGGGCGGGTCGCGACGCCCGCGGCCTGGGCCCACCTGGGCCTCGTCCCTCCCCAGCACGGTGGAAACGGACAACAGGGCCTGTTCGGGGCGTGATGCGTCACAGGTTCACCCGGACAGGAACCATCGAGCGGAGTCGGGCGTTGTTCCAACGATGCGGACTCGCTTAGACTCCGCCGATGCCGCCCGTACAGGTCGGTGTACCCACCCCCGTAGACCAGGCCGCCGTGCAGCGCGGTCGTGCGAAGGAAACTCGTCCCGTGAATCCCGTGACTCTCCTCCCCTTCATCGTGCTCATCGGGGCCATGTTCCTGATGACGCGGTCCGCCAAGAAGAAGCAGGCGGCCGCCGCGCAGATGCGCAACGACATGCAGCCCGGCACCGGCGTCCGGACGATCGGGGGCATGTACGCCACTGTCAAGGAGCTTCACGACGATACGGTTCTCCTTGAGATCGCGCCCGGCGTTCACGCCGTCTACGCCAAGAACGCCATCGGAGCCGTCCTGGACGACGCGGAGTACAACCGCATCGTCCACGGTGACGGCGATGAGGCTCTCGACATCGACGGCTCGATCGTGCCGGACGACGCCTCTTCGCTGACCGGGACGGACGCGGACGAGGACACCTCGGACGATGCCAAGATCGACCTGGGCAAGAAGGCCGAGTCCGAGGACGCCGAGTCCGAGGACGCCGAGTCCGACAAGAAGTCCGAGGGCAAGACCGACGGCGAGGCTGACGCGAAGTAGGCCACGACCCGGGGAGTGCCGCGTGCCCACCGGCATGCGGCACTCCCCGGACCGTGCGATCTTCTGCGGGGGCGGGTCCTCACTACACTTCGTGGCCGCTCGGGCGCGTACCCGGCGCGGGGCGGTTGGACAGGGAGAAACGAGAAGGTGGCAGCACCGAAGAAGAGCCGAGGGCCGGCCGGCGGTCAGGGCAGGCCGGGGCGTTCCCTGGCTCTGATCCTGATCGCCATGGTCGCGCTCACCGGCGGGATGTTCCTGGCCCATCAGCCGACCCCGCGCCTGGGCATCGACCTGGCGGGCGGCACGTCCATCACGCTTGAGGCGAAGAGCGAGCCGGGCCAGGAATCGGCGATCAACAAGACCAACATGGACACCGCGGTCCAGATCATGGAACGCCGCGTCAATGGTCTGGGTGTCTCCGAGGCCGAGGTCCAGACGCAGGGCGATCGCAACATCATCGTCAACATCCCCAAGGGCACGAACTCCGCCCAGGCCCGTGAGCAGGTCGGTACCACCGCCAAGCTCTACTTCCGGCCGGTGCTGACCGTCGCCCAGGGCAGCCCCACCCCCACGCCCAGTGCCTCGTCGTCCGGCACGGCCAGCCCGTCCGCGAGCCCGAGCGCCTCCGCGGACAACGGGAAGGCGTCGGCGACCCCGAGCGCGAGCGCCACGACGCAGGGCCGCGCGGTCACCGGCGCCCTCAAAACCGACACCACGCCGAGCCCCACGGCGAGCGAGTCCGCCGCTGCCTCACCGTCGGCCTCCGCCTCCGCCGCGGACGAGGCCGCCGCCACCGAGCTGCAGAAGAAGTTCGAGGCGCTCGACTGCTCCAGCAAGTCGTCCCGGGCCAAGGCCGCACAGGGCGCGAAGCCGACCGACACGGTCGTGGCGTGCAGCTCCGAGGGTGACGCCAAGTACATCCTCGGTCCCTCCGAGGTGTCCGGCACCGAGGTCGACAGCGCCAAGGCCGCCTTCGACCAGCAGCGCGGCATGTGGATCGTCCAGATGGACTTCACGAAGCAGGGCTCCAAGCAGTTCCAGACGATCACCAAGAAGCTGTCCGCGCAGCAGTCGCCGCAGAACCAGTTCGCCATCGCGCTGGACGGCGAGGTCGTCTCCGCGCCCCAGGTGAACGAGACCCTCAGCGGCAGCGCCGAGATCTCCGGCAGCTTCAACCAGCAGTCCGCCGAGGACCTGGCCAACGTGCTCTCCTACGGTGCGCTCCCGCTCTCCTTCCAGGAGGCGAGCGTCACCACCGTCACCGCCGCTCTCGGTGGCGAGCAGCTCCAGGCCGGTCTGATCGCCGGTGCCATCGGTCTGGCCCTGGTGGTCATCTACCTGGTGGCCTACTACCGCGGACTGGCCCTCATCGCGCTCCTCAGCCTGATGGTCTCCGGCATCCTGACCTACACGCTCATGGCACTCCTCGGCCCGGCCATCGGCTTCGCGCTGAACCTCCCGGCGGTCTGCGGAGCCATCGTGGCCATCGGTATCACCGCGGACTCCTTCATCGTGTACTTCGAGAGAGTCCGCGACGAGATCCGCGAGGGCCGCACGCTGCGCCCGGCCGTCGAGCGCGCCTGGCCGCGCGCCCGGCGCACCATCCTGGTCTCCGACTTCGTGTCGTTCCTCGCCGCGGCGGTCCTCTTCGTCGTCACCGTCGGCAAGGTCCAGGGATTCGCCTTCACGCTGGGACTCACCACGCTGCTCGACGTGGTCGTGGTGTTCCTCTTCACCAAGCCCGTCATGACGCTGATGGCCCGGACGAAGTTCTTCTCCAGCGGTCACCCGTGGTCCGGTCTGGACCCGAAGCGGCTCGGTGCCAAGCCGCCGCTGCGTCGCTCACGTCGTGTCAACGCCCCCACTGACCCGAAGGAGGCGTGAGATGTCGCGACTTGGCAATCTCGGCGCCCGTCTCTACCGCGGCGAGGTCGGCTACGACTTCATCGGCAAGCGCAGGATCTGGTACGGGGTCTCGATCCTGATCACCATCACGGCCATCGTCGGCCTGGCGGTCAGCGGCCTGAACATGGGCATCGAGTTCAAGGGCGGCGCGGTCTTCACCACTCCGAAGACGAGCGTCAGCGTCTCCCAGGCGGAGGACGTGGCGACGGAGGCCTCCGGTCACCAGGCCATCGTCCAGAAGCTCGGCAACGGCGGTCTGCGTATCCAGATCACCGAGGTCGACACCGCGAAGTCCGACCAGATCAAGGACCAGCTCTCCAAGGACCTCGACGTCCCGACCGAGAAGATCGCCGCAGACCTGGTCGGCCCCAGCTGGGGTGAGCAGATCGCCAACAAGGCCTGGACGGGCCTCGGCATCTTCATGATCCTCGTCGTGATCTACCTGGCCATCGCCTTCGAGTGGCGCATGGCCATCGCGGCCCTGGTCGCGCTGATCCACGACATCACCATCACGGTCGGCGTCTACGCCCTGGTGGGCTTCGAGGTCACGCCGGGCACCGTGATCGGTCTGCTGACCATCCTCGGTTACTCCCTCTACGACACCGTCGTCGTCTTCGACAGCCTCAAGGAGGGCACGAAGGGGATCACCAAGCAGACCCGGTGGACGTACAGCGAGATCGCCAACCGCTCCATCAACGGCACGCTGGTGCGTTCCATCAACACCACCGTCGTGGCACTGCTGCCGGTCGCCGGTCTGCTGTTCATCGGCGGCGGCGTCCTCGGCGCCGGCATGCTGAACGACATCTCCCTGGCGCTGTTCGTCGGCCTCGCGGCCGGCGCGTACTCCTCGATCTTCATCGCCACTCCGCTCGTCGCCGACCTCAAGGAACGCGATCCGCAGATGAAGGCCCTGAAGAAGCGGATCCTCGCCAAGCGCGCGGCGGCCGCGGCCAAGGGCGAGTCCGCCCAGGACGAGTCGTCGGACGACGAACTCCCCGAGGACGCCGCACCCGCGGCCGCGGTCGTCGGCCAGCGCCAGCAGCCCCCCAGGGGCCACGGCCGGACCTCGGGGAAGCGCCGATGACCAGCAGCACCACCGAGCGCACCCGGGAGCTCCTGCTCAGCCGGATCCGCGATGTGCCGGACTATCCGAAGCCGGGCGTCCTGTTCAAGGACATCACCCCGCTGCTCGCGGATCCGACGGCGTTCGCGGCCCTCACCGACGTGCTCGCGGAGCTGTGCGTACAGCACGGCGCCACGAAGATCGTCGGCCTTGAGGCGCGCGGCTTCATCCTGGCCGCGCCGGTCGCGGTCAGGGCCGGGCTCGGCTTCGTACCCGTCCGCAAGGCGGGGAAGCTGCCCGGAGCCACGCTCAGCCAGGCATACGAGCTGGAGTACGGCACCGCGGAGATCGAAATACACGCGGAGGACCTGTCCGCCGACGACCGGATCATGGTCATCGACGACATCCTCGCGACCGGCGGCACCGCCGAGGCCTCGCTGGAGCTGATCCGGCGGGCCGGTGCCGAGGTGGCGGGCGTCGCGGTCCTCATGGAGCTCGGCTTCCTGCCCGGGCGTGCCCGTCTGGAGCAGGGCCTGCGCGGGGCTCCGCTGGAGGTTCTGATCACGGTCTGAGCAGCAACGGACCGTATGCGGCAGCGCACGGCGGGCACCCGGGAACAACCGGGTGCCCGCCGTGCGTTGTGAGGGGTTCCACGGTCCCCGGGGGAGGTCAGGCCACAGGGTCGATACGATGGCCTTTCCGGGTACCCGGATCCGCACGAGGAGCGCTCTTGCCAGACGAGGCCCAGCCAGTCGCCGCCCCGCAGCCCGAAAAGCCGGTGGCGGCCCCAGACGTGCCCGGGAAGAAGCAGGCTGCGGAGAAACCGAAGCCCCCGGCTCCCGAGCCCGTCAGCGGCCAGGACCGGGCCGGTGCGGCGCTGCGCCCCGCGCCCGCTTCGCCCGCGCAGCCGGCCGCTCCCGCCTCTCCGGCCGCCTCCGCGCCCAAGCCTCCGGCGAAGCCCGCTGCGAAGCCCGTCGCCCCGCCCGCTTCCTCCACCCGCTCCGGCGGCTCCTCCAACCGGGTGAGGGCCAGGCTCGCCCGTCTCGGCGTACAGCGCTCCAGCCCGTACAACCCGGTACTCGAACCGTTGCTGCGCACCGTCCGCGGAAACGACGCCAAGATCGAGACCGCCACGCTGCGCCAGATCGAGCGCGCCTACCAGGTCGCCGAGCGCTGGCACCGGGGACAGAAGCGCAAGAGCGGCGACCCGTACATCACGCACCCGCTCGCCGTCACCACGATCCTCGCCGAGCTGGGCATGGACCCGGCCACGCTGATGGCCGGACTGCTGCACGACACGGTCGAGGACACCGAGTACGGCCTGGACACCCTGCGCCGGGACTTCGGCGACCAGGTCGCCCTGCTCGTCGACGGCGTCACCAAGCTGGACAAGGTCAAGTTCGGCGAGGCCGCACAGGCCGAGACCGTCCGCAAGATGGTCGTCGCCATGGCCAAGGACCCCAGGGTCCTCGTCATCAAGCTCGCCGACCGGCTGCACAACATGCGCACCATGCGCTACCTCAAGCGGGAGAAGCAGGAGAAGAAGGCCCGCGAGACGCTGGAGATCTACGCCCCGCTGGCACACCGCCTGGGCATGAACACCATCAAGTGGGAGCTGGAGGACCTCGCCTTCGCGATCCTCTACCCCAAGATGTACGACGAGATCGTCCGCCTCGTCGCCGAGCGGGCGCCCAAGCGCGACGAATACCTCGCCATAGTGACCGACGAGGTCCAGGCCGACCTGCGCGCCGCCCGCATCAAGGCCACCGTCACCGGCCGACCCAAGCACTACTACAGCGTCTACCAGAAGATGATCGTGCGGGGCCGGGACTTCGCCGAGATCTACGACCTGGTGGGCATCCGGGTCCTCGTCGACACCGTCCGCGACTGCTACGCGGCGCTCGGCACGGTCCACGCGCGATGGAATCCGGTGCCCGGCCGGTTCAAGGACTACATCGCGATGCCCAAGTTCAACATGTACCAGTCGCTGCACACCACGGTGATCGGCCCCAGCGGCAAGCCCGTCGAGCTGCAGATCCGCACGTTCGACATGCACCGCCGCGCCGAGTACGGCATCGCCGCGCACTGGAAGTACAAGCAGGAGGCCGTCGCGGGCGCCTCCAAAGTGCGCACCGACGTGCCCAAGAGCCCCGGCAAGGGCGCGCGCCAGGACACCGTCAACGACATGGCGTGGCTGCGCCAGCTCCTCGACTGGCAGAAGGAGACCGAGGACCCCAGCGAGTTCCTGGAGTCGCTGCGCTTCGACCTGTCGCGCAACGAGGTCTTCGTCTTCACGCCCAAGGGCGACGTCATAGCGCTCCCCGCGGGTGCGACGCCGGTCGACTTCGCGTACGCCGTCCACACGGAGGTCGGCCACCGGACCATAGGGGCACGGGTCAACGGACGGCTCGTACCGCTCGAATCCACCCTCGACAACGGTGACCTGGTGGAGGTATTCACCTCCAAGGCGGCCGGCGCCGGACCTTCCCGGGACTGGCTGGGCTTCGTCAAGTCGCCCCGTGCCCGCAACAAGATCCGTGCCTGGTTCTCCAAGGAGCGCCGCGACGAGGCGATCGAGCAGGGCAAGGACGCCATCGCGCGTGCCATGCGCAAGCAGAATCTGCCGATCCAGCGCATCCTGACCGGCGACTCCCTGGTCACCCTCGCTCACGAGATGCGGTACCCCGACATCTCGTCGCTCTACGCGGCGATCGGCGAGGGCCATGTGGCCGCCGCCGGTGTCGTGCAGAAGCTCGTCCAGGCACTCGGCGGCGAGGACGCCGCCAACGAGGACCTCGTGGAGAGCGCGCCGCCGTCCCGCGGTCGGCACAAGCGCCGTTCCAACGCCGATCCGGGCGTCGTCGTCAAGGGCGTCGAGGACGTGTGGGTCAAACTGGCCCGCTGTTGCACACCCGTCCCCGGCGACCCGATCATCGGCTTCGTCACCCGCGGCAGCGGCGTCTCCGTGCACCGCGCCGACTGCGTCAACGTCGACTCGTTGTCGCAGCAGCCGGAGCGGATCCTGGAGGTCGAGTGGGCGCCCACCCAGTCCTCGGTCTTCCTGGTCGCCATCCAGGTCGAGGCGCTGGACCGGTCCCGGCTGCTCTCCGACGTCACCCGTGTTCTGTCCGACCAGCACGTCAACATCCTGTCGGCAGCCGTCCAGACCTCCCGGGACCGGGTGGCCACCTCGCGCTTCACCTTCGAAATGGGCGACCCGAAGCATCTCGGACACGTCCTGAAGGCGGTACGGGGCGTGGAGGGCGTGTACGACGTCTACCGCGTGACCTCCGCCCGCAGGCCCTGACCACCGGCGGCACGGCATACGAAAGGCCCCCTGTGCACGTCCCTCGGGACGTGCACAGGGGGCCTTGTCACACAGCCGGGCGGCCCGTCCTCAGCCGCCGAACTCCTCCAGGCCCTTGAGCGCCTGGTCCAGCAGCGCCTGCCGGCCTTCGAGCTCCTTGGCCAGCTTGTCGGCCCGGGCGTTGTTGCCCGAGGCGCGGGCCGTGTCGATCTGCGTGCGCAGCTTGTCCACGGCCGCCTGGAGCTGACCGGTCAGACCCGCGGCACGCGCACGCGCCTCCGGGTTCGTCCGGCGCCACTCCGACTCCTCGGCCTCCTGGAGCGCCCGCTCCACCGCGTGCATCCGCCCCTCGACCTTCGGGCGGGCGTCACGCGGTACGTGGCCGACGGCCTCCCAGCGCTCGTTGATGGAACGGAACGCGGCCCTGGCCGCCTTCAGGTCCTGCACCGGCACCAGCTTCTCGGCCTCGACCGCGAGCTCCTCCTTGAGCTTGAGGTTCTCGCCCTGCTCCGCGTCCCGCTCCGCGAAGACCGAGCTGCGGGCGGCGAAGAAGACGTCCTGCGCCCCGCGGAAGCGGTTCCACAGATCGTCCTCCGACTCGCGCTGCGCGCGGCCCGCCGCCTTCCACTCCGTCATCAGGTCGCGATAGCGGGCGGCCGTCGCTCCCCAGTCCGTGGAGCCGGAGAGCGACTCGGCCTCGGCGACCAGCTTCTCCTTGGCCTTGCGGGCCTCCTCGCGCTGGGCGTCCAACGAGGCGAAGTGGGCCTTGCGGCGCTTGGAGAACGCCGAGCGCGCATGCGAGAAGCGGTGCCACAGCTCGTCGTCGGACTTGCGGTCGAGCCTCGGCAGGCCCTTCCACGTGTCGACGAGCGCACGCAGCCGCTCACCCGCGGAGCGCCACTGCTCGCTCTGCGCCAGCTCCTCGGCCTCGGTGACGAGTGCCTCCTTGGCGTGCTTCGCCTCGTCGGACTGCTTCGCCTTCTGGGCCTTGCGCTCCTCGCGCCGCGAGTCGACCGTCGCGACCAACGCGTCGAGTCGCTTGCGCAGCGCGTCGAGGTCGCCGACGGCGTGATGCTCGTCCACCTGCACACGCAGGTGCTCGATGGCGGTTGTGGCGTCCTTGGCCGACAGGTCGGTGGTCTTCACCCGCCGTTCGAGGAGGCCGATCTCGACCACCATGCCCTCGTACTTGCGCTCGAAGTAGGCCAGTGCCTCCTCGGGGGAACCCGCCTGCCACGATCCGACGACCTGCTCGCCATCGGCTGTACGCACGTACACGGTGCCCGTCTCATCGACACGGCCCCACGGGTCGCTGCTCACAGCGCCTCCTCCACCTGATGCCCGCGAGAGGGTTCGCCCCCCTGGCATCGTCCACAGTTTCCTGGGGCGGGCAGCGCCCGCCCTGCACAACGCCAATCTAGGCGACCGGCCGCCCGGCTGTCCGCACTCAGCGCGGCTGAAAATAATCCGGGCAGCCCTTCGTCACCACCGGTCGGCCGGTGGTGACGCACCGGCCGCGTCACGACTTGTCGACAGTGACCTTCGAGATGTCGACGGCCTTCTTCGGAGCACCGTCGGCCGCGCCGTCGGCCACACCCGCCGCACCGATCTCCTTGACCGCCTTCAGTGAGGCATCGTCCATCGTGCCGAACGGGGTGTAGCTGGGCGGCAGTTTGCTGTCCTTGTACACCAGGAAGAACTGGCTGCCACCCGTGTGCTCCTGACCGGTGTTCGCCATGGCCACCGTGCCCGCCGGGTAGGTCACCGTGCCGTCCTCGCCCGCCTTGCCCAGCGCGGTCAGGTTCTCGTCCGGGATCGTGTAGCCGGGACCGCCCGTGCCGTCGCCCTGGGGGTCGCCGCACTGCAGGACGAAAATGCCCTGTGTGGTGAGCCGGTGGCACTTCGTCCCGTTGAAGAAGCCCTTGTCGGCCAGTGACTTGAAGGAGTTCGTGGTGTGCGGTGTCTTCGCCGCGTCCATCGTGAACGCGATGTCGCCCTGGCCTGTCTTGAGCGACATCGTGTACTTCGCCTTCTTGTCGATCGTCAGCGCGGGCTCGGGCACGCTGCTCTCGCTCGCCGACGGCGAGGGCGACGCGCTCGCCGCCGCGTCGGTCGTGTCCTTCTTGCTGTCGTCGCCGTCGAGGGCGAGATACGACCCCACCCCGACGATCGCCGCCACGGCCACCACGGACGCGATGACGACCGTCAGACGCCTGGTCCTGTGGCGGGCCTCCTCCCGGCGCTGCTGCTGCCGCTCGAACTTCTCCCTGGCGAGCTGCCGCCGCCGCTGATCGCTGCTGACCACCGGGTGATCTCCTTGTACGTCGTGTGTTGGGGTCTGGGCTGCCCCGTACCGTATATGGGTTGGCTGTGGAATGAGGAGCGCCGGTAGGCTCTGAACTGCCGCGACCTTCTCAGTCGCCATTCATCGTCGGACGACCCCTAAGGACGATCGTGCTCATTGCCGGGTTCCCCGCCGGGGCCTGGGGGACCAACTGTTACCTGGTCGCCCCGGCCGCAGGCGAGGAGTGCGTGATCATCGACCCGGGCCATCAGGCCACCCAAGGAGTCGAGGACGCGCTCAAGAAGCATCGGCTGAAGCCCGTCGCCGTCGTACTGACCCACGGCCACATCGACCATGTCGCCTCCGTCGTCCCGGTGTGCGGCGCGCACGACGTCCCCGCCTGGATCCACCCGCAGGACCGCTACATGATGAGCGATCCGGAGAAGGCCCTCGGCCGCTCCATCGGGATGCCGCTCATGGGCGAGCTGACGGTGGGGGAGCCGGACGACGTCCAGGAGCTGACCGACGGCGCCCTGCTGAAGCTGGCCGGTCTGGAGTTCGGTGTCGCGCATGCGCCCGGCCATACCAAGGGGTCGGTGACGTTCAGGATGCCCGAGGCCGCGGATGTTCCGCAGATCCTCTTCTCGGGCGACCTGCTCTTCGCCGGCTCCGTGGGACGCACCGACCTGCCCGGCGGCGACCACGCCGAGCTGCTTGAGTCGCTGGCCCGCGTGTGCCTGCCGCTCGACGACTCGACGGTGGTGCTGTCCGGCCACGGCCCCCAGACGACCATCGGCCGCGAGCGCGCCTCGAATCCGTATCTGCACGGTACGGACGCGCCCCGACGAGGAATGTGACGAGAGTAATACCGTGAGCACCTTCAAGGCCCCCAAGGGCACGTACGACCTGACCCCGCCCGACTCCGCGAAGTACCTGGCGGTGCGTGACGCGATCGCCGCACCCCTGAAGAACTCCGGCTACGGCTACATCGAGACGCCCGGCTTCGAGGACGTCGCCCTCTTCTCGCGCGGTGTCGGTGAGTCCACCGACATCGTGACCAAGGAGATGTACACCCTCACCACCAAGGGGGGTTCCCAGCTGGCGCTGCGCCCCGAGGGCACCGCGTCCGTGCTGCGCGCCGCTCTGGAGGCCAACCTCCACAAGCTCGGCAACCTGCCGGTGAAGCTCTGGTACTCCGGTTCCTACTACCGCTACGAGCGCCCGCAGAAGGGCCGCTACCGGCACTTCTCGCAGGTCGGGGCCGAGGCGATCGGCGCCGAGGACCCCGCGTTGGATGCCGAGCTGATCATCCTGGCCGATCAGGCGTACCGCGCGCTGGGTCTGCGGAACTTCCGCATCCTGCTCAACTCGCTGGGCGACAAGGAGTGCCGCCCGGTCTACCGGGACGCGCTCCAGGGCTTCCTGCGCGACCTCGACCTCGACGAGGACACCCGGCGCCGCATCGAGATCAACCCGCTCCGGGTGCTCGACGACAAGCGGCCCGAGGTGCAGAAGCAGCTGACCGGCGCCCCGGTGCTGGGCGACTACCTCTGCGACGCCTGCAAGGCGTACCACGAAGAGGTGCGCGACCTGCTCTCCGCGGCAGGCGTGGTGTACGAGGACGACGAGAAGCTCGTCCGCGGCCTCGACTACTACACCCGCACCACCTTCGAGTTCATCCACGACGGACTCGGCTCGCAGTCCGCGGTGGGCGGCGGCGGCCGCTACGACGGCCTTTCCGAGATGATCGGCGGCCCGGCGCTCCCGTCGGTCGGCTGGGCGCTCGGCGTGGACCGTACGGTGCTCGCGCTGGAGGCGGAGGGCATCGAGCTCGAACTGCCCGCGACCACCAGCGTCTTCGCGGTACCGCTCGGCGAGGAGGCCCGGAGGGTGCTCTTCGGGATCGTCACGGAGCTGCGCCGCGAGGGAGTGGCGACGGACTTCGCGTACGGAAACCGCGGCCTCAAGGGTGCGATGAAGAGCGCGAACCGCTCGGGTGCGCGGTTCACGATCGTCGCGGGTGAACGGGACCTGGCCGAGGGCGTCGTCCAGCTCAAGGACATGGAGTCCGGTGAGCAGCAGCCCGTCGCGCTCGGTGAGCTGGTGGCCGAGCTCCGGCAGAAGCTGGCCTGACCGTCCGCCGAACCAACGGTGCCCGCCCGGTCCACCGGGCGGGCACCGCGCGTCCCGCCCGGTGCCGACGTCGCGCGCGACGTCAACTTCGTGTGAGCAGGTTCATCCTGCCGGTCGGTTCCCGTCCGGAGGGCGCCGACGGCGGTCGGCGCAGGCCGCGTCCACGCCGGCCCGCACGGCCCCTGCTCCGGAGCGCCTGCCCAGGCCGTACGCCTCCCCGGCGCCCCGGCCGGGGCGCCGGAGTCTCTCGCCGACCCGTGTGTCCTCCGTCCACCGGGCGCAGCGCTTCGCGTACGCCTTTATGTCCATCGAACGGAAGGCCAGTGATGTGGTGCGGCACAATGACCGTGCCCAGCAGGCCACTCACTGATGGAACGGCGATATGACGACTGCAGCGGTTGACCATCCCTCCTCCGACCAGGACGAGGACGGCGGGAAGAGCACCATCGGTGGCAGTCGGGCGTTCGCACTGCTCCTGGTGATCACGGGTGCCGCCGGACTCCTCGCCGCCTGGGTCATCACCATCGACAAGTTCAAGTTGCTGGAGGACCCCAACTTCACGCCGGGCTGCAGCCTCAACCCGGTCGTCGCGTGCGGCAACATCATGAAGAGCGAGCAGGCGGCCGCCTTCGGCTTCCCGAACCCGATGCTCGGTCTGGCCACCTACCCCGTGATCATCGGCATCGGCCTGGCGCTGCTCGCGGGCGCACGCTTCCGCAGCTGGTACTGGCTCGGGATGAACGCGGGCACGCTGTTCGGCGTCGGCTTCTGCACCTGGCTCCAGTACCAGTCGCTCTACAGCATCAACTCGCTCTGCCTGTGGTGCTGCCTGGCCTGGGTCGCCACGATCTTCATGTTCTGCTACGTCACCACGCACAACATCCGGCACCGGATCCTGCCCGCGCCGAACTGGCTGCGCAACGGACTGACCGAGTTCCACTGGGTGCCGCCGGTGCTGTGGATCGGCATCATCGGCATGCTGATCCTGACCCGCTGGTGGGACTTCTGGACGAGCTGACCGGTCCCTCGCCCCTGCCGGGCGACCGGCCCGGCAGGGATGTCGGTGCGGTGACATAGGCTTCAAAACGTGGAGCCCGACCTCTTTACCGCAGCCGCCGAAGACCGCCAGGAGAAGGACCCGTCCAGCAGCCCGCTGGCCGTCCGGATGCGCCCCCGCACCCTGGACGAGGTGGTCGGACAGCAGCATCTGCTCAAGCAGGGCTCACCGCTGCGCCGCCTCGTCGGCGAGGGGAACGGCGGGCCGGCGGGCCCGTCGTCGGTGATCCTCTGGGGTCCGCCCGGCATCGGCAAGACGACCCTCGCGTACGTCGTCAGCAAGGCCACCAACAAGCGCTTCGTCGAGCTCTCCGCGATCACCGCGGGCGTCAAGGAAGTACGCGCCGTCATCGAGGGTGCCCGCCGTGCCACCGGCGGCTACGGCAAGGAGACCGTCCTCTTCCTCGACGAGATCCACCGCTTCTCGAAGGCCCAGCAGGACTCGCTGCTCCCGGCCGTGGAGAACCGCTGGGTGACCCTGATCGCCGCGACCACCGAGAATCCCTACTTCTCGGTCATCTCGCCGCTGCTGTCGCGCTCCCTCCTGCTCACCCTGGAGTCGCTCACCGACGACGATCTGCGCGGCCTGCTGAGGCGCGCCCTGGTCGACGAGCGCGGACTGCGCGGCGCCGTGGCGCTGCCCGAGGACGCCGAGGCCCACCTGCTGCGCATCGCCGGCGGTGATGCCCGCCGGGCGCTCACGGCGCTGGAGGCCGCAGCGGGCGCGGCGCTGGCCAAGCAGGAGCAGGAGATCAGCCTCCTCACCCTGGAGGAGACCGTCGACCGTGCCGCCGTCACGTACGACCGGGACGGCGACCAGCACTACGACGTGGCGAGCGCGCTCATCAAGTCGATCCGCGGTTCCGACGTGGACGCCGCGCTGCACTATCTGGCGCGCATGATCGAAGCGGGGGAGGACCCGCGGTTCATCGCCCGGCGGCTGATGATCTCGGCCAGCGAGGACATCGGTCTCGCCGACCCCACGGCACTGCCCACCGCCGTGGCTGCCGCCCAGGCGGTCGCCATGATCGGTTTCCCCGAAGCGGCGCTGACCCTGAGCCATGCCACGATCGCCCTGGCCCTCGCCCCCAAGTCCAACGCCGCGACCCTGGCCATCTCCGCCGCCCAGGAGGACGTCCGGAAGGGGCTCGCCGGCCCGGTCCCGGCCCATCTGCGCGACGGCCACTACAAGGGCGCAGCCAAGCTGGGCCATGCCCAGGGTTATGTCTATCCGCACGATGTCCCCGGCGGTATCGCCGCCCAGCAGTACGCCCCGGACGCCGTACGCGACAAGCACTACTACCGGCCCACGCGCTACGGCGCCGAGGCGCGCTACGCCGATGTGGTGGAGCGGGTCCGGGAGCGGCTCTCGGGCGGGTCCGCGGACTGAGGAGGGGCGGAGCAGGGGGATTCCCCGCTCAGCGCGCCGCGGCCTCGAAGAGCGTGTGCATGGCGTGCCGCAGTTCGCGGATGTCCCGCACGGGCTCGGGGAACTCGAAGCGCGCGTCGAAGCAGCCGCCGTCCTCCAGGAAACGCACACGCAGTCCGAACCGGTCGAGCGCGAGAGGTACGACGGAAGGCCGGTGGGCCGGGCAGCGACGGTCCGAACGCTCGCCGAGCAGTCCGCACAGCGTGCTCAGCTCTGCGCCGTGCGCCGCGTGCAGATGCTGGAGCAGCTCCGCCTCGTGTCCGCCGAGCGGATCGGGGTGCGCGTCCCGGAACGCGTCGGGCTCGACCGCCTCGGCGCCCCACAGATCGTCGACGTACGCCGAGCCCGTCTCCAGCCGGAGCGTCATCCGGCCGGGCCCCGACAGGCCGGGTACGGTGGTGAGCCATCCCCAGACGCGAGCGCGGCCGCGGATGCGGTGCGGCACGGAGACCGGGGCGACGTCCGTGAGCTCCAGCACAGCGGTCAGCTCGTCGTCCTCGGCGTACGTCGCGGTCCGGACGGCCGGGGAGTCGGCGGCCAGTTCGAGGAACAGATCCCCGTCGGGGCCCACGCTCCGGGTCAGCGGCATCAGCAGATCCGGGCCCGGTGTGTTCACCCCGGGGATGAGCAGTGCCGCGGAGCAGGTACCCTGTACGAGAGTTCGTGTGCGCTCGGCTGCTGACGGCATCCGAGTGATTTCAAGCCCGCCGGGGCGCGGCTGACCACGATCTGATCGGTCCTCCGTCGTATCGGCACCCTGAGGGGTGTCGACGCTGTCAGTGCTGTCCGTGACGTGAGTGGTGTTCCCCGGGCGAGACATGCGATCTCCTCAAGTAAGGTGAGCCTAACCTAACCTACAACGGAGGTCTGGAGAACGTGCCTAACCAGTCGCGTCCCAAGGTCAAGAAGAGCCGCGCGCTCGGCATCGCACTGACGCCGAAGGCCGTCAAGTACTTCGAGGCCCGCCCCTACCCGCCGGGCGAGCACGGCCGTGGACGCAAGCAGAACTCGGACTACAAGGTCCGTCTGCTGGAGAAGCAGCGTCTGCGTGCCCAGTACGACATCAGCGAGCGTCAGATGGCGCGTGCCTACGACCGCGCCAAGAAGGCCGAGGGCAAGACGGGCGAGGCGCTCGTCGTCGAGCTGGAGCGTCGCCTCGACGCCCTGGTTCTGCGTTCGGGTATCGCCCGCACCATCTACCAGGCCCGCCAGATGGTCGTGCACGGTCACATCGAGGTCGACGGCCGCAAGGTCGACAAGCCGTCCTTCCGTGTCCGTCCCGACAACGTCGTGACGGTCCGCGAGCGCAGCCGCGAGAAGCACCCCTTCCAGGTTGCCCGCGAGGGTGGCTACGCCCTCGACGGCGAGACCCCGCGCTACCTGCAGGTGAACCTGAAGGCCCTGGCCTTCCGCCTTGACCGGGACCCGAACCGCAAGGAAATCCCGGTGATCTGCGACGAGCAGCTCGTCGTCGAGTACTACGCCCGCTGATCCAGGCGTAGCCGCTCTCATCAGCGCTCGGGCCCGCCCTTTCCCCATGCGGGGGAAGGGGCGGGCCCGAGCGTCTGTCCCGGGTCCGGCAGCGGCCGGGAAAGCCGCTCGGGAGTCCCGGACCGGCTCCCGGACTCGCCCGCCAGAGCCCTGGCCACCGCCGCGTCGAGATCCAGTAGGCCGCCGGCCCGCAGCCCCGACTCGTAGGGGCCGTCGCCCAGCTCCCGACGCGCAAGCTCCTCGCACCGGGCACGCGGCTGTCCGTAGTGCGCCGAACCGAGCAGCGGCAGACCCACCGACTGCCAGACCCGGTCGGCGGCCCCCTGGAGCACCGCCGCCTCCGCCGCGTCCCCCTCGACCACCGTGACCAGGGCCAGCAGTTCCAGGGCGAGCACCGAGCCCAGCAGGTCATGAAACGTGTGGCTGACCGCCAGGGACTCCCCGAGCAGTTCCCGGGCCCGGTCCGCCCGGCCGTCCTCCAGCGCCGCGAAGGCCAGCACGTACAGCGCGTACGAGAGGGCCCACCGCTCCCCGTGATCCGCACAGATCTCCCTGACGTCCTCGCAGATCGCGGCCGCGCCGTCCAGATCACCGTGGAACCCGACCGCCATCGCCAGCTCGACCTGGGCCATCAGCACGTTGCTGTTCAGCTCGCCGAGCTCGCGGTAGCGACCGAGCGCGTCGTCCAGCATCTCCTGCGCCCTGACCATGTCACCGGTGACGAGCGCCAGACATCCCATCCGGTGCATCGCGTACGCGAGCGCGGTGGGATCGCCGGCCCGGTCGGCCTCGTCCCGGCACTCCTGGAGCGCGGAGATCGCGCCGACGGGATC
Organism: Streptomyces sp. NPDC058051; assembly: GCF_042885475.1. Taxonomy (NCBI): domain Bacteria; kingdom Bacillati; phylum Actinomycetota; class Actinomycetes; order Kitasatosporales; family Streptomycetaceae; genus Streptomyces; species Streptomyces sp. NPDC058051. The sequence goes on from NZ_JBHVRW010000002.1 coordinate 323,500, forward strand.
GCCCTGGAGCACGGCCACATGTCCGAGCACCCACAGTGCCTTCAGCCGCGAGGGATCGGACGGCGTCTCCTCCTCCAGCACATGTTCCAGCCAGTGCCGGCCCTCCGAGAGGCGTCCGCAGCCCACCCAGAGGAACCAGAGGGTGCCCGCCAGGTACTGCGCGAGATGCGCCTCGCCCGGAATCTCCAGCGAACTCTCCATCGCCTGCCGCAGATTGGGCAGCTCGTTCTGGATCCGGGCCGCCACCTCCCCCTGCCGCGGGCTGAACCATTCCAGCTCGTACCAGGTGGCGAGGCCCAGGTACCAGTCGCGGTGACGGCGCCGCAGCCGGTCCGTGTCACCGGTGGCCACCAGCCACTCGGCGCCGTACTCCCGCACCGTGTCCAGCATCCGGTAACGGGTGCCCGCGGCCGAGTCCTCGCGTACGACGACGGACTGCGCGAGCAGCCCGGAGAGCACATCGAGCACCGACTCGGTCGGCAGATCGGCGCAGCTGCAGACGTACTCGACGGCCTCCAGGTCGAACTGCCCGGCGAACACGGACAGCCGTGCCCACAGCAGCCGCTGCTCCGGAGCGCAGAGTTCGTGACTCCAGCCGATGGCCGTGCGGAGCGTCTGGTGTCGTGCCGGCGCGCTGCGGCTGGAGCCGGTCAGCAGCTGGAAGCGATCGTCCAGGCGTTGCAGTACCTGTTCGGTGGAGAGGGCGCGCAGCCGCCCGGCGGCCAGCTCCAGCGCGAGCGGGATCCCGTCCAGCCGGCGGCACAGCTCGCGGGTGGCGGCGCGGTTGTCGTCGGTCAGCCGGAATCCCGGCAGTACGGCAGCCGCACGCTCCGCGAAGAGCGCCATGGCGTCTTCGTCGGTCATCGGCGGGAGCGGGAAGGTGACTTCGCCGTCGAGCTCCAGGGGAAGCCGGCCGGCGGCCAGCACCCGCAGCCGCGGAGCCTTGCGCAGCAGTTCCCGTACCAGTGGCGCGCAGGCGTCCACGAGATGCTCGAAGCCGTCGACCACCAGAAGGAGTTGGCGCTCGGCAAGATGTTCGATGAGCGTCGTGTGCGGCGGTCTGTTGGTGTGATCGGTGAGCCCCAGGGCGTCGACCAGCGCGTGTTCCAGCAGTGCGGGATCGTGCGTGGCGGACAGCTCCACCATCCGGACCCCGTCGCAGTACCGTTTCTCCATAAGCGTCGCGATCTTGGTGGCGCAGCGGGTCTTGCCCACTCCGCCCACTCCGACCACGGTGACGAGCCTCGACTCGTCGAGCACCTGGCTGAGCGCGGCCAGTTCGCCCTCGCGCCCCACGAATCTGCTCAGTTCCGCCGGGAGGTTCCCGGGGGCGGCGGAGTCGCTCGGATCGTGGGGGGAGGGGATGGGGCGGTGGGGGGTTCGCATGAAACACGCAGAGTACTGGCGCAGAAGCTCTCCGTACAATCTCCTTATGGGAACTGCTGTCCTCGCTGCCGGTAATGCGGTACAGGGCGCGACCACCGGCGCGATAGGCTCGGGAGACGACGATCGGCTGCTGTGGCAGCCGTCGCCGGACCGAGCAGAGACAGAGTTCAGTACAGAGTTTCAGTACAGAGTTCAGTACAGAGACAGTTCAGAGACAGCGACAAGCTAGAGAGCGGTGCACTGTGTCCGGTGGAGAGGTGGCCGGGATTCTGGTGGCCGTCTTCTGGGCGATCCTGGTTTCGTTCCTCGCCGTCGTCCTGGTGAGGCTGGCCCAGACGCTCAGGGCGACCACCAAGCTCGTGGCGGACGTGACCGAGCAGGCGGTCCCGCTGCTTGCCGACGCCTCCGCCACCGTGCGCTCCGCGCAGACCCAGCTCGACAAGGTCGATGCGATCGCGACGGACGTCCAGGAAGTCACGTCCAACGCCTCGGCGCTGTCCACCACGGTCGCCTCGGCCTTCGGAGGCCCGCTCGTGAAGGTCGCCGCGTTCGGTTACGGGGTACGGCAGGCCATCGGCCGCAAGAGCGGTCCGGAGCCGGAGCCCGACCGCCGGGCGGCCCGTCGTACGGTCATCGTCGGCCGCACCCTGCCGTCCGCGCGCGGACGGAAGCGCGACGGCAGAAACTCCCGCGGACCGAAGGACTGACGCAGCGATGTTCCGCCGTACGTTCTGGTTCACCGCCGGCGCCGCCGCCGGTGTCTGGGCCACCACCAAGGTCAACCGCAAGCTCAGGCAGCTGACCCCCGAAAGCCTTGCCGCGCAGGCCGCGGACAAGGCGGTCGAGACGGGCCACAGGCTCAAGGACTTCGCTCTCGACGTCCGTGACTCCATGGCCCGACGCGAGGCCGAACTGGGCGAGGCACTGGGCCTGGAGGCACCGGTCGACCCCGATCTCCCGGTGCGGCGCGCTTTCGCCGTCGGGACGGCCGAGGCCGTCGGACCGGACCGGTCGCTCGAAGCCGGCGACCACCGCAAGCTCCCCTACAACTCGTACAACCGGAATGAGGACCACTGATGGAGTCGGCTGAAATTCGTCGCCGCTGGCTGAGCTTCTTCGAGGAGCGCGGTCACACCGTCGTCCCTTCGGCGTCGCTCATCGCGGACGACCCGACTCTGCTGCTGGTCCCCGCGGGCATGGTCCCCTTCAAGCCGTACTTCCTCGGTGAGGTCAAGCCTCCGGCTCCGCGCGTCACCAGCGTGCAGAAGTGCGTCCGCACGCCGGACATCGAGGAGGTCGGCAAGACCACCCGGCACGGCACGTTCTTCCAGATGTGCGGCAACTTCTCCTTCGGCGACTACTTCAAGGAAGGCGCCATCACGCTTTCCTGGGAGCTGCTGACCAACCCGGTGGCGGACGGCGGCTTCGGACTCGACCCGGAGCGGCTGTGGATCACGGTCTACCTCGACGACGACGAGGCCGAGCAGATCTGGCGCGACAAGATCGGCGTACCGGCCGAGCGCATCCAGCGCCTGGGCAAGAAGGACAACTTCTGGTCCATGGGCGTCCCCGGCCCCTGCGGTCCCTGCTCCGAGATCAACTACGACCGCGGTCCCGAGTTCGGCGTCGAGGGCGGCCCGGCCGTCAACGACGAGCGCTACGTGGAGATCTGGAACCTGGTCTTCATGCAGTTCGAGCGGGGTGCCGGTGACGGCAAGGAGGACTTCCCGATCCTCGGCGACCTGCCGTCGAAGAACATCGACACGGGTCTGGGCCTGGAACGCCTCGCCATGATCCTGCAGGGCGTACAGAACATGTACGAGACCGACACCCTGCGCGTCGTCATGGACCGGGCCACCGAACTGACCGGCGTCCGCTACGGCGCCGAGCACGGCTCCGATGTCTCGCTCCGTGTGGTCGCCGACCACATCCGTACCTCCGCGATGCTGATCGGTGACGGTGTCACCCCCGGCAACGAGGGCCGTGGCTACGTGCTGCGCCGCATCATGCGCCGGGCCATTCGCAACATGCGTCTGATGGGTGCCACGGGCCCGGTCGTCAAGGAACTGGTCGACGTCGTGATCAACACGATGGGGCAGCAGTACCCGGAGCTGATCACCGACCGCACGCGCATCGAGACCGTCGCCCTGGCCGAGGAGGCCGCCTTCCTCAAGGCCCTCAGGGGCGGCACCAACATCCTCGACACCGCCGTCACCGAGACCAAGGCCGCCGGCGGCAGGGTCCTCGCCGGCGACAAGGCCTTCCTGCTCCACGACACCTGGGGCTTCCCGATCGACCTCACCCTGGAGATGGCCGCCGAGCAGGGCCTCTCGGTGGACGAGGACGGCTTCCGCCGCCTGATGAAGGAGCAGCGGGAGCGGGCCAAGGCCGACGCCAAGGCCAAGAAGACCGGCCACGCCGACCTCTCCGCCTACCGTGAGGTCGCCGACAGCTCCGGCATCACCGAGTTCACCGGCTACACCACCACCTCGGGCGAGTCGACCGTCGTCGGCCTGCTCGTCGACGGTGTGCCCTCGCCCGCCGCCACCGAGGGCGACGAGGTCGAAGTCATCCTGGACCGCACCCCGTTCTACGCCGAGGGCGGCGGCCAGCTCGCCGACCAGGGACGGATCCGGCTCGACAGCGGCGCCGTCATCAAGGTCCGCGACGTCCAGCAGCCCGTCCCCGGCCTCTCCGTCCACAAGGGTTCGGTGCAGGTCGGCGAGGTGACCGTCGGGGCCATCGCCTACGCCGCCATCGACACGACCCGCCGCCGCGCCATCGCCCGCGCCCACAGCGCCACGCACCTCACGCACCAGGCGCTGCGCGACGCGCTGGGCCCGACGGCCGCCCAGGCCGGTTCGGAGAACTCGCCGGGCCGCTTCCGCTTCGACTTCGGCTCGCCCGCCGCCGTGCCCGGCACGGTTCTCACCGATGTCGAGCAGAAGATCAACGAGGTGCTCGCCCGCGAGCTCGACGTCCAGGCCGAGGTCATGCCGATCGCCGAGGCCAAGAAGCAGGGTGCCATCGCCGAGTTCGGCGAGAAGTACGGCGAGCAGGTCCGGGTCGTCACCATCGGGGACTTCTCGAAGGAGCTCTGCGGCGGTACGCACGTCCACAACACGGCCCAGCTGGGTCTGGTGAAGCTGCTCGGCGAATCGTCCATCGGGTCCGGTGTGCGCCGTATCGAGGCTCTCGTCGGCGTCGACGCGTACAACTTCCTCGCCAGGGAGCACACCGTCGTCGCCCAGCTCCAGGAGCTGGTCAAGGGCCGCCCCGAGGAGCTTCCCGAGAAGATCGCCGGCATGCTCGGCAAGCTGAAGGACGCCGAGAAGGAGATCGAGAAGTTCCGTGCGGAGAAGGTCCTCCAGGCCGCCGCCGGACTGGTCGACTCCGCCAAGGACGTGCGCGGCGTCGCCCTGGTCACCGGGCAGGTCCCGGACGGCACCTCGGCCGACGACCTGCGCAGGCTCGTTCTCGACGTGCGCGGGCGCATCCAGGGCGGCCGCCCTGCCGTCGTGGCCCTGTTCACCACCGCCAACGGCCGCCCGCTGACCGTGATCGCCACCAACGAGGCCGCCCGTGAGCGCGGACTCAAGGCCGGTGACCTGGTCCGTACGGCCGCGAAGACCCTCGGTGGCGGCGGCGGTGGCAAGCCGGACGTCGCCCAGGGCGGCGGTCAGCACCCCGAGGCCATCGGCGCCGCCGTGGCCGCGGTCGAACGCCTCGTCACCGAGACGGCGTGACGGCGGGAGTGACGCGGATGCGCCGAGGCCGACGTCTCGCGATCGATGTCGGGGACGCCCGGATCGGGGTCGCCTCGTGCGACCCCGACGGGATCCTCGCCACGCCGGTGGAAACCGTTCCGGGACGCGATGTCCCGGCGGCCCACCGGCGGCTCGGGCAGATCGTCGAGGAGTACGAGCCGATTGAGATCATCATCGGTCTGCCGCGGTCCCTCGGCGGCGGCGAAGGCCCCGCCGCCGCCAAGATCCGGGTCTTCGCCCAGGAGGTCGCCCGTTCGGTCTCACCCATTCCGGTACGACTGGTGGACGAAAGGATGACCACAGTGACGGCGGCCCACGGGCTGCGCGCCTCCGGCGTGAAGTCCAAGAAGGGCCGTTCCGTCATCGATCAGGCCGCCGCTGTGGTGATCCTCCAGAATGCTCTGGAGTCCGAACGGGCGTCGGGCGAAGCCCCCGGCGAAGGCGTCGAAGTGGCTCTCTGATCGCGATACGGTAACGTTCCGCGCGATGTGGCGGTGTTCGAACAAACGCCGCACAGCAAGAGACGGAATGTCGTCTCGCGGCTCTAGGGGATCGATGACTGAGTATGGCCGGGGCCCCGGCTCCGAACCGTGGCATCCCGAGGATCCCCTGTACGGGGACCAGGGGTGGGGAGGACAGCAGCCCGCCCACGGCCAGAACCAGTACGACGGCGGTCAGCAGCCCTACCCCCAGGACCCGTACGCGCAGCACCAGCCCCAGGATCCGTACGCGCAGCAACCGCAGACCCCGTACGCGCAGCAGCACCAGCCCCATGATCCGTACGCGCAGCAGCAGCCCCAGGGCCCGTACGCGCAGCAACCGCAGGATCCGTACGCGCAGCAGCACCAGCAGCAGGACCCGTACGCGCAGCAGCACTACCAGCAGCAGCCTCAATACGGCGTCCCGCAGGATCCGTATGCGCAGCAGAACCAGCCCCAGCAGAACCAGCCCCAGCAGAACCAGCCGCAGCACCAGCCGCAGCAGAACCAGCCCCAGCAGCCTCCGTACGACAACGGCGGCTGGGACACCGGGCAGCAGTCCGCCGCGATGCCGTACGACGCCCAGCAGGCCGACCCGTACAGCGGTCGGCAGGCCGGCTACGGCGAGAGGCAGGACTACTACGGCACGCAGGAGGCGTATCCGCCGCCGCAGCCCCCGGGCCGTCGCGGGGCCGCCGCCGAGCAGGCTCCCGCGCAGAGTCCCGACTGGGATCCCGAGGTCCAGCCGGAGGAGACCCACCCCTTCTTCACGGGGGACGACGACCGCGACGACAACGACGACGACCCGCGTGAGTCGCGCCGCGGAGGCCGCGGCGGCAGCGAGCGCCGCGGTGGCAAGAGCAAGAAGAAAGGCCGCAGCGGCTGCGCCTGCCTGGTCGTCTCGCTGGTGCTGGTCGGCGGCCTCGGCACAGTGGCCTACTTCGGTTATTCGTTCTGGCAGGACAAGTTCGGCGCGGCGCCCGACTACAGCGGACAGGGCACCGGAGAGGTCGAGGTCGAGATCCAGAAGGGTGCCTTCGGCTACGACATCGGCAACATCCTGAAGCAGAAGGGCGTCGTCAAGAGCGTCGACGCGTTCGTCGCCGCACAGAACGACAACCCCAAGGGCAAGTCGATCCAGGCGGGCGTCTATCTGCTCCACAAGGAGATGTCCGCGGCCGAGGCCGTGAAGATGATGGTCGACCCCAACAGCCAGAATCTGCTGATCATTCCCGAAGGTTTCCGCAACGTCACCATCTACGGCATGGTGGACAAGAAGCTGGGCCTCAAACAGGGAACGACCAAGGGGATCGCCGCTTCCAACGCGTCCGACCTCGGTCTGCCCGACTGGGCGAACGACGACAAGGACATCAAGGATCCGCTGGAAGGATTCCTCTACCCGGCCGCCTATCCGGTCACCAAGGAAACCAAGCCGGAGACGATCCTGAAGAAGATGGTCTCCCGCGCCAACGAGGAGTACGGCAAGCTCGACCTCGAAGGAACGGCCAAGAAGTACGACCTCGACGGTCCGTGGCAGGTGATCACGGTCGCCAGCCTCGTCCAGGCGGAGGGCCTCACGCACGACGACTTCCGCAAGATGGCCGAAGTCGTCTACAACCGCTTGAAGTCGGACAACACGGTGACCAACCGTAAGCTTGAATTCGACTCCGCGTTCAATTACCTCAAGAACCAGAGCAAGATCAAGATCGGGTCGAGTGAGATCCGTAGCAATTCGGACCCTTACAACACCTATTACCACCAGGGACTTCCGCCGGGTCCGATCAGCAATCCGGGCGACGAGGCCCTGCGAGCGACGCTCAATCCCACGCATGACGGGTGGATGTTCTTCATCTCGCTGGACGGCAAGAAGACCGAATTCACCAAGACGGCCGCTGAGCACGAGAAGCTCAACCAGAAGTTCAAGGAACAGCATGGCCTCGACTGACGGGCGCCACCGGGCAGCCGTTCTCGGCTCGCCCATCGCCCACTCGCTCTCCCCGGTCCTGCACCGGGCCGCGTACCGCGAGCTCGGCCTCACCGCATGGTCGTACGACCGCTTCGAGATCGACGAGGCCGCGCTGCCCGGCTTCGTCCAGGGGCTCGACTCCACGTGGGCCGGACTCTCGCTGACCATGCCGCTCAAGCGCGCGATCATCCCGCTGCTGGACTCCATCAGCGAGACCGCCTCCTCGGTGGAGGCCGTGAACACGGTCGTCCTCACCGAGGACGGACGACGGGTCGGCGACAACACCGATGTCCCCGGCATGATCGCCGCGCTGCGTGAACGCGGGGTGGAGAAGACCGAGTCGGCCGCTGTACTCGGTGCCGGAGCGACCGCTTCCTCGGCCCTCGCCGCGCTGTCCGAGATCTGCACGGGTCCGGTCACGGCGTACGTCCGCAGCCGGGAGCGGGGCCAGGAGATGTGCGGCTGGGGTGAACGCCTCGGTGTCGACGTCCGGATCTCCGACTGGTCAGAGGCCGAGCAGGCACTGCACGCCCCGCTGGTCGTCGCCACCACCCCTGCAGGCACCACCGACGTGCTCACCGGCGCCGTGCCGGACCGGCCCGGCACACTCTTCGACGTGCTGTACGAGCCCTGGCCGACGGCACTCGCCGCAGCCTGGTCGGCCCGCGACGGCGCAGTCGTCGGAGGTCTCGACCTCCTGGTGCACCAGGCCGTCCTCCAGATCGAACAGATGACAGGCCGTGTGCCCGCGCCGCTCGCCGCCGTGCGGCAGGCCGGGGAAGCGGCACTGGCCGCCCGCTGACCAGCGCCGCCGACCGCGGCACGCGTCCGTCTGCTGGACCGGCGACCGGCCCACGGGCCCGGCCGTGGGAGGATCGAAGGCGGCGGGCCAGGGCCGCGCACCCGGTCGCGCCGTTGCAGTTCCAGGCGCGAGCATGAGGAGCACCGTTGAGCAGGTTGCGCTGGCTGACCGCGGGGGAGTCCCACGGCCCCGCACTCGTGGCGACGCTGGAGGGTCTTCCCGCCGGCGTCCCGATCACCACGGAGATGGTGGCGGACGCACTCGCCCGGCGGCGGCTCGGTTACGGCCGAGGTGCGCGGATGAAGTTCGAGCGGGACGAGGTCACCTTCCTCGGCGGGGTGCGCCACGGTCTCACCATGGGTTCCCCGGTCGCCGTGATGGTGGGCAACACCGAGTGGCCCAAGTGGGAGCAGGTCATGTCGGCCGATCCCGTCGATCCCGACGTGTTGGCCGAGCTGGCCCGCAACGCTCCGCTGACCCGCCCGCGACCGGGCCACGCCGACCTCGCGGGTATGCAGAAGTACGGCTTCGACGAGGCCCGGCCGGTCCTGGAGCGGGCCAGCGCCCGGGAGACCGCGGCGAGGGTCGCGCTCGGTGCCGTCGCACGGTCGTACCTCAAGGAGACCGCGGGCATCGAGATCGTCAGCCATGTCGTCGAACTCGCCGCGGCCAAGGCACCCTACGGCGTCTACCCGACGCCCGCCGACGTCGAACGGCTCGACGCCGACCCGGTGCGCTGTCTGGACGCCGACGCGAGCAAGGAGATGGTCGCCGAGATCGACCAGGCCCACAAGGACGGCGACACCCTCGGTGGTGTGGTCGAGGTGCTCGCGTACGGAGTGCCCGTCGGCCTCGGCTCGCACGTGCACTGGGACCGCCGTCTCGACGCCCGGCTCGCGGGGGCCCTGATGGGCATTCAGGCCATCAAGGGCGTCGAGGTGGGCGACGGCTTCGACCTGGCACGGGTGCCCGGCTCCGAGGCGCACGACGAGATCCTGGTCACCGAGGACGGCATCAAGCGCGCCTCCGGCCGCTCCGGCGGCACCGAGGGCGGCCTGACGACCGGAGAGCTGCTGCGGGTCCGCGCCGCGATGAAGCCCATCGCGACCGTGCCCCGCGCGCTTGCCACCGTCGACGTCGTCACCGGTGAACCCGCCAAGGCCCACCACCAGCGCTCCGATGTCTGTGCCGTTCCGGCTGCGGGCATCGTCGCCGAGGCCATGGTCGCGCTGGTCCTCGCCGACGCCGTCGCCGAGAAGTTCGGCGGGGACAGCGTCGCCGAGACCCACCGCAACGTGCAGTCGTACCTCGACCACCTGCGGATCCGATGAGCGGCCCGCTGATCGTCCTCGTCGGACCGATGGGCGTCGGCAAGTCCACCGTCGGTGAAATCCTCGCCGAACGGCTCGGCACCACCTACCGGGACACCGACGCGGACGTGGTCGCCACGGCAGGCAAGCCGATCTCGGAGATCTTCTACGACGAGGGCGAGGAGCACTTCCGCGAGCTGGAGCGCCGGGCGGTGCACACCGCCGTCGCCGAGCACCCGGGCGTCCTCTCCCTCGGCGGCGGCGCCGTGCTCGACGGGACGACCCGCGCACTGCTCGACGGCCGCCCCGTCGTCTACCTCTCCATGGACGTGGACGAAGCGGTCAGGCGGGTCGGCCTGAACACCGCCCGCCCGCTGCTCGCCGTCAACCCGCGCCGGCAGTGGCGCGAGCTGATGGACGCCCGGCGCCATCTGTACACCGAGGTGGCCCGGGCGACCGTCGCCACCGACGAGCGCACACCCGAAGAGGTCGCCCAGGCGGTCCTCGACGCACTGGAACTGCCGGAGCGCACGGACGACCCCGTCACCCCCGGCCGGGAGAACACACGTATGACCGAGCAGGGACTCATCCGTATCCCGATCGCCGGCAGCGCGGGCACCGACCCGTACGAGGTGCTGGTCGGCCGCCGCCTCCTCGGCGAGCTGCCGTCACTCATCGGCGACCGCGCCAAGAGGGTCGCCGTGCTGCACCCCGAGGCGCTCGCCGAGACCGGTGAGGCGATCCGTCAGGACCTCGCCGAGCAGGGCTACGAAGCCATCGCGATCCAGCTGCCGAACGCGGAGGAGGCCAAGACCGTCGAGGTCGCGGCCTACTGCTGGAAGGCGCTCGGGCAGACCGGCTTCACCCGCACCGACGTCATCGTCGGTGTCGGCGGCGGAGCCACCACCGATGTCGCCGGATTCGTCGCGGCGACCTGGCTGCGCGGGGTGCGCTGGATCGCCGTACCGACGACCGTGCTCGCCATGGTCGACGCGGCTGTCGGCGGCAAGACCGGCATCAACACCGCGGAGGGCAAGAACCTCGTCGGCGCCTTCCATCCGCCCGCCGGGGTCCTCTGCGATCTCGCCGCCCTGGACTCGCTGCCCGTCCACGACTACGTCAGCGGCATGGCCGAGGTCATCAAGGCCGGCTTCATCGCCGACCCGGCGATCCTGGACCTCATCGAGGCGGACCCGGAAGGCGCCCGTACGCCCTCCGGAGCACACACCGCCGAGCTGATCGAGCGAGCCATCCGGGTCAAGGCCGAGGTCGTCTCCAGCGACCTCAAGGAGTCCGGGCTGCGCGAGATCCTCAACTACGGCCACACCCTGGCCCACGCCATCGAGAAGAACGAGCGCTACAAGTGGCGGCACGGGGCGGCCGTCTCGGTCGGCATGGTCTTCGCGGCCGAGCTGGGCCGGCTGGCCGGTCGCCTGGACGACGCCACCGCCGACCGGCACCGGGCCGTCCTGGAGTCCGTCGGACTGCCGCTCACCTACCGCGGCGACCAGTGGCCCAAACTGCTGGAGAACATGAAGGTCGACAAGAAGTCCCGCGGCGACCTGCTGCGCTTCATCGTCCTCGACGGCCTCGGCAAGCCCACCGTGCTGGAGGGCCCCGACCCGGCCGTGCTGCTCGCCGCCTACGGGGAGGTGTCGGCGTGACCCGTCGGGTTCTCGTCCTCAACGGGCCGAATCTCGGCCGGCTCGGCTCCCGCGAGCCCGATGTGTACGGCGCCACGTCCTACGCCGGACTCGTCGAGACCTGCCAGACCCTCGGCAAGGAGCTCGGCTTCGACGTCGACGTACGGGAGACCAACGACGAGGGCGAACTGATCCGCTGGCTGCACGAAGCGGCGGACGGTTCAATTCCGGTCGTTCTCAACCCGGGAGCCTTCACCCACTACTCGTACGGAATGAGGGACGCGGCGGCGCAGCGCACCGCGCCGCTGATCGAGGTGCACATCTCGAACCCTTACGCACGGGAGGAATTCCGCCACCACTCCGTGGTGGCGCCGGTCGCCACGGGTACCGTGGCCGGATTCGGCATCGGTTCCTACCGCCTCGCCCTGCGTGCCCTCGCGGACGAGCTGACCGGCTGACGGACCGGCACACCGGTCGGCCCGTCCGGCCGACGGGCACCATGGGCCGTTCCCGACCGTTGTCCCAGCGGCGGCCGGGAACGGTACGGTTGCCGTTCCACCAGCGCGAGTTGCCTGTACGAGACGGAGTGGCACCGGATGCAGCACGCAGTGGGGGCCCCGCTGCCGCCGCCCCAAGGCCCCGGGAGCGGACCTGTCGGCTGGACGCACCAGGCCCAGCACCCCGGACCGCCGGGGCCGCCGGGGCCGCCGCCCATCACCCCTCCCACGCCCCAGGGCTGGAGCGGCCCCGCACCGCAGCACGCCCCGGCGCCTCCCTCGCGGGAGACGACCGGGCACGTCCAGCTGCCGCCCGGCGGACCCGTTCCGCTGCCCGCGCCACCCGCCGAGCCCGGCACCGGCAGCGCAACGCTCGCCGTGCTCCTGATCGGCCCGGCGGGCGCCGGGAAGACCACCGTGGCCAAGCTCTGGGCCAGCCGTCGCCGAGTTCCGACCGCCCACGTCAGCCTCGACGACGTGCGCGAATGGGTCTGCTCCGGCTTCGCCGACCCCCAGGCCGGTTGGAACGACCACTCCGAGGCCCAGTACCGCCTGGCCCGTCGCACCTGCGGCTTCGCCGCGCGCAACTTCCTCGCCAACGGCATCTCCTGCATCCTGGACGACGCCGTCTTCCCGGACCGGCCGGTCGTCGGCCTCGGGGGCTGGAAGCGCCATGTCGGCCCCGGACTGCTGCCTGTCGTCCTGCTGCCGGGCCTGGAGATCGTGCTGGAGCGCAATGCCGCCCGCTCCGGCAACCGCCGCCTCTCGGACGAGGAGGTCGCCCGGATCCACGGCCGGATGGCCGGCTGGTACGGCTCCGGACTGCCGATCATCGACAACTCGACGTACGACGTGGAGACCACGGCCCGTGTTCTGGACGACATACTTGCCCGCTCCATAGCGAGCCCTCCGGCCTGGTGAACGGGCGGCGGCCGGTCGGCGGTGCTCCGGTCCGGCGAGGGGTGCGGTGAGACCGGCGACGGTGCTCCTGGCCGGGCGAGGGCCCGGTGAATCCGGCGGCGGGCGGTGCTCCTGGCCGGGCGAGGGGCCAGTGGCCGCCCCCGGTCGGATGCGCTGACCGAGCAGGCCGGCGCCACCGCTCGTAGGCTCGTGACATGTCAGACGTGTACGCCGTCCGCCGCGGGCTGCTCCGCGACCGGTGCACCGCCGTCGGATCCGCGGCCGCTCTGGTCTCCCGCCCCGCCAACGTCCGCTATCTCGCCGGCGGAGCGCCCTCCGGCGCCGTGCTGCTGCTCGGGCCCTGCGAGGACGTTCTGCTCAGCCCCCGTGCCCCGGCCGGCGACCCCGCCCACGGGCGCCCCGACGACCGGCTGCGGGTGTCACTGATGCCGGCCACCGACGGCGATCCGGTGATCGCTGCCGCGGAGCTGGCCGCCTCCCGCGGCGCGGAGTCCCTGGCCGTCGAGGAACACCACCTGACCGTCTCCCGGCACCGGGCCATGGGCTCGGTGCTCCCGCGGCTGAGGCTCGCCGATCTCGGTGCCGTCGTCGAGCAGCTGCGCGTCGTCAAGGACGAGGAGGAGATCGCCTGCCTGCGGATCGCCGCCGAGATCACCGACCAGGCCCTGGGCGAACTCCTCGAATCCATCCTGGTGGGCCGCACCGAACGGCATCTCGCTCTGGAGCTGGAGCGACGCCTGGTGGATCACGGCGCCGACGGTGCCGCTTTCGCCACTTCCGTGGCGACCGGGCCGAACTCCGGCCAGGGCCGCCACCGCCCCTCGGACCGGCGGGTGGAGGAGGGGGATTTCCTCTCCGTCTGCCTGGGCGCGAACTATCGCGGCTACCGCTGCGAGATCGGCCGCACCTTCGTCATCGGAACGAGCCCGGCCGACTGGCAGATCGAGCTCTACGACCTGGTCTTCGCCGCTCAGCGGGCCGGGCGCGAGGCCCTTGTGCCCGGTGCCGCCTACCGTGACGTGGACCGTGCGGCCCGCCATCTCCTGGACTCCGCGGGACACGGCAGCGGCCTCGCACCGAGCACCGGGCACGGAGTGGGGCTCGAAATCGACGAGGACCCGCAGCTGGCACCCGCGGCCATGGGTAAACTGGACGCTTGTGTGCCGGTCACCGTCGAACCGGGGGTCCACCTCCCGGGCCGGGGCGGGGTCCGGATCGATGACACGCTCGTCGTGCGCCCCGAGGCGGACGGCGGACCCGAGCTACTCACCATTACGACCAAGGAGCTGCTCGCGCTCTAGCGCGCATCCTCGGTCGTTCCACCAGCTTCAGTCCAGGAGATTCCGCAACCGTGGCTTCCACGAACGACCTCAAGAACGGCCTGGTGCTCAAGCTCGACGGAGGCCAGCTCTGGTCCGTCGTCGAGTTCCAGCACGTCAAGCCCGGCAAGGGCCCGGCCTTCGTGCGCACCAAGCTCAAGAACGTGCTGTCCGGCAAGGTCGTCGACAAGACGTTCAACGCCGGCGTGAAGGTCGAAACGGCCACCATCGACCGTCGCGACATGCAGTTCTCGTACATGGACGGCGAGTACTTCGTCTTCATGGACATGGACACGTACGACCAGCTCATGGTCGACCGCAAGTCTGTCGGCAACGCCGCCAACTTCCTGATCGAGGGCTTCACCGCCTCCGTCGCCCAGCACGAGGGCGAGGTGCTCTACGTCGAGCTGCCCGCCGCCGTCGAGCTGACCGTCAAGCACACCGACCCGGGCGTCCAGGGTGACCGCTCCACCGGCGGCACCAAGCCCGCCACGCTGGAGACCGACTACGAGATCGGCGTCCCGCTCTTCATCACCACAGGTGAGAAGATCAAGGTCGACACCCGCACGGGCGACTACCTCGGCCGGGTGAACAGCTAACCGTGGCTGCCCGGAACAAGGCCCGCAAGCGCGCTTTCCAGATCCTCTTCGAGGCCGACCAGCGCGGTGAGTCCGTGCAGACGGTCCTCGCGGACTGGGTGCGGCACTCGCGGACCGACAACCGCCAGCCGCCGGTCACCGAGTACACGATGGAGCTCGTCGAGGGGTACGCGCGCTACGCGGGCCGGATCGACGAGCTCATCGTGACCTACGCCGTGGACTGGGAGCTCGACCGGATGCCGGTCGTCGACCGGAACATCCTGCGCCTCGGGGCCTACGAGCTGATCTGGGTGGACGAGACCCCGGACGCCGTCGTGATCGACGAGGCGGTCCAGCTCGCCAAGGAGTTCTCCACCGATGACTCCCCGTCCTTCGTGAACGGGCTGCTGGCCCGGTTCAAGGACCTCAAGCCGAACCTCCGCCGGGAGCAGTAGCCTCCTGCGGTTTGTTCGGCCGACGAAGGGCCCGCGATCCCGCGAGACGTCCACAGCGTCTCCTGCGACCGCGGGCCCTTCGGCGTGAAAGGACCGGCTTTCGTGCCACGAAAAAACCGTGTCGGCGCGGCCACCCGGACGGGTGAACCGCGCCGACACGGCGGCACGTTTCTGCTGGTGGCCTCAGCCCTCTTCGTGGGCGACGGCGCGGCGCGCGTCGGCGTCCAGCACGCCCCAGCTGATCAGCTGGTCCGTGAGCACGGACGGCGACTGGTCGTAGATCACGGCCAGCGTGCGCAGGTCGTCCTGGCGGATCGAGAGCACCTTGCCGTTGTAGTCGCCGCGCTGGCTCTGGATCGTCGCGGCGTAGCGCTGCAGCGGTCCGGCCTTCTCCGGCGGGACGTGGGCCAGGCGCTCCAGGTCCAGGACGAGCTTCGGCGGCGGCTCGGCGGCACCGCCGGGCGTCGTGCCGGGCAGGAGCTCCTGCACCGGGACTCCGTAGAAGTCGGCGAGCTCGGCGAGGCGCTGGACGGTCACGGCACGGTCGCCGCGCTCGTACGAACCGACCACGACGGCCTTCCAGCGGCCCTGGGACTTTTCCTCGACACCATGGAGGGAGAGGCCCTGCTGGGTACGGATGGCACGGAGTTTGGCCCCGAGCTGTTTTGCGTATTCGCTGGACATGAAGGCTCCCCGGACGCTGGAACATTTTGCGGCTGCGCCGCGTGGCTGGTAACTCACTGTGAGGTTACGCAGCGTTACTTGGATGCGTCAAGCCGAGTGGTCCGGACCGGCATCTCCGGGGGTGCCACCAGGGCCCTGCGCAAGCCCTGGTAACGTGGATGACGCAATTTCGACGTCCTTTAAGATCCGTCCAGTGAGGCGGAGAAGGAGGTCCGTTTCTTATGGACGCACACCACGAAGCCACCGGCAATACGGCACGCCCCGTTCTTGAGGCCCCCGACATCGCCCGAGTGCTGACCCGAATCGCCCACGAGATCGTCGAACGCGCCAAAGGCGCCGATGACGTGGTGCTCCTCGGCATCCCGACGCGAGGCGTCTTCCTCGCCGGTCGGCTCGCCGAAAAACTCGAAGAGATCACCGGCCGGAAGATGCCGGTCGGCTCCCTCGACATCACCATGTACCGCGACGACCTGAGGCTGCGGCCGGCACGGGCCCTGGCCCGCACCGACATCCCCGGCGAGGGCATCGAGGGCCGCCTGGTCGTCCTCGTCGACGACGTCCTCTTCTCCGGCCGTACGATCCGTGCCGCGCTCGACGCGCTGGGCGACATCGGCCGGCCTCGCGCGGTGCAGCTCGCGGTCCTCGTCGACCGGGGTCACCGCGAACTCCCGATCCGTGCCGACTACGTCGGCAAGAACCTCCCCACGTCGCTGCGGGAGACGGTCAAGGTCCAGCTCGCCGAGGAGGACGGTCGCGACGCCGTACTGCTCGGCGTCCAGCAGACCGCCCCGGCAGGCGCGCAGTAGCCGCACTTCACCCGTACGGAGTACCGCGTACCCGTACGGCCGCTTCCGCACGCCCGCATGCCTGAACCCTCCAGCCCCCGGAGAACACCCAGATGAAGCGTCACCTCATCTCGGCCGCCGACCTCACCCGCGACGACGCCGTCCTGATCCTCGACACCGCCGAGGAAATGGCCCGGGTCGCGGACCGGCCGATCAAGAAGCTCCCGACCCTGCGCGGCCGTACCGTCGTCAACCTCTTCTTCGAGGACTCGACGCGTACCCGCATCTCCTTCGAGGCAGCCGCCAAGCGCCTCTCCGCCGATGTCATCAACTTCTCCGCGAAGGGCTCGTCCGTCTCCAAGGGCGAATCGCTCAAGGACACCGCGCTGACCCTGGAGGCGATGGGTGCCGACGCCGTCGTCATCCGGCACAGCGCCTCCGGAGCCCCGTACCGCCTCGCCACGTCCGGCTGGATCGACGGCGCCGTGGTCAACGCCGGTGACGGCACCCACGAGCACCCGACCCAGGCGCTCCTGGACGCCTTCACCCTGCGCCGCCGCCTCGTCGGAGCCGACAGCGGTATCGGCCGGGACCTCGAAGGCCGCCGGATCACCATCGTCGGTGACATCCTGCACAGCCGGGTGGCCCGCTCCAACGTCCACCTGCTGACCACGCTGGGCGCCCACGTCACCCTGGTGGCCCCGCCGACTCTCGTCCCGGTCGGTGTCGAGCAGTGGCCGTGCGACGTCAACTACCACCTCGACGAGGTGCTGCCGAAGTCCGACGCGGTGATGATGCTGCGTGTGCAGCGCGAACGGATGAACGCCGCCTTCTTCCCCACCGAGCGCGAGTACTCCCGCCGGTACGGCCTGGACGCCGACCGCATGGCGAAGATGCCCGGGCACGCCATCGTCATGCACCCCGGCCCGATGGTCCGCGGCATGGAGATCACCGCCGAGGTCGCCGACTCCGACCGGTGCACGGTCGTCGAGCAGGTCGCCAACGGCGTCTCGATCCGCATGGCCGTGCTGTACCTGCTGCTGGGCGGCTCGGAGCCCGCCGCCCCGGCTCAGCCGCCGGCCGCCTCCCGCCCCTCGCCCGCCGCCACCCTTGATTCCGAGGAGAACAAGTAACCATGAGCAAGATCCTGATCCGCGGCGCGAAGATCCTCGGCGGCGACCCCCAGGACGTCCTGATCGACGGCGAGACCATCCAGGAGGTCGGAACCGGCCTCGACGCCGGGGACGCCACCGTCGTCGAGGCCGAGGGCTCGATCCTGCTGCCCGGCCTCGTCGACCTCCACACCCACCTGCGCGAGCCCGGCCGGGAGGACTCCGAGACCGTCCTCACCGGCACGAAGGCGGCGGCCGTCGGCGGCTTCACCGCCGTGCACGCCATGGCCAACACCTTCCCGGTCGCCGACACCGCCGGCGTCGTCGAGCAGGTCTGGCGGCTCGGCAAGGAGTCCGGCTACTGCGACGTGCAGCCGGTCGGCGCCGTGACCGTGGGCCTGGAGGGCAAGAAGCTCGCCGAGCTCGGCGCCATGCACGATTCGGCCGCCGGAGTGAAGGTCTTCTCCGACGACGGCAAGTGCGTCGACGACGCGGTGATCATGCGCCGCGCGCTGGAGTACGTGAAGGCCTTCGACGGCGTCGTCGCCCAGCACGCCCAGGAGCCCCGCCTCACCGAGGGCGCCCAGATGAACGAGGGCGTCGTCTCCGCGGAACTCGGCCTCGGCGGCTGGCCCGCCGTCGCCGAGGAGTCGATCATCGCCCGCGACGTCCTGCTCGCCGCCCACGTCGGCTCCCGGGTGCACATCTGCCACCTGTCGACCGCCGGCTCCGTCGAGATCGTCCGCTGGGCCAAGTCCAAGGGCTGGAACGTCACCGCCGAGGTCACCCCGCACCACCTGCTCCTCACCGACGAGCTCGTACGGACCTACAACCCGGTCTACAAGGTGAACCCGCCCCTGCGTACCGAGGCCGACGTCATGGCCCTGCGCGAGGCGCTCGCCGACGGCACCATCGACTGCGTCGCCACCGACCACGCCCCGCACCCGCACGAGGACAAGGACTGCGAGTGGGCCGCCGCGGCGATGGGCATGGTGGGCCTGGAGACCGCGCTCTCCGTCGTCCAGCAGACGATGGTCGACACCGGCCTCATCGACTGGGCGGGCGTCGCCGACCGGATGTCGTTCCGGCCGGCGGCCATCGGCCGCCTCGACGGCCACGGCCGGCCCGTCTCGGCCGGTGAGCCCGCCAACCTCACGCTGGTCGATCCGTCATACCGTGGTGCCGTGGACCCCGCGGGCTTCGCCTCCCGCAGCCGCAACACTCCCTACGAGGGTCGCGAGCTGCCGGGCCGAGTCACCCACACCTTCCTGCGGGGCCGTGCCACGGTCGTCGACGGGAAGCTCGCGTGACAACACTCACCCCCCTGCACCTCCAGCTCGCCGCCGAGCAGAAGTCGGCCGAAGTGACCGACTGGTCCGCTCGCGTCAGCTGGGTCATCGGACTGATCGTCCTCATCGCCTTCGTCTACTGGCTGATGCGCCAGGGATGGAAGTGGCGGGGAAGCCTCCAGTCCGACCTGCCGGAACTCGCCACCGCCCCGGAAGGGTTCGCGGACGACGAGAAGCTGCTGACGCTCACCGGGCGGTACCACGCCTCGACGACCGCCGGGCAGTGGCTCGACCGGATCGTCGCCCACGGCCTCGGCACCCGCAGCCGCGTCGAACTCACCCTGACCGCCCGGGGCCTCGACGTCGTACGGCCCGGGGCGACCGACTTCTTCGTCCCGGCCGCCGCACTGCGCGAGGCCCGGCTCGACAAGGGCATCGCGGGCAAAGTCCTCCCCGAGGGCGGCCTGCTGATCATCACCTGGGCGCTCGGCGACAGGCTGATCGACTCCGGCTTCCGCTCCGACCGCTCGGCCGAACACCCGGCCTGGGTCGAGGCCATCAACCAACTCACCAGCACTACGGAAGGCACCGCACGATGACGATCTCCAATCCGGGGCATGCCTCGAAGGGGAAAAAGGTGTCTCCCGCCGTACTCGTCCTGGAGGACGGCCGCTCCTTCCGCGGCCGCGCCTACGGGGCCGTGGGGGAGACCTTCGGCGAAGCGGTGTTCTCCACCGGCATGACCGGCTACCAGGAGACACTGACCGACCCCTCCTACCACCGCCAGGTCGTCGTGATGACCGCCCCGCACGTCGGCAACACCGGCGTGAACGACGAGGACCCCGAGTCGCAGCGGATCTGGGTCGCCGGCTACGTCGTCCGCGACCCCGCGCGAGTGCCCTCCAACTGGCGCTCGCGCCGCTCGCTCGACGAGGAGCTGGAGCGCCAGGGCGTCGTCGGCATCAGCGGCATCGACACCCGCGCCCTCACCCGCCACCTGCGCGAGCGCGGCGCCATGCGCGTCGGCATCTTCTCCGGCGACGCGGTCGCCGACGAGGCCGCACTGCTCGCCCGGGTCCAGGAGGCGCCCGAGATGGTGGGCGCCGACCTCTCCGCCGAGGTCGCCACCGAGGAGGCGTACGTCGTCCCCGCGATCGGCACGAAGAAGTTCACCGTCGCCGCCATCGACCTGGGCATCAAGGGCATGACCCCGCACCGGATGGCCGAGCGCGGCATCGAGGTGCACGTGCTGCCCGCCACCGCCACCCTGGAGGAGGTGTACGCGGTCGAGCCCGACGGCGTCTTCTTCTCCAACGGTCCCGGCGACCCGGCCACCGCCGACCACCCGGTCTCCGTGATGCGGGGCGTCCTGGAGCGGAGGACCCCGCTCTTCGGGATCTGCTTCGGCAACCAGATCCTGGGTCGCGCCCTCGGCTTCGGCACCTACAAACTGAAGTACGGCCACCGCGGGATCAACCAGCCCGTGCAGGACCGCACGACCGGCAAGGTCGAGGTCACCGCGCACAACCACGGCTTCGCCGTCGACGCGCCCCTCGACCAGGTCTCCGACACGGAGTTCGGCCGCGCCGAGGTCTCCCACGTCTGCCTGAACGACCAGGTCGTCGAGGGGCTCCAGCTCCTGGACCGGCCGGCCTTCAGCGTCCAGTACCACCCCGAGGCGGCGGCCGGCCCGCACGACGCCGCGTACCTCTTCGACCGCTTCGTTTCCCTGATGGAGGGCCAGCGTGCCTAAGCGCTCCGATATCCAGTCCGTCCTGGTCATCGGCTCCGGCCCGATCGTCATCGGGCAGGCCGCCGAGTTCGACTACTCCGGCACCCAGGCCTGCCGGGTCCTCAAGTCCGAAGGCCTGCGGGTCATCCTGGTGAACTCCAACCCGGCGACGATCATGACCGACCCGGAGATCGCCGACGCCACCTACGTCGAGCCGATCACCCCCGAGTTCGTCGAGAAGATCATCGCCAAGGAGCGCCCCGACGCGCTGCTCCCGACCCTCGGCGGCCAGACCGCGCTGAACACCGCGATCTCCATGCACGAGAACGGTGTCCTGGAGAAGTACGGCGTCGAGCTGATCGGCGCCAACGTCGAGGCCATCAACAAGGGCGAGGACCGCGACCTCTTCAAGGGCGTCGTCCGGGCCGTCAAGGAGAAGATCGGCTACGGCGAGTCCGCCCGCTCGGTCATCTGCCACTCCATGGACGACGTCCTGACGGGCGTCGACACGCTCGGCGGCTACCCCGTGGTCGTCCGCCCCTCCTTCACCATGGGCGGCGCCGGTTCCGGCTTCGCGCACGACGAGGAGGAGCTGCGCCGGATCGCCGGACAGGGCCTCACTCTCTCCCCGACCACCGAGGTGCTCCTGGAGGAGTCCATCCTCGGCTGGAAGGAGTACGAGCTGGAGCTGATGCGCGACAAGAACGACAACGTCGTGGTCGTCTGCTCCATCGAGAACTTCGACCCGATGGGCGTCCACACCGGTGACTCGATCACCGTCGCCCCGGCGATGACGCTCACCGACCGCGAGTACCAGCGGCTGCGCGACATCGGCATCGCGATCATCCGCGAGGTCGGCGTCGACACCGGTGGCTGCAACATCCAGTTCGCCATCGACCCGGCCGACGGCCGGGTCATCGTGATCGAGATGAACCCGCGCGTCTCCCGCTCCTCGGCGCTCGCCTCGAAGGCCACCGGTTTCCCGATCGCCAAGATCGCCGCCAAGCTGGCCGTCGGCTACACGCTCGACGAGATCCCGAACGACATCACCGAGGAGACGCCGGCCTCCTTCGAGCCGACGCTCGACTACGTGGTCGTCAAGGCCCCGCGGTTCGCCTTCGAGAAGTTCCCGTCCGCCGACTCCACCCTCACCACCACGATGAAGTCGGTGGGCGAGGCCATGGCGATCGGCCGGAACTTCACCGAGGCACTCCAGAAGGCGCTGCGCTCCCTGGAGAAGAAGGGCTCGCAGTTCTCCTTCGTCGGTGAGACCGGTGACAAGGCCGAGCTGCTGGCCGAGGCGGTCCGCCCGACCGACGGCCGGATCAACACCGTCATGCAGGCGATCCGGGCCGGCGCCACCCAGGAAGAGGTCTTCGAAGCCACGAAGATCGACCCCTGGTTCGTCGACCAGCTCTTCCTGATCAAGGAGATCGCCGACGAGCTGGCCGCCGCCGACAAGCTCGGCCCCGAACTGCTCGCCGAGGCCAAGCGGCACGGCTTCTCCGACGTCCAGATCGCCGAGATCCGCGACCTGCGCGAGGACGTCGTCCGCGAGGTGCGGCACGCGCTCGGCATCCGCCCGGTCTACAAGACGGTCGACACCTGCGCCGCCGAGTTCGCCGCGAAGACGCCGTACTTCTACTCCAGTTACGACGAGGAGAACGAGGTCGCGCCCCGCACCAAGCCCGCGGTGATCATCCTCGGCTCCGGCCCCAACCGCATCGGCCAGGGCATCGAGTTCGACTACTCGTGCGTCCACGCCTCCTTCGCGCTGAGCGACGCCGGCTACGAGACCGTGATGGTCAACTGCAACCCGGAGACCGTCTCCACCGACTACGACACCTCCGACCGCCTGTACTTCGAGCCGCTGACGCTTGAGGACGTGCTGGAGATCGTCCACGCCGAGACCCTCGCGGGCCCCGTGGCCGGTGTCGTCGTCCAGCTCGGCGGCCAGACCCCGCTGGGCCTGTCGCAGGCGCTCAAGGACAACGGCGTGCCCGTCGTCGGTACGTCCCCGGAGGCGATCCACGCCGCCGAGGACCGCGGCGCCTTCGGCCGCGTCCTGGCCGAGGCCGGTCTGCCCGCTCCGAAGCACGGCACCGCCACCACGTTCGACGAGGCCAAGGCCATCGCCGACGAGATCGGCTACCCCGTCCTCGTGCGCCCCAGCTACGTGCTCGGCGGCCGCGGCATGGAGATCGTGTACGAGGAGGCGCGGCTGGCCTCGTACATCGCCGAGTCCACCGAGATCAGCCCCACCCGGCCGGTCCTGGTCGACCGCTTCCTCGACGACGCGATCGAGATCGATGTCGACGCGCTCTACGACGGCACCGAGCTCTACCTCGGCGGCGTGATGGAGCACATCGAGGAGGCCGGCATTCACTCCGGTGACTCCGCCTGCGCGCTGCCCCCGATCACCCTCGGCGGCTACGACATCAAGCGGCTGCGCGCCTCCACCGAGGCCATCGCCAAGGGCGTCGGCGTCCGCGGACTCATCAACATCCAGTTCGCGCTCTCCGGCGACATCCTGTACGTCCTGGAGGCCAACCCGCGCGCCTCGCGCACCGTCCCCTTCACCTCGAAGGCGACCGCGGTCCCGCTCGCCAAGGCCGCCGCCCGGATCTCCCTCGGCGCGACCGTCGCCGAACTCCGCGCGGAAGGACTCCTCCCGGCGAACGGCGACGGCGGCACGCTGCCGCTGGACGCGCCGATCTCCGTCAAG
This sequence comes from Streptomyces sp. NPDC058051, assembly GCF_042885475.1. NCBI lineage: Bacteria > Bacillati > Actinomycetota > Actinomycetes > Kitasatosporales > Streptomycetaceae > Streptomyces > Streptomyces sp. NPDC058051. The sequence goes on from NZ_JBHVRW010000002.1 coordinate 346,950, forward strand.
GAGGCCGTCATGCCGTGGTCGCGCTTCCGCGACATCCACGGCCGCGGCGTCGACACCGTCCTCGGTCCGGAGATGCGCTCCACCGGTGAGGTCATGGGCATCGACTCGGTCTTCGGCACCGCGTACGCCAAGTCGCAGGCCGGTGCCTACGGCCCGCTGCCCACCAAGGGCCGCGCGTTCATCTCGGTCGCCAACCGTGACAAGCGTTCGATGATCTTCCCGGCGCGCGAGCTCGTCGCCCACGGCTTCGAACTGCTGGCCACCTCCGGCACCGCCGAGGTCCTCAAGCGCAACGGCATCAACGCCACGGTCGTGCGCAAGCAGTCCGAGGGCACGGGCCCGCAGGGCGAGAGGACCATCGTCCAGCTGATCCACGACGGAGAGGTCGACCTGATCGTCAACACGCCGTACGGCACGGGCGGCCGCCTCGACGGCTACGAGATCCGTACCGCCGCCGTGGCCAGGTCCGTGCCGTGCCTGACGACGGTCCAGGCGCTCGCCGCCGCCGTTCAGGGCATCGACGCGCTCACCCACGGAGACGTCGGCGTCCGCTCGCTCCAGGAACACGCGGAGCGTCTGACCGCGGCCCGCGACTAGCAGCCCGGAAGGGGGACACCGGAAACGGTGTCCCCCTCTCTGTGAGGACACCGAGGACACCCCGATGTACAGATTCTTCTTCCGCCTGGTCTTCACGCGGATGGACCCGGAACGCGCCCACTACCTGGCCTTCCGCTGGATCCGCCTCGCCGCACGCGTCCCCGTGCTGCGTACCTTCGTCGCCGCCGTGCTCGCCCCCCGCCACACGGAGCTGCGCACCGAGGCCCTGGGTCTGCGGATGCACGGCCCCTTCGGCCTCGCCGCCGGCTTCGACAAGAACGCCGTCGCGATCGACGGCATGGCGATGCTCGGCTTCGACCACATCGAGATCGGTACGGTCACCGGCGAGCCGCAGCCCGGCAACCCCAGGAAGCGTCTCTTCCGCCTCGTCGCGGACCGCGCGCTGATCAACCGCATGGGCTTCAACAACGAGGGCTCGGCCGCCGTGGCCGAGCGTCTGGCCGCCCGCAGGCCGGTCTTCAGAACCACGGTCGGCGTCAACATCGGCAAGACCAAACTCGTGCCGGAGACCGAAGCCGTCGGCGACTACGTGAAGTCCGCCGAGCGACTCGCCCGGCATGCCGACTACCTCGTCGTGAACGTCTCCTCGCCCAACACGCCCGGCCTGCGCAACCTCCAGGCCACCGAGGCGCTGCGGCCCCTGCTCAGCGCCGTCCGCGAGGCGGCCGACCGGACCGTCACCGACCGGCGGGTGCCCCTGCTCGTCAAGATCGCCCCGGACCTCGCGGACGAGGACGTCGACGCCGTCGCCGATCTCGCGGTCGAACTGGGCCTCGACGGCATCATCGCCACCAACACCACCATCGCCCGGGACGGTCTCGGTCTGAAGTCCTCGCCGTCCGTGGTCGCCGAGACCGGCGGGCTGTCCGGTGCGCCGCTCAAGGCACGCTCCCTGGAGGTGCTCGGCCGCCTCTACGCGCGTGTGGGTGACCGGATCACCCTGGTGGGTGTCGGCGGCATCGAGAACGCCGACGACGCCTGGCAGCGCATTCTCGCCGGGGCCACCCTCGTCCAGGGTTACAGCGCCTTCATCTACGAGGGCCCGTTCTACGCCCGGACGATCCACAAGGGACTGGCCGCACGTCTGGCGGCCTCCCCGTACGCCACCCTCGCCGAAGCCGTCGGCGCGGAAACCAGGAAGGCCACCGCATGATCCCGGAACCGTTCGGCGCACGCCTGCGCCGTGCCATGGACACCCGCGGGCCGCTCTGCGTCGGTATCGACCCGCATGCCTCGCTGCTCACCGCCTGGGGCCTGAACGACGACGTCGCGGGACTGGAGCGCTTCACGCGCACGGTCGTCGAGGCCCTGGCGGACCGGGTCGCCGTCCTGAAGCCGCAGTCCGCGTTCTTCGAGAGGTTCGGCTCGCGCGGCCTCGCCGTCCTGGAAAAGGCCGTCGAGGAGGCCCGGGCGGCCGGTGCGCTCGTCCTCATGGACGCGAAGCGCGGCGACATCGGCTCCACCATGGGCGCCTACGCGGCGACCTACCTGGACAAGGACTCGCCGCTGTTCTCGGACGCGGTCACCGTCTCGCCGTACCTCGGCTTCGGTTCGCTGCGCCCGGCGCTCGACGCGGCCGTCCTCTCCGGCGCGGGAGTCTTCGTGCTCGCCCTCACCTCGAATCCGGAGGGCGCCGAGGTGCAGCGCGCCACCGCCGCCGACGGCCGTTCGCTGGCGCAGGTCATGCTCGACCACATGGCCGCCGAGAACGAGGGGGCCGCCCCGCTGGGCTCCGTCGGCGCGGTGGTCGGCGCCACGCTCGGGGACGCGGGCGTGGACCTGGCGATCAACGGCCCGCTGCTGGCCCCCGGGATCGGGGCCCAGGGCGCGACGCCCGCGGATCTGCCCGGTGTCTTCGGCGACGCGGTGGGCAATGTGGTCCCCAGCGTGAGCCGCGGCGTACTGAGCCGGGGACCGGACGCGGCGGGGCTGCGCGCGGCCGCCGACCGGTTCGCGGACGAGGTCCGCAGGGCCGTCGCAGGTAGGTGAGCATGCCACGTAACACCGTGTTGACGGAGTCCTGACCAAAAAACTCGGTCGTTATGCCTGAAATGTCCTGGTCGGTTGAGGCTGACCAGGACTTTTCGTTGGTTCTCGCTGACTCCGGCGGCCTTGGCCGCTAGTCTCCGTCGAGAGCCGACGTACACAAGTTGTCCGTGGCTCACCTGGTGGGGGGTGCTCAGCTTCCTCACCGGTCCGTATCCGACAGATCGACATCCGAGGTGACGTAGGCGTGGCTCTTCCGCCCCTTACCCCTGAACAGCGCGCAGCCGCGCTCGAAAAGGCCGCCGCGGCTCGCCGGGAGCGGGCCGAGGTCAAGAATCGACTCAAGCACTCCGGCGCCTCGCTCCACGAGGTCATCAAGCAGGGCCAGGAGAACGACGTCATCGGGAAGATGAAGGTCTCCGCCCTCCTGGAGTCCCTGCCGGGCGTGGGCAAGGTCCGCGCCAAGCAGATCATGGAGCGGCTCGGCATCTCCGAGAGCCGCCGGGTCCGGGGTCTCGGCTCGAATCAGATCGCATCCCTGGAGCGTGAGTTCGGCGGCAGTCCCGCCTGACGTTCTCAGGCACCCCTGAGAACCTGGATAATCGCTCCATGGCTGCAACATCCCGGGGGACGTCCCCCGTACCCCCGGACGTACGTCCGCGGCTGACCGTGCTCTCCGGCCCCTCAGGGGTCGGCAAGAGCACGGTCGTCGCCCATATGCGCAAGGCTCACCCCGAGGTATGGCTCTCGGTGTCGGCGACGACCCGCAGGCCGCGCCCCGGCGAGCGCAACGGTGTCCACTACTTCTTCGTGGACAACGACGAGTTCGACAAGCTGATCGCCAACGGCGAGCTGCTGGAGTGGGCCGAGTTCGCCGGCAACCGGTACGGCACGCCGCGCCGCGCCGTGCTCGAACGCCTGGAGGCGGGCGAGCCGGTGCTGCTGGAGATCGATCTCCAGGGTGCCCGGCTGGTCCGGCAGTCGATGCCGGACGCCCAGCTCGTCTTCCTGGCCCCGCCGAGCTGGGAGGAGCTGGTGCGCCGGCTCACCGGGCGCGGAACCGAGTCCGCCGAGGTGATCGAGCGCCGTCTCGCCGCCGCCAGGATCGAACTGGCTGCCGAGTCCGAGTTCGATACGACGCTGGTCAACACCTCCGTCGAGGACGTGGCGCGTGAGCTGCTAGCCTTGATGCTGGAGTTCTCCGGCCACGGTGCCGACAGCGACTGAGCAGCCGACCCCCTCGGCAGCACGTCACTCGCAGGTAGCCCGCACAGAACCCGCATGAATTCCGCACGGTCAAAGACTTCTTTGATCTGTACCCCCTTCGGAAGGCAGAGAGTGTCCTCTTCCATCACCACGCCCGAGGGCATCATCAACCCGCCGATTGATGAGCTCCTTGAGGCCACCGACTCGAAGTACAGCCTCGTGATCTACGCCGCCAAGCGCGCCCGTCAGATCAACGCGTACTACTCGCAGCTCGGCGAGGGTCTCCTGGAGTACGTCGGTCCGCTCGTCGACACCCACGTGCACGAGAAGCCCCTCTCGATCGCGCTCCGCGAGATCAACGCGGGCCTGCTCACCTCCGAGGCCATCGAGGGCCCCGCGCAGTAGGCAGGAACGGCACCTTCACCACAGGCCCGGCGGCCCCGCCCGCCGGGCCTGTGGTGTGCCCGGGGCGACGGCGTCGGACCGGACACCGTGAGGCAGCATGGGGGTGTCCGTAACCGAGTGCGGGGAGACGCAGTGGACAAGCCGAAGGTCGTTCTTGGGGTCAGCGGAGGCATCGCCGCGTACAAGGCCTGCGAACTGCTGCGCCGCCTGACCGAGTCCGGTCACGATGTGCGCGTCGTCCCGACCGAGTCGGCGCTGCACTTCGTGGGGGCGGCCACCTGGTCGGCGCTCTCGGGCCACCCGGTGTCCACGGAGGTCTGGAACGACGTCCACGAGGTGCCGCACGTCAGGATCGGGCAGGGCGCCGACCTGGTCGTCGTCGCCCCGGCCACCGCCGACCTGCTCGCCAAGGCCGCGCACGGACTCGCCGACGACCTGCTCACCAACACGCTCCTGACCGCCCGCTGTCCCGTCGTCCTCGCGCCCGCCATGCACACCGAGATGTGGGAGCACCCCGCCACCCGGGAGAACGTCGCCACGCTGCGCCGCCGCGGCACCGTCGTCATCGAGCCCGCCGTCGGCCGGCTGACCGGCGTCGACACGGGCAAGGGCCGGCTGCCCGATCCCGGGGAGATCTTCGAGGTCTGCCGGCGCGTGCTGGCCCGCGGGCCCGTCGAGGCCGACCTGGCCGGCCGGCACGTCGTGATCAGCGCGGGAGGTACGCGGGAGCCGCTCGATCCGGTCCGCTACCTCGGCAACCGCTCCTCCGGCAAGCAGGGATACGCCCTGGCCCGCACCGCGGTCGCCCGCGGCGCCCGGGTCACCCTCGTCGAGGCCAACACGGGCCTGCCCGACCCGGCGGGTGCCGACGTCGTGCACGCGGGGACCGCCGTACAGCTGCGCGAGTCCGTGCTCAAGGCCGCCGCGGACGCCGATGTGGTCGTGATGGCGGCGGCGGTCGCCGACTTCCGGCCCGCCGAGTACGCGACGGGGAAGATCAAGAAGAAGGACGGCCAGGAGCCGGCGCCCATCCGGCTCGTCCGCAATCCCGACATCCTGGCCGAGGTCGCCGGTGAACGCGACCGGCCGGACCGGATCGTCGTCGGATTCGCCGCCGAGACCGACGACGTCCTCGCCAACGGCCGCGAGAAACTGCGCCGCAAGGGCTGCGATCTGCTCGTCGTCAACGAGGTGGGGGAGCACCGGACCTTCGGCTCCGAGGAGAACGAAGCGGTGGTCCTCGCGGCCGACGGCGGGGAGACCGTGGTGCCGTTCGGCCCCAAGGAGGCGCTTGCCGACACGGTCTGGGATCTCGTGTCGTCGCGGCTCGGACGACCTTCTCGTGCCACGCCGCGCCACCCGGGCGAAAAGCCCTGAAACACGGACGTGTGCGGCCTTTCCCGGACGTGATTTCCGTACCGTGAAGGGCCGTGCCGGAGGTCACAGAACTCCCAAAGGGCGAGACACGTTGTCCCTGGGGCCCCGGCTCCCGATAAACTGACCCCGGACTGTGCCGAGCGCAGCTCTCGGTGGTCCACCCAATGATCAGCCAGCAGCCGCTGCAACCCCAGGGAGCGATGTGTCCCGCCGTCTCTTCACCTCGGAGTCCGTCACCGAGGGTCACCCCGACAAGATCGCTGACCAGATCAGCGACACCATTCTCGACGCACTTCTCCGTGAGGACCCCCGGTCCCGCGTCGCCGTCGAGACCCTGATCACCACCGGTCTGGTGCATGTTGCGGGTGAGGTCACGACCAAGGCCTACGCCGACATTCCGAACCTCGTGCGCAACAAGATCCTTGAGATCGGCTACGACTCCTCCAAGAAGGGCTTCGACGGCGCCTCCTGTGGCGTCTCGGTGTCCATCGGCGCGCAGTCGCCCGACATCGCGCAGGGCGTCGACACCGCGTACGAGAAGCGGGTCGAGGGCTCCGACGCAGGTGAGGGGGAGGACGACCTCGACAAGCAGGGTGCCGGCGACCAGGGCCTGATGTTCGGCTACGCCTGCGACGAGACGCCCGAGCTCATGCCGCTTCCGATCTACCTCGCGCACCGGCTCTCGCGCCGGCTCTCCGAGGTCCGCAAGAACGGGACCATCCCGTACCTGCGCCCCGACGGCAAGACCCAGGTCACGATCGAGTACGACGGAGACAAGGCCGTCCGTCTCGACACGGTCGTCGTCTCCTCGCAGCACGCCAGCGACATCGACCTCGACTCGCTGCTCGCACCCGACATCCGCGAGTTCGTCGTCGAGCACGTGCTGGCGCAGCTGATCGAGGACGGCATCAAGCTGGACACCGACGGCTACCGGCTGCTGGTCAACCCGACCGGGCGTTTCGAGATCGGCGGCCCGATGGGGGACGCCGGCCTGACCGGTCGCAAGATCATCATCGACACCTACGGCGGCATGGCCCGCCACGGCGGCGGCGCCTTCTCGGGCAAGGACCCGTCGAAGGTCGACCGCTCGGCCGCGTACGCCATGCGCTGGGTCGCCAAGAACGTCGTCGCCGCGGGCCTCGCCGCTCGCTGCGAGGTGCAGGTCGCCTACGCGATCGGCAAGGCCGAGCCCGTCGGCCTGTTCGTCGAGACGTTCGGCACCGCCGCTGTCGAGACCGAGAAGATCGAGCACGCCATCGGCGAGGTCTTCGACCTCCGCCCGGCCGCGATCATCCGTGACCTCGACCTGCTCCGCCCGATCTACGCCCAGACCTCGGCCTACGGACACTTCGGCCGTGAGCTTCCCGACTTCACGTGGGAGCGCACGGACCGCGTGGACGCGCTGCGCACGGCGGCCGGGCTGCTGTAGCGACCCGGGGCACACGCCCTCCGTCCGTAACGCCGGGGCCCGGACACCGCACAAGGTGTCCGGGCCCCGGTGCGTGCGACCGCCGCCGCCGTCTCGCCGGGGCCGCTGTCAGTGCTGTCTGGTAGGAATGTGGAATGTGGCTGTGAGCAGCGAGAACGAGCGATCCGAGGAGCCCGCGGGCGAGACCGCGGAGCAGCTTGCGCTCATTCGGGAGACGGTACGGAAGGCCAAGGTGCCGCGGGCCAAGCCGCGGACCTGGCGCGGCGCCGTACTCGCCGGGGAACTGCCCGTCGCCCGGGTGCTCGTCAACAAGGGCGCGCTCCATCTCGACCAGTACTTCGACTACGCCGTGCCCGAGGAACTCGACGCGGACGCACAGCCCGGCGTGCGGGTGCGGGTGCGATTCGGGGCCGGGGCGCGCCATGTCCGCGGCGGCCGGCGCGAGGGGGGCGGTCTGATCGACGGCTTCCTCGTCGAACGGCTCGCGACATCGGACTACACCGGCGCCCTCGCCGCGCTCGCCTATGTGGTGTCGCCCGAACCGGTGCTGGGACCGGAACTGCTCGCCCTCTCCCGTGCCGTCGCCGACCGTTACGCGGGCAGCCTCGCGGATGTGCTGCAGCTCGCCGTCCCGCCGCGGAACGGCCGGGCCGAGTCCAGGCCGTCGCCCGAGCCCCTGCCGCCGCCGCCCGTGCCGTCGGCGGGGAGCTGGGAGAGGTACACCCAGGGGCCCGCGTTCCTGCGGGCGCTGTCCGAGGGCGGTACGCCCCGCGCCGTATGGACCGCGTTGCCCGGGCCGCACTGGCCCGAGGAGATCGCCCGGGCCATGGCCGCGACCCTTGCCTCCGGGCGCGGCGCACTCGTCGTCGTGCCGGACGGCCGGACCGCGGGACGGGTGGACGCGGCGCTGACCGACCTGCTCGGCCGGGGGCGCCACGCGTTGCTGACCGCCGAGTCCGGACCGGAGAAGCGGTACCGGGAGTGGCTTGCCGTGCGGCGCGGCTCCGTGCGGGCGGCCGTCGGGACGAGGGCCGCGATGTTCGCACCCGTCGCCGATCTCGGCCTGGTCGCCGTCTGGGACGACGGCGACTCCAGCCACAGCGACGACAACGCGCCGTTCCCGCATGTCCGCGAGGTGCTGGAACTCCGGGCCGCGCACGGCCGGTGCGCATTCCTCCTCGGCGGTACGAACTGCACGGTGGAAGCCGCCCAACTGGTGGAGAGCGGCTGGGCGCTGCCGCTGCGCGCGGACCGGGAGCAGGTGCGGATCGCGGCGCCGCTGGTGCGCACGGTCGGCGACGGGGAGCTGGCGCGGGACGGCGCCGCGAGGGCGGCCCGGCTGCCCAGTCTGGCCTGGCAGACGGTACGGGACGGGCTGCGCAGCGGCCCCGTCCTGGTCCAGGTGCCGCGCCGTGGCTACGCGCCGCGGCTGGCCTGCGAACGCTGCCGTGAGCCCGCGCGGTGCCGGCAGTGCGCCGGGCCGCTCCAGGCACCGGACCAGCGCGCTCTCGACTGCGCCTGGTGCGGCCGGGCCGAGACCGCCTGGCACTGCGTCGCCTGCGGCGGCAATCGGCTGCGGGCCCAGGTGGTCGGCGCCCGCCGCACCGCGGAGGAGCTCGGCCGGGCCTTCCCCGCCGTGCCGGTCCGGACGTCGGGCCGCGATCACATCCTGGACTCCGTACCGGACGCCCCGGCGCTCGTCGTCAGCACCCCCGGCGCCGAACCCGTCGCGGAAGGCGGCTACGCGGCCGCGCTGCTGCTGGACGGCTGGGCCATGGTCGGGCGCCCCGACCTGCGGGCCGGCGAGGAGGCGCTGCGTCGCTGGACGGCGGCGGCCTCGTTGGTGAGGGGTCAGCCGGAGGGCGGCACGGTGGTGATCGTCGCCGAGCCGACCCTGCGGCCCGTGCAGGCCCTGGTGCGCTGGGATCCGGTCGGGCACGCCCGCCGTGAGCTGGCGGAGCGGGCCGAGCTGGGCTTCCCTCCGGTGTCCCGGATGGCTTCGGTGACCGGCTCGCCGGACGCGCTCACCGCGTTTCTCGCGGCTGCTGACCTGCCGCCGGAGGCGGAGGTGCTCGGCCCGGTCCCCGTGCCCGGCGCGGAACACGGCAGGCCCCGCAGGCCGTCGGACGCCCCGCCCGGGGAGTCCTGGGAGCGGGCGCTGCTCAGGGTGCCTCCGGGAAGAGGGGCGGCGCTCGCGGCCGCGCTGAAGGCCGCGCAGGCGGCGCGGATGTCCCGGGGGAGCGGTGAGCGGGTCCGGATCAGGATGGATCCACCGGACATCGGCTGACGGTGCGGTGGGGCGGAGCCGGACGAGCGGCGGCCGGGGCCGGCCCGGAGCCGCGCCGTCCGCGCCCGCCGTTCCGGCGACGCCCTCCGCGCGGGTTCGGACGGGCTCGATCGCGCCGGACCGGCAGGGATGCGGAGCGGGGAGCGGTGGCAAAGACGCGGCTGCCCCGCCGTGCGTCGAGCCGGCGGGGCAGGGGAGCGGTCAGCCGTTGCGCGGTCCGGGGAAGACGCCCGGTCGCAGGTCCTCGCGGAGTGCCGGGCGGTCCGCCGACGGCTGCGGCGGCATGGTCCGTGCGGCGGGTACGGCGGGCAGCGCCTGCGCGTTGGACGGGCCCGGCGCCACGGGCAGCGGGAGTGACGCCGCGGTCTCCGCACCGGCCTCGGTCGTTTCCGGCTGCCGGGCGTTGCGGCGGGCGCCGTATCGGCGGTGCACCGCCTGCTTGGTGACCCCGAGGGCGGAGCCCACCGCGTCCCAGGAGAAGCCCAACGAGCGGTCGAAGTCCACCGCGGCGGTGACCAGGGTCTCGACGCTGTCCCGCAGCTCCTGGGCCAGCCTGACGGTCGGGGCCGGGGCCCTGCCGTAGACGACGAAGCCCGTGGACGGGCCGGAGCGGCGCGGACGGTAGACGTTGCCGAGTTGGGCGGTGAGCGTGCGCAGTGCGTCCACTTGCCGCCGGACCCGCTCGATGTCCCGCACCAACAGATGCAGACTGGCCCTCGCTTGGGCGTCGTGGGTTGCGTGGTCGGCCATGAAGAAGCCTCTCGAACCGGCGATGAAAAGGGATCGGGCCGCACCGTGCCGGCCCGCTTCGGTCAATCTCTCTTGACCAACGCGTCAGCCGTGGATCTGGTCACGCTGCGGGGGCGCGTGCGTATGCCGAAGGGGCGCGCGGTCGTACGTACGCCCCCTGGTCGCGCGGCCCATAGAATTGTGCGTTGCTCGTCACCGCACGTTTCGGCCCGAGAGGCAGTCAGCCACCCATGAAGCTCGTCTTCGCAGGCACCCCCGAGGTAGCCGTACCCGCCCTGGACGCCCTGATCGCCTCGGGCCGGCATGAGGTGGCCGCCGTCGTCACCCGGCCCGACGCGCCCGCCGGGCGTGGGCGCCGCCTGGTCGCCAGTCCTGTCGCCGAGCGTGCCGAGGAGGCCGGGATCGAGGTGCTCAAGCCCGCCCGGCCGCGCGACGAGGACTTCCTGGCGCGGCTGCGGGAGATCGGGCCGGACTGCTGCCCGGTCGTCGCCTACGGGGCGCTGCTGCCGAGGACCGCGCTCGACGTGCCCGCCCGCGGCTGGGTCAACCTGCACTTCTCGCTGCTGCCCGCCTGGCGCGGCGCCGCCCCCGTGCAGCACGCCGTCATGGCCGGGGACGAGGTGACCGGTGCGTCGACCTTCCTGATCGAGGAGGGACTCGACTCGGGCCCGGTGTACGGCGTCCTCACCGAAGAGGTACGGCCCACCGACACCAGCGGCGACCTCCTCACCCGGCTGGCGTTCGCCGGTGCGGGGCTGCTCGTCGCGACCATGGACGGCATCGAGGACGGCACGCTGCACGCAGTGCCGCAGCCCTCCGAGGGCGTCACCCTCGCACCGAAGATCACCGTCGAGGACGCCCAGGTGCGGTGGTCCGCACCTGCCCTGCGGGTCGACCGGGTGGTCCGCGGCTGCACCCCCGCCCCCGGGGCGTGGACGCTGTTCCGCGGCGAGCGGCTGAAGCTGGTCCAGGCGACACCCGTGCCGGCCCGCGCCGATCTGGCCCCGGGCGAGCTGTCGGCGGCCAAGAACCATGTGTACGTGGGCACCGGATCGCACGCCGTCGAGCTTCTGTGGGTGCAGCCGCAGGGCAAGAAGCCGATGCGGGCGGCGGACTGGGCCCGCGGGGTACGCATCGTCCACGGCGAGCTGCTGGGCCTGTAGCGCGCCTCCCGTCCGGGACCGGGCCGGGCCCGCGGTACCCCTTGGCCGCACCGCGTCGCGTCACGCCCGTCGCCGACGCGGCGCGTGGGCTCCCGCACCGGTCCGGCCCGGTCCGGAGGAAGGCCACTGCTCCCGTCCGGCGGAATCCGGGGCCGGGGTGGCGACGTAGGCTGGGAGGGTTCGCCCTCTCACCATCAGCGGAGCACCTTTCACGTGAACGACCAGCAGCGTCGCCGTCCCGCCAAGCCGCATCGCCGCCCCAAGAAGGATCCCGTCCGTTTCCTCGCCTTCGAGGCGCTCAGGGCCGTCGACGAACGCGATGCGTACGCCAACCTCGTCCTTCCTCCGCTCCTGAAGAAGGCCCGCGCCAAGGGCGACTTCGACCAGCGGGACGCGGCGCTGGCGACCGAGCTGGTCTACGGGACGCTGCGCCGCCAGGGGACGTACGACGCGATCGTCGCGGCGTGCATCGACCGCCCGCTGCGCGAGGTCGATCCGCCGGTCCTGGACGTGCTCACCATGGGCGTGCACCAGTTGCTCGGTACCCGTATCCCGACGCATGCGGCGGTTTCCGCCAGCGTGGAACTGGCCCGGGTGGTGCTCGGCGAGGGCCGGGCGAAGTTCGTCAACGCCGTCCTGCGGAAGGTCTCGGCGGACGACCTCGACGGCTGGGTGGGGAGGGTCGCCCCGTCGTACGAGGAGGACGCCGAGGACCATCTCGCGGTGGTGCACTCGCATCCGCGGTGGGTCGTGTCCGCTCTCTGGGACGCGCTGGGCGGCCCTCGTGCCGGGATCGAGGACCTGCTCGAAGCGGACAACGAACGGCCCGAGGTCACGCTGGTCGCACGCCCCGGCCGCTCCACCACGGGTGAGCTGCTGACCGCCCTGGGCGACGAGAACGGCCTGCCCGGCCGCTGGTCGCCCTATGCGGTACGCATGGCCGAGGGCGGCGAGCCCGGCGCGCTCACCGCCGTGCAGGAGGGCCGCGCCGGGGTCCAGGACGAGGGCAGCCAGCTGGTGGCCGCCGCCCTCGCCCACGCACCGCTGGAGGGCGGCGACACCCGGTGGCTCGACGGCTGCGCGGGGCCCGGCGGCAAGGCCGCCCTGCTCGGCGCGCTCGCCGCCGAACGCGGCGCCGCCCTGCTCGCCGCCGAGAGGCAGCCGCACCGGGCCCGCCTCGTCGAGCGCGCGCTGGCCGGAAACCCCGGCCCGTACCAGGTGATCACCGCCGACGGCACCCGCCCGCCGTGGCGGCCCGGCACCTTCGACCGGGTCCTGATGGACGTGCCGTGCACGGGCCTCGGCGCGCTGCGTCGACGCCCCGAAGCGCGCTGGCGGCGCCGCCCGGAGGACCTGGAGAGCTTCGCGCCGCTGCAACGCGGTCTGCTGCGTGAGGCATTGAAGGCCGTACGGGTGGGTGGAGTCGTCGGATACGCGACCTGCTCGCCGCATCTCGCGGAGACCCGGGTCGTCGTCGAGGACGTGCTCAAGGGGCGTGGCGGTCCGCCGGTCGACGCGGAGTGGGTCGACGCCCGCCCGCTGATGCCGGGCGTGCCCGCCCTGGGCGACGGTCCCGACGTCCAGCTGTGGCCGCATCTGCACGGCACGGACGCGATGTACCTGGCGCTGCTGCGGCGCACCGCCTGAGACGGGCCGGCGCGCACGCGGACGGCGCGGCGGCCGGAACCCGAGGCGCGCACTTCCGGCTGCCGGCACCCGGCCGCGCCCACAGCCGCGCGTCGCCGGTGCTCGCCGCGCCCACAGCCGCGCGTCGCCGGCCGTCCCGCGACCGGCCCGGCCCGTACCGCCGCCCAAGGGCCCGACGCGGGCTGAAACGCCCGTATCGTGCGGCCGGGAGCCCCGGATTCGGCGAACTGTAATGATCCCGTGAGGCTTTGGCCCGCACCAGGGCGGGGAAGCGGCGCGGAACATGGCAGGCTTGGCACATGGCCCAGATCAACCCCAGCATCCTGTCCGCAGACTTCGCCCGCCTCGCCGAGGAGGCGAAGGCGGTCGAAGGCGCCGACTGGCTCCACGTCGACGTGATGGACAACCACTTCGTGCCCAATCTGACCCTCGGCGTGCCGATCGTGGAATCGCTCAGCCGGGCCACGGACACGCCGCTGGACTGCCATCTGATGATCGAGGACGCGGATCGCTGGGCGCCGCAGTACGTCGAGGCGGGAGCCGGTTCCGTCACCTTCCACGTGGAGGCCGCGGCGGCCCCCGTACGGCTGGCCCGGGAGATCCGCGCCAAGGGCGCCCGTGCCTCCATGGCGCTCAAGCCCGCGACGCCCATCGAGCCGTACGAGGACCTGCTTCCCGAGCTCGACATGCTGCTGATCATGACGGTGGAGCCCGGCTTCGGCGGCCAGGCGTTCCTGGACATCATGCTGCCGAAGATCCGCCGCACCCGTGAGCTGATCTCCAAGCACGGCCTCGAACTCTGGCTCCAGGTCGACGGCGGCGTCTCCGAGTCCACCATCGAGCGGTGTGCCGACGCCGGCGCGGATGTGTTCGTCGCGGGTTCGGCGGTGTACGGGGCGAAGGACCCGGCCGAGGCGGTGCGCGCCCTGCGGGCCAAGGCCGACGGGGCCATCGCCTCGGCGGCCTGGGCGTGCCGGCACTGACGCGGCAACCGGCGCCGGGCCCGGCTTCGGCCGCGCTTGCCGGTCGGCCCGGCCAAGGGCAGATGAACGTGGTCCGACGGGACCGAGCAGGGATCGCCGGATCTGACAGGATGAACGGCGTATCGAGAGTGTGAACAGCAGTGAGGAGATCGCGGTGTCTGCTATGTCGGCGGGACGGTCCGCCCTGCGGATGGGGCCCGCGGAGCTGGTGCAGGCGGCGGCCATGGCCCGCCGCTTCTACCTCGAAGGAAAGTCGAAGATCCAGATCGCCGAGGAGTTCGGCGTCAGCCGCTTCAAGGTGGCCCGGGTCCTGGAGACGGCTCTTGAGCGCGACCTCGTACGGATCGAGATCCGCGTTCCCGCCGAGCTGGACGCGGAGCGTTCCGACGCGCTCAGGGCGCGCTACGGGCTGCGTCACGCGGTCGTCGTCGAGTCCCCGGCGGAGGAGCAGGACGACGCCGCCGACCCGGAGAACCTGGGCGAGGTCGCGGCCGATCTCCTCGGGGAGCTGGTGAACGAGGGCGATGTCCTCGGCCTGGCCTGGGGCCGGTCGACGATCCACATGGCGGCGGCTCTCGACCGGCTGCCACCCTGCACGGTCGTGCAGCTCACCGGGGTGTACGACGCGGGCACGGCCGAGCGCGGCTCGGTCGAGGCGGTCCGGCGGGCCGCCCAGGTGGCCGGCGGCGAGGCCCACCCGATCTACGCCCCGATGCTGCTGCCCGATCCGGCGACGGCCGCGGCGCTGCGCCACCAGACGGGCATCGCCCGCGCCTTCGAGTACTTCGACAAGGTGACGGTCGCCGCGGTCTCCATCGGCTCCTGGGAACCGGGCATCTCCACCGTCCACGACATGCTCTCGGACGAGGAGCGGGCGCACTACGCGTCGCTCGGCGTCGCCGCCGAGATGTCGGCGCATCTCTTCGACACGGAGGGGCGGCGGGTCGGCCGGGACCTGGGGGAGCGGTGCATCACGGTCGAGGCCGACCGGCTGCGCCGGATCCCCGAGGTGGTGGCGATCGCGGGCGGCCAGCGGAAGGCCGCCGCGATCGGAGCGGTGCTGCGGTCCGGGCTCGTCACCAGCCTGGTGACGGACACGGCGGCGGCCGACTATCTGCTGACCGCGTCGGCGGCGCCTCGGCGGCCGGCGCTGGAGCGGGCGGATCCGGACGGGATCTGAGCGGGTGCCGGGGCCGGGCGGCTGACCTCACCGGGCCGCCCGGCGACCGCGCCGTCCCGCTTCCTTCCCCGGCCCGCCCGGTGGTTCAGTCCTGGGCCACGCCCAGGACCGTCGCCTCCAGGTACTCCTCCGGCTCCTCGTACTGGCTCACGTCGGCCGGGTTGTAGCGAGGGGTCTGCCGCGACCAGTCGAGGTTGCCACGCATCCAGCTCCGCATCCCGTCCAGGTACGGCGTGAGCATCCAGGACAGCTGGGGGTACTCGGACAGCAGCGCGGCCTCGGCGGTGAGGAACCGCTCCGTCTCCGTGGTGATCCGCGCGCAGACGTGCTCCAGCGCCTGCTGCTTGCCGTACCCGCGGTGGTGCCGGACCAGGTGGACGAGATTGTGGATCTCGCCGAGGACCTGCTCCTTCTCGTACGAGTACACGTCATTGGCCCAGCACACGACGTTGCACGACGCTTCCAGCGCGGTGATGAACCGGGAATCGTTGTGGATCGACTCGGGAGCCTCGATCCCGGCCACGATCTCTATCAGGTCCATGCAGACGTGTATGGCACCGGTGTGACGGCGCTTGGCGATGTACGTCTCCTCGGACGGCACCGTCGCCGCGGCCCGGTTCCCGGCCTCCCAGGTGGTGGTCGTCGTCAGGTACGTCGTGAGGTGCAGGCCGAACCGGGTGCGCCAGTGCGCGGGCGCGGTCGGCGTCGTCCGTTCCCACAGGTCGACCAGGGCGACCACGGCGGCGGGGAGCTCCTCGTCCGGCCCGGCGCCCGTACCGGAGCCCTCGATCACGGACCGCATCACCGCGACCACGTCCCGCACCCGCTCCGGGCTGCGGCCCAGATGGCCGTCGTCGAGCTGGTCGTCGACGAGAAACAGCCACACGAACCAGTCGGCGACGAGGTCGAGGTTCTGTGCGTCCGCGGTCGGGTACACCATGCCGACGAAGGCCCCGAAGTCCGCTTGCTCGAAGCGTTCCCTGGCCGAATCGCGGTGTACCAGGCCGGTGTTGCGAATCCAAGCGTCGAGGTGGACACGGGTGCTCGCGACGTGCGGATTCGTTCGCTGGGGGAACGGGCAGTAGATGTCCGGCAGTTCGCTCTCCACGGGCGGGTCGTGATCCTCTCCGGTCGTACGGGTGACGGAAGTTGTGACCAACCGCCTGTCCTTCAGGGCGTAGTCGTGACCCGCGGGACCTGCGGTTTGAAGCTACCTGACCGCTTCGCACCAGGTCCAGGGAAGATGATCGCGAATGATGTGGAGGCCGGGCGGGTACGGTCCCTGTACACGGCAGGCTCCGCGTGCCCGGGGTTCCCGCTCCACCCCTTTGGAGGAACACACGAACGCGGGGACGGTTCGCTGTGCCTTCGGGGACGCGACCTGCGCTGTTTCGTATGAAAAAATGAGCGTTATGCGTTTTCTTGAGCCCGGTACCGGTCGCTACACAGACTCCCCCTCGGTCCCGTACGACCTCACGTACGACGACGTCTTCATGGTTCCGGGCCGCTCAGCGGTCGGATCCCGCCAAGGAGTCGATCTCGCCTCCCCCGACGGCACCGGCACCACCATCCCGCTCGTCGTCGCGAACATGACGGCCGTCGCCGGCCGTCGGATGGCCGAAACGGTCGCCCGTCGCGGCGGGCTCGTCGTCATACCCCAGGACATTCCGATCGAAGTCGTCGCCGATGTCGTCTCCTGGGTGAAAGCGCGCCACCTCGTGCTCGACACGCCGATCGTGCTGACCCCGGGCCAGACGGTCGCCGACGCCCTGTCCCTGCTGCCGAAGCGCGCGCACGGCGCCGGCGTCGTCGTGGACGAGGAGCGCCGGCCCGTCGGCGTCGTCACCGACCACGACCTGACCGGCGTCGACCGCTTCACGCAGCTCTCCGAGGTCATGTCCAGGGAGCTGGTGCTGCTCGACGCGGACATCGACCCGCGCGACGCGTTCAACAAGCTCGACGGGGCCCACCGCAAGCTCGCCCCCGCGGTCGACGCGGAAGGCCGCCTCGTCGGCATCCTCACCCGGAAGGCCGCACTGCGCGCCACTCTCTACACGCCCGCCACCGACGCCGCGGGCAGGCTGCGGATCGCCGCCGCCGTCGGGATCAACGGCGATGTCGCGGGCAAGGCCGAGCAACTGCTCGACGCGGGCGTCGACGCCCTGGTCGTGGACACCGCCCACGGCCACCAGGAGTCCATGATCAACGCGGTCCGGGCCGTCCGGGCGCTCGACCCGCGGGTGCCCGTCGTCGCGGGCAACATCGTCGCCGCCGAGGGGGTGCGCGACCTCGTCGAGGCAGGCGCGGACATCATCAAGGTCGGTGTCGGCCCCGGCGCCATGTGCACCACCCGGATGATGACCGGCGTCGGCCGGCCGCAGTTCTCGGCGGTCCTGGAGTGCGCCGCCGAGGCGAAGAAGTACGGCAAGCACGTCTGGGCCGACGGCGGTGTCCGCCACCCGCGCGACGTGGCCATGGCGCTCGCCGCGGGCGCGTCCAACGTGATGATCGGTTCCTGGTTCGCCGGTACGCACGAGTCGCCCGGTGACCTCCAGCAGTCCGCCGACGGCCGCTTCTACAAGGAATCCTTCGGCATGGCGTCCGCGCGCGCCGTGAAGAACCGCACGTCGGACGAGTCGGCGTACGACCGGGCCCGCAAGGCGCTCTTCGAGGAGGGCATCTCCACCTCGCGGATGTTCCTGGACCCGGTCCGGCCCGGCGTCGAGGACCTGATCGACTCGATCATCGCGGGCGTCCGTTCCTCCTGCACCTACGCCGGCGCGGCCTCCCTGGAGGAGTTCGCCGAGAAGGCCGTCGTCGGGGTGCAGAGCGCCGCCGGTTACGCCGAGGGCAAGCCGCTGCACGCCAGCTGGAACTGATTCCGCAGCCCTGCCGTCACCGTTGCCCCCGTGGTCGTCCGTGCCACGGGGGCGACGGCATTTCCTGATGACCTCGCGGGCCCCGGGGCTGTCCCGTCATCCCTGACGGTGTGTCCGGATCCGGCCCGGACACGCTGATGATCCCCTTCAACCCCATTGAAATCTAAGTAATATGAAGTGCATTCAGCTGCCCGCCCCTCTGCGGTAAGGGATCTCATGTCCTTCTTCACCGACCTGGCCCATCAGTACATCGACGGAGAGTGGAGGCCGGGCAAGGGATCCTGGGACATCATCGACTTCAATCCGTACAACGGGGAGAAGCTCGCCTCGATCACGGTCGCCACGGCCGACGAGGTGGACCAGGCGTACCGGTCCGCCGAGACCGCCCAGCGGGCGTGGGGCGACACCAACCCGTACGCGCGCAGACTGGTGCTGGAGCGGGCGCTGCACGTCGTCGAGGAGCGCGAGAGCGAGATCAGCGACGCGATCGTCGCGGAACTGGGCGGCACCCGGCTGAAGGCGGCCTTCGAGCTGCATCTCGCCAAGGAGTTCCTGCGCGAGTCGATCCAGCTCGCGCTGCGGCCCTCGGGGCAGATTCTGCCCTCACCGGTCGAGGGCAAGGAGAACCGCGTCTACCGGGTTCCCGTCGGTGTCGTCGGTGTCATCAGCCCCTTCAACTTCCCGTTCCTGCTGTCGCTGAAGTCGGTCGCCCCCGCCCTCGCGCTGGGCAACGCGGTGGTGCTCAAGCCGCACCAGAACACCCCGGTCTGCGGCGGCACGCTGGTGGCGAAGGTGTTCGAGGAGGCGGGGCTGCCCGCCGGCCTCCTGAACGTCGTCGTCACCGACATCGCCGAGATCGGCGACGCGCTGCTGGAACACCCCATTCCGCAGGTCATCTCCTTCACCGGCTCGGACAAGGTGGGACGGCACGTCGCCACGGTGTGCGCGGCGAACCTCAAGCGTGCCGTGCTGGAACTCGGCGGCAACAGCGCGCTCATCGTTCTCGACGACGCCGATCTGGACTACGCCGTGGACGCCGCGGTCTTCAGCCGCTACGTGCACCAGGGCCAGGTCTGCATGGCCGCGAACCGGATCCTGGTCGACCGGGCGGTGGAGAAGGAGTTCACCGAGAAGTTCGTCGCCAAGGTCGCCTCGCTGCCGGTCGGCGACCCGGCCGCCCCGGGTACCGTGATCGGCCCGCTGATCAACTCCTCGCAGGCCGAGGCCATTTCCTCGCTCGTCGACCAGGCCGTCGAGGCGGGTGCGACGGCGCTGCTGCACGGCCGGGCCGAGGGCAATCTGGTGAGCCCGTCCGTGCTGACCGGTCTTGCCGCCGATTCCCCCGTGCTCTCCCAGGAGATCTTCGGACCGGTGGCGCTCCTCGTGCCGTTCGACGGCGAGGACGAGGCGGTCCGCATCGCCAACGACACCCCGTACGGTCTGAGCGGCGCGGTGCACACCGGCGACATCGAGCGCGGCGTACGGATCGGGCAGCGCATCCACACGGGCATGATCCACATCAACGACGGCACGGTCCACGACGAGCCCATCGTGCCGTTCGGCGGCGAGAAGAGCTCCGGTCTCGGCCGGCTGAACGGCGACTCGATGGTCGAGGCCTTCACCACGCAGAAGTGGATCTCGGTGCAGTACGGCCGCTCGCAGTTCCCGTTCTGACCGGGCACCGGATGCGGTGAGGCGCCCTGCGGGGCGGCGCCGTGGTCTACTTCGGGGGCGGCCCGTGCCGCCCCCGAAACCGGCCATCGCAGAGAAGTGAACCGCCCGAAGTGCGCCTGAACGACCTCGACGAACGCATCGTCCACGCCCTCGCCGAAGACGCCCGGCGCTCCTACGCGGACATCGGAGCGATCATCGGCCTGTCCGCACCCGCCGTGAAGCGCCGCGTGGACCGGCTGCGCGCCGAGGGCGCGATCACCGGATTCACGGTGCGGGTGGACCCGGCGGCGCTGGGGTGGGAGACCGAGGGGTTCATCGAGATCTACTGCAGCCGCAACACGTCGCCGGAGGCGATCAAGCAGGGGCTCGCGCGGTATCCCGAGATCACTTCGGCCTCCACGGTGACCGGGGAGGCCGACGCGCTCGTGCAGGTCTTCGCGGCGGACATGCGCCACTTCGAGCAGGTGCTCGAACGGATCGCGGGCGAGCCGTACGTGGAGCGGACGAAGTCCGTGCTGGTGCTGTCGCCGCTGCTGCGGCGGTACTCCTCCGGGGCGCCGGAGCAGCGGCGGGACGGCGGCGGGCCCGAGCCTGCGGGCAGGGTCGGCTGAGACCTGGGTCACCCCTGTGACCTGCGTAGACGCACCGCGCAACGAATCGCCGCCACCGGCCGTCGGCGCGCAACGGATCGACGGTGCACGCGCAACGGTCGCGCCTTGTCCGGTGCGAGCGGCGGACCGTACCGTCAATACGTCCCGCCCCGCCCGTCCCGCCCGAGGTCAGCCATGCCGCCGTTGCGCACCGCCCTGCTCCAGAGCTCCGGACGGCCCGGCCGTGCGGACGAGAACCTCACGGTGCTCGACGGGGCCGCGGGTCGCGCGGCGGATGCCGGAGCCCGGCTGCTGGTCTGCCCCGAACTGTTCCTGACCGGATACGCGATCGGGGCCGATGTGCCCCTGCTGGCCGAGCCGGCCGACGGACCCTCGGCCGGGGCGGTCGCCGAGATCGCCGCACGGCACGGGCTCGCGGTCCTCTACGGCTACCCGGAGCGCGCGGGCCGGCGGATCTTCAACGCCGCGCAGCTCATCGGTCCGGACGGGACCGGCCTCGCGAACTACCGCAAGACCCATCTCTTCGGCTGCTTCGAGCAGGAGTGGTTCACGCCGGGCGAGGAACCCGTCGTCCAGGCCGAACTGGACGGCGTACGCATCGGGATCATGATCTGCTACGACGTCGAGTTCCCGGAGAACGTCCGCGCGCACGCCCTCGCCGGCACCGATCTGCTGCTGGTGCCCACCGCTCAGATGCACCCCTTCCAGTTCGTCGCCGAGTCCGTCGTACCGGTCCGCGCGTTCGAGAACCAGATGTACGTGGCGTACGTCAACAGAACCGGTCCGGAAGGCGAGTTCGAGTTCGTCGGGCTGAGTTGCCTGGCCGGCCCGGACGGTGCCGTCCGGGCCCGCGCCGGACGCGGCGAGGAACTGGTCACCGGTGACGTCGACCCCCGCCTCCTGACCGCGTCGCGTGCCGCCAACCCCTACCTGCACGACCGCCGCCCCGGTCTGTACGGCTCCCTCGTCTGAGTCCGCCGCCCGCTCCACCCCTTTTCCGCTTTTCCGCGCAAGGAGTCCGTACCCCATGACGTCCACGGTGCCCAACGCCGTACAGCACACCGACGCCGCCGAGCCGATCACCATGTTCGGGCCGGACTTCCCGTACGCGTACGACGACTTCCTGGCGCAC
The DNA here is from genome assembly GCF_042885475.1 of Streptomyces sp. NPDC058051. Lineage (NCBI taxonomy): Bacteria > Bacillati > Actinomycetota > Actinomycetes > Kitasatosporales > Streptomycetaceae > Streptomyces > Streptomyces sp. NPDC058051. The sequence continues at coordinate 368,277 of NZ_JBHVRW010000002.1, forward strand.
CCCGCGGGCCTCGGGCAGATACCCGCGACCGGGCACGGCACCGAGGTCGCCGTCATCGGCGGCGGGCTCTCCGGCATCGTCGCCGCGTACGAACTCATGAAGATGGGGTTCAAGCCCGTCGTCCATGAAGCGGACGAGATCGGCGGCCGGCTGCGTACCGTCGGATTCGACGGCTGCGACCCGCAGCTCACCGCGGAGATGGGCGCCATGCGCTTCCCGCCGTCCTCGACCGCGCTCCAGCACTACATCGATCTGGTCGGTCTGGAGACGAAGCCGTTCCCCAACCCCCTCTCGCCCGCCACCCCGTCGACCGTCGTCGACCTCAAGGGGGAGACGCACTACGCGCGCACCATCGCCGACCTGCCGCAGGTCTACCGCGAGGTGATGGACGCCTGGAACCGGTGCCTGGAGGACGGCGCGGACTTCTCCGACATGAACCGCGCGATGCGCGAACGCGACGTGCCGCGCATCCGGCAGATCTGGTCGGAGCTCGTCCGAAAGCTCGACAACCAGACCTTCTACGGCTTCCTCTGCGACTCCGACGCCTTCCGGTCGTTCCGGCACCGCGAGATCTTCGGCCAGGTCGGCTTCGGCACCGGCGGCTGGGACACCGACTTCCCCAACTCCATCCTGGAGATCCTGCGCGTCGTCTACACCGAGGCGGACGACCACCACCGGGGCATCGTCGGCGGCAGCCAGCAACTCCCGCTGCGGCTCTGGGACCACGAACCGCAGAAGACCGTCCACTGGCCGCTCGGCACGTCGCTGTCCTCGCTGCACGACGGCGCACCGCGCCCCGCCGTGACCCGGCTGCAGCGCACCGCCGGAAACCGCATCACCGTCACGGACGCCACCGGTGACATCCGCACCTACCCCGCCGCGATCTTCACCGGGCAGTCCTGGCTGCTGCTCTCGAAGATCGACTGCGACGACGCGCTCTTCCCCATCGACCACTGGACGGCGATGGAGCGCACCCATTACATGGAGTCGTCCAAGCTCTTCGTCCCCGTCGACCGGCCGTTCTGGCGGGACGGGGCCGTCGACGGCCAGGGGGTGCCGACCGGGCGGGACACCATGTCGATGACGCTCACCGACCGGATGACCCGCGGGACGTACCTCCTGGACGACGGCCCCGACCGACCCGCCGTCATCTGCCTCTCGTACACCTGGTGCGACGACAGCCTGAAGTGGCTGCCGCTCACACCGGACGAGCGCATGGAGGTCATGCTCAAGTCGCTCGGCGAGATCTACCCGGACGTCGACATCCGGAAGCACATCATCGGCGACCCGGTGACGGTCTCCTGGGAGAACGAGCCGTGGTTCATGGGCGCCTTCAAGGCCAATCTGCCCGGCCACTACCGCTACCAGCGACGGCTGTTCACCCATTTCATGCAGGACCGGCTGCCCGCCGACCGGCGGGGTCTGTTCCTCGCGGGCGACGACATCTCCTGGACGGCCGGATGGGCCGAGGGCGCCGTGCAGACCGCGCTCAATGCCGTGTGGGGCGTGATGACCCAGTTCGGCGGCGCGACCGATGCGACGAACCCCGGCCCCGGCGACGTCTTCGACGACATCGCCCCGGTCGAACTCCCGGAGGACTGAGAGCCTGTCGGGTGATCCGCGCTACGCGGGCCGGCAGACGCTGCGCTGCCCGCCCAGACCCGAGATCTCGACCTCCATCACGTCGTCCGGAGCCAGGTACGGGAAGCGGCCGGACAGCGCCACCCCCTGCGGCGTACCGGTGTTGACGATGTCGCCGGGCTCCAGCACCAGATACTGCGACAGGTCGTGCACCAGCTGCGCCACGCTGAAGATCATGTCCGCGGTGCCGGAGTCCTGCCGCGGCTCCCCGTTCACAAAGCTGCGCAGCCGCAGCCGCTGCGGGTCACCGACCTCGTCGGCCGTCACCAGCACCGGGCCCAGCGGGTTGAAGGTGGCGCAGCTCTTGCCCTTGGACCACTGGCCCCCCGACTGCTCCAGCTGGAAGGCGCGCTCGGAGACGTCGTTGCTGACGGCGTAGCCCGCGATGTGTGCGGCGGCGTCGGCGGGGGAGTCCAGGTAGGAGGCGCGGCGGCCGATGACGACGGCCAGCTCCACCTCCCAGTCGGTCTTCTTCGAGCCGCGCGGGATCAACACGTCGTCGTACGGTCCGACGATCGTGTTCGGCGACTTGTAGAAGAGGATCGGCTGCTCGGGCGGCTCGCTGCCCGACTCCGCCGCGTGGGCCGCGTAGTTCTGGCCGATGCAGAGAAGCGCGGAGGGACGGGCCACCGGGGCGCCGATCCGCTGCCCGGTGATGTCGATCTCCGGGAGCGCCGACTCGGCCGGAACCCGGCGCGGATCGTCGGCGAGCGCGGTGAGGAACGCGCCGTCGATGTCGTCGGTGATGCCGGACAGGTCGTAGTGACGGCCCTCGGGGCCGACGAGGACCGGGCGCTCGTGGCCCGGCTCGCCGATGCGCATCAGTCGCATGACGGTGAAATCTCCTGACAGGTAAAGGGGTTGGGGAAGGGGCGGCTCTGATCCGCCGGACAGCCCTTAATGCAGACGGGTGAGCGCGGCGGCGGTGACGGCGTTCACCGGAGGGCGCCCGGCGAGCAGCCGCAGCACCTCGTTGACGGCACTCCGGCCGAGCCGCTCCCGGCATTCGACACTGCCCGCGGCCTGGTGCGGGGTGAGCAGTACGTTCGGCAGGGACCGGAAGGGGTGGCCGACGGGCAGCGGCTCGGCGTCGAAGACGTCGATCGCCGCGTCCAGCCGGCCCGACGACAGCTCGGCGAGAAGCGCGTCCTCGTCGACCAGCCACGACCTGGCGGTGTTCACCAGACCCGCTCCGTCCGGCATGAGCGCCAACTGCCCGGCGCCGATCATCCGGTGCGTCTCCTCGGTGACGGGCGCGTGCACGGCCACGATCCTGCTCCGCGACAGCAGCGTCTCCAGAGGCACGGACCGGACGCCGAGCGCCTCGGCGTCCGCCTCGGACAGGTACGGGTCGGTGACGCTCACCCGCGCCCCCATCGCCCGTACCAGGGCGATGTAGGCACGCCCGGTGCGCGAGGCGCCGATCACGCCGATGTTGCTGCCGTGGATCTCGTGGCGCGGCGGGGCCTCGCTCGCCGCCGCCCAGTCCGCGCCGCCGCGCAGCGCGTGGTCGAAGCGGTGGATGCGGTGGAGCAGGCCGAGGGTGAACGCGAGGGCCACCTCGGCGACCGGGCGGGCCATCTCGTCCCCTGCCTGGGTGACCAGGATGCCCCGCCGGAACACCTCCTCGGTGACGTAGGGGGCGACCGCCGAACCGGTGTGCGCCACCAGCTCCAGCCGGTCGGCCGACGCGAGGAGTCCGGTGTCGACCCTGGGCGCCCGCCACGAGGTGATTAGGGCCCGGGCGCCGGGCAGCGCCGCGGCCACCGCCGCCCGGTCGGAGTGGTCGTCCAGGACCGTCAGCTCCGCCGCGCGCTCCAGCTCCTGCCAGACGTCGGCGGTGAAGAACTGGGCCCGCAGGCCCGGCGGTACGGCCACGACCACGCGGGAACGGTCGGCAGGATCAGGAGAGCCAGGCATCGAGATGCTCCGCAACGAAGGCGTCATCGGTCAGCCAAGGGTAGGCCGCGGCCACCCGGCTGATCTCCTCGGCCTGTCCGGGGGAGAGCGTCTCGGCCGGGTCCAGGCACCGGATGTTCGCCAGCAGGCCCTGACGGTGCAGCACTTCGTGCATCCCGGCGATGCAGCCGCGGAACGCGCCGCGTACGTCGAAGACCGCGCTGTTGGCATCGGTCAGCTCGGTGCGGCGGGCCAGGCAGCGGACCATCGCCTCGTGGTCCCCGCCTCGCGCCTTGCGGACGTCGTCGAGGAGCGTCACGGCCGAGCTGGTCCACACGGCCCACTGGCCGAGGAGACCGCCCGCGAACCAGCGTCGGGTGCCGGCCGCCGTCTCGTACGGGGTGAGCAGATCGCCGATGATGTCGTCGTCGTTGCCCGTGTACAGCGCCACCTCGTCGGCGCGGTCCGCGGCGGCCACGGCGCGCACGACATCGGCGGTGCGGTACCGGTCGAACGGGGCTATCTTCACCGCGACCGTGTTCGGCAGATCGGTGAACGCGGACCAGAAGCCCGGCGACAGGTAGCGCCCGCCGACGGCTTCCTGGAGGTAGAAGCCGATGACCGGCAGCACCTCGCCGACCGCGCGTGCCCGCTCCAGCAGACCCTTCTCGTCCGCACCGGGCACGGCCGGGCTGAGCAGCACCGCGTCATAGCCCAGCTCGGCGGCGGTCTCGGCCTCGGCGACGGCCTGCGCCACGTATCCGCAGGCACCCGCGACCTTGATGAACGGCCTGCCGGCCTCGGCGTCGATCGTCTCGGCGGCGAGCTCCAGGACCGGCCGGAACAGGCCGACCTCCGGCTCGCGGATCTCGAACTGGGTGGTGTGCACGGCGACGGCGACGCCGCCCGCGCCGGAGGCGAGGTAGTAGCGGGTCAGCGCACGCTGGCGGCGCTCGTCGAAGGAGCCGTCGGCGTGCAGGGCGAGGGGATGGGCGGGGATCACGGCGCCGCGGGCGAGCGCGTCCAGGGCGGGGGCGGACCGGAGGGAGGGAGTGGACATGGAGTGGATCAGAACCTTCCGTCACGGACCTGGAACTTGGTGGGCTTGCCGGACAGCGGCAGTCCGCGGCGCAGCCAGTCGGCCTGCCACTCGACGAGGGTGCGCAGGGCGACGTCCGGGTAGCCGAAGAGGGCGTGGCAGCGGCTCGCGTCGGAGAGCAGGGCGGTCGGCGCCTCCTCACCGGCGAAGACCGGCTCCCGGTCGAACTCCGTACCGAACCACTGCGCGATGCGGCGCACCGAAGCGGTCTCCGGGCCGGTGAGATTGAGAGTGAACGCCTCGCCGTCGGTGGCGTGCAGCAGGGAACGCAGCGCGACCTCGTTGGCGTACCCCTGCCACACCACATTGGCGTGACCGGTCGTCACGTCGACGGGCTCGCCGGCCTGGACGCGGTACGCGACATCGGCGAGGACGCCGTAGCGCAGGTCGACCGCGTAGTTGAGGCGGATGTTGGCGACCTTGGTGCCCCGGGTCAGCGCGGCGTGGCCGAAGATCCGCTCACGGCCCAGGCACGACATGGCGTACTCGCCGACCGGGCCGACCGGGTCGGACTCGGTGCAGCCGCCGGAGGAGACCGGGACCAGCGGATACACGTTGCCGGTGGAGAAGGCGGCGATCCTCGCGCCGGACCAGCGGCGCGCCACCCGGTCCGGCATGGCGGCGTTGACGGCCCACGCGTGTGACGGTGCCCCGGCGGAGCCGAACTTGGCGCCGACCATGAAGACGACGTTCCCGGCGTCCGGCAGTTCGGCCAGATCGGCGGCCGGGTCCATCAGGTCGAAGGCGACGGTGGACACCCCGGCCGCCTCCAGCTCGTCGGCGGCGGACCTGTCGGACCAGCGGGAGACCGCGTACACGGTCACATCCGTACGGCCCGCGGAGTCCAGCGCCCGACGGGCCAGCCGGCACAGGCTGGGGCCCATCTTGCCGCCGGCGCCGAGCACCAGCAGATCGCCTTCGAGGCGGCCGAGGTCGGCGACGAGCGCGGGGGAGGGGGTGGCGAGCCGCTCTTCCAGAGCGGCCTCATCGGTGAACATGTGTGGCTATCCCTTGATTCCGGACGCGGTGACGCCCTCGGTGAAGTAGCGCTGGCCCACCATGTACGCGGCGAAGATGGGGACGAACGCGATGACGGAGCCGGAGAGCACCACATTGAGCGGCACGTTCTGCTGCTGGAGCGAGGCGATGCCGACGGTGAGGGTGCGCATGTCGGTGGACTGGCCGATGACCAGGGGCCACAGGAAGTCGTTCCAGTGCCACAGGAAGACGAAGACGCCGAGCGTCGCGAGGATCGGCTTCAGCAGCGGCAGCACGATCCGGTAGAAGATCTGCCACTCGTTGCAGCCGTCGAGCCGGGCCGCCTCGAAGAGTTCGTCGGGCAGGCCCTGGATGAACTGCCGCATCAGGAACACCGCCTGGGCGTTGGCCAGGGTCGGCACGATGAGACCCCAGTACGTGTCCACACCGCCCAGCTTCGCGATCATCGCGAAGGTCGGGATCATCGTGACGTGGTACGGGACCATCACCATCGACAGGAACGACCAGAACATCGGCTCCCGGCCCGGGAAGCGCTTCTTGGCGAAGGCGTACCCGGCGAGCGAGGCGAGCAGCAGCACGCCGACGACCGAGACGACCGAGTAGACCAGGGTGTTGACCAGCCAGCGCGGCACGTCCTGGGCGTTCATGACGGTGTCGTACGCCTCGCCGGTCAGCGGCCACGGCAGCAGACTGCCGGGGAAATCGACCGCCGCGGACGGCTTCAGCGACAGCACGACCATCGCGTAGAACGGGAAGATCGTCGCGATCGCGGCCACCGTCAGCAGCACGGCGCGGCCGATCCGGCCGGCCCGGGTGGGCCGCATGCCGTACGGGACGGTGTCCTGCTCCGAGAGCTTGCGCAGCCTGCGTTCGGCGCGGCGGGCGGCCCGGTCCGGGGTCGCGGGCGCCTCGTCCACGGGAGGCGCCTCGGTCTTGACGGGTGCTGAGGTCATGGTCACTGGTCCTTCCCGATCACGAGCCGCTGGAGCACCGCGACCACCACGGTCAGCGCGAACAGCGCGACGCCGATGGCTGAGGCGTAGCCCAGGTCGAAGTACTTGAAGCCCGCGTCGTAGAGCTGGAAGACGAGCGTGTAACTGGCGTTCGCGGGACCGCCCCCGGTCATCGTGTAGACGGCGTCGAAGACCTGGAACGAGGCCGTCGTCTCGATCACGGCGAGGAAGAAGAGGGCGGGCTTGAGCTGCGGCAGCACGATGTACCGGAACCGCTGCCAGGGGCCCGCGCCGTCGGTCAGCGCCGCCTCCTCCAGCTCCCGCGGGATGTCCTGCATCCGGGCCAGCAGGATGAGCATCCCGTACCCGAAGCGGGACCAGACACCGACGATCGCGAGCGCGGGCAGCACCAGCACGTCGTCGGAGAGCCAGGACCCCTCGGACATCCCGAACCAGCCCATCAGCGTGGACCACGGGCCGCCGGTCGAGAAGATCCAGACGAAGACGGTGGCGGCCAGCACCAGCGAGGTGACGACCGGCAGGAAGAACACCGAACGGAAGATCTTGGCGCCGCGGAAGGCGCGGCGGGTGATCAGCGCCAGGGACACCGACGCGATGAGGGTGCCCGGCACGGCGAGCACGGTGTAGAGGACCGTGACCTTCAGCGCCTGCCAGAACAGCGGGTCGTTCCACAGGCGGGTGAAGTTGTCCAGCCCGACGAAGCTGCCGCCACCGGTCAGGGAGTAGTCGGTGAAGCTCATGAGCACACCGGCGACGCCCGGACCGAAGCGGAAGGCGAGGAAGAGCAGGAAGCACGGGAGGACGAAGAGCAGGCCGATCCGGGCCTCGCGGCGCGCCTGCGGCCCGCTGCGACGGCCCCGGCGGGTGGGTTCCGCGACGACTGCCACGGGGATCTCCTTGCGGTACGGGGGAATTGCGGGAGGGGGAGCGGGGCCGGGGTCCGGGTGCGGCCGGACCCCGGCCCCGCGGTCGATCAGCGGCCGAGCATCGCCTGCGCGGCCTTCTGCGCGGCGTCAAGCGCCTCCTGCGGGCTCTTCTTGCCCAGCAGCGCCGCCTGGATCTCCGGCGCGAGCACGCCCTGGACCTCACGGGCCTTGTCGTGGAGCGGGCCCACGGTCATGCTCGACAGGGTGGCGCCGACGGCCGTCTGGAGCGCGTCGTCCGGGTACAGGTCGCCGCCGGACGTGCGGGCCGGGAAGTAGCCGGCGGCCTTCTGCAGACCGGCCGCGTTCTTCGACTCGGCGACGAAGTTCAACCAGTCGCCGGTGTTCTTCTTGTCGGCGCCCTTCAGCATCGACAGCGCGCCCACGGTGCCGTAGCCGATCGACTCGGCGTCCTTCAGCGGCGGCTGGACGACGATGTTCTCCTTGCCCCAGAACGGCTCCACGTCCGCCGGGGTGTTCTGCCAGGTGCAGGCCACCTTGCCCTTGGCGATCGGGGTCTGCTCCAGCTTGGGCGTGGTCGTGACCAGGTCCTTGTCGGTGTAGCCGCCCTCGACGAGCTTCTTCAGGTACGTGAGCGCCTTGACGCCGGCCGCGTCGTTGAAGGTGACGTTCTTGCCGTCCTCGGAGAAGACGTCGCCGCCGGCCTGCCACAGCAGCGGGTAGAAGGTCATGTTCAGCGTCTGCTGGGTGTCACCGCTGTAGCTGGTGGCGTAGTAGCCCTTCTCCTTGAGCTTCGGGGCCAGCGCCTCCAGGTCCGCCCAGCTCGTCGGGTAGTTCTTCTCGCCGATCGCGGCGAACACCCGCTTGTCGCAGATCAGCGGGTTGGCGCTGGTCAGGATCGGGGTGGCGAGCGCCTTGCCGTCGACCGTGACGGACTTCAGCGCGAAGTCCGTGTAGTCCGACTTGGCGTCGGCCGGCATGTACTCGTCTGCCGGGACGATGCTCTTGGCGTACTTCGGCAGCTGGTCCGGGATCAGGTAGACCGCGTCGGGGCCCTTGCCGGAGGCGATCGCGGTGGCCAGCGCGGTGTCGCGGTTGGCCCACGGGAAGGTCTCCACCTTCACCTTGACGCCGGAGTGCTCCTTCTCGAACGCCTTGATCAGACCGTCCCAGTAGGCCTTGTTCTTGGCCTCGTCGAAGATGACCGGGTAGGTCCACATGGTGACGGTGTTGCCGTCGCTGTCGCTGCTGGAGCAGCCGGCCAGCACACCGGCGGCCAGCGCGGTGGCCAGGACGGGGGCGGCGAGGGCACGGACTCTGGAACGCCGGGTGAGAAGACGGGACATGAGGTGGTCCTCCGAGGACGTGAGGGTCGGGCGGGGGTGAGGGGGTGTCACTGGACCGGCACCGACTGGACGGTGCCGGTGTGCCGGGCACGTTCTGCGGCGAACGCCGCGAGATGGCTGCCGAGCGAGGTGGCGGGACCGGAGCGGACGGCCCCGGCGTCACCGGTGGCGACGGCGGTGACGAACGCCTCGACGAGCGCGGCGTCCCCGCCGCCGTGCCCGTCGGCCGCGTTCGAACCGGACGCGCCGAGTTCATGGACGGTGGACTCCCCGGTCCGGAAGTCCTGCACGGTGACCCGCTCACCGTCACCGATCAGCCAGCCGTGCGAGCCGAAGATCCGGGTCTGCCGATGCGTCTGCTCGGTGAACGCCACCATCTGGAAGGTCGCGGTCACCCCGTCCGTCAGCTGCATCGCCAGCACCTGGTGGTCGACCACGTCGTTGTCGCTGCGGTACGCGCAGACGCCGTACGGCCCCTCGCGCAGAGCCCGCACGAGACCCGCCTCGTCGGTGGCCTCGGTGACGTGGGTGACCGGCCAGACCGCGCCCTTGTCGCGCAGCGTCGGCATGTACAGCTTCAACGCGCTGTACGGGCAGCCGGACTCGACCGCACAGTCGAGACAACGGTCGGCGGACCCGGCCGGAGCGTTCTCGGGCCGGAAGTGCTTCAGTCCGCCGAAGCTCGTGACCTGTTCGATCCGGCCGCCCATGACATACGTGATCCAGTCCAGGTCGTGGCAGGACTTGGCGAGCAGCATCGGGGAGGAGCCCTTCTCGCTGCGCCAGGGCCCGCGCACATAACTGTGCGCGTAGTGCCACCACCCGACCGGCTCCAGATGGTCGAGGGAGACCAGCTGCCCGAGCACGCCGGAGTCCACGACCTCCTTCACCAGGTCGGTGTAGGGGGTGTACCGCATGACATGGCACACCGCGAACAGGACCCCGGCCCGCTCCACACCCTCGACGATCCGCCGGGTCTCGTCCTCGGTCGGGGCGAGGGGCTTCTCGGCGAGGATCGCGTATCCGGCCTCGGCCAGGGCCAGGACCGGCTCCACATGGAAACGGTCCTGGGTGGCGACGATGACGGCGTCGGCGATGCGGTGGTCGACGAGCGGCCGCCAGTCGTCGAACTCGACGGGTGCGCCGGCGGCGGCCCGCGCCGCGGGGCGCGGATCGGCGACGGCGACGAGCTCGGCGCGCTCGGGGTGCGCCTTGATCCACTCGACGTACGTCAGACCGCGGTTGCCGGCGCCGACGAGCGCGACCCGTACGGGCCGGCCGGTGATCGGGGTATGCGTGGACACGGGAATCCCTGGTGCTCGATGGGCGGAGTGGTCAGAAGCGCAGCGTGGCCACGGTGTGGGCGACGCGCTCGCCCTCGTCCGGCAGCGCGGTGCGCACGGTGCCGTCCTCGACGCAGCCGGTGTGCAGTAGATGGCTGGAGCCGCCGAACGCCGCGGGCCGCAGTTCGAGACGGCCACCGGTGAAGGTGGAGCCGGTGGCCCGGTAGCGGTTGGTGCCCTCGGTGACCAGCACATGGGCGGTGCCCTCGGGTGCGGTCGAGTCGAGGCCGCTGAGCTGCCAGTCGACGGTGCGTCCGGAGCCGGTACGGGCCAGCAGGGCGCCGTCCTTGTTGGTGCCGGTCAGTCGCGTGCCGTCGACGCGCAGCCGCTGGTCCTTCGACGAGGTCAGCTTCAGGCCGCTGTTGCGGAGTTCGCCGCCGAGGACGGTGACGTCGGTGTGCGCGAGCGAGACGGGGGCGGTGTTCTCGGAACCCGTCAGGACGCAACTGTCCAGGACCAGCGGACCGGTGCCGTTGAAGACGGCTCCGTCGACGCCCTTCAGCGTGTTGCGCTGCAGGGTGAGCGGGGCGGTGACATTGGCCTGGGTGATCTCCGCGCCCGCCTCGAAGGCGAACGAGGAGTCGGCGATCACATTGGGGCGGGCGGACAGGTCGGAGGCCCGGGAGACGATCAGCGGACCGGTGGCCGTGCAGCCGCGCATCTGCACCCCGTCGGCGTTGACCCAGAGCATTCCGGAACCGGCCAGCGACTTCTTGCCGATGACCAGGACGTCCTCCAGCGTCAGATCGGTGATCTTGACGCGGGCCACGAACCAGGAACAGGCGTGCCTGCGCACCGTGATCCGCTTGGCCCTGCCGCCCCACGCCGCACCGGAGTTGGCGAAGGTCATCAGCCCGGAGTTGCCGGTGTAGACGAGATCGTGCTCGAACTGCCCGTGCGTCACGAACGGGCCCTCGTCGTCACCGTCGCCGTGGCAGTTGGTGACGTAGCAGTAGGCGGAAGCCGTGAAGTCGTTGAGGTGACGGGCGTTGGAGGTGTGACAGTCCTCGACGTGCCCGTAGAGACAGTAGATCTGCTGGGTGAGATAGCCCGCGCCGCCGTACGTGACGGACTTGGGGTTGGTCAGCGAGCACTGCTCGGTGCGGTAGTACGTGCACCAGCGGCGCATGATGACCGGCCAGAAGGTGCCTATGGCCTCGATGCCGGAGACGTCGCAGCGCACCGCGTACTCGTACGACACCGGGTGCGAGCCGGTCATCTCGTCCTCGCCCCAGCCCTCGAAGACGAGGTTGCGGACATGGGCGCGCTCGACGGGCTCGATGCGGGTCCAGGTGAGGGTGCGGCCGGCGGCCAGGTCCCAGCCGATCTGGTAGTTGACCCGGATGTGCGTCCCGTCGACGACATCGGTGACCTGGACGAGACGCTGGATCTCCTTCTCGTACTGCCCCGACAGGGCGTTGATCTCCACGGCCCACCACTGGCCGACGGAGAACGTCGACGCGTCGCCGACCTCGAAGAGATCGGAGAGGTCCGGCATCGCCGTGCTCAGCGTGTGTGTGACGGTGGTGTCGGTGACGGTGCCGCGGAAGGAGAGGACGGCGCCGAAGGGGTTGTCGTGGGTGTTCTTCTCGATGCCTTCGGTGAGCATGCGGTGGCCGCCGAAGTCGAGTTCGATGTCGGAGCGGTTCCAGAGGTGGCGCTTGGTGAGGAGGAGGTCGGTGTGGGCCTCGATGCGGTGGATGCTGTGGTCGGCGATCATCGCGTCGAGGGCGGCGTCGGCCGGTTCCTCGGCGTCGAAGTGGCCGAAGGTGCGGAAGTCGAGGGTGCCGGTGTGGAGCTGGTGCCAGCGTCCGGTGCTCGTGCCGGTGGGGGCGATGACGGTGCCGCCGTTGTGTGCGGCGTCGGACTTCTTGTTCCAGCGCACGGCCATCGCGCCGCCGTCGCCGGGGGCGTGGTAGCCGGCGATCAGGATCTGGGTGCCGTCGTCGAACGGATTGGTGTTCAGCGCGCGCAGGGCGGCGACGGTGTCGACCCGCAGCACGTCGCCGGTGTGCGAGGGTGCGGCCTGCGCCGGGCCTGCGGCCACGGCCGAACCGGCCACGACCAGACCGGCCAGCCCCGAAGCCCGCAGCAGGCTACGACGGGACGAAGCGTTGGTGTGTTGGTGCGGAACGCTCATGCGGACTTCGCCTTCCGAGAAGTGCCGAGAATGAGGAAGCGTTCCTGCGGTGGACTGCCACGAGGCGGATGGCTGAAAAGGGTCCGGCCGTCAGATGTTCACGGCGCGGTGGGCAGGCGCCGGAAGCGGACCGGAAGGGGTAAATCGCCGGTGGCGTGTGAGTGTCACCGGGGTTGGCAGGGAACATACGGCGGGTTGCGCCGATTGGTCAAGACTTGAATTCGCCGGAATGCGACGGGTCGGCCTCGGTCGTGTCGTCCTCCGTCTCGTCGACCCAGCCCAGCAGGACGCTGATCCGCCGGGCCGCGTCCCGGACCTGGCCGCCCAGTTCCTGGTAGCGCCAGGCCGGCAGGCCGAGCTTGAGTCCGGTGATGGAGACGGCCCCGGCACACACCGAACGGTCGTCGAAGACCGGCGCGCCGATGCAGATGATGCCCTCGGCGTCCTCCTCGTCGTCCAGTGCGTAGCCGACCCTGGCGATGTCGCGCAGATGCGACAGGAAGGTCGCCGGGTCCGTGATCGTGCGGGACGTACGCCGGGGGAGTCCGAACCGCTCGACGACCGCGGCGGCCTCGCTCTGCGGCACGGCGGAGAGCAGCGCCTTGCCCAGTCCCGTGCAGTGCGGCAGCTCGCGCTGGCCCATCCGCAGGTCGAGCCGGACGCGCTGGTCGAGCTCGACCTGGTCCACCACGACCGCGTGGCCGTCCTCGGGAACGGCCAGCCTGGAGGCCATGCCGGTGGTCCGGGTGAGTTCGCGCAGGACGGGGCGGGCGACCTCCCGCAGGGACACCTGGGAACGGGCCCGGTCGCCGAGCCGGGCCAGGCTCATGCCGAGCCGGTAGCGGCGGTTCATGCCCTCGCCGTCGTCGGAGACGAGGCCGTAGGCGCGCAGGGTCTGGAGCATGCCGAAGGCGGCGCTCTTGGAGATGGAACAGGCCTGGCCGACCTCCGTGACGCTGAGGCCGTTCCCCTGCGAGGGGGTGGCGAGCGCCTCAAGGATGTCCGCTGCCCTGGCCACGCTCTTGACCCAGTACTTCGGTTCTTCTGGGGCAGCACTGTTCGTCATAGCAGAACAGTTTAGTGCCTCCGGGACGGATGGATTGCGTTTTCTCTGTGAACAAGGCTGCGGAATCGGGCCATTCGGTGTCCGGAAAGGGGTTGACCGGCCCTGATGTCGCACGTAGTATCCGAGCACTGTTCTGCTCTACAGAACAGTGTTCGGAAAAAGCGAGACGCATCACCCACGCACCACGGATCACCTCTTCCTGCGGCGACTGCCGGGCGGATGGCGCCAGGGACTCACAGGCCGGGCAGGGCCTGTGAAAACCGACGACTCTCGACGCAAGGAGCAAGCACCATGAGTTCAGGCCCGGTAGGCAAGGAATCCGGAGCCCGACTCGCCGAGCGCGCCCGCCAGGTCGTACCCGGCGGCGTGAACAGCGGTCAGCGCAGCGTTCCCGGACTGACCGACCTGGTCGTCACCGGGACCGACGGCGCACGGTTCCGTACCGCCGACGGACGCGAGTACATCGACTTCCACTCGGCGTTCGGCCCCCCGCTGCTCGGTCACAACGACCCGGACGTGGCCCGCGCCACCGCCGAGGCCGGCGCCACTCTCGGCCACATGGGAGTCGGCGTCACCGAGGGCGAGGTCCTCCTCGCCGAACAGCTCACCGAGCTGATCCCGTCGATCGAGAAGGTGCTGCTCACCAGCACCGGCAGCGAGGCCACGTTCCACGCGCTGCGCGTCTCCCGCGCCGCCACCGGCCGCCGCCTGGTCGTCAAGTTCCAAGGCTGCTACCACGGCTGGCACGACGCGGTCAGCCTCAACGTCATCTCCGCCCCCGAGAAGGTCGGCGGCCACGACCCGATCTCGACCGGCATCCTGCCCGAGGTCCTCGAAGCCACCCTCGTCCTGCCGTTCAACGACAGCGAGGCCGTCCGCCGCACCTTCGCCGAGCACGGCTCCGACATCGCCGCCGTCATCGTCGAACCCGTCCCGCACAACGTCGGCGCGCTCCTGCCGTACCAGGAGTTCCTCACCACGCTGCGTGAGGAGACCACCAGGGCCGGCAGCGTCCTGATCTTCGACGAGGTCATCACCGGCTTCCGCCACGACATCGGCGGCTGGCAGAAGATCTCCGGCGTCACCCCCGACCTCACCACCCTCGGCAAGGCCATCGCCAACGGCGCCCCCGTCGGCGCCATCGGCGGCCGTGCCGACCTGATGGACCTCTTCTCCACCCGTCCCGGCGCCCCCGCCTTCTTCGCCGGCACGTACAACGGACACCCCTCCGTCGTCGCCGCCGCCCTCGCCACCCTGCGCAAGCTGCGCGAGGAGCCGGTCCACGAGCACGTCTTCCGGCTCGGCGACCGCGTCCGCAACGAACTGACCGGACTGTACGAGCGCCTCGGCGTCCCCGCCGTCGTCACCGGCTACGGCTCCGTCTTCGTCAGCTACTTCATGCCGGGCGAGACCCCCCGCACCTACGCCGACCTGCTGCACAACGACGCCTCGCTGTTCGTCGGCTACCGCCGCAGGCTCCTCGACCACGGCCTGTTCGAGCTGCCGCTCAACCTCAAGCGCAGCCACATCAGCTACGCCCACACCGACGCCGACGTGGACCGCCTCATCGAGGGCACCGAGGCCGCGGTCAAGGCCGTCCTCGCCGACGGCGGCGCCCGCGACCTGGAGAACACGTCCACCATGGGAGGAGCGACCCGCTGATGCTCACCGTCAACCGCACCCGCCCCGCCGGCCCCGCCGGACGGATCACCCGCGTCGAGACCCTGATGCTCGGCACCTCCTGGCGCGACTTCGGCTACGTCCGGGTCCACACCGACGAGGGCCTGTCCGGCATCGGGGAGATCACCCACCCCTACCGGGTCCGCGAGGTCTGCGCACTCACCGAGTCCCTCGCCCGGCGCCACCTCATCGGCGCCGACCCCTTCGACATCGAGGAAGTCTGGCTCCGCGTCTACCAGGGCGACTTCCTGCGCGGCGGCGACATGGGCGGCGTCGCCCTGTCCGGCCTCGACCAGGCGATGTACGACCTGATGGGCAAGGCGCTCGGCGTGCCCGCGTACCGGCTGACCGGCGGCGCCTGCCGGGACGAGGTACGCGTGTACGCCAACGGCTGGTACACCGGCGAGCGCGACCCCGAGGTCTTCGCGGCCAAGGCCAAGGAGACCGTTGCGAAGGGCTTCACCGCTCTCAAGTTCGACCCGTTCGGCCCCGGTCTGCACGAGCTGGAGCGCGCCGAACTGCGCCGCTCCGTCGACCTCGTGGCCGCCGTCCGCGAAGCCATCGGCCCGGACGTCGACCTGTTCATCGAGGGCCACGCCCGGTTCGCCATGCCGACCGCCGCCCGGCTCGTCCGGGAACTGGAGCCCTTCGACATCGGCTGGTTCGAGGAGCCGATGCCCTGGACGCACATCGAGCGCTACGCGGAGCTGCGGCAGCGCGCCGCGTTCCCGATCTCCGGCGGCGAGCACTTCCACAACCGCTACGAGTACAAGCAGCTCTTCGCCACGAACGCGGTCGACATCATCCAGCCCGACCTCTCGATGGCCGGCGGCTTCACCGAGGTCAGGAAGCTCGCCGCGATCGCCGATACCCATGGCATGCTCGTGGCCCCGCACAACTCCAACTCGCCGCTCTGCACCACCGTCTCGGTGCACGCGACGCTCGGAATCCCCAACTTCAAGATCCTCGAAACCTTCGACGGACTCCTTGAGGACTACGTCTTCGACGCACTCAAGGGCACCCTCCCGATCGTCGACGGCCACATCGGACTGCCGACCGCGCCGGGACTCGGCGTCGAGCTGGTCGACGAGGTCTTCGAGGAACACCCGCCCAGCCACCGCTTCTGGAACATGTTCGCGGACGGCTGGGAGAAGCGGAACCGGACATGATCGTCGACGTCCACTCCCACCTCTTCCGGCACAGCCACGACTTCACCGACCCGTTCAGGTCCGACTCCGCCCGCGCCCACGCCGGCGAGGTCGACCTCACGGTGAAGTGGGAGGAGTACGCGGCGACGGCGCCCGAAGGCACCCGCACGATCGTCGTCGGCGGCAAGGCGCGGCGCAGCGGGCTCTGGGTCGACGACGCCGCCGTCGCCTCGTACGTCGGACAGCACCCCGACCGGCTGATCGGCTATCTCGCCCTCGACCCCACCCAGCCCGGCTGGCAGGACGAACTCCGCTACGGCCACCAGGAACTGGGCCTGCGCGGCATCAAACTGATGCCGATGTACGCGGGCTTCGACCCGGCCGCCGAGGAGTACGACGAGCTGTACGGCTACGCCGAACGGCACGGGCTTCCGCTCCTCGTCCACACCGGCACCACGTTCGTCTCGAACGCCCCGCTGGAATGGGCGATGCCCCGCCACCTGGACGCCGTCGCCATCCGCCACCCCGAACTGCGAATGGTGCTCGCCCACCTCGGCCACCCCTTCGAGGGCGAGTGCATCGCGGTCATCCGCAAGCACCCGCACGTGTACGCGGACATCAGCGCCCTGCACTACCGGCCCTTCCAGCTCTGGCACAGCCTGCGGCTGGTCCAGGACTACGGGGTGTTCGACAAGCTGATGTTCGGCAGCGACTACCCGTTCACCACGGTCGACGACTCGGTGAAGGGGCTCCGGGAGATCGCCCGCATCCCCGGCATCCCCGGACTGCCGCCGCTGGACGTGGACGCGGTGGAGAGGATCATCCACCGGCCCTCGCTGGACCTGCTGGGCCTGAACGGCTGACCGGCCGTTCCCCACGGATCTGCCGGTACGGCGGACGGGCCACCCCCGTGCTCGAACCCCGTACCGGCAGTGGGGCCGCCGCGCTCCCCCCTGTGTCCCTTGCGCGGCGGCCCACCCTTCTTTCGTACGTCTCCGCCTGGAGGAACCCCCGCCATGACCGCAGCCGTCCCGCCCCGCTCCGCCGACCGCTTCGATCTGACCGGCCGCACCGCGATCGTGACGGGAGCCGCCCGGGGCCTCGGCCGGTCCTTCGCCGTCGCCCTCGCCGAGGCGGGCGCCGATCTGGTCCTCGTCGACCTGCCCGGGGCCGAGGGCATCGCCGAGACCGCGGCGGCCGTCGAGGCGCTCGGCCGGCGCGCCCGTGTCCACGGACAGGACCTCGCCGACATCGACGCGCTGCCCGGCTTCGTCGACGCCGTGCGCGCCGAGGCGGGACCGCTGCACATCCTGGTCAACAACGCGGGAACAGCGGCACTGGAACGCTTCAACGAGATCACCCCCGCGAGCTGGTCGCACATCATGCGGGTCAACGTCGACGCCGTCTTCTTCCTCAGCCAGCGCGTCGCCGAACACATGACGGCGGACTCCGTCGCCGGCCGGATCATCACCATCACGTCGAAGAACGCCCTGGTGGCGGAAGCGGGCCTGGCCCACTACAACGCCTCCAAGGCCGCCGCCCAGCTCCTCACCGAGACCCTGGCGGTGGAGCTCGCCCCGCACGGCATCACCGCCAACACGCTCGCCCCCGGCATGGTGGAGACCCCCATCGACGGCGAGTTCCCCTTCGACCGGGAGGGTTTCGAATCCGCGTACCGCGAGCGGATCCCGCTCGGCAGGTACGCACAGCCCGACGAGTGCGTGGGCGCGCTGCTGCTGCTCGCCTCGGACGCCGGGGCCTACCTCACCGGGGCACGCATCGTCGTCGACGGGGGCGTCCTCGCCGACCAGATGCCGCGCATGCGTTTCATGCCGCCGTACAGAAACACCCTCTGACTCCATCGAGCACGCATCGACACCGCGAGGAGCCCCTCCGCCATGTCCGTCAATGCACCGTCCTCCGCTTCGCCCTCCGCTTCCGCTTCGTCCCGTCGTAGCCTGCTGCGGGCTTCGGGGCTGGCCGGTCTGGTCGTGGCCGGTTCGGCCGTGGCCGCAGGCCCGGCGCAGGCCGCACCCTCGCACACCGGCGACGTGCTGCGGGTCGACACCGTCGCCGCCCTGCGCGCGCTGAACACCAATCCGTTCGACGACGGCACCCAGATCCTGATCGCCGGCTACCACACCCCCGGCGACGGCGGCGCGATGGCCGTGCGCTGGAACAAGAAGTCCGACGCCGCACACAACGGCGGCACCGTCATCGCCCCCACCGGCACGAGCACCGGACGCTGGCACCAGCTCCACACCGGCACCCTCGACTTCCGCACCTTCGGCCACTTCGACGCCGAGGAACCGGCCGACGCCGCCCTCGACGCGATGATCGCCGACCACAGCGTCCACCGCATCGAGGCCCACACCGACCTCCTCCTCACCAAGCGCCACCTCTGGAACCGCTCCGACATCGAACTCGACTTCGGCGGCCACCGCATGCTCACCGAAGGCATCGAGAAGAACACCCACGACAACCCCTTCGGCGCCGTCCTCTCCTTCCGCGGCACCGTCACCGACACCACCGTCACACACACGCTCTCCGGCAAGGTCATCGAACTCACCGACACCTTCCCGGTCCCCGACGCCAAGGCGTTCGACGTCGGCCAGTGGTGGGCCGTGCGGGTCGACCCGGTCGCGGGCGGCGGCGGTGACGAGCGCGAGTTGCAGAAACTGGTCGAGATCACCGAGATCATCGACCCGGAGCACATCCGGATCGGCTACCTCAACGGCTGGGAACTCGCCGAGGGCCGCACTCTCACCTGGACCCGCGTCGAACCCGTCCGCAACACCCACGTCCGCAACCTCGTCTTCGAGGGCGCGGGCCCCGACGAGTACACCGGCTCGCACCCCGTCAGCTTCGAGTACGCCGTCGGCTGCGACGTCACCGGCATCCACGCCACCGGCGCCTTCTGGCCGGTCATCATGCGCCGCTGGTGCACCCGGTTCCGCACCGAGGACTGCTCGTTGAAGAACCCGCCCACCGTCGAGTACGGCGGTGCGGGCTATCTCACCCAGCAGATCTACTGCCTGTACGGACGGGTCGCGGACTGCACCACCAGCAATGTCCGCCATCTCAACGACCTCACCGCCTCGGCGTACTGCACCGTCGTGAACTGCCACGGCGACGGAGACGACGCCGGCGGCAACCCCTTCACGACACACGGCCAGTACGAGCACGATCTGCTCTTCGACGGCAACTCCGGGCTGATGGACATAGCCAACTCCGGTGCGCAGTGGGGGATCTCCGCCAAGCGGATCACCGTACGCAGACACGTCTGCTCCTGGTTCACCGCCAACACGAAGATCACCGATCTGACCCTCGAAGACATCACGGTGATCGCGCGCCCCACCTTCGACCAGGCCGGCACACTCACCGTCAACGCCGACGGAGCCCAGGTGCGCGGCTGCACCGCCAAGACCTTCGCCGTCGCCCAGCGTTCCGCGCGCTCCACCCGGCCGACCACCATCAGCGACTGCTCCTTCGAGCCGCCGGCCGGCGCCGTCCTCGTCCAGACCCCGGTCACCGCGCCCGTCCACTTCGTACGCTGCACCTTCAAGGGCGTCGACGGCGCGATCCTGCGCGGCGCGGGGCCCGTCCACTTCACCGACTGCACCGTCACCGGCGCCGAGGACGCGGCCCCGCTCTCGGTCGGATCGGCGGATCTGCGGATCTACGGCGGCAGTTACGACAACACCGGCATCGAACTCAGCGCCGTGCGCGACCAGCGGATCACCGTCACCGGCGGCACCCGCCTCACCGGCGGCAACAAGGCCAAGGCGCTGCTCGGGCGAGCGGCCGGGCCCGGAGCGGTGACCTGGGACATCACCGCGCTGAGCAGCACCGCCTCGGGAGCGGACACCGCCCATGTGCGCATCGCCGACGGCACGAACCACTACGCGGCGACCGGCAGCCGCTTCACCGGCGGCACGCTCCACCTCGCCCCGGACGCCCTGGAGTCGGTCCTGCACACCGCGTGTGTGGAGGACGGGACGAAGCGCGGCGCGATGCCCGCGCAGAGCGAATCGGTCCGCACGGACGGGAACCTGATCCTGTGACCACCGTCCTCAGGACCGCGACGGCGGCGGACGATCCGGCCCTGGCCGCACTGTGGCGGCAGTGCTTCGACGCCCCGCACATCGCCCGGCTGCACGCGCTCGACCCGGACCGCCACCGCCACACGTTCGTCGCGCAGAACGATCCGGGGGACGGGATCGACGCCGTCGTCGTCTACGTGCCGAGGCTGATCCGCGACGCGCACGGCACCGCGCGGCGGGTCGGCGGCATCGGCAGCGTCGCCACCCGTCCCGAGGCCCGGGGGCAGGGACTGGTGCGGCGGCTGCTGGTGGAGGCGGAGCGCACCATGACGGCCGAACAGTGCGCCTGGTCACTGCTGTTCACCGGGACGCCCGGCGTCTACCGGAGTTCGGGATGGCAGGAATTCAGCAGTACGTACACCGAGGGGACGCTCGCGGCCGGCCCTGCCCCCGGGGAGTTCCCGGTCCGCCCGGCCACCGCCCAGGACGCCGCGGAGGTGGCCGCCCTGCACCACGCGTACAACGCGGACAGGCCGCTCAGCTCGTTGCGGGCCCCGGAGGACTGGACGGTGCGCGTTCCCGCCTGGTACGGGCCGCTCGACCGGTCGCTCGTGGCACAGGACCCCGGGTCGGGGGCGCTCGTCGGCTGGATCGTCGCCCAGTACGAGGGGGAGTGCGTGGAGGTACGCGAATACGCGGGCGCGCCCGGCGGACTGGGCGAGCTGTTCGCCGCCGTCGCCGAACGGGGCCGGGCCGCGGGGCTGAGCCGGGCCCGGGTCCGGATTCCCGACGGCCCCGAGGTCCGGGCGGCCCTTCCGGCCCTGCTGGCCGACCACCGGACGGTGCGGGAGCAGGTGGGCATGGCGCGTCCGCTGCACGCCGCCGCGGACGCGGTCCGTGCCGCGGTCACGGCGCCCGGCGCCGTCCACTGGTACGGCGACTGCTTCTGACGGGCGGATCGGGGCGGCGTCAGCGACAGGGAGTGAGCAGACAGCGCCCCACCAGCCCCGCTCCCGAGTCCATCCGCTTTCTGAACTCCTCGGCGAGCAGCGGCACGTCACGCAACCGCCACAGCACCAGGGACGCGGACCAGGCCGCCTCGCGGGCCCGTTCCAGACTCCACGAGCCGAGCAGATGCGTGAGCGGGTCCGCGAGTTCCAGCAGATCGGGGCCCGGCATCAGATCTTCGCGGATCTGTTCCTCCAGGGCCACGAGGAGGTCGCCCACCCGGTCGAAATCCTCTTCGAGGTCGGGTGGGGCGCAGCCGAGCGTGTGGCAGGTGTCCACGACGGCGAGGGCGAGATCGTGGCCGATGTGCGCGTTGATGCCGGCCAGCGCGAACTGCAGCGGCCGTACGCCGGGATGGCGCCGGTACTGGAACAGCGGACGCCAGCAGTCGGGCGTCCGGTGCCCCGCCGTGGCGGCGTCGACAGCGAAGAGGTAGCGCTCGGCGAACCGCACGTCCAGCGTGGCCGTGGCCCGCCGGTCGCGGAACGCACCGTCGTCGATCCGCCCGCCGATGGTCTCGGTGACCGCCAGATAGACCCGGTTGAAGACCTCCACCCCGTCCTCCCGCGGCCAGGCGGAGCCCAGCGCGCGCATCCGCTCGATCACGGAGGTGAGGTCGGGGGCCGCGCGGGAAGTCTCCTCGGTGTCCGCCGCGGACTTCTGCACCTGTTCGGACTGCGCCATGGGGGCAGCGTCCCAGCCGGGGGCGCTCGACGGCGCCGACCGGCCGGGGGTTCATCGGAATGGGCGAACGTCCGCGACGCGCCGAGGCCGGGTGTGCGGGCGAACGTCCGCGACGCGCACCGGGCCGGGTGTGCCGGCGGCCGGTGGCGCCCGCCGCTCGGCTACGGCTTGTCCGTCGGTCCCGGTGCGTCGTATGCCGATGTCCCCGAGTCCAGCAGGGGCTCCTGGGTCTTGAGATGCGCCGGAGCGAAGGCCCGCAGGACGTGATAGCCGGTGATCACCACGATCGTGCCCAGCGCGATGCCGCTCAGCTCGAAGTTGTCGCTGATCTTCAGGCTGACCCCGCCGACGCCGATGATGATGCCCGCCGCGGCCGGGACCAGGTTCAGCGGGTTGCGCAGGTCGACGTTGCCGTGCAGCCAGATCTGGGCGCCGAGCAGGCCGATCATGCCGTACAGGATGACGGTGATGCCGCCGAGCACACCGCCGGGAATGGCGGCCACGACCGCACCGAACTTGGGGCAGAGGCCGAAGAGCAGGGCGAAGCACGCTGCGGCCCAGTACGCGGCGGTGGAGTAGACGCGGGTCGCGGCCATGACGCCGATGTTCTCCGAGTAGGTGGTGTTCGGCGGGCCGCCCACCGCGGTCGACAGCATCGACGCGGCACCGTCGGCGGCGATCGCGGTGCCCAGCTTGTCGTCCAGCGAGGCGCCGGTCATCTCGCCGACGGCCTTCACGTGTCCGGCGTTCTCGGCGATGAGCGCGATGACCACCGGCAGGGCGACCAGGATCGCCGACCACTCGAAGCTCGGCGCGTGGAAGGACGGGAGACCGATCCAGTCGGCCTTGCCGACGCCCGACAGGTCGAGCCGCCAGTGGTCGACGGCCTCGGCGCCGCCGGCCGGGGAGTGGATCTTGCCGAAGACCCGGTCGAGGACCCAGGACAGCACGTAGCCGAACACGAGGCCGAGGAAGATCGCGATACGTGAGAAGAATCCGCGCAGGCACACGACGGCCAGTCCGGTGAACAGCATCACCAGCAGGGCCGTCCACTGGTCCTGCGGCCAGTACGTCGACGCGGTCACCGGGGCCAGGTTGAAACCGATCAGCATGACGACGGCGCCGGTGACCACCGGCGGCATCGCCGCATGGATGATCCGCGCGCCGAACCGCTGCACCGCGAGACCGACGAGGAAGAGCGCCACCCCGACGACGAAGACCGCCCCGGTCACCACGGCACTGCTGCCGCCGCTCGCCCGGATCGTCGCGGCCACCCCGACGAAGGAGAGCGAACAGCCCAGGTAGCTGGGCACCCGGCCGCGCGTGGCCAGCAGGAAGATGGCCGTCGCGACACCCGACATCATGATCGCCAGGTTCGGGTCCAGGCCCATGAGCACCGGGGCGACGAACGAGGCGCCGAACATCGCGACCACATGCTGGGCGCCGAGTCCGAACGTGCGGGGCCAGGAGAGCCGTTCGTCCGGCCGGACCACGGCCCCCGGTGCGGGGGTCTTCCCGTCGCCGTGCAAGGTCCAGCGCACGCCGAGGCCCATGGTCGCTCCCTGTGTGTCGGTGCGGAGTCCAGTGCCTCGCCCGGCCCGGCGCATGCCGCAGAAATGATCAGCGCCATCGTAATGCCGCAGCGTGGTGCGCCGATGGCCGGGTGGCGGGCCGTGGGCGCACCACCCGGAATCCCCTGCGTGAATCAGGTGTGAGGCGTCATCACCCCGAACAGGTACGACCGCGCCGGTGCGGTCGTACCTGTGAACTGTGTTCAGCTGTATGGCCAACGCGTGGCCGGCTCCGGCGGTCGAACCGTCCGCCGTGCCCCACCGTGCCCTGCCCTGCCGTGCCGTCCGTCGGCTCAGGGGCGCGGCTCGGCCGCTGCCTTGCTCGGAGCGACGGCCTCCGAGGGCGACGCGGCCTTGCGGTCGCCCGCCCGCAGCACCCCGGCCCCCAGCACCAGGCCGAACGCCAGCACCGTCACCAGGCCGAACGAGAAGACCAGCGAGGTCGCCTCGGCCAGCGAGCCGATCGCGGACGGGGCGATGAGCCCGGAGGTGTACGTGATGGTCGCGACGCCCGCGATCGCCTGGCTCGGGTTCGGGCCGCTGCGTCCGGCCGCCGCGAAGGCGAGCGGGACGACCACGGCGATACCGAGGCCGAGGAATCCGAAGCCGCACATCGCCAGGACCGCGTTCGGTGACGCGACCACGAGCAGTCCGCCGACCGTGGCGAGGACGCCGCCGGTCCGTACGGTCCTGACCGCCCCGAAGCGGTCGACGACCTTGTCGCCGGCGATCCGGGCCACCGCCATCATGAGCGTGAACGCCGTCGTGGACGCCGCGGCGAGCCCGGCGGAGGAGTCCATGATGTCCCGGAGGTAGACGGCCGACCAGTCCAGGCTGGCGCCCTCCGCGAACACGGCGCAGAAGCCGACCGCGCCGATGATGAGCGCCGACTTCGGCGGCAGCGCGAAGCGCGGCGGCGGCTCCTCGTCCGGCTCGCTGCGCAGATCCAGTACGCCGTGGCAGGCGATCAGGCCGAGCACGGTGAGGGTGAGGGCGGCGATCAGGTGGTGCAGCCGGGCGTCGGAGCCCAGGTGCGCGGCCACCGTGCCCGCCGCCGAACCGATCAGGGCGCCCACGCTCCACATGCCGTGCAGCCCGGACATGATGGATTTGTCCAGGCGGTTCTCGACCTCGACGCCTAGGGCGTTCATCGCCACGTCCGACATGCCGGCCGACGCCCCGTACACGAAGAGCGCGGCGCACAGCGTCAGCAGGTTGGGCGCCAGTGACGGCAGGAGCAGTGCCAGGGTCCACAGGGCGAGCAGTGCGCGCAGGGCGGTCTTGGAGCCGAAGCGGTGGCTGACCGCGCCGGCCAGCGGCATCGCGAGCGAGGCGCCGATCGCCGGGAAGGCCAGGGCGAGGCCGAGCTGTCCCGCGCTGACCCCGGCGTGGTCCTGGATCCAGGGCACGCGGGTGGCGAAACTGCCGGTCACCGCGCCGTGCACGGTGAAGACCGTGGCGACGGCGATCCGGGCCCGCCTCACCTGCTCCATGCCGAAGACCGTCTCCGTGGAATTCGTTGTCATACCGCCGTGCCCTCCCCTGGGAATCCTCCGGCACCGGCGGGTCCGGTGCCCGTCCTCACGGTGCGGCCGTAAACTATCAGGAACCCTGCCTGATAAATAGTCCACCCGTTCATCCCGTGCGGCAGTGATCTGGAAGGATCCCGGCATGCCCGCATCACCGAGCACCGCTCGGGCCATCAACGACCGGCTCGCCCTGCGACTGCTCCAGCAGGACGGCCCACTGACGGCCACACAGCTGAAGACCCTGACCGGCCTCTCCCGGCCCACCGTCGCCGACCTCGTCGAACGACTGCAGGGCGCCGGGCTGATCCGGGTGGTCGGTGAGGCCGGCGCCCGGCGCCGCGGCCCCAACGCCCGGCTGTACGGGATCGCCGCCGACCGCGCCCACCTCGCCGCGCTCGACGTACGCACCGGCAGTGTCGCCGTGGTCGTCGCCGATCTCCTCGGCGCCACGCTCGCCGAGGCCACCCTGCCCATCGCCGGCGACACCGGCACCGAGGCCGCCGCCGAACAGGCCGCCGCCCTGCTGGAACGCACCGCGCGCGAGGCGGGCGCCGCCGCGCTGCACAGCGTCGGCATCGGCGCGCCCGGTCTGATCGACCCGATCACCGGCGAACTGCGCGACACCAGCGGCCTGCCCGCCTGGCACCGGAGACTGGTGCGCGTGCTCCAGCAGCGACTGCCCGCGACGGTGCTGGTCGAGAACGAGACCAATCTCGCCGCCGTCGCCGAGCACCGCAGCGGCGCGGCCCGCGACCACGACACCTTCGTGCTCTTCTGGCTCGGCCACGGCGTCGGCGCCGCCGTCATGCTGGACGGGAAGCTCCGCCGCGGAGCCTCGGGCGGTGCGGGCGAGGTCGGTTTCCTGCCGGTGCCCGGCACGGCCGGGATCCCGTCGGCCGTCAACTGCGACGGCGGGTTCCACTCGCTGGTGGGCTCCGCCCCGGTCTGTGAACTCGCCGCAGGCCACGGCATCGCCGTGCCCCCGGGGTCGGCCGAGGGGGACAAGGAGCCGGGAGCCGCGTTCGCCGTCCGGGCCGCGCTGGCGGGAGAGGGGGAGAGTGAGGCGTTCCTGGACGCCCTGGCCGAACGGCTCGCCCTCGGCGCCGCCGCCGTCGCAGCGGTCCTCGACCCCGGCTGTGTGCTGCTCGCCGGCGAGGTGGGCCACGCGGGCGGTGACGCGCTCGCGGCACGCGTGGAGGAGCGACTGACCGGGATGTCCCCGCTGCGCACCGAGGTCCGGGCCGGGCTGCTGGGCGGCACCGCGGTGCTCCGCGGCGCGCTGCTGGCCGCCCGGGACGCGGCCCAGGACGATCTGTTCGCTCCGGCCGGCTGAGTCGCACGGCGAGAAGATCCTCGATGGCCGCCTTCCCCACGGGGCGAAGGCGGTCAGCCGGCGCGAACGGCGGTCCATGAGGTGAGGGAGGCGTCAGCCCTGGCGGCCGGGGAGCAGGGCCGGGGCCGGGGAGCGCGGCGCGACGAGGCCGTCATGGGTGCCGTCGCGCTCGGCCCAGCGGTGCGTGAGAACCCGCTCGACCAGGATCTCGTCAGGGGTGGGGTTCCGTGCGAGCAACGGCACGACTCGGCGGCGAAGTCGTCGAGCGGCAGTGCGTGCGGGTTCCGCAACGGTCCGGCTCTCCTGTGAGCCACCCCACAGGCGCTCACCCGCATGGCCCATGAGCGGGCGTGGCAGACTGATCCTGTACCAGCAGCAGCGCACTCCGGGGTCGGTGCAATTCCGAACCGGCGGTTATAGTCCGCGACCCGTCCGCATCCAGCGGCCGGTTGACCAGGTGAGATTCCTGGACCGACGGTTAAAGTCCGGATGGGAGGCAGTGCGCGGCGGGCCGTTTCGCGGGTACGCCGCCGTCGGCGGATGGTCATCGGGCAACCGATCCGTCCGTATGTCCGACATTCGGCGTCCCCCCGTTGCGTTCCGCTTCATCTGTCGTCATCGACAGGCCCCGGAGTCCGTGCCCGAAGAGGCAGGAGGACCCGGTGGACACCGCAGCCGACACGACCGCCATGCGCCGAGCGATCACCCTCGCAGCGCGCGGTCTCGGCTCCACCAGCCCCAACCCGGTCGTCGGCTGCGTCATCCTCGACGCCGCGGGCCGGCCGGCCGGCGAAGGATTCCACCAGCGTGCCGGTGGGCCCCACGCCGAGATCCACGCCCTGCGTGCCGCGGGCGACAGGGCCCGGGGCGGCACCGCCTACGTCACCCTCGAACCCTGTAATCACACCGGCCGCACCGGCCCCTGCGCACAGGCGCTCGTCGCGGCCGGCGTCACCCGCGTCGTCTACGCGGTCGGCGACCCGAACCCGCAGGCCACAGGCGGTGCGGACACCCTGCGTGCGGCCGGGGTCGAGGTCCGCCAGGGGCTCCTCGCGGACGAGGCCGAGGCGGGCAACGCACCCTGGCTGACCGCGGTGCGCCTCGGCCGCCCGTACGTCCTGTGGAAGTACGCGGCGACCCTCGACGGCCGGATCGCCGCCGCCGACGCCACCAGCCGCTGGATCACCTCTCCCGAGTCCCGCGCCGACGTCCACCGGCTGCGCGCCGAGGCCGACGCCGTCGTGGTCGGCTCCGGCACCGCCCGTACCGACGATCCGCAGCTCGGCGTCCGCGGCGTCGAAGGCGCCGTCCAGCCCCTGCGGGTGGTCGTCGACACCGGCGCCACCGCTGTGCGCCCCGGCGCCCGGGTCCTCGACGGCACCGCGCCCACCCTGGTCGCCGTCGCCGACGACGCGGACACCCGCCATCTCCCCGAAGAGGCCGTCCTGCGGCTGCCCCGCGCAGGCACCGGCCCCGGCCTGGACATCCCCGCCCTGCTCACCGCCCTGTACGCGCGGGGCATCCGCTCCGTACTCCTCGAAGGCGGCCCGACCCTGGCCGCTGCCTTCGTCGCGGCGGGACAGGTCGACAAGGTCGTCGGCTATCTCGCCCCCGTGCTCCTCGGCGCGGGCCCCGCCGCCCTTGCCGACGCCGGAATCTCCACCCTCGCCGAAGCGTTGCGCCTCGATGTCACCGAGACCGTCCGCATCGGCCCCGATCTGCGTATCACCGCCGTCCCCGGCCCTGCCCGGAAGGGAATCTGAGTGTTCACCGGAATTGTCGAAGAACTGGGCGAAGTCACCGCTGTCGAGCAGCTCGGCGACGCCTCCCGCTTCCGCCTGCGCGGTCCCGTCGTCACCGAAGGCGCCAAGCACGGCGACTCCATCGCCGTCAACGGCGTCTGCCTCACCGTCGTCGACCTCGGCGAGCACGAGTTCACCGCCGATGTGATGGCCGAGACCCTGAACCGGTCCAGCCTCGGCGCCCTGGAGACCGGCTCCCGGGTCAACCTGGAGCGCCCCATGGCGGTCGGCGGCAGGCTCGGCGGCCACATCGTCCAGGGCCATGTCGACGGCACCGGCCGCGTCGTCGAGCGCACGGTCTCCGAGAACTGGGAGATCGTGAAGATCTCCCTTCCCGCGGAACTGACCCGCTACGTGGTGGAGAAGGGCTCGATCACCGTCGACGGCGTCAGCCTGACCGTCGTGGACGCCGGACCCGACTACTTCACCATCAGCCTCATCCCCACCACCCTCGCCCTGACCACGCTCGGCATCAAGAAGCCCGGCGACCTGGTCAACCTGGAGGTGGACGTCATCGCGAAGTATGTCGAGCGGCTGCTCGGCGACACCGCGCAGAAGCCCGAGGAGCCCGCGAAGTGAGCGCGCTGAACTGGCTGAACTCGGAGGCGTTCACCGTCCTCGGGCAGCACATCATCTGGTCCGACATGATCGGCAACACGGTCGGCCTGATCGCGTTGACCCTGGGATGGCTCCGCTCGGTCTGGACCTGGCCCGCCCAACTCCTCTCCGGCGTCGTCCTGGTCGCCGCCAACGTCTCCGTCCACCAGGCGGGCAGCGTCGGCAAGCAGCTCGTGGTCATCGCCGTGGCCGTCTGGGGCTGGCAGCAGTGGACCCGGGGCAGGCAGCAGGCCCAGGACGGCTCCATCGCCGTGCGCTTCGCCACCTGGCGCGAGCGCGGGTTCCTGCTGGGCGGCGCCGCGCTCGGCACCCTCGCGGTCGGCTGCCTGTTCACCGTGTTCCCGTCACTGTCCTGGAGCCCGTGGGCGGACGCGTACATATTCGCCGGAACGCTCGTCGCGATGCTCGCGCAGGCCCGCGGCATGGTCGAGTTCTGGTTCGCCTGGCTGCTCGTCGACCTGGTCGGCGTACCGCTGAACTTCCACAGCGGTCTCGCCTTCTCCGGTCTCATCTACGTCGTGTACGGCGCCCTCGTCCTGTGGGGCATGCGCGACTGGTGGCTGCGTTCGCGGACACCCGCTCTGGAAGGAGCCACGGCATGACTGCCCAGCCCACCTGGCTGCACCCGGAACACGAGGACGCCGTCGAGGACCTGAGACTCGACCCCGTCGAGCAGGCGATCCGCGACATCGCCGCCGGACGGCCCGTGGTGGTCGTCGACGACGAGGACCGGGAGAACGAGGGCGACCTCGTCCTCGCGGCCGAGAAGGCCACCCCCGAGATCGTCGCCTTCATGATGAGCGAGTGCCGCGGGCTGATCTGCGCGCCCATGGACAACGACGAGCTGGAACGGCTCGAACTGCCGCAGATGGTCGAGCACAACACGGAGTCGATGCGCACGGCGTTCACCGTCTCCGTCGACGCGTCGGCGGAGCACGGCGTGACCACCGGCATCTCCGCCGCGGACCGGGCCACCACGCTCCGGCTGCTGGCGGGCGGCGAGGCCGGTCCCGGCGACTTCGTACGGCCCGGTCACATCTTCCCGCTCCGCGCCCGCACCGGCGGTGTGCTCGTCCGCAACGGCCACACCGAGGCCGCCGTCGACCTCGCCCGGCTCGCCGGACTGCGCCCCGCCGGAGCGATCGTCGAGATCGCCGGCGAGGACGGGGTGATGCTCCGGCTGCCCCAACTGGTCCCGTTCGCCCGCAAGCACGGCCTCACGATCATCTCCATCGAGGACCTGATCGCCTACCGCCGCACCTCGGAGCCGACCGTCCGCCGCGAGGCCGAGGTGCGGCTGCCGACGAGCTTCGGCCCGTTCACCGCCTACGGCTACCGCTCCACGACCGACGGCGTCGAGCATGTCGCGCTCGTCCACGGCGACATCGGGACGGGCGACGACGTCCTGGTCCGGGTCCACTCCGAGTGCCTGACCGGCGACATCTTCCAGTCGCAGCGCTGCGACTGCGGGCCCCAGCTGCAGGCCTCCATGCACCGGATCACCGAGGAGGGCCGCGGAGTCGTCGTCTACCTGCGGGGCCACGAGGGCCGGGGCATCGGCCTGCTGTCGAAGCTGCGCGCCTACGAGCTCCAGGAGCGCGGCGTCGACACGCTGGACGCCAACCTGGAACTCGGCCTGCCCGCCGACGCCCGGGACTACGCGGCCGGCGCCCAGATCCTCAAGGACCTCGGCGTCCACAGCCTCCGGCTGATGACCAACAACCCCGACAAGACGGCCGCGGTCCTGCGGCACGGTCTGGCCGTCACCGGCCGCGAGCCCATGCCCGTCCAGGCCGGCGAACACAATCTGCGCTACCTGCGCACCAAGCGCGACCGCATGGGGCACGACCTGCCCTGGCTCGACGCCGCCACGGCGTCGACCTGCGGCAACCAGTGAACGATCACGGAAACGAGCGGTAGGAGAACCATGAGCGGCAAAGGCGCACCCGAACTGTCCGTACGCAACTGCGGTGATCTGCGCGTCGCGGTCGTCGCCGCCCAGTGGCACGACAAGGTCATGAACGGACTCGTCGACGGCGCGCTGCGCGCCCTGCACGAGCTGGGCATCGACGAGCCGACCCTGCTCCGGGTGCCCGGCAGCTTCGAGCTCCCCGTGGTCGCCAAGGTGCTCGCCGGACGCGGCTACGACGCGATCGTCGCCCTCGGCGTGATCATCCGCGGCGGCACGCCGCACTTCGAGTACGTCTCGCACGGCGTCACCAACGGCCTGACCCAGGTCGCCGTCGACACCGGCGTCCCGGTCGGCTTCGGCGTTCTCACCTGCGACACCGAGGAGCAGGCGCTCGACCGGGCCGGACTGGAAGGGTCCAACGAGGACAAGGGGCACGAAGCGGTCACCGCGGCCGTCGCCACCGCCGCCACGCTGCGTACGGTCAGCGAGCCCTGGCGCCGAGCGGGGGGCTCGGACCCCGTACGCTAAGGACCATCATGGCGAACAAAACCTTCGAAGAGCTCTTCGCCGAGCTGCAGCTCAAGGCCGCCAACGGCGACCCCTCCACCTCCCGCACCGCCGAGCTGGTGGACAAAGGGGTCCATGCCATCGGCAAGAAGGTCGTCGAGGAGGCCGCCGAAGTCTGGATGGCCGCCGAGCACGAGAGCAAGGACGCCGCCGCCGAGGAGATCTCCCAGCTGCTGTACCACGTCCAGGTGATGATGGTCGCCCGCGGGATCTCCCTGGAGGACGTCTACGCCCACCTCTGAGCACGACCCGAGCACCACGCCGTACGCCCCCGTCCGCACACCCGCACAAGACTCCCTCCTCGCAAAGGAAACCTGACCTCATGCTGCGCATCGCCGTCCCCAACAAGGGTTCACTCTCCGGGCCTGCGATGGCGATGCTCCATGAGGCCGGCTACCAGCAGCGCAAGGAGTCCAAGGAACTCGTCCTCGTCGACCCCGAGAACGAGGTCGAGTTCTTCTACCTGCGGCCGCGCGACATCGCGATCTACGTCAGCTCCGGCCGTCTCGACATCGGCATCACCGGCCGTGACCTGCTGCTGGACTCCGGGGCCGACGCCGAGGAGATCCTCCAGCTCGGCTTCGCCCGCTCCACCTTCCGCTACGCCACCAAGCCCGGCACGGCCCAGGGCCCGCAGGACTTCGACGGCAAGACGATCGCGACCTCCTACGAGGGCATCGTCGCCAAGCACCTCGCCGACGTCGGCGTCAACGCCTCCGTCGTCCACCTCGACGGCGCGGTCGAGACCGCCATCGAGCTCGGTGTCGCCCAGATCATCGCCGACGTCGTGGAGACCGGCACCAGCCTGCGCAACGCCGGACTCGAAGTCATCGGCGAGCCGATCATGAAGTCCGAGGCCGTGGTCATCCGCCGCACCGGCGCATCGGCCGACGACCCCAAGGTGCAGCAGTTCCTCCGCCGCCTCCAGGGCGTCCTGGTCGCCCGCAGCTACGTGATGATGGACTACGACTGCCGCGTCGAGCACGTGGAGCGCGCGGTCGCCCTCACCCCGGGCCTGGAGTCGCCGACCATCTCTCCGCTGCACCACGAGGGCTGGGTCGCCGTCCGTTCCATGGTCGCCGCCCGGGAGGCCCAGCGGATCATGGACGATCTGTACGATCTCGGCGCCCGCGCCATCCTCACCACCGCCATCCACGCCTGCCGCCTCTGACGGCCGGGCGACCACCAAAAGACAGAAGAACACCATGTCCGCCCCCGCCCCCCGGTCCGAACTCCCCGCACTTCCGGTCACGTTCCGGCCGACCCGTACCCGGGTGGTTCTGCTGACCGTGGGGGCGGTGATGTTCGTCGTCATCACCGTCATCGCGCTGACCCTGGAGCAGCTGAGCGCGGGGGAGCGGTCCAGCTTCGTCTTCACCGCGCTGCTGTTCTTCGGCGTGCTCGCGCTGCTCAGCCGCCCCAAGGTCGTGGCGACCGAGGACGGGGTGACGGTGGTGAATCTCACTCGGACGCGTCGGTTGTCGTGGGCGGAGATCCTCCGGGTCAACCTGCGCGTCGGCGACCCCTGGGTGTTTCTCGACCTGAGCGACGGAACCAGCATGCCCGCCCTCGGTATCCAGCCGGGAATCGCCAAGCAGCAGGCCATCCGCGACGCCCATGTGCTCCGCGCCCTCGCCGAGAACCACGGCACCGGCAGAGACAATGGCTGAGCCCCCCTGCCCCGTACGGCCTCTTCTTGATTACTCTGGAGAGCGGCGGCGCCCTGTGCGCCCCGCCCCGCACGAGAGGCCCTGAGGCCGGCGGGGCTTTCCTGCGACCCGAGGAGTGACTCCTTCCAGCAATGGACGGATCGTCCGGTAGTACCTGCGCCGCCCCTTCCCCGGAGGCGGCGGCATGACCACCCCCCTGCTGCTTCTCAGCGCAGCGTTCCTTCTCATCCTCGCCAACGGATTCTTCGTGGCGGCCGAGTTCGGTCTCGTCACGGTGGAGCGTCCGGACGCCGAGCGCGCCGCCGCCGAGGGCGACCGGCGGGCCCGCACCGTCGTCGGAGCCCTGCGCGAACTCTCCTTCCAGCTCTCCGGCACCCAGCTGGGCATCACCATCACCTCACTGGTCGTCGGCATGCTCGCCGAACCGGCGCTCGCCCAGTTGCTGGACGGCCCGCTCACCGCGACCGGTCTGCCCGACGGTGCCGTATCCGGCATCAGCGTGGTGACCGGGATGATGGTGGCCGCCGCCGTCCAGATGGTGATCGGCGAACTCGTCCCGAAGAACTGGGCGGTCTCCCGGCCGCTTCAGGTCGCCCGGTTCGTCGCCGGTCCCCAGCAGCGGTTCTCCGCCGCCTTCAGACCGGTGATCAGCCTGCTGAACACCGCCGCCAACCGGCTGGTACGTCTGCTGGGCGTCGAACCCACCGACGAGCTGGCCTCCGCACGCACCCCCGGCGAACTGGTCTCCCTGGCCCGGCACTCGGCCGAGGCAGGCACCCTGGAGCAGGACACCGCGGATCTCTTCGTACGGACCCTGTCGCTCGCCGGGCTCACGGCACAGCACGTCATGACCCCCCGCGTGAAGGTCAGCGCGCTCCAGTCCTCGGCGACCGCGCAGGACGTCCTCAACCTCACCCGCGCCACCGGTCTCTCGCGCTTCCCCGTCTACCGGGAGCGCATCGACGAGGTCGTCGGCATGATCCACCTCAAGGACGCGCTCGCCGTGCCCGCACCGGACCGGCTGCGCACCCCGGCGGGCCGGATCGCCGTTCCACCGCTGCTGGTGCCCGAGACCCTGCCGGTCGAGCAACTGCTCCAGCGGCTGCGCAACGAGCAGCCGATCGCCGTGGTCGTCGACGAGTACGGCGGCACCGCCGGAGTCGTCACCCTGGAGGACATCATCGAGGAACTCGTCGGCGAGGTCAGGGACGAGCACGACGCCGAGGGCGCCGACCGGCCCGAACTGGCCCCGGCCGCTCCCGAGGACGGCCGCCCGGCCTGGGACGTCGACGGCAGCTGCCGGGTCCTGACCCTGCGCCGGATAGGGCTCGACGTACCCGACGGACCGTACGAGACGGTGGCCGGACTCGTCGCTGACCTGCTGGGGCGCATCCCCGCCCCCGGCGACCGGGCCGAACTGCCCGGTTGGCGCATCTCCGTCCGCCAGGTCGGTCACTACCGCGCCGAGAAGCTCCGCTTCGTACGCACGGCCGAGATCACCGGCCTCGTCACCGGGGCACCGATGACGAGGAAAGCCCTGGAGGCCGTGCGATGAGCCTGCTCCAGCTGCTTTTCGCCGCACTCCTCGTGCTCGCGAACGGCTTCTTCGTCGGTGCCGAATTCGCCCTCGTCTCCGTGCGGCGCAGCCAGATCGAACCCCTCGCGGCGACCGGGTCGGGCCGGGCCCGTCAGACGCTGTACGGCCTGGAGAACCTGCCGCAGATGATGGCCGCGGCCCAGTTCGGCATCACCGTCTGCTCACTGACCCTCGGCGCCGTCGCCGAACCGACCGTCGCCCGTCTGCTGGAGCCGGTCTTCCACGCGGTCCATCTGCCCGAGGGTCTCATCCATCCGCTCGGCTACGTCCTGGCGCTCGTCTTCGTCGTCTTCCTCCACCTCGTCATCGGCGAGATGGTTCCGAAGAACCTCGCGATGGCGGCACCGGAGAAGACCGCGCTGTGGCTGAGTCCCGGCCTCGTCGGCTTCGCCCGCGTCTGCCGCCCGGTCACCTCCGCACTGGGCGCCTGCGCGCGACTGGTGCTGCGGCTGTTCGGTGTCGAACCGAAGGACGAGGTGGAGGCCGTCTTCACCAGCGAGCAGCTCAACCGGCTCGTCGAGGACTCCGGCCAGGCCGGGCTGCTGGAGCCGGAGGCGCAGGAACGGCTGGAGGACGCACTGGAGCTCGGCAGCAGACCCGTCACCGACGTGCTGCTCAGCCGGGCCTCCCTGGTGACCGTCGACCCCTCCGTCACCCCGCGCCGGATCGAGGAGCTGACCGTACGGACCGGCTACTCACGCTTTCCCGTGTGCGCGGAGGGCGGCGGCCCGTTCATGGGCTATCTGCACGTCAAGGACGTCCTCGATCTGGAGGACGACGAGCGGGCCGTCCCCCAGCACGTGTGGCGCCCGATGGCGACCGTACGGGCCGAGCTGCCCCTGGACGACGCCTTGACCGTGATGCGCCGCGCGGCCACGCATCTGGCCCAGGTCGCCGACGCCTCGGGCCGGGTCCTCGGCCTGGTCGCGATGGAGGACGTCCTGGAGATGCTGGTCGGTGAGGTACGCGATCCGGCCCACCGGGTCGCGGTCCCGCGCCGGACGGCGGAGACCACGACCGGCTACGGCGAACTCACGGCCTCGGTCCGGTAGCGCTGGGGCCGGAACGGTGAGTTGGTGACCCTTCCGGCCACGGCCACGGCTCCGGCCGGCGGCTACCGGCCAGACGCCACGGCTCAGGTCAGCGGCTGCCGGCCGGTGGCCACAGCGACAGCTCCGATCAGTGGCCACAGCCACGGCTCCGGTCAGCGGCTGCCGGCTACCGGCCGTCGGAGGGTGCGGTCCCGGCCCTCCGACGGCTCCGGCGTCACCACCGGGGCCGCTCTCACAGCCCCGGCGGCTCCTGCGGCCCCCGGTCCGTCGGTCCCCGGCCGGAAAGCACCTCGCCGTACGCCTGCATCAGATCCGGCAGCCGCAGCGTGGCCAGATCGTCCCGGCCCGGCACGGTCGCGTAGCCGGAGAGCCGGAGATCGCGATAGGCGCAGCTCTTCTCGTACAGGGTGCGCAGGAACCGGCCGTTGCCCAGCTCGTCGATCCAGCCCTGGTCGACGACATGACCACTGATGGAGCGCAGTTCCTCCAGGGACTCCTCGTCCCACGCGTCACCGTTCTCCGCGGCCAGCACCTCGCCGATGGAGGTCAGCTCCGACGGCCGGTAGCTCGGGAAGTCCACCCGGGTGGTGAAGCGTGAGGAGAGCCCCGGATTGGTGGCCAGCAGCCGGTTCATGCCCTCCGGGTACCCCGCCAGGATGACGACGAGATGGTCCCGGTTGTCCTCCGCGCGCTTGAGGAGGACCTGGAGGGCCTCGTCGCCGTACGCGTCGCCCTTGCTGTAGCCGGTGTTGGAGAGGCTGTACGCCTCGTCGACGAAGAGCACTCCGCCGAGCGCCGAGTCGATCAGCTCATTGGCCTTGACGGCGGTCTGTCCGAGGAACTCTCCGACCATGTCCGCCCGTTGGGCCTCGATCAGATGGTCGCCACCGAGCAGGCCGAGCGCGTAGAAGATCCGGCCGAGGATGCGGGCCACCGTGGTCTTGCCCGTGCCGGAGGGGCCCGAGAAGACGAAATGGCGTTTCGGGGGCTGCACCGGAAGCCCCTGACCGGCCCGCAGCCGCGCCATCTCCAGTTGCGCGGACAACGCCTTGACCTGGCGTTTGACGGGCTCCAGGCCGACCATCCGCTCCAGCTCCGCCAGCGCCTCGGCCAGCAGCACCGGATCGCTGGGCCCGGCCGGGAAGGACGCCATCGGCTGGCCGGGCACCGCGGTCTTCCGCCGGGCCCCGCCGGACGGCGGAGGCATCCCGGTGCCCAGAAGCCCCGGTGTCTCGCCGCCCGGCCGCAGCTCCCGGCCGTCCACCAGATCGGTGCCGAGCACCGCGTCCCCGTCCGGCAGCGTCTCCGCGAACGCGTCCGTGCCGGAGCCGGCCAGGGACACCGCGGTCAGACCGGCGGCCTCGTCGGTTCCTTCGAGACCGTCGTAGTCCGCGATCGCGGCGAGCCGTGCCGAGGTGTCCATGAACGCCGGGTCGATCCGGTGGACCGCGCGGTAGAGGGGCAGTGCGGCCGCGCTGCGGCCGGTGCCCTCGTGCGCGCGCGCCAGCCAGTAGCGCAGCTCCTTGCGCTGCGGCTGCTCGCTGCGGCAGCGCATCAGCGCGGCGGAGAGCAGCGGCTCCGCCTGCCCGTACATCTCCATCCGGACCCGCGCCATCCCGCCGAACAGTCCCGCCTCGATTCCGAGCATCGGATCGTCGATGAGCTGGTCGGTGTTGCGTACGAGCTGCTCCCAGTCCTTGACCAGGTAGGAGCGGCAGGCGTGCAGGAAGCGCACGTGCGGGTCCGTGTCCACCGGCGGCAGGCCGGCCAGTGCGCGGTCCAGCTCGGGGACATGGCGGCCGTCCAGCCAGTGCGAGGCGTGCGCGAGAAGGAGATCGCGTGGGCTCTCCAGCACCGGTTGCACCCACCAGCCCAGCCAGTACCAGGAGTTGAGCGGGCGCCGATGACGGGCGCGCTGTTCGCCGAAGCGCTCACGATGGCGATGCATGCGCAGCAGCGCCGTCGTGGTGTCGACCCTCAGCGCGTGAAGGCCGAGCCAGCCGTCCGCCATGCCGGGATCGAGCCGCACCGCCGCCCGGAACTCCTCCTCGGCCTGCGGGTAGGCACCCATGGTGTAGGCGTCCACACCGCGCAGCCAGGCGAGGTCGGCCGGGGCCTGTGCGCCCTGCGTGCCGATATCCATCTGGTCCCCCACAACCGTGCCCCCAGGATGTCCCGCCGCACGACCTGCCCGCCGAGGCGCGCTGAATCACTGTGCCACGGACGGGAATTGACCGCACCGAGAGGCATCGTACCTGCGCAGGGAGTATCCGACTAAGAGCGCCGCAGGCCGAAGAGGGCTGTGACCGAGGGTAAGCGGAGTCCGTCGAACAGCTGTGGGAGAGAGGGGGATGAGGACAGAACGAAGCCCCCGATCACGGGGGAACAACCGGGGGCTTCGTGTCTGTGGGGGCTCCGAAAAGCCGCACAATGAGAACGTAAGACCTGTACCGCCCTCGGGTCAAGCGGAGTTGAGGTACTTCCGGGCCGTTTTCTCACCACTCATCACGACGGCCCATCTGATCACGTTCCGTGACGGAATGGTTCGCTGCCGCTGTCGTGCCGGGCCCCTCCAGCCACTCGTATCCCACAGGCAACTGCCGTACCAGAGCATCCGCGTGGGGGCGCGACGGATCGGCCGCGAAATGTTCCGCCTCGGCCTCCGTCCACCCGTCCCAGAAGGCCGAAAGCGTCGGGCCGTCCCGGCGGCGTCCCCGCTCCCAGGACTCCGCGGCGGCGAGATCCATCCACAACAGCCGTGCCAGATAGGGCCGCAGTGCGCGCCGGCCCGCCCCGACCCCCTCGATCACGACGACCGGTGCGGGCTCCAGGCCGCGCGGCGCCGCGAGCGTCCTCGCACTCCAGTCGTACGGCGCGTAGCGCGCGGGCTCACCGCGCGACAGCGGCCCGATCACCTGCTCCCGCAGGAGGTCCACCCAGCCGAAGAAGGAGTCGTGGGTGGCCAGGTCGTCCAGGTGCAGCACGGGGGCGTCATCGAGCGCGGCCGCGAGACGGGACGCGAAGGTGCTCTTCCCCGACCCCGCGTGGCCGTCGACGGCGATCAGCCGCACCGGTCCGCAGGACGGCGCCAGGGCGCGCAGCCGCGCGGCGATGGGCGAGAGGTCGTTCATGCGCCCAGCCTACGAGCAGATCCGAAGCAATCGCAGGTCACGCCAGTGGACCAGACCAATATTGGTTGAGCCGCGCGACCCGAATCCCTGGCCGAATCAGGCCGCGACCCGCGATAGTTGGCGCACTGTCGTGCACCGGCAGCCCCCTTCCGCATACGACCGGAGGTCTCGCCCATGAACAGACCGACCTCGCGCAGAACCGTGCTGACCGCCGCGCTCGCGGCAGCGGCCACCGCCGGCACGGTGTCGTCCGCCGGCTCCGCGACCGCCGCCGTCCCCTCCGCCACTCCGCCCTCCACCGCGCCGGACGCGGCTTCCCCGGGCGCCGCCTCCTCCGCTGCCGCCCATCCGGCTGCGGCTTCCCTGGTGGACAACCATTCCTGGCACACGTACACCGACTGGCGCTGCGGGTCCGCCGCCGGGACGCGGGCCGTCGCGGGCCGTAGGTCCGGTCTGGTGATCGGCCGGGCCGAGGGGCTCACCGACTACACCGACCCGCACACCGGCAGGACCACCACCTGGGAGTACGCGACCTGGACCTCCCCGGTCCACCGGTCCACCGTCCCGGCGACGGAGGTGATCGCCTCCTGGAACGCCGACGCCCCGGCGGGCACCTGGATCCAGATCGAGCTCCAGGGCCGCTACTCGGACGCCACCTCCACACCCTGGTACGTGATGGGCCGCTGGGCCGCGGGCGACGGAGACATCCGCCGGACGTCCGTCGACGACCAGACCGACGGCAAGAGCTCCATCTGGACCGACACCTTCTCGGTGGACGACGCGGCGAGCGGGCTGCGGCTGGTCTCCTACCAGGTGCGGCTCACGCTCCACCGCACCCCGGGCACCCGGCTCACGCCCACCGTCCGGCGGCTGGGAGCGATGGCTTCCGACATCCCGGACCGCTTCACCGTGCCCGCCAGCACCCCCGGCCTCGCCCGGGAGCTGCTGGTGCCGCGCTACTCGCAGAACGTGCACGCGGGCCAGTACCCGGAGTACGACAACGGCGGCGAGGCATGGTGCAGCCCCACCTCGTCACAGATGATCATCGAGTACTGGGGGCGCAAGCCCACCGCCGAGGAACTCGCCTGGGTCGAGCCGGGTCTGCCCGACCCGCAGGTCTGCCACGCCGCCCGGTTCACCTACGACTACCAGTACGAGGGCTGCGGCAACTGGCCGTTCAACGCCGCGTACGCCGCGACGTACGACGACATGAGCGCGGTGGTGACCCGGCTGAGCTCGCTGACGGACCTGGAGACGCTGATCCGCGCCGGCATCCCGGCCATAACGTCGCAGTCCTTCCTCAAGGAGGAACTGACCGGCGCCGGGTACGGGACCTCGGGCCACCTGATGACAGTGATCGGGTTCACGGCCGACGGCGACGTGATCGCCAACGACCCCGCCTCACCGAACAACGAGGCCGTGCGCCGGGTCTACAAGCGCCAGGAGTGGGAGACGATCTGGCTCCGGACCAAGCGCTACGACGCGAGCGGCAATGTCAGAAGCGGTACGGGCGGGGTCTGCTACCTCTACTGGCCCGCTGACCCGACACCGCGCCAGCGCCGGGTCCTGAAGTCGCTCGGCCTGCTGTGAGCACGTGCGGCGCGACGGCCGCCTCGACCACCTGACGGCAGCGTTCCTGCCCGTCCTGACGCTACTGACGGATTTGCTTGGAAAGGGCCTCTGACCTGTGTCGGAGGCCCTTTCCGATCTTTCAGGAGCTTGCTGTGTCAGGCAGCGAAAAGTCCCTCGGAAGTCGCTCAGGCAGCGCTGAAAGTCCCTGAAAAGTCCCTGAGGCGGAGGGGCGGGCGAGCCCTCTGAGCTGGTTCGGATCGATGGGGCAGGGCGCTGCTGCGGGGAAGGAACCTTGATCAAATGTCATAACCGACCTTTGGACTCCGTCGTTTCCTCTCATGGGTGCCAGAAAGTCCTGGGCATCGATCACCCAGTCGGATTGGGAGTTCACACGTGAGGCCTCAGGCCGCCGACATGCGTCAGATCACCGAACAGCGCCGGACAGCCGACCGTGGCAGAACCGGCCGCCGCACCCTGACCGCGTCGGCCACCGTGCACGCGTCCACCGCCCCCTTCTTCGGCCGGCCCGACCACCCCGCCCTGTGCGCTGCGCTCGCCGCCGCTGACGACGACGCCATCATCTACGACCTGGACGGCATCGGTCGCCAATACGCGGCCTTGTGCGCCGAACTGCCCGGTGTCGCCGTCCGGTTCGCGATGAAGGCCTGCCCGGTGGACGAGGTGCTCGACCACCTTGCCCGGCTCGGTTCCGGCTTCGACGCGGCCGGCCCACAGGAGATCGCCCAGGCGCTGCGCACCGGGGTGACGCCCGAACTGATCCACTACGGCAACACCGTCAAGTCCGACCGCAACATCGCCGAGGCCTACCGGCTGGGCGTGCGCGACTTTGCCACCGACAGCCTGGAGGACGTCGCCGCGATCGCCGAACACGCCCCCGGCTCACGGGTGTTCTGTCGGATCGCGACCACCGGCGATGGCGCCCTCTGGGGCCTGAGCCACAAGTTCGGCTGCTCGCCCCAGGATGCCCTGCGGGTGCTCGGTGCCGCCCGGGCCGCCGGGCTGGTGCCCTCCGGTCTGTCGGTGCACGTCGGCTCCCAGCAGATGACAGCCGAAGCATGGGGCGAGGCGATCGAGACACTGGCCGCTTCACTGGAGGAGCTCAACTGGCACGGCATCGTTCCGGACCGGATCAACCTCGGTGGTGGGCTGCCCGCGCTCGGCGTCCTTGACCGGTGCGGCCGACCGCTGGAACCGCCGCTGGACAAGATGTTCACGGTGATCCGAGAGGGCATGGAACGGCTGCGCGCCGTCAACGCCGCCCCGCCGGCCTTCCTGCTGGAGCCCGGCCGTCACCTGGTCGCCGACCACGGCGCGATCCGTGCCCACGTCGCCCGGCTCACCTCCCGTCATCGGCTCGACGGCTCCCGTGAGGACTGGCTCTATCTCAGCTGCGGAAAGTTCAACGGGCTCTACGAGATGGATCAGTTGCAGTACCGGCTGGAGTTCCCGACCCACCCCGGCGGGCAGTTCGTCAACGCTGTGGTGGCCGGTCCGACCTGTGACAGCGACGACGCGTACGCCCAGGACGGCGGCTTGGTACGGGTTCCGCGCACGATTGCCTCCGGGGATCCGGTCTGGGTCCACTCCTGCGGTGCGTACGCAGCCGCCTACGCCACCCAGGGGTTCAACGGCTTCGCGCCACTGCCGTACACCTGCATCGGCGGCCCGGCTCTGGATGGAGGAGGCGCATGACCGACACCCGGATCCGGCTGCTCCGGGAGGAGGACTGGGACGAGGTGGTCGCGCTGGAGGAACGCGCCTATGCGGGGAGCGGCCTGTCCGAGGGACGGGAGGTACTACGCTCCCGGCACCGCGCCTCGCCCTCGACCTGCTTCGTGCTGGAGCGCGCGGGCGGCTTCGGCGGCTACCTGCTCGCGTTGCCGTACCCGCGTTCCCGCTGTCCGGACCTGAGCCTGGCCGAGGAGGGCACGGTACAAGGGAGCAACCTGCACCTCCACGACCTGGTGATCGCCGAGCGGGCACGTGGCCGGGGCCTGGCTCACCGGATGCAACAGCACCTGGAGGAGACGGGGCGTGCGGCCGGATATCAGTCGCTCTCTCTGGTCGCCGTGCACGGCTCGCAGGTGCTGTGGACTGCGCTGGGCTACCGCGCCCGGCCCGAGATCGGGCTGCCCGCGAGCTACGGTGCCGAGGCGGTCTACATGGCGAAGCCGCTGGAACCCGCCGGCACCGATCCCGGCTCCCCCGACTTCCCGCGGGCGATCACCTGACGAGCCTTCGAGCTCCGACCGTTGCGTGACCCGCGTGCATGATCGCGGCTCTTCGCTCCCGAGGTGACACGGAGCTGCCGACCCCGGCGTCCGCGTGCTGCTTCGCGGCGGCTCATACAGCCCCCGCGAAGTCTGCTCCGGCCCCTTGCCGGGCAAGGACACCCGCCTTGCCGAAGCGTTCGGCACCGGAGGGCTGGGGTGCCCCCTGTGCCGACAGACGTGGCGTTCGGCCCGCCTCTCTCACCTCGGACGAGGCTACGCCCGCACCGCTTCGGCCACAGGTACGGACGAGGAACTGATCCTTGCCTTCCGGGACTGCATCCCGTTGAGCTCCGTGAAACTCGACAGCGGCCAGCAGGCTCTCGACCGGCTCATCGCCCGTGAGCTGGAGAGGTGGTGCTGATGCCCTGTCAATACTTCCAGCGGACGGCCTCGATGACCTCCGCATTCGTGTGCCTCGCGAACAGCTCCGCCTCCGCCCGCCGGACGGCCAGCACCGCCTCGTACAGCTCGGGGCCGAGTGCATGCCGCAGCAGTGCGGACTTCTCGAACGCGTCGGTCGCCTCCGACAAGCCGGCCGGGAGGCGCTCGGCCGAGCCGAGGGCGGCAGGGTCGCTCCGGGTCTCGGGAGGGAGGGGGAGGCCGACGTCGAGACCGGCGAGTCCGGCGGCCAGAACGCCGCCGATCGCCAGGTACGGGTTGGCGGCGGCGTCG
Source organism: Streptomyces sp. NPDC058051 (assembly GCF_042885475.1). Lineage (NCBI taxonomy): Bacteria > Bacillati > Actinomycetota > Actinomycetes > Kitasatosporales > Streptomycetaceae > Streptomyces > Streptomyces sp. NPDC058051. Next base: position 411,551 of record NZ_JBHVRW010000002.1, read on the forward strand.
AAGCACTTGAACTCGGCGTTGGCCTGCCCGGCGGTGGAGCCGGTGATCAGGCGCAGCGCCGCCTCACGGTTCTCCAGGCCCCAGCAGCGGTAGGCCCCGGCAAAGCGGGAGGGGACCAGGCGCAGGTAGGAGGCGATGCTGGGCGCGCCAAGGGCGAGCAGAGCGGGCAGCTCGGCCAGTACGCCCGCGAGGAACTGCTCGGCGTCGGGGTGCAGCCCGTGACGGCCGGGGCCACCGTGTCCGAGGTTCCGACCCTGTTGCCAGAGGCTGAGGTGCAGGTGGCCGCCGTTGCCGAGCGAGCCCTCGGTGAAGACGGGCGCGTACGAGACCCGCAGGCCGTGCCGGGCGGAGACGGCCCGGATGGTGTGGCGTACCAGCATCGTGGTGTCGGCCGCCTCGACCGGCCCCTCGGCGGCGACCGAGACCTCGAACTGCCCGGCGGCGTACTCGGGGTGGATCTGCAGCACGGCCAGCCCCTGCTCGGTGAGGGCGCGCAGCACCTCCCGAAGGTAGTCGGAGTGCTCGATGAAGCGGGTCATCCCGAACCCGGGCCCGACCGTTGCGGGGTCTCCGGCGGCGTCGGCCACCACCCACTCGATCTCGATCCCGGCTCGCACCGAAAGCCCGCGCCGCTCGACGGCCTCGGTGGCCCGGCGGGCGAAGCCGCGCTGGCAGCCGGGATGCGGGGTGCCGTCCTGCGCGTAGCGGTCGGCCGGAGCCCAGGCCCAGCCGGGCTGGGCGGCGAGCCGGGTGAGCCGGTCGAGGTCGGGGACGAGCCGCAGGTCGCCCATCGGGCCGGTACTCGAAGGCGCGGTGGTGAGGGAGTCGTCCACCAGGGCGACGTCGAAGCAGGGTACGGCGCCCACACCGTACGCGGCGGCGTGTTCGAGTTGGGTGAGCGGGACGGCCTTCACCCGGGTGAGCCCGGCGTTGTCGACCCAGCCGAACACCACCCCGTCGATTCCGTCGGCAGCGAGCTGGGCTTCGGCCGCCCGGGCCTGGGCGGCCCGTTCGGCCCGGGAGTGCGTGGTGATCATGACGCTCATGCTGGCGTTCGCGGCAGCCGGTGCGCCAGGGGACGGCTGGGAGTTCACTCGTCCGTGAACTCCCGGAGCCGGGAGGTGACTTCGGCGCCGGTGAGCCCCACTGCTGCGGGACCTACGACCCGTGAAACAGGGCACCCTCTCGGTCCTGCGGATCGATCAGGCGTGTCGGAGGCAGAGGGTTCCCCATTGGAAGCCTGCGCCGATCCCGGACAGCACGTAGGTGTCTCCCGGAAGCAGGGAGCCTCCGGTGACGGTGGTGTGGAGTGCGGTGAACACGCCGGCTGATCCGGTGTTGCCCAGTCGGTCGATGGTGACGGTAGCGCGCTCACGGGGCACGCCCAGGGCGGCCATGGTCTCGGTGAGGATGTTCAGGTTGGCCTGGTGCAGGAAGAAGTGCCGGACCTGGTTGATCGGCACGCCGGCGCGGTGGGCGGCGCTGGTGATGCTCTCGGGCAGGTGTGTGGTCGCGGCGTTCCAGACGGCACGACCGTCCATGTGCAGGTAGTGCTCTCCGGCGGCGACGGTGGCGGTGCTGGCAGGCAGCCGGGAGCCTCCGGCGGGGATCTGGACGTCGTAGGACAGCTGGGAGCCCAGGTTGTAGGAGAGCAGCCCCGCTCCTGGGGTGTCGGTACGGGAGAGGACGACGGCTGCTGCGGCGTCTCCGAAGAAGACACCGGTGGTGCGGTCGGTGGGATCGGCGACCCTGGAGGCGCAGTCGGCCGCGAGGAGCAGGATGGTGGTGATGGAGGGGTTCTGCAGGAGGTGGGCGGCGATCAGCATGGCCTGGATGCCCGAGGCGCAGGCGGCTTGGGTGACGTCCAGGGACAGAGCGCGGTGGGCGCCGAGGGCGTCTTTGACGATCAGTGCGGTCGACAGGAGTGGCTGGTCCCAGGTGTAGGTGGCGACGATGACCGCGTCCAGCTGGGCGGGCTGGATACCGGCGGCGTCCAGGGCCGGGTGGGCGGCGGCGACGCACATGTCGGAGGTCGCCAGGTGCGGGGCCAGGCGGCGGCGTTCTCGGATACCGGTGCGGCTGGTGATCCATTCGTCGCTGGTGTCCAGGGTGCGGGTGAGCTCCTGGTTGGTGACGACCGCCGGTGGCAGGTGCATCCCGGTTCCGGTGATGGCGAACGGCACGGACAGGCCGACGCCGGTCTGGTGGAACAGGGTCTGGTCCAGGGCGACGGTCATGCCACGGCGCTCCGCTCGGGTGCGATCGGTGCGCCTCGAAGAACTCCCATATTCCGTTCCTCTCCTTGTCGGTTCGTGAATGGCCGGCGCCGCCGGACCCGTCGAATTCCAAAGCCGCCGCATCGTCTCATGGAAAAAGGGAAGGGAGATCGCGCCGTAATCCGTGAGCGTGATGAAATATTCGGCTGCTTGACATTGCGGTGCTGAACATTCTTCGTCGTGCTCCGAGAGGGCATGTGCGACGAATCCACCGCCGACCATGACACTGCGCCACAGACCGTCCCGGCTTGATCAGGACCTTGCCGATGAGGCGGTCGCGCGTTCCACGGCAATCCGAGTGGGGGCAGGTGGACAGGGGACGGATACTGGCAGTGATTGGTTTTCGAATACCTTTACGGAGGGCCGATGTTGCGGGACGGACGAGTCGTGGACTCCTTGCTCGCGCTGTTGAGCCGGGACTGGCTCGGGGTGCCGGTCGCCGTGCTGGTGGCGGGGGCGGGTGGAGGGTTGACCGGGGTCGGGACGGCATGGGCGACGGCGCTCGGTGGCCTCGCCATGACTGCCGGTGTGCTGCTGGCGGCGGGGTCCGTCCGCCACCTGGTGCTGCTGGCCCGCGAGCGGCGGGAGAACCCTCCACCGGGGCGGCTGGTCGGTGTGGGCGGTCACCGGATGCACGTCCTCGCAGAGGGAGAGGCCGGGGGCGGGCCGACGGTGGTCTGGATGCCTGGCGGGCACGCCCCCGGTGAGGACTTTCGGGAACTGCACACGATGCTGTCGGCCCGATCCCGGTCGGTGCTGGTCGACCGGTTCGGTTCGGGCTGGAGTGATGTCGGGCCCTTCCCGAGAACGACGGCGGGTGAGGCGGAGGAGCTACTGGCTGCGCTGGAGGGAGCGGGGGAGCGGGCACCCTTCGTGCTCGTCGGTCATTCCTTCGGAGGGTTGCTGGTCGCGAACGCGGCCAGGCGTCGGCCGGATCTGGTGGCCGGGCTCGTGCTGCTTGATCCGACCCCCCTGGAGATCGTCGCCTTCGCGCCGCTCAAACGGCAGCTCGCGGGAACGCGTCGCGGGCTCCTGCTGACGGCGGTGCGGCAGCTGTTCGGCGCCCACCGAGGCCCGGCGAGCCGGACCGGGCAGAGCTGCGCCGCCGCTTCGGCTTTCGCCGAGCTGTCGCCATCCGGGCTGGCGAGAGTCGGCTGGGAGACCGTGGTGTACGACGGGGATCTCGGGGACCTGCCGCTGGTGCTCGTGATACCCCGAGATCTCATCGGCGGTGAGGCGGTGCTGGCGGGCGCCAGGGACGCCGCCGAGGCCGAGCGGATCAGCCGCTTCTATCTTCGAAGCAGGGTCCGGTACCTGGCGACGTCGACATCGTCACGGCTGGTGCATACGCCGAAGGGAACGGGCCACGGCTTCCCGCACCAGGTGCCCGCGTTCGTGGTCGGCGTGGTCGGGGGCCTGGTGCAGGAGCTGGGTGTGACGAGCCCCTGACCGTCCGCGCGGAGTCGGCCCGGGCCGGGTGTCGGTGGGAGAGGGAGCCCGGGTCCACGACGTCGCCGGCGAGTTCGCGGCGGTACCGGACCGGGCCGCTGCCGTGGTCGGCCTCGGCCAGGTCACCGCGTCCGGATGCCCGACGGTCATGACGTCCTCTCCTCGGACGGGGATGAGCGCAGGCACGGCACGGAGGCGAGCAGCGTCCGGGTGTAGGGGTGCTTCGGCGTGCACAGGATCGTCTCGGTGGGGGCGGTCTCGACGATCCGGCCGTGCCGCATGACCGCCACGACGTCGGAAACATGGCAGACCGCCGGCAGGTTGTGGCCGATGAACAGCATGGAGAATCCGAGCCGTCGCTGGAGTTCGCGGAGGGTGTTGAGGACGGAGGCCTGCACCGAGACGTCGAGCGCCGAGGTGATCTCGTCGGCGATCAGCAGCCCGGGCTCGACGGACAGGGAGCGGGCAAGGGCGACTCGCTGGCGCTGGCCGCCGGACAGCTGCCGCGGCAGGCGATCGGCGAGCCGGGGGTCCAGGCCGACGAGGCCGAGTAGTTCGGTGACGCGCTCGGCGCGGGTGGCCCGGTCGAGTCGGCGGTAGACCGTGGCAGCCTCGACGAGCGCCTGACGGGCCGTCATCCGGGGGTCGAGTGCGGTGTCCGGGTCCTGGAGGACGACCTGGACAAGACGGCCGAGCCGACGCCGGTCGCGGATGGTGCGGGTGCGGACATCCTGGCCGTCGATCAGGACCCGGCCACCGTGCACGGGGACGAGGCCGACGATCGCGCGGGCCAGGCTGGATTTCCCGGAGCCGGACTCCCCCACGAGACCGAGCGTGGTGCCGGACGGGATCTCCAGCGAGACACTGTCGACGGCGGCGAGGGAGCCGCGGGGGCCGGGGTGGTGGACGGTGAGGTCGGTCACCTGAAGGGTGGTCATGACGCGGTCACCGTCTTCGGGGCCGCTGCCACCGGTACCGGATACCAGCAGGCGACCCGGTGGTCGGCACCGAGGTCTTCCAGCGGTGGAGCCTGCTCGGCGCAGTGGTCCCGGCGGCGTGAGCAGCGGGGCTCGAACGGGCATCCCGGTGAGGGTGCGAGCGGATCGGGCGGTGCACCCCCGACCGTCGGCAGCGGTCGGCCGCGGTCGGCGGTGAGGTCCGGTACCGATGCGACCAGGGCCCGGGTGTAGGGGTGCCGGGCACCGTCGGCGAGGCGGCCGGCGGGCAGGGTCTCGACGATGGTGCCCGCGTACATCACCAGGACCCGTTCGCAGAACTCGCCCACGAGCGCGACGTCGTGGCTGATGAACAGGATCGCGGCGGAGGTGTCCCGTCGGAGGTCGGTGAGCAGCCGGGTGATCTGCCGCTGCACGGTGACGTCGAGCGCGGTGGTCGGTTCGTCGGCGATGACCAGTCCCGGCCGCACCATCAGCCCGGAGGCGATCATCACGCGCTGGCGCTGGCCGCCGGAGAGCTGGTGAGAACGTGAGCGCAGCAGCGCCGGGGGCAGGGCGACCCGGCGCAGGGCGTCGGCAGCCTCCGCCGCGGCCTGGGCACGGCTCGCACCGCGGTGGGCCCGGACGGCCTCGGTGAGCTGGGCGCCGATCCGCAGGGACGGGTTGAGCGCCGAGGCCGGATTCTGGAAGATCACCGACAGGCCCGTCGCGAGGTGCCGGTCCCGCTCCTTCGGCGTCAGGGTGGCGAGGTCGGCTCCGAGCAGGCGCAGAGTGCGCCGGGACACCCGGGCGCCGTACGGGAGCAGGTCGGCGATGGCGAGCGCGGTGAGCGACTTGCCCGACCCCGACTCGCCGACCAGCCCGACGATCTCGCCCGGCCGCAGCGAGAGCCACACACCGCGCACCGGCCGGATCGTGCCGTCCGGGGTGGTGAGTTCGACGGAGAGGTCTTCGACCTGGAGGACCAGCCCGTCCTCCGCGGGGCCGCTCGGGGCGGGCGTCGCTGCGGGGGTACGCGGCGCCGGGCCGCGCCGGGCGATGTTCCCGGCCAGGACCTCGCCCAGCAGCTGGAAGGTCAGGGCTGCGTAGAGGACGGCCAGCCCCGGGCCGAGCGCGGGCAGCGGTTCGGAGTAGATCCGTTCGAGCCCCTGGCCGAGCAGCTGCCCCCAGTCGTAGCCCGGCGGTTGGACGCCCAGCCCGAGGAAGCTGAGCCCGGAGAGCGCGACCAGGGCGGTGCCTGCCGCCGTGGTGGTGCTCAGGAGCAGCGGTTCGGCGATGTTGGGCAGGACGTGCCGCCACAGCAGCCGGTGGCGGCGCAGGCCGAGGACCCTGGCCGCGGCCAGGTGATCGGTGCCGGCGACGCCTGCGGCGAGGGTCTGGGCGAGCCGGGCGAATCCGGGGACGCCCGCGGCTGCGAGGGCCAGCACCGCCCCGGCGGCGCCCGCGCCGAACACGACCGCGAGGAACATCGCGACGAGGAGGGCCGGGAAGGCGAGCAGGAGGTTGATCAGCCCGGCGGTCAGCCGACGGCCGCGTCGGCCGAGTACGGCGGTGCACGCCCCGAGGGGGACTCCCGCGGTCGCACCGAGCAGGACTGCCGCCAGCGCGAGCAGCAGGGAGGACCGGGTGGCCGTCAGGACTCGGGCGAGCAGGTCCCGGCCGAGGCTGTCAGTGCCGATCGGGTGTTCCGCAGAGGGGCCCTGGAGTACGGCCGAGGGGTCCGGGTGGTCGGCTGCCGCACCCCAGACCAGCGGGCCGACCAGTGCGAGCGCGACGAGCGACGCCAGCATGACCGCGGTGGCCCAGGCCATGGGCGAGCGCCGGAGGCCGGAGGGAAGGCTCATGATCACATCTCCCGGATCGCCGAACGGGGGTCGAGTACGGCGAGCAGCACGTCGACCAGGAGGCCGGCGAGCAGCACGGTGGTGCCCAGCACCAGCACCATGGCCTGCACCACCGGGTAGTCCTGTGCGACCACGGACTGGGCCATGGCGGAGCCGATGCCGGGCCAGGCGAAGACTTTCTCGACCAGCACGGTGCCGGCGATCAGGGCAGGCAGCAGGCTCCCGGCGACGGTGAGTGCGGCGGCGGCCGTGTTCGGTGCCGCGTGCCGAAGGTAGCGGCGTGCGGAAGACAGCCGTTTGCTCCGGGCGGTGCGCAGGTAGTCCTCGTTCAGTACCTTCAGCGCCTCCACCCGGACGATGCGCAGCAGGACGGCGGTGGGGGCGAGGGAGAGCGCGAGGACGGGCAGGACAAAGGACTCGACGCCCACCGCACCGGCCACCGGGAGCAGTTGGAGACCGACGGCCAGCGACGCGGTGAGTCCGGCGGCCAGGACGAAGTCCGGCACTCCGGTCAGACCGGCGGTGACCGCGGCGAACACCAGCTCGGTGCGCGGGCGGCGGCCGTCGCGGGTGCGGACGGCGGCCAGCAGGCCGCCGGGCAGGGCGACGACGAGGGTGACCAGGAAGGCGAGGCCGGCGATCTCCAGGGTGGCCGGCAACCGGGTACGGATCAGCTCCGCGACCGGTGCCCCGGTGACCAGCGAGGTACCGAGGTCGCCGTGGAGGAGGCCGCCGAGGTAGTGCCGGTACTGGGACAGGAAGGGTGTGTCGAGCCCGAGGGCGTGCCTGCGAGCGGCCACCAGGTCGGGGGCGGCGTCGACGCCGAGCGCGGCCCGGACCGGATCGCCGGGGATGAGGCGGATCATCGCGAACGACGCGGTGAGCACGACCCCGAGGGAGAGGAGGAGCCGGAGGCTGCGGCGGCCGAGGAACACGGTCCAGGGGTGCCGCAGCAGCTGCGGTACGGACATGGTGGGCCCCAGGTCACTGATGGAGGCGGATGCTGGTGGGAACGAGCTGGCCGCCGAAGGTGGTGGCGAAGGTGGTGCGGTAGCCGTACACGCTGCTCCGGCCTTCGGCGATCGGCAGCGCGTCGGCCGAGCGGAAGAGCGCGGCGGCGGCCCGGTTCCACGTATTGCATCCCGTTGTGTCGGTCTCCCGGAGGGCCTGGGTGACCAGAGCGTCGTACTCGGGATTGGTGACCCCCGCGAAGTTGAGGCCCTGCGCAGGGGTGGAACCGGAGAAGAAGGGGATGAAGCCGACCGGTAGGGCGAAGCCCGGGGTACTGCCGACCACCACGTCGAAGTCGGCGCTCCGGTACATGGCGTTGACGAGGGCAGGCAGGCTCTCGGCGACGAGTTCGACCTCGGCGCCGAGAGCCGTCCACTCCCGGGCCATCAGCTCGGCGACGGAGGCCAGGGTCGGGCCGAGGTCGGGGCTGGTGATCAGGCGGAGCCGGAGCGGCCGGCCGTCCTTGGCCAGCGGGCCGTCGGCGGAGCGGGTCCAGCCGGCGGCCCGCAGGGCCTCGGCGGCGTTCTGCACGGGCAGGTTGGCGTCCGCGAGGTCGGCGTGGCAGACGGCGCCCTCGGCTCCGAAGTCGGTGGCGGGTCTGCCGGTGCCGCCGACGGCGACGTTGGCGAGTCCCGGGCGGTCGAGGGCGGAGACCAGAGCACGGCGCAGTGCCCGGTCGGCGAGTGCCCGGCCGGGGCGCTGGTTGAAGAAGGTCAGCCCGACCACGGTCGCCACGTCGGCGGTGGCCAGGCCGCGGCCGGTGAGCCGGGCGCGGTCCGGCCCGCTCACGTGCGCGATGTCGATGCCCCCGGTGAGCAGCAGGTTCGCCGCCGTGGAGGTCTGGGGCACCACCGAGATGACGATGTGCGCGGGGTGACCGGGTTCCCTGGTCGTAGCCCCGGCGGGTCCCCAGGAGTAGTCGTCGCGGACGGTGAACTCGTACGGTCCGCCGGGGGTGTAGCGGGTCAGGACGTAGGGGCCGGTGCCCTGGGTGGCGCGGTCCAGCGCATGGGGCCGGTCGAGGCCGGCGGGACAGACGATCGGCAGCAGGCCGATGGTGCGAGTGAGGAACGGGAAGGGGGCGGCGGAGGACGCCGACACCGTGCCGGTCCGGTCGTCGGCGCTCGCGGTGAACGGGACGTTCGGGAGGACAGTCCGGGCGCCGGCGAGCTGGTTGGCCGGGTCGCCCGCGTAGGTGAGTGCCCGGGCCACCGCCGAGGCGGTGAGGGGAGTGCCGTCGGAGCAGGTGATGCCCGGGCGGAGGGTGAAGTCGGCCTTGGTGGCCGTGGCCTGCCAGGAGGAGGCCAGGCCGGTGACCAGGGTGCCGTCGGGGGCGAGGTTGACCAGGGAGTCGTAGGCGTAGCGGGCCTGGGAGGCACCGAAGGCGGAGTACGGGTCGAAGCTCGGCGTTTCGCTGGATTCGGCGATCCGGACGGTGCCGTGATCCACCAGGGGGGTGGTCGTCGAGGAGGTGGCGACGCCGCCGCAGCCGCCCAGCACGACAGCCGAGGCAGTGAGGGCTGCCGCCAGGGCGACCGGCGGGGTGCGTCGGAGCATGGCGTCATGGTGCCATCGGGACTGTGCCGTGGTGATCCAACTGGCCTGTGCGGCAAGCGTGTTTGAACGTCCCGAACCGCCTGGCGGCTTGGCCGGGAGCCGTCAGGGGTGACGGGGGCGGGAGATCCTGATTCACCCTTACGAGTCGCCCGGAAGGTCGCATGGCGAACGAAGGGCGGGCCGGACCGGGGTCGGGGCTGCCGCGGGTGGTGCGGGAACTCGACACGTATGCAGAAAGATAATCGGGTAACCATGTCAATTGGTGTTCGGGTGCGCTGCAATAGAGGTCACGCGAAAAGGCCACGAACACTCACATGGGTGAACCTGGAGGAAGCCATTTGGCTCAGGCGGGCGTGGTTCGACTACCGTGATCACGGGATCGGACGGCGCGTTCTGGTGACCGGGAATTCCGATTCATTGGGTGAGTACCGGATTTCGAGTGGAATGCTTCACATCCGCCCGGCTGTGCGCTGCTTCGGTGTTCGCCGTGCCCGGGTTCCCTGTCATACGTATGCGTAGAGAGGATGGAGCATCATGCCGCCTGTAGTACCGCCTTTCCTGGTCGGCCTCATCGTCGCACCGCTGGCCAAGCGCCTGCTCAAGCCACTGGTGAGTGGAGTTGTCAAAGCGTCCGTCGGCATTGCGATGGAGGTGAAGAAGGCGGCTCAGGAGGCCGGGGAGAACATCCATGACCTCGCGGCCGAAGTGGCCGCCGATGTGGTGGCCGCCCAGATCGCCGCCGGTGACATCGAAGGCAACTCCAGTGACGGCCAGCACCCCGCCGGGAACGACGCCAAGGGGGGCACGAGGACCCCGAAGATCCGTGCGACCGCCGGTAGCGCCACCGCAAAGGCGCACTGACGGTCCGTAAGGACCCACGGCCGCCGCCAGGCGCGTATGCCGATCGATTTCGGCGGAATGTGCCCGGGCGGCGGCCGTTCGCAGGCCGTTCGGCCGCAGAGATCCACCGTCCAGATTTCCCGATCCGTCGCCGTAATCCGTCGTGTCCGTGGCGGTTTTCCGCGACCTCCGCAAACAGGTGATCGTACACATGCCATCGGTACTGGGTGCCGCAGCCGGATTCCGCTCCGTGGAATTGGTTGCGAGCCCGCGCTCGGTCACACCGGGCCGCCAGCGCTGGGACGTCGAGCTGGTCCTCGGACGACCCCGGACGGCCGAGATCCTCGCCGCTGTGCTGCGCCACATCCCCGGGATCACCGAGGCCCAGGCCAGCTCGGTCACCGGTGGGGTGCTCGTCCGGCATGATGCGCGGCTGCGCGCCACGGACGTCGGCCGGATCATTCGCAGAGCTGTCACCCGGGTCGCGGAGCATCCGGCCGGAGTGGGATGTCCGGCACCGGCCCGGCCCGCCCCTGCGCCGGCCCCGCGGGCGGACCGCGGCCTGGTCGTGCGCCCGGTGCTCGCCGTCGGCGGCGGGGTCGCGGCCGGTGTCGCACTGATCAAGGGGTCGGCGCTGAGCAGGCAGTTGGTGGCTGCGGGCGGGGTTGCCGCAGCGACTGCGGTCGTCCTCCGGAAGGCATGGCACGGAACGGTCGACGCGTCCCAGGACGTGGCCGGGCCCGGTACCGAAAGCCATCCCTTGCTGGAGATCGTCGGTCCGCACCGACACCGCCTCTACCGGGCCGCCGCTCTGTCCGTCGCCTGCCAGGCCGCGGAGATGGCGCTCGGCACCTTCCTCGGATGGACCGGCCTGGTCCTCATCAAGGGCGAGGCAGCTCCCCTGGTCAGCCTCGGCCTGACCACGGCCTCCGCACAACTCTGGGGTCTGGCCGGGCTGGTGGCCGCCGCCTGTGCTGCGGTGGCAGGCCTCTCGTACGCCTCGAACCTCCAGTGGCGCCGACTCGGCCAGGACATCGAACACGACTGGCGGGGCCGCACGTACCGACACGTCCAGCACCTCGAACTGGGGCACCTGGAGGGTGAGCGGACCAGCCGGGTGGCCGGCGCGCTCACCGACGACGTCCACCAGCTGGGGGCCTTCTTCGCCGGCCCGGCCAACGACGTGCTGCAACTCGGCACCAGCCTGGCCCTCCTGGTGCCGGCGTTCCTCCTGCTGGCACCGCAGATCGCCTGGATCGCGTTCCTGCCGGTCCCGGTCATCGCCTGGCTGTCGCTGCACCACCAGGACAAGGCCGCGGCGGATTACGCCGTCGCCGGCGAGCGCCGGGCCGGGCTGGGCAGCCAGGTGATCAACTCGCTCGAAGCCGGTGCGACCGTCAAGAGCTTCTGCACCGAGGACTACGAGGCCGAACGCATCGACGAGCTGAGCGAGGCGGTCCAGGAGAGCAGCCGGCACACCGACCGGAGCACGATCCGCCACGCCGAGACCATCCGGGCCTGCACCACCGCATCAATGGCCGGAACCCTGCTGATCGGCGGCCGTTCGGTACTCAACGGCACCCTGCGCTTCGAGGTGTTCAGCCCGCTGATCGGGCTGCCCCAGATGCTGCTGATGCGGATGAGCCGGCTCGGCGGCATCGCCGACCAGTACCAGCGCACCCTCGCCTCCTACGACCGGATCCAGCGGCTGCGCGACCTGCCCGTCGAGGCCGACGGCGGCGACGGAACGCTCGACCTCGCCGATGTGCGGGGTGAGATCGTCCTCGACGGGGTCACCTTCGCCTACCCCGGTCGGCCGGCGACACTGGAGGACCTCTCGCTGACCGTCGCGGCCGGGCAGGTGACCGCCCTGGTGGGCGCCACCGGATCCGGCAAGACGACGATCGCCAAACTGCTGATGCGTTTCCAGGACGCGGAGTCCGGCAGGGTGCTGCTCGACGGACGGGACGTCCGGGACCTGCGGCGGCACGTCCTGCGCCACGCCATCGGCTTCGTCGCCCAGGACCCGTTCCTCTTCGACGGCAGCATCGCCGACAACATCCGCTACGGCAGCTTCGGGGCCTCGGACGAGGCCGTGGCCCAGGCCGCCGCCATGGCCGAGGCGCACCCCTTCATCGCGACGCTGCCGGACGGCTACGACACCCTGATCGGTGAACGCGGAGCCGCGCTCTCCGGCGGCCAGCGGCAGCGGATCGCCCTGGCGCGCGCGATCCTCAAGGACTCGCCGGTCGTCATCCTCGACGAGGCCACCTCCGCCGTGGACAACGAGACCGAGGCCGCCATCCAGCGCACGCTGCGAAGCTTCGCGGCCGACCGGACGATGGTCGTCATCGCCCACCGCCTCTCCACGGTGCGCCACGCCGACCGGATCTACGTCATGGACAAGGGCGGCATCGTCGCCGAACAGGGCACCCACGACGAACTCCTCGCCCAGCACGGACTCTACGCATCCCTCTGGCAGCTCCAGGCCGGCGAACTCGCCGCCTGACCGCAGAAAACCGCCCCGGCCGCCGACCGTGTGACGCCACCGCGGTCCGCGCGGCCGGTACGTCCTGCGCGCATGCCCGCCCATACTTCTGGAGGTACCCCCATGTCCCGTCGTGACGGCGACGTCCTTCCCCTGACCGCGGCCCAGCGGGAGATCTGGCTCGCCGAGCAGCGCTCCCGGACGCCGATCCCGGGTTACCGCGTCGGTGAGTGCCTGGAGATCCACGGTCCGGTCGATCCGGAGCTGTTCGAAGCCGCGCTGCGCCGGGTGGTCGACGAGGTCGACGCCCTGCATGTGACCTTCGTCGACGACGGTGAGGGCCCGCGCCAGATCCTCCGCGAGACCTGGGACTGGGCGCCCGCGCACCTCGACCTCGGTGCGGAGCCGGATCCCCGGGCGGCGGCCATGGAATGGATGGAGCGGGACCTGGCGCGTCCGTTGGACCTCGCCCGTGATCCGCTGTTCGGCCATGCGCTGATCCGGCTGTCGCCGACGGAGTTCCTCTGGTACCTGAACTACCACCACGTGGTGCTGGACGCGATCAGCAGCTCCATGGTCCGGCAGCGGGTCGGCGACGTGTACTCGGCACTGGCCGAGGGCGGTGCCGTTCCGCCCTCTCCGTTCGGCTCGCTTCGGGATCTGGTCGACAGCGACGCCGCCTATCGCGCGTCCGCCGACTTCACCGCTGACCGCTCCTACTGGACCGAGCGCTTCACCGATCTGCCCGCCCCGACACGGCTCACCGATGCCTCCGCGAGCGACCCGCACCGAGCCCTGCGCCTGGCCGGGGAGCTGGAACTGCGGAGCCCCGAGGCATTGCGGGCGGCGGCGGGCCGGGCCGGTGTCAGGTGGTCCCGGGTGGTGGTCGCGGCGACGGCGCTCTACGCCCACCGCCTGAGCGGCGCCCAGGACGTGGTGCTCGCCCTTCCCGTTCCCGCCCGTCGGGGCTCGGACCGCGACCTGATGTCAGTGCCCGGCACGATGTCCAACGTGGTGCCCCTGCGGCTGACCGTGCGACCGGACATGCCGTGGGGCGATCTCGTCGCCCAGGTGGCGCGGGAGGTCGAGTCGGCCGTCGCGCACGAGCGCTACCGCAGCGAGGACCTGCTGCGCGACCTCGGCGCGCCCGGCAGCATCGGAACGGCGTTCCCGCTGATCGTCAACATCATGGCCTTCAACGCCAGGCCGAGCTTCGCCGGGCACCCCGCCTCGGTGCACCACTTCGTGTCGGGGTCGACCACCGACCTGGCCGTCTGGGTGTTCGACTACCGGGACGGTAACCCCCCGCTCCTCAGGCTGCACGGCGCGCCGGAGGCATACGGTGACGACGACCTCGCCGCGCACCAGCAGAGGCTGCTCGCCCTGCTCGACGCCGTCGCGGACTGCGACCCGGACGAGGCGGTGGGCCGGATCGATCTGCTCACGGCCGAGGAGCACCGCGAGGTGGCGGCCCTCGGTACCGGCCCGGTGACGCCCTCGGCCGCGAGTCTGCCGGAGTTGTTCCGCGAGCATGTCCGGGTGGCTCCGGACCGTGTCGCGTTGGTGTGTGGCGATGTCTCGCTGACGTATGGGGAGTTGGACGGGCGGGCGAACCGGTTGGCGCATGCGCTGATGGCGCGGGGTGCGGGGCCGGAGCGGCTGGTGGCGGTGGCGCTGCCGAGGTCGGTCGAGTTGGTGGTGGCGATTCTCGCGGTGCTGAAGTCCGGTGCGGCGTATGTTCCGGTCGATCCCGAGTATCCGGCTGCCCGGATCGCGTATCTGCTCGACGATGCCCGGCCGGTCCTGACGGTGACCGACACCCGCACTCTGGGTCGGCTGCCGAACGGTGCTGTCGAGCGGCTGGTGCTCGACGACCCGGGGACGGCCGCCCTGGTGGGGAACTGCCCGGCGGTCGACCCGATGGTGGCCGTCGATCCGAGCCACCCGGTCTACGTCATCTACACCTCCGGCTCCACCGGCAAGCCCAAGGGCGTGGTGGCCACACACGGCGGCCTGCTCGATCTGCTCACCGACCACCGACTGGTGCAGTTCGCGCCGCTGCTGAAGAACCGGCAGCGGCTGCGCGTGGCGCTGACCACCTCGGTGTCGTTCGACGCCTCCTGGAACCAGCTCATGGCCCCGTTCGCGGGCCATGAGCTGCACGTCCTGGACCATGCGACCTGGACCGACCCGCAGGCCTTCGTCGATTACGCCGTGAGCCGCGGGCTGGACTACATCGAGGTCACCCCTTCCTACCTCCACGTCCTCGTTGTCCACGGGTTGTTGGACGATCCGCGGGGCCGTCCCGCGCTGGTCGGGGTCGGCGGCGAAGCCGTCCCCGAGCAACTGTGGGAGCGGCTGCGGGCCGCCGACGGGACCTCCTGCCTCAACCTCTACGGGCCCTCCGAGTGCACCGTCAACTCGGTTGCCGCGCCCGTGGGATCGAGCCCGCGCCCGGTCATCGGCCGTCCCGTCACCAACGCCCGGCTGTATGTGCTCGATGCCGCATTGCAGCCGTTGCCCGCGGGTGTGGCGGGTGAGCTGTACATCGCGGGGGCGGGGCTGGCACGGGGCTATCTGGACCGGCCGGGTCTGACCGCGGGGCGGTTCGTGGCGGACCCGTTCGGTCCGGGCGGGTCGAGGATGTACCGCACGGGTGACCTGGTGCGGTGGAACCCGGATGGGCTCCTGGAATTCCTCGGCCGCACCGACGACCAGGTCAAGGTCCGCGGCTTCCGGGTGGAACTCGGCGAGATCGAGGCGGTCCTCGCCGAGCACCCGGGGATCGCACGGGCCGCCGTCACCGTGCGCACCGACGAGGAATCCCGGCTGGTCGCCCACGTCGTCCCTGCCACGGGGCAGATCGTCCGAACGGACACGCTGCGGGCCTGGCTGCGGGAACGGCTGCCCGAGTACATGGTGCCGTCGGCGCTCGTGGTGCTGGACGCGCTGCCGATGACCCCGAACGGCAAGCTCGACCGCCGCGCCCTCCCGGCCCCCGAGCGGCAGCCCGCCGCACCGGGCCGCGCTCCGCGCACCGCGGTCGAGCACCTGCTCTCCGGGCTGTTCGCCGAGGTACTGGGGGTCGCCGAGGCCGGGCTGGACGACAGCTTCTTCGACCTCGGCGGGCACTCCCTGCTGGCCACCCGACTGGTCTCCCGGGCCCGGTCGGTGCTGGGCGTGGAGCTGAGGCTGCGCGACCTGTTCGACGCGCCGACGGTGACGGAACTGGCAGCCAGGGTGGACGTCGCCGGCCGGGCGCGCCCGGCGTTGAGGCGGCGTGAGCGGCCCGAGCTGGTGCCGCTGTCCTTCGCGCAGCGGAGGCTCTGGTTCCTGCACAGGATGGAGGGCCCGAGTGCCACCTACAACATCCCGCTGGCACTGCGGCTGTCCGGAAGCCTGGACCAGCGCGCCCTGGAAGCCGCCCTGGCGGACGTGGTCGAGCGGCACGAGAGCCTGCGTACCGTCTTCCCGGTGGTCGACGGCGTGCCGTGCCAGCGAGTGCTCGACAGCGACGCGGCACGGCCGCGGCTGCGGATGGCCGAGATCGGCGAGCGCGAGCTGCCGGACCGGTTGGCACAGGCGGCGCGGTACGGCTTCGAGCTCTCCGAGGAGTCGCCGTTGCGTGCCGAACTGTTCCGGCTCGGCGCCGAGGAGCATGTGCTGCTGCTGATGGTGCACCACATCGCCGGCGACGGCTGGTCGACGGGGCCGCTCCTGCGGGACCTGACGACTGCCTATGCGGCCCGTAGGGAGGGGGCGAAGCCGGAGCGGTCGCCCCTGCCGGTCCAGTACGCCGACTACGCCCTCTGGCAGCAGGATCTGCTGGGTGACGGCGCTGACCCGGACAGCCTGCTCAACGGACAACTCGCCTACTGGCGGGAGCGCCTGGCGGACCTGCCCGAGCAGGTCGAGCTGCCCTTCGACCGGCCCCGGCCGATGGCGATGTCCTACCGGGGCGCCCACCTGCCGGTGCGGATCGACGCCGAGTTGCATCGGGGCCTGCGCGCACTCGCCCGCGATGGCGGAGCCAGCCTCTTCATCGTGCTCCAGGCCGGTCTGGCCGCTCTGCTGGGCAAGCTCGGCGCCGGTACCGACGTCCCGATCGGCACGCCGATCGCGGGTCGCACCGACGAGGCCCTGGACGACTTGGTCGGCTTCTTCGTCAACACCCTGGTGCTGCGCACGGATTTGTCCGGCGACCCGTCGTTCACCGAACTGCTGGGCCGGGTGCGCTCCGACGCGCTGGCCGCGTACGCGCATCAGGAGGTGCCGTTCGAGCACCTCGTGGAGGCGCTGAACCCGACCCGGACGCTCGCGCACCACCCGCTGTTCCAGACCATGCTCACCCTGCAGAACGCGCCACTCGACACCTTCGACCTGCCGCGGCTGCGGGTGGCGACCGACCTGGTCCCCACCGGAACGGCCAAGTGCGATCTGACCTTCGTCCTGACCGAACAGCCCGGCGAGGACGGATTGTCGGGCGTGGTGGAGTACAGCACCGATCTGTTTGACGCGGCCACCGTCACCGGGATCGTCGGGCGGTGGCTGCGGCTGCTGCGCGCCGTCGTCGCCGACCCCGGCCGACGGATCGGCCAGGTGGACGTGCTGTCCGCCGACGAGCTCCGGGCACTGCTGCCGGCCGACACCGACCAGGGCGGGGAGCTGCCGGAAGGCAGCCTGCCCGCGCTGTTCGAGCGCCAGGCGCGGGCGAACCCGGCGGCGATCGCTCTCACGGACGGCGAAGCCACCCTGACGTACGGCCAGTTGAACGCCCACGCCAACCGGCTGGCGCACGCCCTGATCGACCGGGGGGTGGGGCCGGAGCAGTTGGTGGCGCTGTCCCTGCCGCGCTCGACGGAGCTGGTCGTGGCGGTGCTCGCGGTACTCAAGGCCGGTGCCGCGTACGTACCGGTGGACCCGGAGTACCCGCCGGCCCGGATCGCCTACCTGCTCCAGGACGCCCGGCCCGCACTGCTCGTGACGACGAGCCGCACCGGAGAGCAGCCGGGGACGGACCACGTGGACCGGCTGCTGCTGGACACCGCCGACCTGGACGGGCTGCCGGACACGGACCCGGGGGTCGCCATCGACCCGGGCCACGCCGCCTATGTCATCCACACCTCCGGTTCCACCGGCAACCCCAAGGGCGTGGTGGTCCCGCACCGCAACGTGGTGCGCCTGTTCGGCACCACTCGGGAGCTGTTCGGCTTCTCCGCCGACGACGTGTGGACCCTTTTCCACTCCTACGCCTTCGACTTCTCGGTGTGGGAGCTGTGGGGCCCGCTGCTGCACGGCGGCCGCCTGGTGGTCGTGGACCACGAGACCAGCCGCTCGCCCGGCCGGTTCCTGGAACTGCTCGCCCGCGAGCGGGTGACGGTACTCAACCAGACACCGTCCGCCTTCTACCCATTGATGCAGGCGGATGAGGAGGACCCGGAGACCGGCCGCCGACTCGCCCTGCGCACGGTGGTGTTCGGCGGCGAGGCGTTGGACCACACCAGGCTGGCGAGCTGGTTCCAGAGGCACCCGGAGGACGCACCGCGGCTGGTCAACATGTACGGCATCACCGAGACCACGGTGCACGTCACGTACGCGGCGCTCGACCGGTTCGGCACCGCGGCCGGCCAGATCGGTGCGGCCCTCCCGGACCTGCGGGCGTACGTGCTCGACGACGGCCTGCGGCCGGTGGCCCCGGGCGTGCCCGGCGAGCTGTACGTCGCGGGCGCGGGCCTGGCGCGCGGCTACCTGAACCGGCCCGGCCTGACCGCCGGGCGGTTCGTGGCGGACCCGTTCGGACCGCCGGGATCGCGGATGTACCGCAGCGGCGACGTGGTGCGCCGGGCGGCGGACGGCAGCCTGCGCTACGTCGGCCGGGCCGACCAACAGGTGAAGGTGCGCGGCTTCCGGATCGAGCTCGGCGAGATCGAGGCGGCGCTGGCCGCGTACCCCGGCATCGCCCAGGCCGCCGTCCTGGCCCGGCAGGACCGGGCTGACGACACCCGACTGGCCGCCTACCTGGTGCCGGCCGCGGGAGCCGCACCGCGCTCCGCCGACCTGCGGGAGCACCTGCGTGAGCGGTTGCCGGATCACATGGTGCCGTCGGCGTTCGTCCTGCTGGACGCGCTGCCGCTGACCGTCAACGGCAAGCTGGACCATCGGGCCCTGCCCGCCCCCGACCTCGCCCCGGCGGCCACCCACCGCGCGCCGCGTACCCCGCAGGAGCAGATCCTCTGCGAGCTGTTCGCAGAGATCCTGGGTGTGGCGTCGGCCGGCGTCGACGACGGATTCTTCGACTTGGGCGGGCACTCGCTGCTGGCCACCCGCCTGGCGGCCCGGATCCGCGTGACGCTCGGCGTGGAAATGCCGCTGCGCACCCTGTTCGAGGCGCCGACCCCGGCAGGTCTGGCCGCCGCCCTGGTAGCGGCCAGGCCGGCGCAGGCCGCCCTGGCACGGCGTGAGCGCCCCGAGGTGATCCCGCTGTCGTTCGCGCAGCGGAGGCTGTGGTTCCTGCACCAGTTGGAGGGTGCCGGCGCGAACTACCACATCTCCCTGGCCTGGCGGCTGTCCGGGGATCTGGACCGGCGGGCCCTGGAGGCCGCCGTGGCGGACGTGGTGGCCCGGCACGAGAGCCTGCGCACCGTCTTCCCGGCGGTGGACGGCGCGCCGCGCCAGCAGGTGCTGGACGTGGTGGCAGCCCGCCCGCGGCTGCTCGTGAGCCCAACCACCGAGGCCGAGCTGTCCGCTCTGATGGCAGCGGCGAAGGACCGACGGTTCGACTTGGCGGTCGATGTCCCGCTGCGGGTCGAGCTGTTCGAGCTGGCGCCGGACGAGCACGTCTTCCACGTGGTGCTCCACCACATCGCGGGTGACGGCTGGTCGCTGGGCCCGCTCGTGCGGGGACTGACCACCGCCTACACCGCGCGCCGTCGCGGCGAGGAGCCGCAGTGGGCGCCACTGCCCGCCCAGTACGCCGACTACACCCTGTGGCAGCATGAACTGCTCGGCGACTCCGCCGATCGGGACAGCCTGTTCGCCGGCCAGACGGACTACTGGACCCGGCAGCTGGCCGGTCTGCCGGAGCGGATCCAGCTGCCCACCGACCGGTCCCGCCCGGCGGTCGCCTCGCACCGGGGCGGTTCTGTGCTTGCCGGGCTGGACGCCGAGCTGCACCGCGGCCTTCGCGAGCTCGCCCGCGCGCACGGGACCAGTCTGTTCATGGTGCTCCAGGCAGGGCTGGCGGCGTTGCTGAGCAAGCTCGGCGCGGGCGACGACATTCCGGTCGGCAGCCCGGTCGCCGGCCGGACCGACCAGGCGCAGGACGACCTGGTCGGCTACTTCGTCAACTCCCTGGTGTTCCGCACCGATACCTCGGGCGATCCGACGTTCGCCGAGCTGCTGGGACGGGTCCGGGACACCGCGCTGGCCGGATACGCCCACCAGGACCTGCCGTTCGAGTACCTGGTCGAGGTCCTGAACCCGTCGCGGTCGCTGGCACACCACCCGCTGTTCCAGGTCATGCTGGTGCTGCAGAACGCACCCCGGGCCGACTTCGCGCCGCCCGGGGTGCGCGTGGGCGAGATGCCGTTGACATCGACCACTGCCAAGCTCGACCTGATCTTCACCATGTCCGAGCGGCACGCGGAGGACGGCTCCCCGGAGGGGATCGACGGGTCTGTCGAGTACGCCGACGACCTGTACGACCCGGCCACCGTCGAGACGATGATCGGGCGGTGGAAGCGGCTGCTCCGCGTCGCGGTCGCCGACCCGCGGCGGCGGCTCAGTCGGCTCGATCTGCTCACGGCGGAGGAGCGCGATGAGCTGACGGTGCTGGGTACCGGCCCGGCAGCCCAGGTCTTCACCGCGAGTCTGCCGGAGTTGTTCCGCGAGCATGTCCGGGTGGCTCCGGACCGTGTCGCGTTGGTGTGTGGCGATGTCTCGCTGACGTATGGGGAGTTGGACGGGCGGGCGAACCGGTTGGCGCATGCGCTGATGGCGCGGGGTGCGGGGCCGGAGCGGCTGGTGGCGGTGGCGCTGCCGAGGTCGGTCGAGTTGGTGGTGGCGATTCTCGCGGTGCTGAAGTCCGGTGCGGCGTATGTTCCGGTCGATCCCGAGTATCCGGCTGCCCGGATCGCGTATCTGCTCGACGATGCCCGGCCGGTCCTGACGGTGACCGACACCCGCACTCTGGGTCGGCTGCCGGACGGTGCTGTCGAGCGGCTGGTGCTCGACGACCCGGGGACGGCCGCCCTGGTGGGGAGCTGCCCGGCGGTCGACCCGATGGTGGCCGTCGATCCGAGCCACCCGGTCTATGTCATCTACACCTCCGGCTCCACCGGCAAGCCCAAGGGCGTGGTGGCCACACACGGCGGCGTGGCCAACCTGTTCGCCAACCAGTGTCCGCTGGTCTTCCGTACGGGGGAGCGGATGCGGGTGGGGCTGACCACGTCCGTGTCGTTCGACGGCTCCTGCGACCAACTGTTCGCCCTGTTCGCGGGCCATGAGCTGCACGTCCTGGACGAGGCGACCTGGTCCGACCCGGAGGCATACCTTGAGTACGCCGTGCGGGCCGGGCTGGACACTGTCGGCGGCACCCCGTCCTACCTGCAAGTCCTTGTCGAACATGGTCTGCTGGACGACCCGCGGTGGCGTCCTTCGGTGGTCGCGTTGGGCGGGGAGGCCGTTCCGGAGCCGCTGTGGGAGCGGCTGCGGGCCGCCGACGGGGTGCTCTCCCTGAACTACTACGGGCCGTCCGAGTGCACGGTGGACTCGGTCATCGCGCCGCTGGAGTCGAGTCCGCACCAAGTGATCGGCCGACCGCTCGGCGGTGTCCGGCTGTATGTGCTCGATGCCGCTTTGCAGCCGTTGCCCGCGGGTGTGGTGGGTGAGCTGTACATCGCGGGGGCGGGGCTGGCACGGGGCTATCTGGACCGGCCGGGTCTGACCGCGGGGCGGTTCGTGGCGGACCCGTTCGGTCCGGGCGGGTCGAGGATGTACCGCACGGGTGACCTGGTGCGGTGGAACCCGGATGGGCTCCTGGAGTTCCTCGGCCGCACCGACGACCAGGTCAAGGTCCGCGGCTTCCGGGTGGAACTCGGCGAGATCGAGGCGGTCCTCGCCGAGCACCCGGGGATCGCACGGGCCACCGTGATCGTCCGGCAGGACCGGGCACAGGGCCCCCGTCTGGTCGCCTACCTGCAGCCCGCCACCGGGGCGGAGATTCGGCAGGAGGGCCTGCGGGCGCACCTGCGCGAGCGGCTGCCGGAATACATGGTGCCGGCCGCGTTCGTCTCCCTCGATGCTCTGCCGCTGACCGCCAGCGGCAAGCTGGACCGGCGCGCCCTGCCCGAGCCCGAGTCCACCGTGACCCCGGCCGGCCGGGAACCGCACACTCCTCAGGAACACGTGCTGGCCGGGCTGTTCGCCGAGGTGCTGGGCCTGCCTCAGGTCGGTGTCGACGACAACTTCTTCGATCTCGGCGGGCACTCCCTGCTCGCTACCCGGCTGGTGGCCCGGGTCCGTGCGACCTTGGGCGTGGAGCTGGCCCTGCCCACCCTGTTCAGCACCCCGACCGTGGCCGGGCTGGCCGCCGGGCTGGGCGGCGCCGACCGGGCCCGCCTCGCCCTGCGGCGGTCGGAGCGGCCCGAGGCGGTGCCGTTGTCGTCCGCTCAGCGGAGGCTGTGGTTCCTGCGCCAGTTGGAGGGCGCCGACTCGGTCTACAACATGCCGCTCGCGTGGCGGCTCTCGGGACCGCTGGACCTGGCGGCTCTTGAGGCGGCGCTGAGCGACCTCGCCGACCGGCACGAAACCCTGCGCACGGTCTTCCCGGCCGCGGACGGCGTGCCCTACCAGCGGGTGCTGCCCGCGGGCGAGGCGCGCCCGAGCCTGTCGGTCACCCCGGCCGACGAGCCGGCCCTGCCGGAACTGCTGACGGGGGCCGCAGCGCGCGGATTCGACCTCGCTACCGAACCGCCGCTGCGGGCCGAGGTGTTCGAGGTTTCGGCGAACGAGCACGTGCTGCTCCTGGTGATGCACCACATCGCCGGCGACGGCTGGTCTCTGGGCCCGCTGGCCGCCGACCTGGCCACCGCGTACGCGGCACGCCGCCAGGGCGAGGAGCCGCAGTGGGCACCACTGCCCGTGCAATACGCCGACTACACCCTGTGGCAGCACCGGCTGCTCGGCGACGCGGCCGACCAGGACAGCCTGTTCGCCCAGCAGGCGGCCTACTGGACCCGGACGCTCGCGGACCTGCCGGAGCAGATCCGGCTCCCCGCCGACCGTCACCACCCCGCGACCCCTTCCTGCTCCGGCGGCCACCTGGCGATCGAACTGGACGCCGAACTCCACGCCGGGCTGGTCCGGCTGGGCCGGGAGCACGGCGCCAGCGTGTACATGGTGCTGCAGGCCGCCCTGGCATCGCTGCTGGAGAAGCTCGGCGCGGGCACGGACATCCCGGTCGGCAGCCTAATCGCCGGCCGGACCGACCAGGTGCTGGACGACCTCATCGGATTCTTCGTCAACACCCTGGTGCTCCGCACGGACACCAGTGGTGACCCGTCCTTCGCCGAGCTGCTGATCCGGGTCCGGGAGGGCGCGCTCGGCGCATACGCGCACCAGGACCTGCCGTTCGAGCACGTCGTCGAGGCCCTCAACCCGTCCCGGTCGCTCACCCGCCAGCCGCTGTTCCAGGTACTGCTCGCGCTGCAGAACGTACCCCGCACCGACTTCGCGCTGAGCGGTCTGGCCGCTGAGATCGTCCTGGTGCGGACGCCGACGGCGATGTTCGACCTCGGCTTCCACCTGCTGGAGCGCGGCGGCACAGGCGGGCAGGCCGAGGGCATCATCGGGCGGGTCGAGTACAGCACCGACCTGTTCGACCCCGACACGGTGGAGGCACTGGTCGCCCGGTGGCTGCGGCTGTTGGCGGCGGTGGTCGCCGAGCCGGAGCGTCCGCTGAGCCGGATCGACGTCCTCACCGCCGAGGAACGGCACGAGCTACTGGTCGCCCGCAACGACACCGCGTGTCCGGCCCCTGACGCCACCCTGCCCGCGCTCTTCGAGGCGCAGGTCCGGGCGGATCCGGAGGCCCCGGCGGTGGTGTTCGAGGACACCGTGCTCACCTACCGTGAGCTGAACCGCCGGGCCAACCGCCTGGCCCACGCACTGATCGCGCGCGGCGTGGGTCCGGAGCAGGTCGTCGCCCTGCGGCTCCCGCGTTCGGCGGAGCTGGTCGTCGCCGTCCTCGCGGTGCTCAAGACGGGCGCGGCGTACCTGCCGATCGACCCGGACTACCCGGCCGCCCGCATCGCGTACATGCTGGAGGACGCCCGCCCGGCCGTGGTGCTCGACGACCTCGCGGCCGTCACACCGTCCGGCCGGCAGCCGGAGCACGATCCGGCCGGCCCCGTGGACACCCGGCACCCCGCGTACGTCATCTACACCTCCGGTTCCACCGGCCGACCCAAGGCCGTGGTGATGCCCGCCGCCGGACTGCTGAACCTGCTGGCGTGGCACCACCGGGCCGTCGGTGGCGAACCCGGCACGCGCACCGCGCAGTTCACCGCGATCAGCTTCGACGTCTCGGTGCAGGAGATGCTGTCCGCGCTGCTGTACGGCAAGACCCTGGTGGTGCCGACCGAGGAGCAGCGCCGCAGCGCCGAACTGTTCGCCCACTGGCTGGACCGGCACGGGGTCGAGGAGCTGTTCGCACCCAACCTGGTGGTCGAGGCGCTGGCGGAGGCGGCCGAGGAGGCAGGACTGGACCTGCCGCACCTGCGGCTGGTCGCGCAGGCCGGCGAGGCGATGCGGCTGGGCGGCGCCGTGCGCCGCTTCCAGACACGCCGGCCGGGCCGGACGCTGCACAACCACTACGGGCCCGCCGAAACCCATGTGATCACCGCCTACGCACTTCCGGCCGACCCCGCCGACTGCCCGCTACCGGTGCCGATCGGCCGTCCGATCGCGAACTGCCAGGTGTACGTGCTGGATTCGGCACTGCGACCGGTGGCCCCGGGCGTG
The DNA here is from genome assembly GCF_042885475.1 of Streptomyces sp. NPDC058051. Classification (NCBI taxonomy): domain Bacteria; kingdom Bacillati; phylum Actinomycetota; class Actinomycetes; order Kitasatosporales; family Streptomycetaceae; genus Streptomyces; species Streptomyces sp. NPDC058051. The sequence goes on from NZ_JBHVRW010000002.1 coordinate 435,993, forward strand.
CTGGGCGAGCTGTACCTGGCCGGGGCGGGGATCGCCCGCGGCTACCTGAACCGGCCCGGGCTGAGCGCCGGGCGTTTCGTCGCCAACCCGTACGGTCCGGCGGGCGCGCGGATGTACCGCACCGGCGACCTGGTGCGCTGGCACGCCGACGGCGAGCTGGAATTCGCCGGCCGGGTCGACCACCAGGTCAAGGTGCGCGGGTTCCGGATCGAGCCGGGCGAGATCGAGGCCGAGCTGACCGCTCACCCGGGCGTCGCCCAGGTCGCGGTGCTCGCCGGGGAGGACCGGATCGTCGCGTACGTCGTCCCCTCGGACGGGGCCGGGGCGACTGCGGCGGTGCTGGCGGCGTACCTGCGCGACCGGGTGCCGGAGTACCTGGTGCCGTCCGCGTTCGTGCTGCTCGACGCGCTGCCGCTGACGCCGAACGGGAAACTGGACCGGGCGGCGCTGCCCGCGCCGGAGCCGGGCACGACCGTCGGCGGCCGGGCGCCGCGCACGCCCCAGGAGCAGATCCTCTGCGAGCTGTTCGCCGAGGTGCTGGGCATCGCGAGGGCCGGTGTCGACGAGGACTTCTTCGACCTGGGCGGGCACTCCCTGCTCGCCACCCGGCTGGTCTCGCGGGTCCGGGCGACCCTCGGGGTCGAACTGGAGCTGCGCGCCCTGTTCCGGACGCCGACCCCCGCCGGACTGGCGGCCGGGCTGCACGACGCCCGGACCGCGCGCCAGGCTCTCGTGCCCCGGCCCCGCCGCGAGCTGATGCCGCTGTCGTTCGCCCAGCGCAGGCTCTGGTTCCTCCAGCAGTTCGGGGCGCCGGGTGCCACCTACCACATGCCGCTGGCCCTGCGGCTGTCCGGAGACCTCGACCGGGCCGCGCTGAGCGCCGCGCTCGTGGACGTGATGGCCCGGCACGAGACCCTGCGCACGGTCTTCCCGCACACCGGCGGAATTCCGTACCAGCGGGTGCTCGACGCCGCCGAGGTCGCTGTCCCGCTGACCGTGCGCACGGCCGTCGAGACGGAGGTGCCCGACCTGATGCGCGAGGTGGCGGTGCGCGACTTCGACCTGACCTCGGAAGTACCGCTGCGGGCGGAGCTGTTCGCGGTCGCGCCGGACGAGCACGTGCTGCTGCTGGTGATGCACCACATCGTCGGGGACGGCTGGTCCATGGGCCCGCTGGCCCGTGACCTGGCCGCCGCCTACACCACCCGGCAGGGTGGCGCGGCACCGGCATGGCCATCGCTGCCGGTGACGTACGGCGACTACACCCTGTGGCAGCACGAGATCCTGGGCGACGAGGACGACGCCGACAGCGTGTTCGCCCGCCAGGTCGGCTACTGGACGCAGACGCTGGCCGGGTTGCCCGAGCAGCTGCACCTGCCGGCTGACCGGCCGCGCCCGGCCGCCATGTCGTACGGGGGAGACCTGCTGGAACTCCGGATCGACGCCGAACTGCACAGCGCCCTGGTGGAGTTGGCACGACGATCGGGGGCGACCCTGTTCATGGTGCTGCAGGCGGCGTTGGCGGCGTTGTACACGCGGTTGGGTGCGGGCACGGACATCGCGATCGGGAGTCCGATCGCGGGGCGCACGGACGAGGCGCTGGACGATCTGGTCGGGTTCTTCGTCAACACGTTGGTGCTGCGGACCGACACGAGTGGTGATCCGAGTTTCGTCGAGCTGCTGGGCCGGGTGCGGGAGACGGCGTTGTCGGCGTACGCGCACCAGGATGTGCCGTTCGAGCACCTGGTGGAGGCGCTGAACCCGTCCCGCTCGCTGTCCCACCACCCGCTGTTCCAGACCGGGCTGGTCGTGCAGAACGCGCCGGGTGGCGACTTCGAACTGCAGGGCCTCCAGGTCTCCGGGATGGCCGTGCTCACCGGGACCGCGCGGCTCGACCTGACCTTCGGGTTCGCGGAGGAGCACGGGCCCGACGGTGCGCCGGCCGGGCTCAGCGGTGCGGTCGAGTACAGCACCGACCTGTTCGACCGTTCGACGGTCGAGGCCCTGGCCGCCAGGTGGACCAGGCTGCTGGCCGCGGTCGCCGCCGCACCCGACCGGCCGATCGGTGGCATCGACCTGCTGTCCGCCGAGGAACGCAGCGAGCTGCTGCCCGCCGTCGAGGACGGGGTGGCCGGGGCGAGCCTGCCGCAGGCTTTCGCGGCGCAGGTGGCGGCGACGCCGGAGGCGGTCGCGCTGGTCTGTGGTGGGACCGAGCTGACGTACGGGCAGCTCGATGCTCGGGCGAACCGGTTCGCGCATGCGTTGATGGCCCGGGGAGTCGGTCCGGAGCAGGTCGTGGCGGTGGCCCTGCCGCGGTCGGTGGAGTCGGTGGTGGCGGTCCTGGGCGTGCTGAAGGCCGGGGCGGCGTACCTGCCGGTGGACCCGGCGTACCCGCGGACGCGGATCGCGTTCATGCTGGCGGACGCCCGTCCGGCGGTGGTGGTCGACGACCCCGCCATGGTGACCGAGGCGTCCAGCCGGCCGGAGACCGATCCGGAGGTCGTGGTGGACACCCGGCACCCGGCGTACGTGATCTACACCTCGGGTTCGACGGGCCGCCCCAAGGGCGTCATCGTGAGCCACGCCGGCGTGTCGGGCCTGGTGGCGGCGCAGGTCGACCGGCTCGGCATGGCGCCGGGCAGCCGGGTGCTCCAGTTCGCCTCGCCCAGCTTCGACGCGTCCTTCTGGGACCTCTGCAGCGCACTGCTCACCGGCGCCGCCCTCGTCCTGGCCCCCGCCGAGGCCCCGCTGGAAGCCCTGACGGACCCCGGGCTCTCCGTCACCCACGTGACGCTGCCGCCCTCGGCCCTGGCCGCGCTGGACGGCACCGAACTCACGGCCACCACCCTGGTGGTGGCGGGTGAGGCGTGCCCGCCGGAGCTGGTGGAGCGTTGGGCGCCCGGGCGCCGGATGATCAACGCGTACGGCCCGACCGAGACCACGGTGTGCGCGACCATGAGCGAGCCGCTGCCGCCGGGGTCCGGCGTCCCGCCGATCGGGCGACCGGTCGCGGGCTTCCGGGCGTACGTACTGGACGAGCGGCTGCGCATCGTACCGCCGGGCGTGGCAGGGGAGTTGTACGTCGTCGGCCCGGGTCTGGCACGCGGCTACCTGAACCGGCCGGGCCTGACGGCGGGACGGTTCACGGCCTGCCCGTTCGGGACCGGTGAGCGCATGTACCGCACCGGCGACCTGGTGCGGCGTCGGACGGACGGCGAGCTGGAGTACGTCGGCCGCGCCGACGACCAGGTGAAGGTGCGCGGCTTCCGGGTCGAGCCCGGCGAGGTCGAGGCCGCGCTGGCCGAGCACTCCGCTGTCGCCCAGGCCGCCGTCGTGGCCCGGGACGACCGGCTCGTCGGCTACGTGGCCACCCGTTCCGGCCTCGCCGTCCGTCCCGTGGAGCTGGCGGCGCACCTGCGCGAGCGTCTGCCGGACTACCTGGTGCCGACGGTCTTCGTGGTGATGGACACGTTGCCGTTGACGCCGAACGGGAAGCTGGACCGGGCGGCGCTGCCCGTGCCCGAAGCCGCTCCTGCGGGGAGCGGGCGGGCGCCGCGCACGCCGCAGGAGCAGATCCTCGCCGAGCTGTTCGCCGAGGTGCTCGACGTGCCGCGGGTCTCGGTCGACGAGGACTTCTTCGATCTGGGCGGGCACTCCCTGCTCGCCACCAGACTGGTCGCCAGGGTGCGCTCGGTGCTCGGCGTGGAGCTCGGGCTGCGCGCACTCTTCCAAGCGCCCACCGTGGCGGGTCTGGCCGAGGCACTGGCCGAGGCCGGCCGTGCCCGCCCGGCGCTGACCGCGTACGAGCGGCCCGAGGCGGTGCCGCTGTCCTTCGCCCAGCGCCGGCTCTGGTTCCTGCACCGCATGGACGTCGCCGCCGCGACGTACCACATCCCGCTGGCGCTGCAGCTGACCGGAACACTCGACCGGCCCGCGCTGGACCAGGCGCTGGCCGACGTGATGGCCCGGCACGAGAGCCTGCGGACGGTGTTCCCGGAGGTCGACGGCGTACCGTGCCAGCGCGTGCTGGAACCGGCCGCGGTCCGCCTCCGGGTCCGGCCGACCGAGGTGACACAGGTCGAACTGCCGCAGCGGCTCGCCGAGTCCGCCCGGCAGCCCTTCGATCTGGCGACGGAGCCGCCGCTGCGGGCCGAGCTGTTCGTGGTCGCGCCGGACGAGCACGTGCTGCTGCTGGTCATGCACCACATCGCCGCTGACGGCTGGTCCACCGGCCCACTGGCCCGTGACCTGGCCCAGGCGTACGCGGCCCGTTGCGAGGGCCGGACGGCGAGCCGACCGGCCCTGCCGGTGCAGTACGCCGACTACACGCTGTGGCAGCGCGAGCTGCTCGGTGACGTCGCCGACCCGCAGAGCCGGTTCGCCGAGCAGCTCGACTACTGGAAGCGGCAGCTGTCCGACCTGCCGGAGTTGCTCCAACTGCCCGCCGACCGGTCTCGCCCGGCCGTCGCCGGCCGGCACGGGGACCACATCGGCCTGGAGCTCGACGCCGAACTGCACGGTGCTCTGGTGGAGTTGGCACGGGGCACCGGGACGAGTCTGTTCATGGTGCTGCAGGCGGCGTTGGCGGCGTTGTACACGCGGTTGGGTGCGGGCACGGACATCGCGATCGGGAGTCCGATCGCGGGGCGCACGGACGAGGCGCTGGACGATCTGGTCGGGTTCTTCGTCAACACGTTGGTGCTGCGGACCGACACGAGTGGTGATCCGAGTTTCGTCGAGCTGCTGGGCCGGGTGCGGGAGACGGCGTTGTCGGCGTACGCGCACCAGGATGTGCCGTTCGAGCACCTGGTGGAGGCGCTGAACCCGTCCCGCTCGCTGTCCCACCACCCGCTGTTCCAGACCATCCTGGCCGTGCAGAACGCGCCGACGGGCCGGTTCTCGCTGCCGGGTCTGGACGTCGCCACCTACGCGGTCGCGACCGGAACCGCCAAGTTCGACCTCGGAGTGAGCATGGTCGAACAGTTCCATCCGGACGGGAACCCGGCAGGAATCGTCGGCGCGGTCGAGTACGCCACCGACCTGTTCGACCACTCGACGGTCGCCGCCCTGGTCCGGCGCTGGACGCTCCTGCTGGAGGCCGCCACCGCCGACCCGGAGCAGCCGATCGGAGCGATCGACCTCCTCGACGCCGACGAGCGCCACCGGCTGTTGGAACGGGACAACGCGACCGCCCGGGACGTGGCTGCCGTCCCGCTGCCGCAGGCTTTTGCGGCGCAGGTGGCGGCGACGCCGGAGGCGGTCGCGCTGGTCTGTGGTGGGACCGAGCTGACGTACGGGCAGCTCGATGCTCGGGCGAACCGGTTCGCGCATGCGTTGACGGCCCGGGGAGTCGGTCCGGAGCAGGTCGTGGCGGTGGCCCTGCCGCGGTCGGTGGAGTCGGTGGTGGCGGTCCTGGGCGTGCTGAAGGCCGGGGCGGCGTACCTGCCGGTGGACCCGGCGTACCCGCGGACGCGGATCGCGTTCATGCTGGCGGACGCCCGTCCGGCGGTGGTGGTCGACGACCCCGCCATGGTGACCGAGGGCGACTGGCCGGACACCGACCCGGAGGTCGCGCTCGATCTCCGCCATCCGGCGTACGTGATCTACACCTCGGGCTCGACCGGCCGCCCCAAGGGCGTCGTGGTCGGCCACGGCGGTGTGGCGAGCCTGATCGCCGGACAGATCGAGCGCTTCGCGATCGAACCCGACAGCCGGGTGCTCCAGTTCGCCTCGCCCAGCTTCGACGCCTCGGTGTCGGAGATCTGCACCGCCCTGCTGCGCGGCGCGGCCCTGGTGCTGCCTCCCGCGGCCGAGTCGCTTGCCGCGCTGACCGATCCGGGCCTCGACGTCACCCATGTGACGGTGCCCCCGTCCGTCCTCGCCGCCGTGCCGGACGGTGCGGTGACCGCGTCGACGCTGGTGGTGGCGGGTGAGGCGTGCCCGCCGGAGCTGGTGGAGCGTTGGGCGCCCGGGCGCCGGATGATCAACGCGTACGGCCCGACCGAGACCACGGTGTGCGCGACCATGAGCGACCCGCTGTCGCCGGGGACGGGTGTGCCGCCGATCGGCCGGCCGATCGCCAACGCCCGGGTGTACGTGCTGGACGACCGGCTGCGGCCGGTGCCGCCGGGCGTGACGGGGGAGCTGTACGTCGCGGGCGCGGGTCTCGCGCGGGGGTACCTGAACCGGCCGGGCCTGACGGCGGGGAGGTTCGTCGCCTGCCCGTTCGGGACCGGTGAGCGCATGTACCGCACCGGCGACCTGGTGCGGCGCCTGGGTGACGGCCAGTTGGAGTACGTCGGCCGCGCCGACGACCAGGTGAAGGTGCGCGGCTTCCGGGTCGAGCCCGGCGAGGTCGAGGCCGCGCTGGCCGAACACCCCGCGGTCGCCCGGGCCGCCGTCCTCGCCCGGGACGACCGGCTCGTCGGCTACGTCGTCCCGTACCAGGACGCGGCCCGGCACAGCGGGCTGGAATCGGACCACGTCAGCGAGTGGCAGGACATCTACGACGCCCTGCCCATCGCCCCCGACGAAGCGGCCTTCGGCCACAACTTCGTCGGCTGGAACAGTAGTTACGATGCCGGCCCGATTCCCGTCGAGCAGATGCGGGAGTGGCGGGACGCCACCGTGGCCCGCATCCTGGCCCTGCGCCCGCGCCGGGTGCTGGAAGTCGGCGTCGGCACCGGTCTGCTGCTCTCACAGATCGCACCCCACTGCGAGACCTACTGGGCGACCGACTTCTCCGCCACCGCGATCGACGCCCTGACCGCTCAGGTGGCGGGGGAGGAGCGGCTGACCGGACGCGTGGTACTGCAGACCCGTCCGGCGCACGACACCGACGGGCTGCCGGCCGGGGAGTTCGACACCGTCGTGATCAACTCGGTGGTGCAGTACTTCCCGTCCGCCGACTACCTGGCAGACGTGATCGGGAAGCTGATGCGGCTGCTCGCCCCCGGCGGCACACTCTTCATCGGCGACGTCCGTAACCTGCGGCTGCTGCACCCGCTCGCCGCCGCCGTCCAGCTGCACCGGGCCGACGACGGTGCCGACCGTGCGGCCGTGCGCCGCGCGGTGGAGCAGGCCGTCAGGGTGGAGAAGGAACTCCTGGTCGACCCGGACTTCTTCACCGTCCTGCGGAAGCACGGCACGGACATCGGCGCGGTGGCCGTGGAGGTCAAGCGCGGCCGCCACCACAACGAACTGACCCGTTACCGCTACGACGTGACGCTGCACAAGCCGCCGGTCGCCCCGGAGACCCCGAGCCGGTGCGTCGAACTGGCGTGGGCGCGGCAGATCGCCGGGCCGGCAGGTCTGCGCGAGTTGCTTGCCCAGCCGCCCGCCGAGGTGCTGCGGATCACCGGGGTGCCGAACCGCCGTGTGGTGCGGGAGGCCGCCCTGGCCCGGGCCGTGCAGGACGGGGACGGGCCGCTCGCGGAGCTGCTGGAACGGTTGCACGCCCCGGAAGAGAGCGACCTCCCCGACCCGGAGGACTTCCACGCCCTCGGACGGGAGTACGGCCGCGCGGTGGCCGTCACCTGGTCGGCCACCGCGGCCGACGCCGTGGACGTCGTCTTCGCCGACCCGCGAACGCTCCACGGCTCCCCGGTCGAGTCGTACCGGCCGGCCGGGGACACCGACACGGCGCTGTCGTCGCTGACCAACCGTCCGACCGGCAGCCGCGACACCGGCGCCCTCCTCGGCGAACTCCGCGACTGGCTGCAAGGGCGGCTGCCCGACTACCTGGTCCCGTCGGTGTTCATGGCGCTGGACGCGCTGCCGCTGACGGCCAGCGGCAAGCTCGACCGCCGCGCACTGCCCCTCCCCGACCTCGCCTCGGCCGTGGCGGGGCGGGCGCCGCGCACCCCGCAGGAGCAGCTCCTCGCCGAGCTGTTCGCCGAGGTGCTCGGGCTGGCACAGGTCGGGGTCGAGGACAGCTTCTTCGACCTCGGCGGGCACTCGCTGCTGGCGACCCGCCTGGCCTCCAGGGTCCGGACCACCCTCGGCGCGGAGCTGGAGGTCCGCACCCTGTTCGAGACCCCGACCGTGGCCGGTCTGGCGGCCCGTCTGGACGGTTCCGGAGCGGCGCGGCCCGCGCTGACCGCCCGGCCCCGCCCGAAGCGGGTGGAGCTGTCCTTCGCCCAGCGCCGCCTGTGGTTCCTGCACCGGATGGACGGACCGGGCGCCACCTACAACATGCCGCTCGCACTGAGCCTGACCGGCGGCCTCGACCGGTCGGCCCTGCACGCCGCGCTCGCGGACGTGATCGCCCGGCACGAGAGCCTGCGGACGGTCTTCCGCGAGACCGACGGCGTCCCGTACCAGGTAGTGCTGAGTACTGCGCAGGCACACCCGGCGCTGCCGGTGGTCGAGCTCGACGAGAGCCGACTGGCCGAGCGGCTGGCGGACGCGGCCCGGCGTGGCTTCGACCTGGCAGCGGAGCCGCCGATCCGGGCCGAGCTGTACGCGCTCGCCCCCGACCGGCACGTGCTGCTGATCGTGGTGCACCACATCGCCGCCGACGGCTGGTCGATGGGGCCGCTCTCCGGTGACCTCGCGACGGCCTACGCGGCGCGCTGCCGGGGCGAGGAACCGCAGTGGTCCCCGTTGCCGGTGCAGTACGTCGACTACACCCGTTGGCAGCGCGACCTGCTCGGCGACGCCGCCGATCCGGACAGCCTGTTCGCCCGGCAACTGGCCTACTGGAAGGACGAGCTGACGGGGATCGTGCAGCAGGTGCAGCTGCCTGCCGACCGACCCCGGCCGCCGGTGGCCTCCCAGCAGGGCGACCGGATCGGGGTCCGACTGGACCCCGAGCTGCATCAGGCACTGCGCGACCTGGCCACCGCGCGCGGCGCCAGCATGTTCATGGTGCTGCAGGCCGGTCTCGCCGCTCTGCTCACCCGGCTCGGTGCCGGTACGGACATTCCGATCGGCAGCCCGATCGCCGGCCGTACCGACCAGGCGCTGGACGAGCTCGTCGGCTTCTTCGTCAACACCCTGGTGTTGCGCACCGACACCAGCGGCGACCCCGGCTTCGCCGAACTGCTCGGCCGGGTGCGGCACAAGGCGCTCACCGCGTACGACCACCAGGACGTGCCGTTCGAGTACCTGGTCGAGGTGGCCAACCCGGCGCGGTCGCTGGCCCACCACCCGCTGTTCCAGATCATGCTGGCCCTGCAGAACGCGCCGCTCGGCGAGTTCGCACTGCCGGGGCTGGAGACGGGCCACCTGGAGGCGTCGACCGGGACCTCACGGGTCGACCTGACGTTCAGCCTGGCCGAGCAGTTCCGCCCGGACGGCAGCGCCGACGGTCTGGTCGGCGCGGTGGAGTACGCCACCGACCTGTTCGACGCGCCCACCGTGGAGCTGCTGTTCGAGCGCTGGGCCCGCCTGCTGCGCGCGGCGGTCGCCGACCCGGGCCGGCCGATCAGCCGGATCGACCTCATGTCCGATGCGGAACGCCACCAGCTGCTGTACGGGGTCAACGACACGGCCGCAGAGCTGCCGTCGGCCGCGGTGCCGACGCTGTTCGCCCTCCAGGTGCGGGCCACCCCGGACGCGGTCGCGGTCGTGGCGGGCGGCACCGAGCTGACCTACGCGGAGCTCGACCTGCGAGCCAGTCGCCTGGCGAGGGCGTTGATCCGCCAGGGCGTACGGCCGGAGACACCGGTCGCGGTCATGCTGGACCGCTCGGCGGAACTGGTCGTGGCGATCCTGGCGATCATCAAGGCGGGCGGCGCCTACGTACCCCTGGACTCGCGCTTCCCCTCCTCCCGGATCGACCTGATCCTGCAGGAGAGCGGAGCCGCCCTGGTGCTCACCCCGGAAGTGCTCACCGCGCTGGTTCAGTCCGAGGACGCCGATCCGATCTCGGTGGAAGTCCCGTGCGAGGCAGGGCAGTTGGCTTACATCATGTATACCTCCGGCTCGACCGGACGGCCGAAGGGTGTAGCTGTCACCCACCGGGACGTGGTGGGCCTCGCGCTGACCCCCGAATGGCGTGGCGGCGGACACGAGCGGGTGCTGATGCACTCCCCGACGTCCTTCGACCTCTCGACCTACGAGTTGTGGGTTCCGCTGCTCAACGGTGGCCGGGTCGTGGTCGCACCGCCCGAGCAGCTCGACCTCGATCTGCTGCACCACACGATCACCACGCACGGGGTGACCGGACTGTGGCTGACCGCCGGACTGTTCCGGCTGGTCGCCGAGGAGCGCCCGGGCCTGCTCGCCGGGGTGCGCGAGGTGTGGACCGGCGGCGACGTGGTCTCCCCGGCCGCCGCCGCCCGGGTGCTCGCGGCCTGCCCCGGCATCGAGGTGGTCAACGGCTACGGGCCCACCGAGGCCACGACCCTGGCCACCTGTCACCCGGTGCACGGCCTCCCCGAGAACGCCGCGACCGTGCCGATCGGCGGGCCGATGGCGAACATGCGCGCCTACGTGCTCGACGACCGGTTGCGGCCGGTGCCGACGGGCATGGTCGGTGAGCTGTACCTCGCGGGGACGGGCGTGGCCCGCGGCTACTTCGGCCGGCCCGGCCTGACAGCGGAGCGGTTCACCGCCGACCCGTACGGGCCGCCCGGGAGCCGGATGTACCGCACCGGCGACCTTGCCTGGTGGCTCCCCGACGGCACGCTGGAGTTCGCCGGACGCGTCGACCACCAGGTCAAGCTGCGCGGTCAGCGGATCGAGCCCGGAGAGGTCGAGGCCGTCCTGGCGGGTTGCCCGGGCGTCGCCCAGGCTGCCGTGGTCGCCCGTGAGGACCGGCCGGGAGACAAACGGCTGGTCGCCTACCTGGTGCCCGCGCCCGAGGGCGCACCCGAGACAACCGAGCTGTCCGGCCGACTGCGCCGCGAACTGCCCGACTACATGGTGCCGGCGGCGTTCGTCACCGTGGACGCGCTGCCGCTGACCGCCAACGGAAAGCTCGACCGGGCCGCCCTGCCCGCCCCCGACTACGGGGCGTCGGACGCCGGGCGGGGCCCCCGGACGCCGCAGGAGCAACTGCTGTGCGGCCTGTTCGCCGAGGTCCTCGGCCGGGAGCAGGTGAGCATCGACGACGGCTTCTTCGACCTGGGCGGGCACTCGCTGCTGGCCGCCCGGCTGGCCTCCCGGGTCCGTGAGACCCTCGGCCTGGAGCTGGGACTGCGCCTGCTGTTCGAGGCGCCGACCGTGGCCGGGCTCACCGAACGCCTGGCCATGAACGATCCGGACGACGCGCTGGACGTGCTGCTGCCACTGCGTTCGACGGGGACGGACACGCCGCTGTTCTGTGTCCACCCCGGCGGCGGCATCAGCTGGTCGTACAGCGGGCTGCTGAACCACCTCGGCCCGCAGCACCCGGTCTATGCGATCCAGGCACGCGGCCTCGGCCGGCCCGAGCCGCTGCCGACGTCCTACGAAGAGATGGCGGCCGACTACGCCGACCACGTCCAGAAGATCCAGCCGGAGGGCCCGTACCTGCTGCTCGGCTGGTCCGCGGGCGGGCTGATCGCCCACGCGCTGGCCTGTGAACTGCAGGCGCGCGGCGAGCGGACCGCACTGCTGGCGATCCTCGACGCCTACCCGGTGAAGGACGTGCAGTTCGAGGAGGCACCGGTCCCCACCGTGCGGGACGTGCTCGTCGGAGTGCTCGACGTCGACCCGGACGAGCTGGACGACCGGGACATCACCTACGCCGAGGTCGCCGAGGTGCTGAACCGGCGGGGCAGCGCGCTGGCCGGCCTGAACGAGCGACAGGTCGAGGTGATCGTCCAGATCATGATCAACAACGCGAAGCTGGCGGTCGACTTCGTTCCTGGCAGGTACGACGGAGACCTGCTGCTGTTCAACTCCACCATCGACCGGGGCCACGACGACGCCGGTCCGCAGGTCTGGCACCCGTACATCGCGGGCCGGATCGAATCCCACGAGATCACCACCCGGCACGACCAGATGACCCAAGTGGGATCGCTGGCCCAGATCGGACCGATCCTGGCCGCCAGGATCGCCGAGGCCACCGGTGACACCACCCTTTTCCAACAGGAGGACTGACCCATGACCAACCCCTTCGACGATCAGGACGGCACCTTCCTCGTCCTCGTCAACGACGAGAACCAGCACTCGCTCTGGCCGCAGTTCGCGGACGTCCCGGCCGGCTGGACCGTCGCCCACGGCCCCGACACCCACGCCGCCTGCCTGGAGCACGTCGAGCAGGCCTGGACCGACATGCGGCCCAAGAGCCTCGCGGTCGCCATGGACGCCCAGCAGTAGCGGGCCGACGTGACCTCCACCGAAACACTGGACGGTGCCCGCGACGCCGCGGGCACCGCCCGGCCCGACGACCTCGCCGCGGCCCTGTTCACTCCCGAGGCCCGGCGGGATCCGTACCCCTTCTACGCCCGCATGCGGCGCGAGGACCCGGTCCACCGCAGCGCCCAGGGCGCCTGGTACCTCACCCGGTACGCCGACGTCGAGGCGGCGCTGAGCGACCTGCGGCTGTCCAACGACCGGGACCGGATGACCCGCGCCTACTGCGCGCTCGGCGGCGACCTCAAAGCCCTCAGCCGACTCACCGAGCGACTCGGCCGGGTGATGACCAACACCGACCCGCCGGACCACGCCCGGCTGCGCAAACTGGCCAACAGGGCCTTCACCGCCCGGCGCGTCGAGGCCCTGCGCGACGGCGTCCAGCGGATCGTCGACCGGCTCATCGACGAGGCGGTCGCGGCCGGGCCGACCATGGACCTGATCGAGGCGGTCGCCTCCCCGCTGCCGATGTCCGTCGTCTGCGAGCTCTTCGGCATTCCGGTCGAGGACCGACCGCAGGTCAAGAGCTGGTTTCGCCGCTTCGGCCGGCTCAGCGAGGACATCGACAAGTCCGAGGCGGCGATCGACCAGTACGAGGAGTACCTGTCCGGGCTCATCCGGCAGCGCCGACGTGAACCGGGCGACGACCTGATCAGCGCCCTGGTCGCCACCCAGACGCAGGACGACCGGCTCACCGACTCCGAACTGCTGTCCACCTGCTTCGTCCTGATCACCGCCGGCGACGAGACCACCACCCACCTGATCGGCAACGGAGTGCTGGCCCTGCTGCGCCACCCGGACCAGCTGGCCCGGCTGCGTGCGGACCCGGGCCTGATCCGCGGCGCCGTCGAGGAGCTGGCCCGCTACGACACGGTGACCCAGGCGATCGTCCGGGTCGTCGCGGAGGACCTGGAGATCGGCGGACGGGAGCTGGGGGAGGGCGAGCTGGTGTACCTGTTCCTCGGCGCGACCAACCGCGATCCCGAGCGCTTCGAGGGCCCCGACCGGCTCGACCTGTCCCGCCCCGGCAACCGGCACCTGAGCTTCGGCCACGGCCCGCACTTCTGCCTCGGCGGCCCGCTGGCCAAGCTCCAGGCGGAGGTGGCCGTCGGCACGCTGGTGCGCAGGCTCCCCGAGTTGCGGCTGGCCGACGGGGCGGTGCCGGACTGGCGGAACAACCCGCTGCAGCGGCGGCTGACCGCCCTCCCGCTCGCCTACTGACACGTGAACGACGACGAAGGAGAACCGACCATGGCCCGAGAGTTCGAGGTCCGCCGGGAGCAGTACCTGCCCGCCCCACCCGACCAGGTCTGGGACGCGGTCGCCACCGGCCCCGGCAACCTCGGCTGGCTCTATCCGATGGAGATCGAGCCGCGCGTCGGCGGGAAGGTCACCCGGGGAGATGCCACCGTCGTGGCGTGGGAGCCGCCGCACCACTTCGCCGTGCGGGCGACCCAGGACGGCGGGTTCTCCAACACGCTCAGCTACCGCATCGAGCCGGCCGACGGAGTCACGAGCCACCTGCGGATGGGAATCCACTGGGTGCACACGGGCATCGTCGACGACGCCTGGAACTGGGACGCCAAGACGGACGTGGCCGAGAAGTACATCGACTTCCACCAGCACGCCCTCGCAGAGTACCTCCGGCACTTCGCCGGCCGCCTCGCCGTCTACGTCAGGTCCCAGCACCCCGAACCCACCGCCGACCCAGCCGACTTCGCCGCCCTGCGCCGGCGCCTCGGCCTCGCCGACGACGCGGCCGTCGGCGACCGGTTCACGCTCCTCGCCCCCGGCCCGGACCACGACCCCGTGGAGGTGGTCGTCGACTGGCTCAGCACCGACTTCGTCGGCCTGCGAGGCCCGGATGCCCTGTACCGGTTCTTCAACGGCAGCACCTGGAACGTGCCGATCTGGCTCGGCCACCACCTGTTCGCCGAGCACACCGACGAGCAGCAGGCCACCAAGGCGTGGACCGCCTGGCTCAACGACACACGAACCCAGGAGCTCTGATGGAAACCTCCACTCAGACACTGCTCTTTGCCGCCGAACTCGTTGAGGAGAACGGCACCTACGCCCTCGTCGTCCAGGACGTGAGGAGAGGCACCGTCCAGACCACCGCGGTCCCCAAAGCCATGGTCGACAAGCTCCCGACCTTCCTCTCGGCGCTCACCGCCAAGCTCAACCCGGCGCCGCCACGCCGCCGCTGGTAGCCCGGGCCCGCATCGAACCCGGAGATTTCCGATGGGTCGGTCCGACTGCCCGAGTGAGTGGTATCGAGAACGCGCTGTACCGGCATGGTGATTGACCAAGCCAAGGTGCAGCCCACGCGGGGGAAGGCGCTTTCTGCTCGCTCTGCACGTCGATGGTGGCCTTGAGGCCGTCGTGTACGGTCACCTGCTGGGTGGCGTTCATCCGGCCACTCGGCGTCGCGCTTCCAGCCATCGCTGAACTTCTTCAGGGGAGAAGCGCATTTGCCGACCCACGCGGAAGCTCGGCATTCCTTCCTTTACGTGGTTGTCGTAGACCCAGGAATTCGGCTTGCCGAGAAAGGCGGCCGGCGTCCTCACGTCCCACATCGACGCGTGCATAGGGAACTCGCGTTCTCTTGCTTCGGCTGCTTGCGGATGTATGGATGGATAGGTGGATGGTAGTGAGGAACGGCGGCAGTCCCCCCGATGGGAGGAGGGACAAGTCCCAGGTGCGGTGGGCCGGTCAGCACGAAACCAGCACGCCGCACCCGAACGGACCGGAACGGACTCCAGTGGAAGCGGTACGGGCGGGGTCTGCTACCTCTACTGGCCCGCTGACCCGGCACCGCGTCAGCGCCGGGTTCTGAAGTCGCTCGGCTTGCTGTGAGCATGTGCGACGCCCTGGCCGCCGCGACCACCTGACGGCAGCGTTCCCGGCCGTTCCGGGTGAGGTGGCCGTACTTTGTCCACCATGACCTCGATCGAGCGATGCCTGAGCCGGCGAGACACCTCGCGGATGGACACGCCGCTCGTCGAGGTCACGGTGGCCCATGTGGTGTCGCACGTCGCGCGGATCGCATGCGGGCAGCCCGAGCCTCCTGACGGCCCGATCCCACGACTGACGCGGTAGCTCGGGTATGGCAGGCCGCCACGTGGCGCCTTCTCCATGCTTCCCCCCGCGAACTGAAGGGATTTGGGCTCGGTTCGTCCACGGGGAAGCTCCCATCGAGTCACTTCGCGAGTACGGAGGTGAGACGGAGCAATCGGTGGATGCGTCCGGCTCCCTCCACTCGCGCGGAGAGCACGACGTCCAGGAACTCAAGAGCCACTAGGGCAACGGCTCACCTCCGCTCGCGCGGACAGCACGGCCTTCAGCAGGCGGTCAAGAAGACGCAGGACGGCTCACCTCCGCTCGCGCGGAGAGCACATCTGCCCGTACGGGTGGCGCGGCACGACCTGCGGCTCACCTCCGCTCGCGCGGAGAGCACACGAGCGCGTCGTAGGGGGCCCGGCGTTCCGGCGGCTCACCTCCGCTCGCGCGGAGAGCACTCGTCCCCGATCGTGAACGTCTTGCGTGCGGGCGGCTCACCTCCGCTCGCGCGGAGAGCACGACGCACCATCCTCCGACAGCAGACCAACGGCCGGCTCACCTCCGCTCGCGCGGAGAGCACAGAGAGCGACGAAGAGATCACCGAACATAGGACGGCTCACCTCCGCTCGCGCGGAGAGCACCCTGTGTTCGTCGTGCCGCCCATGGTCCGGGGCGGCTCACCTCCGCTCGCGCGGAGAGCACTGACGAAGCCCCGCATGACCGGACGGGCCAGGCGGCTCACCTCCGCTCGCGCGGAGAGCACGCGTCAATCTCGTCAATGGTCAGAGACTCAAGCGGCTCACCTCCGCTCGCGCGGAGAGCACAGGGCGAGGAGCTCCGCTCCCGGCGGGTTGATCGGCTCACCTCCGCTCGCGCGGAGAGCACGCCGTGATGGTGGCACAGGAGTCCTCGGCGACCGGCTCACCTCCGCTCGCGCGGAGAGCACGACGAGAACCGCACCGGCTACAAGCGCGACAGCGGCTCACCTCCGCTCGCGCGGATAGCACACTCTCGCCTCACGATTGGCGAGAGCAACCAGCGGCTCACCTCCGCTCGCGCGGAGAGCACAACTCCTGCTTTTCCAGGCGGGTGCCGGCGTACGGCTCACCTCCGCTCGCGCGGAGAGCACTCGGCCTGGGTGGCAGTGCTGACGATGAGCGGCGGCTCACCTCCGCTCGCGCGGAGAGCACGACGCCGCGCCCGCCCGTGACGGACTGGTCTACGGCTCACCTCCGCTCGCGCGGAGAGCACCCCGTGCCAGGTGCACGAGGCGGACACGCCGGCGGCTCACCTCCGCTCGCGCGGAGAGCACTGGCGCGAACCTTGCGTGGAACTCCGCTTCGACGGCTCACCTCCGCTCGCGCGGAGAGCACGGCGGCGCGATCTTCACCATGACCGCGCTCACCGGCTCACCTCCGCTCGCGCGGAGAGCACGGTCGCAACATGCCGGGCCGCTGCGAAGACGCCGGCTCACCTCCGCTCGCGCGGAGAGCACAAACCCGTGCACACGATGATGGCCAGCATCGGCGGCTCACCTCCGCTCGCGCGGAGAGCACTGTTCGGGGTTCACGCACACGGTGTTGCCGCACGGCTCACCTCCGCTCGCGCGGAGAGCACCCTGGCGGTGCGAATCATTCAGCGCGCTGATGCGGCTCACCTCCGCTCGCGCGGAGAGCACCGAGGCGCTGCGCCCGGACGCAGCGTTCGAGGACGGCTCACCTCCGCTCGCGCGGAGAGCACCCTTCCTGACCTGGCACGTTAGAGAGGGTTTGCCACTTCTTGACTTTCTCGTTGGAAGGCGATCAGGGTGAGGCCGTCGAAGTCGAGGGCTTTGCGGCGGCGGGTGCCTGCTGTTCGTATTTGGAAGCCTTGTTCGTTGTCGGCTGGGTGGGTGAGGACTGCCATTCCGTCGTCGGTGCAGGCGGCGACGGCTGACCAGAGTTCGTCGCGGACCTTGGCCGAGACGGTGCCGACGTACAGCTCGGGTGTGACTTCGAGGAGCCAGCGGGTGAGGGCGCCGCGTAGGTGGTCGGGGACGGCGGTGGCCGAGATGACGATCATCGAGGACATGGGCCATGGCTTTCCGGTGTGCGGGTCACAGTGGTTTCCCGTGGTTGATGCCGGCGGGTACGGAGCCGGCGATCGGATCCCACAGGTCGACCAGTTGTTCTTCGGGGTCAGGGCATTCGTAGGTGTGGTTCGGGTCGAGGAGCTGCTGGATGTCGGTGACGATGCGGGGGAGCAGCTGGAAGAGGCGGAGTTCGTGGCGGAACGAGCGGCGTGCTTCGCCTTCGGGGCTGGATGACGCGTGCAGGGAGAAGGCGAGCGGGATGGTGAGTTCGGCTTTGTAGAGGTCCGCAATGTCGTACACGAAGGCTTGTTGGTTGCCGCTGTGGACGAAGCCGAGGGCCGGTGAGCAGCCGAGCGCGACGATTGCGGCGTGCACGATGCCGTAGAGGCAGGTGTTGGCCGAGGACAGAGCGAGGTTGACGGGGTCCTGGCTGTCCCAGGAGGCGGGGTCGTAGGCCCGGCGGAAGCGGCCGATCTTGTATTGGCGGGCGAGGAGTTGGTAGTGGGCTTTGACGCGTTGGCCTTCCATGCCGCGGAGCTTTTCGAGGCTGGTCCCACCGGTCGCGGTGCCGTCTCCGAAGCGGAGTTCGTACATGGCTTGAGCGAGGGCGAGGCGGTGGGAGTCGTTGGCCCAGGCGCGGGTCTGGCGTTCGAGCCAGAGGGTGGTGAGGGATTCGGGGACGGCCGCGGAGTAGCAGCGGACGCCTCCTGATCCGGCCGTGACGACGGTGGTGCCGTTTCTGGCGAAGGTGGCGAGGGCGCGCGCGGTGATGGAGGTACCGGGGCCGAGGAGGACGCAGCTGAGGGCTGCGGTGGGGAGATAGACGGTCTCTGTGCCTCGTTGTTCGCTGGTGACTTCCGCGCAGACTCCGGTGTCGTCCTGGTGGATGCGGACGATGTCGAGGTAGAGGAAGGAGAGGGAGTCGGCGATGCGGGGGAGCATGGCGACGGTGGGCGCGGCGAGTTTGCGCCGGGCGTTGCTGGTGGTGAGGGGCCTGGTCGTCGGGCGTGGGGTCACTGGGGCTGCCTCGCGGGGGCGATGCTGAGGAGGCCGCAGCCGTAAGCCTTGCCACGTCCGATGCCGTTGAGGATCTTCGTCCGGAGCAGGTCGGTGTCGATGATGGCCGCGGTGCCGTCGAACTGGACGCGGGCGTGGCGGATGCGCTGGGGCGGGGCGCCGTCGGAGTGGCGCTCTCCTCGTACGGCGTCCAGGGGGTGGGAGTGATGGGTGAGGGGTTTGAGGCCGCTGAGGTCGGCTTGGCGGAGCCACCATTCGTCGGCTGCCGTGCCGGTGAGTGCGACGACGGGTGGGAGGTTGTAGAGGGCGCGGGTGGTGGCGCCGGGTTTACGGACGGGGCTGGCGACGCAGCGGTAGCGGATGGTGAGGCCGGGGCGGATGGCGTCAATAAGGGCGTCGAGGGGGCGGGTGAGGGCGGATCCGTAGCCGTCGGGGAGGCGGCTGGTGTCAGGTTCGTGCGTGGACTGGACGAGCAGATGCGACCCGGTGGGGGTGTCTTCGGCGCGGAAGAGGACTCCGAAGCGGGCGCGGGGGTCGGGGCCGGCGTCGGACGGGAAGAGGCCCATGATGCGGCGGTGCATGCCGATGGGGCCGCTGAGGTCGCGGCGGGCGTCCCGGGAGCGGGTGTCAGGGACGATCCGGGTGAGCCAGAGGGTCATCGTCGGCTCCCTTCGGTGGTGTGCAGCCGGGTGTCGAGGTAGTGGCCCAGTGCGGTGAGCTGCTCCCTTCCGAGTCCGGCGAACTGGGAGGGCGGGAGGAGCAGGGTGCGCCGGTACAGCGGCCGGGCACGGTAGGCGCGTTGGCGGGGGTGGTAGCTGACGGGTTGGTCGTTGAGTTCGCCGGAGGGGTGGGAACCGTCCTCGTCCGTGTCGCTGGTCGTGTGGGCCGGGGCGGGCAGCTGGTTCAGCGGGCGGTCCGCCAGGAAATCCACCGGCCTGCCTCCCGGCCCGGGGCCGGTGGTCGGGCGGGCGGCGAGGGGCAGGTGGATGAGGTGGTGCAGTGCGTCGTCGCTCTGCCCGAGTAGTACGGGGCCTTCGGGTGGGCAGGAGCGTCGCCCGAGGTGTAGGGGCCACCGGGGGCTGCGCAGGGCGTCGGCGCAGCGGCCGAGGAGTGCGCGGTCCTCGGCATTGGGCCGGGGTGTGGTGAGGGCGAGGGTGAAGGCGGCGTCGGCGAGGTAGTAGCGGTGGGTGAGAAGGGTGCCGGTGTCGCCGGTGCGCTTCTTGCCTTCGGCCGTGGTCACGGTGGCTTTGGCGGGGAGTCCGCCGCCGACGGTGTGCAGGTCGCGCAGCATCACGCCGGGTCGGTCGGTGCGCACCGTCATGTGCAGTGATGTGAGGTCGTTGATGGGCTGGTCGCGGCGTCGTCCGAGGGCTGAGGCGAGGAGGCCGATGATGCCGGAGCGGGTGGGGAAGGCGGCGGTGTCGCGTTCGTTGAAGTGGCTGTGCAAGCCCCAGGACTGGAGAGGGCCGGTCAGGCGGAGGAGAAGTCCCGGTTCGGGGTCGGGGAGGAGGGCGCTCATGCTGCGCCTCCGGCGGGGTACGCGGTCAGAGCGCTGTCGAGGGCGGCATCGATGAGAGTGTCGAAGCTGGTGCGGCGGGTGCCGAGCCCGTCGAGGCCCTTGGTGTCGACTCCGGCCCAGCCGGATTCGAGGATGCCGCCGGTGCCGAGGAGGCGGTTGGCGGCCTCGGCGTACTCGGAGAGGGCGGTGCGGGAGGCGCCTGCGAAGCCGCCCTGCCCGGACGCGGCGACCGGGCTTTCGAACGCCGCGGCGTACGAGAGGGGCCGGTCGGCGCGTACGGAGATGTGGGCGAGGTCGGGAATGGTGTGGGGAGCCGTGGAGTTCTTCTTCGCCTGGGGCAGGGACAGGATGAACGCGCTGAGGAAGGCGGCAGAGAGTTCGCGGAGTTCGGCGGGGTTCTCGCCGATGTTGGCGGCGAGGTCGCGGAGGTCGATGGTGGCGTACCGGTAGAAGGTGCCGGCGCTGAATTCGGTGTGGCCCATATGGCCGCTGCCGGTCTGGTCGCCCCAGTGGGCGGTGACGTCGTCCACGGCGGAGAAGTAGTCGAGTTCGACGTCGGTTTCGTGGGTGGTGAGGGCATGGGCGACCTGGACGGCGCCGTCGACACCGGCACTGTCGACCTCGGCGAGCATGCGGCCGAAAACGTTGATGACGCCGTTGCGGGAGCGGAGGACCGCCTCGACCCGGTCCGCGGGCAGGACGCTCTTGTCCGCGGGCTTCTTGATGTCCTTCGCCGCCTGCAGTGCCTCGCGGTACTCCTCGGCCAGACCGGCGAGTTCGGCGACGGCGCTCTCGGGGACGTAGACCATGGCGTTGGTGAGGACCTTGTTGGGGACGCTCTGTTTGGGGTCTGCCGGGTTCTTCGCGAGTTCGAACTTGATGCTGCTGGCCGCAGCCGTATGCGCCCCCGCCTTCTCGGCGAGATCCAGCGGCCACTCCCTATCCTCGGCGAGGAGGCGGGTGACGCGCTCGCCGATGCGGCGGGTACGCAGGGCAGCCTGGCCGATGCGGTCCTCGAACACGCCGCGGACAGCGCGCTTCCAGGACTGGCTGCTGACCCGGGTGCGCAATACATTGCCGAACTGCACCGTTTTGACGGAGTTCGTGTCGTCCCGGTTCAGGTTGGCGAACGGGACGCTCTGGATGATGTGGATGTCGATGAAACGGGCGGCCATGGGCATGCTGCTACTCCCTCGTACGGATGCGTGTGATGGGTGTGTTGCGTCATCACGTGGTCGGTGGGGGTGCGGTCAGGGGGAGACGGAGGCCGCCGTCGAATCTGCCGAAAGGTCTTCCTCATCGGCTTCGTCGGCCTGCTGCGCGGCGTCCTTGTCCCTCAGCCGGTAGAAGTCCTGGAGCCAGGTGCGGGAGATCCGCCCGGAGCGCCGGCGCCAGTTGCCGATGTCGTCGAGCAGTTGCGCCCAGTCGACGTCCACGCCCAGCGAGCGCAGGTACCCGACGGAGGCGGGAAGGTGTCGGTGCAGGCCGGTGACGCTCTGGCGGGTGAGGAGGTTGAGACGGCTCTCCGCGGTGCCTGCCCGCATTTCCTTCTCCCTTCCCGGCCCCTCGGTGACGGCGGTGGCGAACGCCGTGCCGAGACTGGTGCGTCGCCGCACTGCGCTGCGGGAGGGCTCGTGTTCGTCGGGCTGTACGGGGCCTGCGGCCGTGTGATCCGGTGCCGCGGGCGCGCTGCGAGGCTGGGCCGCGATCATCGCGGCGACCGCGTAGTACGCCCGCTCCACGTCCACGGAGCGCTGTTCGGGCAGCCACGGGGCGACCAGGCGGTGCATGCGCCCTACCGAGTCGAGATCCTTCCGCAGCCCGCTGCGTAACGCACTGCGGGCGCCGGCGTCTTCGCGGCAGACCCGCTCGACCCAGTTGGTGTACGCGCGCGAGCGGCCGGCCCGCGGTGTGCCGTTCTGCTGTGGGATTTTCCCGGTCGCCGTATCCGGTGGGCCGGTGACGTCGCTGGTGGACGGTGGGGGAGTAGTCGTCATCCGGTGGGCTCCTTGGTCTTCGCGCGGGGGCCGGGCGCGGTCGCCCGGTTCTTCGGGGTTCCGCCGTAGAGGTCGATGCGGGCTTGCGAGACGGCTTTCGCGCCGCGCAGGGTGCGGGTGACGGGTTCGGTCACCGCGTCGTACGCCTCCTCGGCCAGGCGCAGGAACGCCCGACGGGTGGCTGTCGGGTCGAAACCGCCGTCGGCGACGTCGCCGGTGCGGTCCAGGAGGCGAAACCGTGCCCAGAACTCGGCCTCGGCGCGAGGCCAGTACCGGGCGCCGGCCTCCGCGGCCCAGGCCGCGCCATCCGCCTTGGCGTCCCTGACATAGGCGGCCCAGGCGCGTTTGACCGCCCGGTCCAGGCGGCGCCCGTACAGTTCGCCGAACTGCCGCAGACGACCCACCGCGGGGACAGTGCGGGCGTCGTTGCGCTCGGCGAATCCGAGGACGGCCGGGGTGCCGGCGTCGATGAACTGTGTGTCCTTGGCCTGCCCCTCCTGGTCGAAGCCGAGTGCCCGGACCCGCAGGTCCCCGGACACCTCCACCGCACTGTGGAACACCCGAGGCTGCTGCGGGTGTGCGCTGCCTGCGGGCGGATGCTGCAGCAGCAGGGCGTCCAGGTCACGCCACAGCGCCCGGCCGGCGTCGGCGGGGCGCGGGTAGCGGTTGCCCTGCTGGCTGACCTGCCAGATCAGGTAGTCGTCCTCCCGCGGCATCCGTTCACCCCGATAGGCCCAGGTGATGAACGCGTCCCGCACATGGGCGCCGTCCTCGTCCGGAACCAGGAGCAGCGCGTGCTGGGAGCGGCCGGTGTGCCGGGAACGCGGCCCGCGGGATGTCCGCGGCGGACTGTCCGGATCGGGCAGTTCGTCCTGCTCCCACGGGCACAGGTCCTCTTCCCCGACCACGCCGGTCTCCGGCGGCACCAGACCGGCGAGCAGCGTCTCGAAGAGGGACGTGCCTTCGGGGTGGTAGGACAAAGCGGTCCGCAGCGGACCGGCGGTGGCGCTCGCGCTCTTCACTCCGTTCACTTCGCGCGACGAACAGCGGCCGGACGGGCCGTAGTAGTGCCACACCAGGAGACTGAGGAAGGCTTCGGACGCGGTGGGCGGCTCGGCTGCGGTGTCCGAGTCGTGCCGGAACCAGGAGTGGTTGTTGCCCGAAGGCCGGGTGACGATGAGCTTGTTGACGCCGGCGGTGTTCGTGGCGTCGCACTGGTCTGCCAGCCGGGGATCCTGCATCCACGGGCGACCACCAGGGGCGAACAGGAAGAACCGGTCCTCGAACTCTCTGAAGTACGCGTCGACCTCTTTGGGCGGAAGCCGGCCGGCGTCGAGAACGTCCAGCCGACGTTCGTCCCAGTCGCCTTCAGGGCCTTGCTCGGTCAGGCCGGCCACCCGGGAAGTGAGTGCGTAGAGGATGCGGAGCAAAGCCGCGTGCGCGGGCGCGTCGGCCACGGTGAGGGACTCGATGTCGTGGCTGCGCAGCAAGAGTTCGCGCAGCCCCACCCGGTCCGGGAACCCGCCCGCGGCAGAGGCGGCGCTGCCGGGTTTCCAGCGCACGGGGACGCACGGCCGGTCGATCAGGTTGTATGTGCCAGTCGGCATGGATGCGTCCTGTCCTCATCGCGAAGGTGCTGGGCTGGATCGGAGGCCGCCGTCCCCCGCCGCGCATGTTGTCGTCGTCCCCTGCCGTGCATGTCGTCGGCGTCCCTGCCTTCCACGCCGGGCAGCCTTCCGGGCAGGGTGGCGGGTGGTGACAACTCGGCTACGGAGGGCCCCACTTGGAAAGTAGTGGAAATGCGTGAGTCGTGTGACCGAAACGTGAAGACGTTACTCGGCTTCGAGGCCGACCTCGGATATGGAGACCGTGTAGCGCCCATGCCGGCACTTCCAGGTTCCGCTCCCGACGGGGACCATGCGCAGCAGAACGAGGTCACGAAGCGAAGGATGTGTCCCCCACTTCTCCGGGACAGTGCCGGCGGGCCCGCCGCCCCGTAGCCATCGCCCCGGCACCGGTGCCACCCGCCGCGCGACATCGGCCAGCTCCGCCGCTTCGAGGCCGTGACGGCCCCCGGCAGGGACCGGGGTCTTGCCTTCCGGGTCGAGTGTCACCGCCCCGTCTGCCTGTTCGTACAGGCAGAGCACCCGGCCGGTGTCGGCACCGAGACGGGTCGTCAGCAACTCCTCGGTCACCCCCGCCTCCCGCAGGGACAGCTTGCTGAGATCGCCCTTCACGTCCGCAGGTGCGCAGATGCCGGTCCAGGCCGCCAGATGCCTCTCGGCCGCCTCGCCCGCCGCACGCGCCTCGTCCAGCCGGACCAGCTCCTCAAGGGCAGCGCCTTCCAGGTGGTCGACGAAGCCGTCCTCGTACACCTTGTCCACCAGCCGCTGCACATCTCTGGGAACCGCGATGCAGTCCCGCGCGCACTCCGCCAGGATCAGCGAGGTGCGCCTGAGCAGCCCCGCGTCATAGACCGTTCCCCACGAGCGGGGGACGGAGCCGTCGGGTGCGGCCAGGGGATCGAGTACCACCAGCTCCGGCTCGTCCTCCGCCGCCGCCCACCGAGGCCGGCCGAGAAGACCGCGTTCGTGCCGTCGCCCACGTCCGGCACGCTGCAACAGCTGTGCCAGCGGGGCGAGGTCGCTCACCACCAAGTCGAAATCGAAGTCCAGGGACTGCTCCACCACCTGCGTCGCCACGAGCACCGACGCCGGACGTGCGGCAACCATTCCCACGGAGGGCCGGGGCTTTCCGTACGCACTCTCACAGTGGGCCGTGATGGAAGCCCGCACATCCGCGGGGAACCGGGAGTGCAGCAACCGCAACCCGCCGGGACGTGCCGCGAGGTCGGGAAACGCCGCCCGCACATCCCGGTACGTCTGCTGGGCCTCGGCCACCGTCGTGCAGCACACCAGTGCCGTACCGCCCTCCGCGGCGACAGGAGCCAGTACGTCCCGCAACGCCGCACGCCGACCGCCTTCCCGGACCGGAGCACCACCCGACTCCGCGGTGTCCCACACCACCGGCCGACGCGACACCTTCAACGTCCGGGCACGGTTGCTCGCGGTACTCCGTGCAGCCGAAACCTCCCCCGAGACCCCGCTCGCGAACAGCCAGCCCGGATACCGCGGAACCACACGGGACGGCTCCGAGAACCCAGCACCACGCCGGTACGCGTCCACCAGCGAACCGGCCGAACGGCCCGTCAGCGTGGCCGACAGCAGCACGACCGGGGCGCCCACAGCACCCAGCCACTCCAGGAGCCGCACGAGGAGCTGATGCATCCACGGGCCGTACGCGTGCGCCTCATCGACCACGAACACCTTGTCCGACAAACCGAACAGCCGCAACGCGTTGTACCGCAGAGGCAGCACAGCACTCAGCGCCTGGTCGATCGTGCCCACGCCCAGCGGGGCGAGCAGCCCGCGCTTCGAGCCCCGCAGCCACCCGTCCGCCTCGACCGCCGACCCCCTCTCAGTGCTCACCAGGCCCTCGCCGACCGGGGTTTCGAACGCAGCCGACGTGTCCCCGCTGCCCGCGGTACTCAGCCATGCCATCGAATGCAACAGCATCAACGCACGCTCCCCGGACAGGGCCCGAGAGGCGAACGCCTCTACCCGCGGCAGCATCGCGTCCGCCGTACCCATCGTCGGCAGCGCGAAGTACACCCCCCGTGCACCCGCCTCCCGCCCCAGCAACGAGGCCGCGAACAACGCCGCCTCGGTCTTCCCGTCACCCGTTGGCGCCGTCACCAGCACCAGCCCCGACCCGTGCTCATCGACCATCCCGGGAAGATGCTCCACAAGATCCCGCTGCAGGCTGTTGGGAGCGAAGGGGAACATCGCACCGAACTCCTCGGCCGAGAACCGAGCCCGGCCCAACCGTGCCGCCCGCACCAACTCCGGCGCGGCCTTCACCGCTGCCCGCCAGTGCGCGTCGACCTCCGCAGCCGTACCCGACCAGCCAGGGCCTGGGATACGCGGCTCGATTGCGGACGTCTGGCTCGCCAGCCAGTCCGCCACCACGACCAAGCCGCTCACCACCACCGCCAACCCGGCCGGCAGCCCGCTCAGAGGAACGGTGAACGCACCCATGGCCCGCCGAAGCTCCTGAAAGTGCGCTCGACGCTGACCAGCCCAACCCCGCTTTCCCAGGCCCGGGTTGTAGTCGCCGGCCTGCGCTACCTGCTTCGCCTGCAACACCGCCCCGAAAAGGCCGTGATGACCACCCAGCAGTTGTGCGATCTGATGCCCCACGGACTTTCGGAGCAGGCGCCCGCCACTGGGATAGCCCGCCTCCTCGAACAGTTCGGAAAGGGACCAGTGAGATGCGATCTCGTGGCGAAAGGCCTTCTCGTTCTCGGCGCCCGGCGCGCTGACGTAGGCGGGATCGTCGCGAACTGGTGCGTAGCAGGCGGGAACCTGAGCCTGGAACGGGGGCGTGATCTTGCCGATGTCATGCAACCCTGCCCAGAACGAAACCACCGTGCGCGCCTCCACCGCGCTCAGGCCGAGTGCATCTGCAATGGCAGCTCTGGACCTGTCGCTCAGAATGACATCCCAAAGCTCCTGGAACACCGCCCCGGTGTCGAGGAGATGGCACATCACCGGATAGGGCCGCGACAGCCCGTTCTCCTTCCCCCACATACGAGCATCCAGAAAACAGTCTCCCGAGTCTCCAGCCCGGTCGCGCTTCACCATGTCCTCAGAGATAGCACCCCGTACTGACAACAGCCCCAAATAGCCCAATGTGCTTGCGATTTGAGGACCGGGCCTTACACTCGCTGCGCGACGACGAAGAATTGAGATGCATGCACGACGAGACTCGGCAAAGAAACTGCAAAGTGGTCAGATAAGGGCAGGTCGCGAAGGGTGGTCTCCGCGCGAGCGGAGGTGAGCCGTGGGACGTCGTCGGCCGACCCGGGTCGTCCGAGTGGTCTCCGCGCGAGCGGAGGTGAGCCGTTCGCGAGCGTCGCCAGGGCGCCGGTCGCCAGGTGGTCTCCGCGCGAGCGGAGGTGAGCCGTCTGGACACTATCTGGACGCAGCGCTCAAAGCGTGGTCTCCGCGCGAGCGGAGGTGAGCCGCGGCCGGCGACTTCGCCAATAGGACGACGGCCGTGGTCTCCGCGCGAGCGGAGGTGAGCCGCGGGAGCGGACGCCTCGCGAGGAGCTGCGGGAGTGGTCTCCGCGCGAGCGGAGGTGAGCCCCCACGCACGCGGCCCTCGACGCCGCCAACACCGTGGTCTCCGCGCGAGCGGAGGTGAGCCGACTCGCCCATGACAAGGCAGCAAGGGCTACTTGTGGTCTCCGCGCGAGCGGAGGTGAGCCCTGGGGCTGTTCGTGGACATGCCCCTGTCCTGCGTGGTCTCCGCGCGAGCGGAGGTGAGCCCCATCCCGCCCAGCCGGCACATACGCACCACCTGTGGTCTCCGCGCGAGCGGAGGTGAGCCGTACCAGCAGGCCATGACGAAGCTGCCGCCGGAGTGGTCTCCGCGCGAGCGGAGGTGAGCCGACGTGCACACCGTGCTGCGCCCGGGTGGTGTCGTGGTCTCCGCGCGAGCGGAGGTGAGCCGTGGAAGATGAAGACGGAGACACTCTCGTCGAAGTGGTCTCCGCGCGAGCGGAGGTGAGCCGGCCGGATACATGGCCGCGGGTATCCCGGAGGCGTGGTCTCCGCGCGAGCGGAGGTGAGCCGATCCTTCACCCCGATTGGGACGACACCGCCGTGTGGTCTCCGCGCGAGCGGAGGTGAGCCGCGTCGTCACCGTTGGGCACCCCGTAGAAGTCGGTGGTCTCCGCGCGAGCGGAGGTGAGCCGTAGCTACCGATGTCCGCGGTGAGGATCGCCAGGTGGTCTCCGCGCGAGCGGAGGTGAGCCGCCCATTCGCCTTCGGAGTGGTGGGGCGACTTCGTGGTCTCCGCGCGAGCGGAGGTGAGCCGACAAGAGCTTCCTCGCCGCAGTCAACGGCGGTGTGGTCTCCGCGCGAGCGGAGGTGAGCCGCTCGGCGAACAGCACGAGCGAGCCCGGCAAGCGTGGTCTCCGCGCGAGCGGAGGTGAGCCGCAGGCCACCAGCGACGCGTACCTGCAGACGCAGTGGTCTCCGCGCGAGCGGAGGTGAGCCGATGGGTGACCAGCGGGGCACGTCGCACGAGTAGTGGTCTCCGCGCGAGCGGAGGTGAGCCGCTCTTCCCCGAGTACAAGGCCGCGCTGGCGTCGTGGTCTCCGCGCGAGCGGAGGTGAGCCGTTCCCCGGCGGCGCTGCGGGCCTGGGATGCCAGTGGTCTCCGCGCGAGCGGAGGTGAGCCGGTCATGACCACTCTCGGGGTGATCGCCTCTACGTGGTCTCCGCGCGAGCGGAGGTGAGCCGCTCATCACCTCCGTCAAGGAACTCGGTGTCGAGTGGTCTCCGCGCGAGCGGAGGTGAGCCGGACGAGTTCAAGGGTTGGTCTGACGCCCTGGCGTGGTCTCCGCGCGAGCGGAGGTGAGCCGCGCGGCGCACCTCCCGTCGGCCCGGCGAGATGCCCCGCTCTCCGGGCCCGGTTCGGTTGTCGAGGCCCGGAAGGCGGGAACGGTGGGGAGTGGTGGGGTCAGGAGCGGCAGGTTGCCTTCATCTGCGCGGCGGCGTGATGGGCCGTTTCCCAGCCGTTGGACCAGTCGTCACCCCGGTCGAGCAGCTTCACACCGATTGTGGAGCCCTTCATGGTGAAGGTGCCCGCGTTGACCCACTGGCCGCGGTGCGCCACCTGGTTGATCGTGAAGCTGCTGTACTTGGTCGTACGGTCGTTGGCGTTCACCAGCACGTGGTACGTCGTGGGGTGCCCGCCCACGTACAGCGTCGTGTTGCTGTTCGGGACGAACACGGAGATCTGGCAGGTACGGGCTGTGGTGCCGGGCTTCCACCACCACTTGACGCGGCTGTCGGCATCGACGGCGGTGTCCCCGGACATTGGAACGGCGGCGTAGCTTCCGTTGCACCCGTCCCCCGTCCAGCCGCCGGACGAGCGGGTGTACCAGCCGCCGGTTCCCTCGGTGAAGTAGCCGTCCTGCTGGTAGCCGCCACCGGCGGGGGTGGCACAGCCGTGACCCGCGACGCCGGTGTAGACGACGGTCGACACGGGGGCGCTCTTCTGTGTGGTGCCGGTCGATGTGCTGGACGATGTGCTGCCCGTGCCGGTTGTTCCGGTTGTGCCCGTGCCGGCCTTCCCGGTCGTGGTCTTCACGTCGCCGGTGGACTTCTCTCCCGAGGCATCCGCGCCTGCGGAGCTCCCGCCTGCCGAGCTCCCGCCTTCGTTGATCGGTCCGGACCCGTGCGCGCCGTCGGCGGAGGAGCTGTCGGCCTTGCCGTCACGCCCGGCGGCCGACTCCTTGCCGGGGGAGTCGCGCGGCGAGGGGGTCGCGGACGCGTAGGCGCCTGGTATGCCGCTCTGGCCCGAGCCGAGAACGGTACCGGGGGCCTCGCCGTTCGCGGCGTCACGCTTGCCGTCGTCGCCGTCGCCCACGTGGACCAGGAACGGGACCGCCACGAGCAGGACACCGGCGATGGCGGCTCCCGCGAGCAGCGCCTTGTTCGGCCGGCCCGCCTTCTCGGGTGCTTCGGCGTCGGTCGTGGTGGAGGTGGCGGTGGAAGTGGACTCTTCCTCCTCCTCCGAGGTGGCGGTCTCCGCTGTGCTTCCGGCGGCGGCGGCGGTGGCTGTGGCAGTGGTGGCGGTTGCGGTGGAAGCCTCTGCGCTTCCGGTCTTGTTCTGTGCTTCCTCCTCTCCTTCCCCCTTCGTCTCAGGCGCCCGCCCGGCTTCGGACGCGCCGGCGGCCGTCCCCACGGACGCGGACGCCGTCTTCGCCTCTCCCTCGGCCGCCTCTTCCCGGGGAGCTGACGGTCGTGCCGCGTTCGTCGTGCCGCGCTTCGCCGGTGCGGTCCGTGCTGAGGGCCCGGCCGCGCCGGTGGCCTCCGCGGTGGCGTGGGTCTCCGGCGCGGAGGCGGTCGTTGATTCTTCGTTCCTGGACGTGGTCATGGGGTCCTCTGGGTGACAGAACTGGTGGGGAGGGGGTGGAGTGAGCCGGTGGAACCGGCAGGAGCGGCGGTGCCGATGGCGTCGAGCAGCTGACGGGTGTCCAGCAAGAGGCGTGCGGGGCCTGCCGGGTTGACCGAGAGACGGCCTTCGTCGGGAGCGATGCGCCGTACGAGGTCGGCGACCGCGATGGTGTCGTGTGCCAGCGCCCCCTCGAACGGCTGGTGGGGCGGGGCGGTGAAGACCGGCACCGCGGGTGCGCCGTCCGAACCGGAGACTGTCAGCGGGCCGCCGTCCGGTGCCCGGAGCACCGTCACTTCCGCTCCGGCCAGTGCTTCCACGACATCGTCCAGTGGCCCGTATCCGGTGACGGCCAGCTGCACGGCGGCATCCACCGGATCGGTGGGATCCCGCCAGCCCAGTGCGAGCGGCGACGGCCGATAGTCGTCGTTGGGCTGCCACGCGACGACCTCGCCGTCGAGCCCCGAACGCCATTCCCCGGCCACGGCCCAGGGCGGGGGCGGGGCCGTGGCCGGCCAGCCGGGGTCGACCACACCGATCCAGTGGTCGGGGGCCTCCCGCGCGGCCTGACGGACGTGATCGGGTATGGGCGGGAGGGCCTGGCCGGCCGGCCCGTCGGTGTTCTGCATCTGTGTGCCTCTGTCCGTGTCCGTCATTCCGTCGTGGCCTGTGCCGGCACGAACGGCGTCGTGCTGGTGTGGCGGAGGACACCTGCGTACGACGGGTGCTTGAGCAGCTCCTCCACCGCCTCGGGAGCCAGCTGGCGGTGGTGGGCCAGCACCGTCAGTATCTGATGGTCGGTCAACTCCAGATCGCGCATGGACAGACCTCCGGGTGTCAGGTCCAGGGCCGCCCTCGCCGACATATGCGAGCCTCCGAGCGGGCGCAGATTCACCTTCTGCACGACGATGTCCCGTACTCCGTACATGTCGAGGACCTGGCCGAGAACGTCCGGGTCGGAAATGCTCGGGCCCAGGGTGTCATCGTTGCTGGTGGGCGGAAGGGACGGGGTGAGCTGAACGGGCGGGGTCGGTGTACCGCCGCCGGTCGAACCCTCGCTCTCGCGCTCGGCCTTGTCTTCGGCCCTGCCTTCGACCTTGGCCTCGCCCTCGATTGCGTCCTTGGTCTCGGTCTCGGCCTCGGCCTCGATTTCGTCCTTGGCCTCGGCTTTGATCTCGTCATCAGTGCTGGACTCGTTCTCGCTCTCGTTCGCGTTCGCGTTCTTCTTCGTGTTGTTGTTCTCGACGTTGTCCTCGGCCCCTGTCCGGTTCCGGGAAGTGGACGGTTCGTCGGACCATGCCGAGTCCAGTGAGTACGTGCTCGACTCGTCGTCCGGTGCGTAGCCCGTCTCCGAATCGTCATCGCCATCGTCATCCGACTCCGTGACGGACGGTTCGTCGGACCATGCCGAGTCCAGCGAGTACGTGCTCGACTCGTCGTCCGGTAGGTAGCCCGTCTCCGAATCGTTGCCGTCATCCGCGTCGGTGGTGTCCAGGTCCGGTGACCGGGGAGGCAGGGCCGCCTGGTAGTGACGGTCCTTCAGGTACAGCACGACTTGGCCGGTGGAGGGGGTGCTGCTCGGCGGCGCGAACTGCTGGAACGTGCCGTCGTCCCGGACGACGGTCACCGTGACGCCGAAGGTCCGGGCGGCGAGCGCGGGCAGCAGGTCGGCGGTCCCGTGGTCCCAGCCGGTGCTGTCGGTCGAGGTGCCGTAGCGCCCCAACTGCGCGAGCGCGAGAGCCCGGCGCTCGTCGGCGGAGAACCTCGCGTACAACGGCAGTGTGTGGGCCGGATCCGCGAACTCGCGGGCCTCGGGGGATCCTTCCTCGAACGTCGGGCCGCCGTTCTCCAGCTCCCGCGGGTCGAACCTGTCGAGGAGGTCCGGCGTCGTGAAGTCCAGCAGATCGTCCGCGTCGTTCGTCAGGGTGTCCGTCATCCGCCCGCGCAGACCGGCCAGGGGCGTGTCGGTGTCGTCGGCGTCGTGGCCGAGCCCCGCCGGCCAGGTTCCGGTGTGACGGAGCCCGAGCGTCAGCGCGTGGAAGAAGGCGTCGCCGTCCTCGGGGACGTCGTGCAACGCGTACGTGTCGCCGGACGGGGAGACGAGCGTCGGCGGAGCGCCCGTTTCGGCCTCCGATTCCGGGACGAACGCGGTGCCGGTGTACGTGGGGATCACCGGGCCGGTCGGGCTCGCGGGGGGTGTGAACGTCACCGGAGGAGGTGGGGTGCCGACGGGACGGGGCGTGCCGCGGTACCAGTGGGTGAGCCGATCCGCCGCAGCCCGCACCCTGCGGAACTCCCTCATCGCCTCACGAGCGGTGGTGGCCGACTCATCCAGTTGTCGCAGCTGCTCGGGGCCGGGTGGTTCGTTGCCCGTCGCCTCCGTGACGGTACGCCTGACCTGCCAGTACGCCTTGTCCGCGTTCACCCATTCCTTGCTCGCCGCCGCCACCGCGGTCCAGGCGTCGGTGACGTCGGACGGGAAGTCCGTGTCGTTGATGAGCCCGAGTTCGCGGGCCACGTCCTCCCGCACCCACGCGAGGACGTTGGTCCGGTACTCGACGACCTGTGACGTGCTCCTGGGCAGCCCGAGCGCACTGACGACCTTGCCACGGACGATCGTCGCCTCGCCCAGCCAGTCCGTGGGGATCGAGAACAACAGCGCCCGTCCCGTCTTCGGCTTCACGTTCAGCTGCGTGCCGTCGGCTGATGCGATCTTGAGAGTCCCCGACTCGCCGGTGTTCATCCCGCCGCCGGTCGGTGCGGGCGATACCGCACCCACCAGCGGTGGCGACGTCCCGATGACCAGACCGGTCGTGGTGTTCTGCGTACCACCGAACGTGACGGCGGCGTCCGCGCTCACCGTCTGCCGCTCGGGGCTCTCCATCGTGGCCTCCGGTGCCACGCTCAGCAGCACCGCCTCCTTCAGCAGAGGCCGGGAGAACAGCCGGTAGCTGCCCTCGGTGTCCAGGGCGACCGCGGCATCGTGCACGGTGGCCGCGAGGTATCCGCTGTCCGACGTGGTGTTGCCGAAGAAGGCCGCCGTCTGCGTGCTCGACAGCCCGTCGGACAGTGCCTGTCCCGAGGGCCGTCCCTGGCGGGCGGGACCGGACAACCGGGCCTTCCGCAATGCCTCCGACAGGTTGCTTCCGGTGAGATCGACGGGGCCGCCCTTCTTGGGCAGGTGCGGGAGCTTCCCCTCGTACGCCTTGGCCATGGCGAGCTGGGCGGCGTCGAGCGCCGTGCCGTTGTCGGTGATCCGGCGCGGCATGAAGCCGTTGGACGGCATGGTGAACGCGGACGAATCGCTTCCCCGGCGCCATGCCGCGATCTCCACGTCGGTGAGCGGTCCGGTCTGCCGGAACGTGACTTTGACGGGTGCGCTGACGGGCGGTACCGCCTGGTCCGAGGAGTCGTTCCCCGTATCGGAGTTGTCCGTGTCCGGCACGGCCAGGCTGAGCGGCAGTTGCTCCCGCAGGAGGCCGACCGGGCCTTCGACCGGCGGGAATCGGGTTCCGTCAGGCTTGATCAGCACCATGCGCAGGGTGAAGTCCGTGAGGAAGTCGGCGTGGGGCTCGTTCGGATAGAACGTGTAGCTCTTCGTCCGGCTCGCCGATGTGGTGAGTGCCCTCTGACGGGTGTCGGACAGCGAGTCGTTGAGTGTTGGGCCGACGGTGGGAACGCTCGGATTCTGGGTCCGTATCGCCTCCGTGACGGAGACGGCGACCGTCGTCGTGACGGCGCGGGAGTCGCTCACCTCGATCGTCTCGGTGATGCCGAGCGTCTCCTGGAAGGTGACGCTGTGGTCGATTCCGTCGAACGCCGTTGATTCCGGGATGAGTTCTATGAGTACGGTCGCGGGCTGCGAGCCGATGAACACCTTGCCGAGCTTGGTCCAGGCGGTACGCGTCACCGCCGTGACCCCACCCTGCGTGGCCGCCATCTGCTGCCGGAGGGCCAGCAGAGCGCGCGGCGAGACCATGTCGAGGATGTGGTCCCGTCCCGCGTCGTCCACGCCCTGTGCCTTGAGGAGCTGGTCGAAGTCCTGCGCGACCTTGGCGGAGTCCAGGGCGTTGACGGGGAACGAACCGAACGGGGTGTCCTGCAACCAGGGTGACGGGGACCAGGAGTCCTCCTCGTACTGGGGTGCCGGAGGAAGCTGCTTGCCCACCAGGCCCAGGCGGTGGGCGGTCTTCTCCGGCACGTGACCGAGCCAGCCGGAGGGCACGGTCAGCTGGAGACCCGCGTAGCGCGAACGCAGCGCGGGCAGCATCTTGCGCAGGGGACTGAGCAGTCCGTTCGCCTGCGTCATGAACCCGATCTGGTGCTGCACATCGGCGGTGACCAGGTACTTCTGATTCTCGTCGTCCCGGTCGTTCTCCACCGAGACGGTGTTCGTCAGCGTTGCGGTGTGCCCGTCGGTGAACGTCCCGTTCACCACCAGCCCGTAGGTGCCGATCAGTGAGGGCCCCTGGTCGTGGCTGCGCGCGTACGCGAGTCCGAGGTTCAGCTTGCCCACGGTGACCGACGTCTTCACGTGGGACACCTGGGTCTCGGTGCCGAGCGTCGACTCCGTCTCCACCGCGATGGGTTTCGACCGCACGACCGGCTGCAGCAGGGAGGCCCGGTGGATGAGCTTGCCGATGCGGTTGGCGTACGGTCCGACGCCGAACAGCTGGACCATGCGTGAGCCCGTTCGGCTGATCGTCTGGTCGAGGAACGAGGCGAGGACCTGCGGCTGGAACTGACGCATCACCGCGTCGTGCGGCGCGGCCCCGTACAGGCTGAACTGCCAGGTGCCGCCCGATCCGTTCTTGAGCAGCTTCTCCAGCCCCTGGCGCAGCTTGGATCCGCCGGAGACGGCGATGACCTGGTGGGGCAGATCGGTGAACGGATGCAACGGAGTCCGCTCCGTGAACGACGACGCGTCCGTGTTCGCGTCTGCCTCCTCGACCCTGTCCGTATCCGTGTCCAGGACCTCGTCCGTGTGCCGGTCCGTTCGCCGGTCCGTGTCCTCGTGAGCGTTCGCATCCGGCTCCAGCGGAATGACTCTGCCGTCCAGCAGTGCCTGGACCTGCGCGGTGGTCAGCTCGGTGGCCTCCGGATCCTGCTCCTGCTCGTGCTCCGGTTCCGGTGCCGTCGGCGGGATGTGCTCGTCGGGCACGTCGAGCAGAACCTTGCCGGTCACCGGCGGGCGGTGTGACGTGCCGCCGATGAGATCGATCTCCTTGGTGCGTCCGACGGAGAGCCCCGATCCGAGCAGTCCGAGGAAGCGCAGCGGGTCGCGGAAGCGCCAGAACCCGCCGCTGCTCACGGATATGGACAGCTGATAGCTGAACACATGGGACGGACCCGATGTCGCGTGCAGCGGCTCGTACGAGACGGTGGCACCGGAGCCGGTGCGCCGTGTCTTCTGCCAGGCGTACCGGGCCGACGGCGTGATGACACCGCTGTTGATGGGCTGGCCGAAGGAGTCGGCAGCGGTCTCACGGGCCGACACACCGATGTCCACGCCGACCTCCTTCGTGTGGGACACCGTGCCCGAGCTGTCCAGCCGCTGTGTCCCAGGTGTGCTGCTCCGCAGGATCAGCTCGTTGCGCGTGCCCTCGTAACGGCGGTCGGTCAGTGTGCCCGTGACCCAGATCCAGCGGTACTTGCGCTTGGTGCCCGTGGTGTCGATCAGTCGGATGCGCAGCCCGTCCGAGGCGAAGGACTCCAGTTGTCCCGCCATGCTGTGGTGGCTGAGGGCGTCGATGAGGGTGAGCGTGTTCAGCAGGGCCGTACTGAAGTGATTCTTGCCCCGCCAGCCCTTCGACGTGTCCGAGGGCGAGGTGAAGTCCGAGAGCGGGGCGACGATCCCGGGGTGCTTCTCGGCCACGGCCGCGATCACGTCGTCCATCAGGGTCGTGAGGAACGAGGTGGGGGTCGGGGGCACGGCGCCGCCGTCGGGGTTCGGAGCGGTCGACGGCGGACTGTCGGGGAGGAACGCCTCCAGCCTGGCCATGCCGAGAAGCGTCGGATTGTCCCGGGGCAGGTAGACGGGGGGCAGCGGTTCGTTCGGATGCGGCAGTTCGCCCGCGTGGTTCTCCCCGTCGTCGCTCACCTCGCGGGTGATGTCGATCGTGTTCTCGGGAGGGTTCTCCGAGGAGACTTCCGCGGAGTTGTCGACGGGCGGGCGCGGAGTACTGATGCGCAGCTTCGTACCGTCGTCCCAGCCGGCGAGACGGCGTGCCTCGGCACGGGTCATCCGGTCGAGGGTCCACACGAGGAACTTCTTGCTCTCCCGCTGACCGGACATGCGGACGTACACGGACTTCTGCACCAGATAAAGCTCGGTGCGGACCTTCCTGGCACGCCCGACGATCTTCCGGCTGCCGGAACCGCCGAAACCGATGGTACGGGTGGAACGGTTGCCGAGCTGCGTGAAGCCGGCCACCTGGACACGGGGCTGTGCCGCGCTGGTGGAATACCCGGTGGGATTGAAGCTGGGGCCGAGGGCGAACTGAAGGTCCTGGCTGTACGCCGACGAGGCACTGCGATCGTTCTTGATCACCCGCTGAATGGCGTTGCGCAGTTCGGCGGCGTCCGTCTCGGAGAGCAGCGTGGCCTCTCCTGGCACCACCTTGTCCACGACGAACACCCCGGTCGGGGCGCCGGAGTCGGTGAACAGGGGCTCGCTGGTGACCGGGCCGTGTGCCATCCGGTCGGCGGTCCGGAGGAAGTTCTCGGAGCTGAAGAACCGGGTGAGCTCGTGGTGGATCCGCGAGCCGACGACCGCTCCCGCCTGCTTCAGAGCCCATGCGTGGATCGCCGCCACCGATCCGTAGCCCTCGGTGTGCACGGTGCGGTAGTCGCTGTGTTCGTCGAGCCGCATCGTGGCCGGGGCGTGCTCGGAGGCGAGTTCGGCGGTCAGATGGTCCGAGAGACGGAGCAGCACCCCGTTCTTCACACCGAACGTGATCCTGGAATCGGACCCGCCCTCCGGATTCTGTCCCGCGGGCGGAGGCGTCGCCCTGCGGAACCGGCCGGCTATGCGCTCCAGCACGCCCCGCTGTTCGGGAGCCGCGTCCGTCAGCTCGACCGTGTACATCACATCGCCCAGATACAGGTGCGAGGCGTCGGAGTGCCGAGTCTCCACCTGGCTCAGGGTCTGGTCCTGGAGATTGAAGTCGACGGACTTCATGAAGCCCAGCGAGAGGCCCACCCGTCCGAACGCGGACACGGGCCCGCCGGGCGGACCCAGGGGGGCCGAGAGGCCGAACTGCCGAGTGGAATTCGAGGTTTCGGACGTACCGGAGGTGATCTGGCTGCGGTGGATCTGATCCACCTTCACCGGATCGAGCGTGAGCGGCTCTCCCTGCTCGTTGGTGAGCATGGACCACGGACCCTGCGGTCTTTGGAAGACCCGCAGTTGGCGCAGCCGTCCCTTGGTGTCCTTGAACGGGGTGGAGATCCAGCCGTCCCCGTGGAACAGGTGGGGGGTCTGGTTCAGCGCCTGCTCCAGTTCGGCGAGCGGATTCTTCTTGTCGGAGCTCGCACGCAGGTCGGGTACGGGCAGGTTCGACGCGGAGATCTGGTCGATCACGTCGTTGATGCCCCGCTGGACCACCTGGCTCTGACCGTAAGTGAAGCCCGAGTGGGGGTTCTCGCCGTCGCCGGTGACGTAGGTGGGCAGGTGCTGACCGCCCGGGAACTGCTGGACGGCGCCTTCGGGCGGCGCCGGTTGCATGGCCGCGTCCACGGTGGCGGGCCGCTGGTTGTCGAGCTGCGCCACCACGAGCGGGACTTCGTTGGTGGGCGGAACCGGGCTCTGCGCCGTTACCTGCTGCGTCTGCGCGTTGTCCTGTTCGTTCTGGTGCTCGTTCTGCTGCTCCGGCTCCTGCTCCTGCCGCTGCGTCGATGGTTGCGACGGTGGCGACGCTTCTCGGGTGACGTGGTGGGCCGGTGACAGCGCGGCTTCCTGGGGCGGCGCCGTGGTCCGCTCGCTCGACGCCGTGACGACGCGGTCGAACAGCGCGGAGTACCGCGCCAGGCCGGGCGCGTCCGTTCCTTCCAGCCCCAGGGCGATGCGTCGCAGCAGGTCGGCCGTCATGCGCGAGTCACCGTACGGGCCCCAGACCGCCTCGTCCCCGGTGAACCGCTCACTGTCCAGTGCGCCGAGCGCGGCGAGCAACGAGGCGTGATCGGGGGACTGCTCGATCCCGGGGCCGAAGACGTTGCGCAGGGTTCGGACCAACTGGAGTGTTCTGCTGGTGTCCCATGGTCCCGGGGCGTCCGAGGTGGTGTGCAGCCCTG
The DNA here is from genome assembly GCF_042885475.1 of Streptomyces sp. NPDC058051. Taxonomy (NCBI): domain Bacteria; kingdom Bacillati; phylum Actinomycetota; class Actinomycetes; order Kitasatosporales; family Streptomycetaceae; genus Streptomyces; species Streptomyces sp. NPDC058051. The sequence goes on from NZ_JBHVRW010000002.1 coordinate 474,261, forward strand.
CTGTGCGGGTGAGTTCGTCCAGTTCCTCACCCATCGGCTCCGGGACGAACAGCATCCACTGTCCGGGGGTGTTGTCACTGTCACGGAAGAGGACCGGGCGCACCTGCTGCTCGGAGTCGATCGCCGTGCCCGTGGTGGTGCTCGGCGCGTACACCGGTCGACGCGTCACATTGGCAACATGCTGGGCGACGGACAATCCACCGTGCGTGGGTGAGGCACCGGTGGAGCAGGCGTACAGCACGATGGGCCGGTCCTGCGACCCGGGATCGCCGGAGTGGTTCAGATAGCGGCCCAGTTCCCGGCCGCTGATCTCCACCGCGGTGTCGTCGTCACGCGTCACGATCACCCGGGTGGGAGAGCCGTGCGCGGCGAAGATGGACACTCTCTGGCCGTCCCAGGGCACTTGGCGGGGTGTGCGGTAAAGAGACTGTTCGCTGTGGTGGTGGTCCTGGAACGTCGTCGTGTCCGCCACGGTACGGAAGCGCTCGCTCCGCTGTGACCAGTCCGACTGCGTGTACGAGGCGAAGAGCGACGAGCCGGTGGCGCCGCCGCCCACCGACTGCTGGACGAGGTCGTCCGCGTCGACTGCTGGGGCCTCGAACGAGCGGGCGGACCGGAGCAGGAGGCGTTGCGGTGCGGCAGAGGTGCTGGGCACGGGCGGTTCGGGGGCCGGGGAAGGGTTCTCGTCCGATGGGGTGTCGGATTCGTCGTCGGAGCTGAAGAAGTTGATGCCGTCGAGGGAGTCGTTGTCGTTGTGGTCGTCGTCCTGGTCGTCGTTGTTGTGGTCGGTGTTGGTGTCCTCGATGGGCTCAGTGAGGTCGGAGGCGGGGTTCGTCGTCGTTTCGGCAGGTCCCGATTCCTCGTTCGCTGCTGTGTTCTCGCTGACACCGTGGTTCTCGTCCACCTTCCCGGTCGTCGACCGGGTGGATTCGGAACTCGACGAGCGGCTGGATGTGGAGATGCTTTGTGAGGACGGGAACCGGTTGCGAGCCCTGTCGCCCTCGTTGTCGCTGTCGTCCTCGCTGTCGTCCTCCCTGTCGATGTGACCGTCGACGTGGTCGGCGGTGTCGCTGTCGGACTCGTCCACCGTGAACCAGTCCGTCTGCCACCGGGGCACGGGCGTTTCGCGGCTGCCCTGCGAATCCTCGTCCGGGTTCCGGTACTCGACGCGTGACGTGGTTCGGGGGAGGGGAGGAAGGACGGTGAGGACGCGGCGGAGAGCCTGCAGTGTCTGGTCGTTGCGCGGGTCGTTCGCCTTGGCACGCAGGGCCGTGAAGTAGGTGTGGAGTCTGGAGCCGGGATCCGTCAGTTCACGGATGGCCTCCGCGACGACCTCGGTCGCGCCCTGTTCCGGGATGACGGATTGGGTGTCCATCAGCGTGCGCACCTCGGAGAGATGCTGTGCGCGGATGGTCTCCAGCCGGGTCTGCAGCGTGTTGAGCTGCTCCTCCGTGATCTCTGTTCTCTGACCGATGTACCACTTGTCCGAGATCACCGCCTCAAGTGACTGGCTGTGGCCGAGGACGACGCGAAGCTGATCGGTCGTCAGAACGCCTGCGGCTGTGAGGCGATCCACCTCGCTCCTCGTCAGACCTCGACCATTCTCGGACCGGGGCAGAGCGGACAGCACGGACTGCGCCATGCCTACGTTCTGGAACCCGCTCCACGCGGTCGAGGACGCCTCGTCCGTCAGCCGCTGTGCCTTCCGCCCCCATGCGCTCGGCCACGTGATGGCTCTGGTCACCTGCTTCAGGTGATTCACGGCGATCGGATCGAGACTGTCGTAGGGCGTGTGGTTGGTCAGGGCGGAGAAGTACGGACGGCCCACGAGTTGCATCAGATTCGTGGTGTTGGCGCCCTCCAGTACCGCCGGAAGCGTGCCGAGTTGGAAGAGCTGCCGGAACACGTCCTGCGGAATGTTGTCGCACTGCACGATGAGGACATCGCCCGGGTCCAGACGTCCGAGCTGCTCCTCCAGATCATCGGCGGTCAGCCGGGTCCGGTGCAGCCAGGTCTCGGTGTACGCGGGGGCGTGGTCGACGGTGGTGCGGCCGAACGACAGGATCACGGACGGCTTGCCGATCCCGGCCTGATGGATGCCGGAGGCCAGGGTGCTGAGCGCCGAGACCCGCCCCGGATCGTCCACATTGTGCAGACCGTAGACCGGCATGACCTCGGTGTCATGGCGGTGAACGGCCTGAGCGACCGCCTTGAGCCCGGAGGCGACGGCGCGGTCGGTGACCCGGTGGTCGATGAGGGTTGCGAGCGCGTCGAGACCGAGCACGGGAGTGTGGAAGTTGAACAGAGCACCGGACGCGATGGCGTCGTCCTCGGACGTGGGGCTGCTCTCCAGGTCGGTGACCTGGGCGTCGAAGCCGGCGGCCTGTCTGCTGTACAGGTAGCGGTGCGAATCGTTCCAGGCGTAGGGCTTGAGCACGATCGCCCGGTCCGTGCCCAGGAAGTCGAGGAACTGGGTCGCCGCCGTGCTGTCTGCGTCGAGCCGGTCACTGGCCGCGACCAGGACCAGTCCCTGAGCTCCGGTACCCCCCGACGCCCGTGGATCGGCCACCGGGTTCTCCGGGTCGAACGTATGCGTCTGCCAGGTGACGCGGGCCCTCAACTCGTCGCTGAGCAGCAGCTTCAACTTGTCCTGGACGTTGCCGGGCGCGATGGCGGTGATGGGGCCGCCGTAGCCGAGCTCGTCCAGGGAGTCCATGAGCATCGTGGCGGCGGCCTGGTGACCGAAGTTGGCCGCATCGTCGATGACGATCGTGATGCCGCCTTCGACGGCGTTGAGCTGCTGGTACACCTCGCTGCGAAGGGTGATCTCCTCCTGTGTCGGGACGTCGCCCCGACGGTGGTCGGCGATGTCGGCGAGAATCTGCTGCGCCTGGTCGTCGGGTGCGCTCAGGAAGTCCTTCCACAGCTGGTGTTCGGGCACCTTCGTGTGCTGCGGCGCGGGCTGGGCATTCGTCGCGGGGAGCGGGGGACCGGTGTCCGAGGAGCCGTTCTCGGTCAGAAGCCCGGTGCTGGGTTCGGTGTCGTTGTCGGGATCGGCCTCGGCATTCGATCGGGTCTCGACATCCGTCTCGGTGCTGTCCGCCCGGAGGGCGTTGGGCGTGGGGGACGGGACGGAATGCGCACTGGTCGACGTCGGGGGGAGCGTCCGCTCGACGGGAGGCTGAGGGCTCTTCCCGATCGCGTCTTCGTGGCTGCCGTCGTTGCCGTTGCGGCCGTCCGTATCGTCAGTGCTGTTCGCGAGCGTCGTGTGCTCGTCGCCGTTGCTGGAGGTGCTGACGTTCTTCGCAGGGGCCGGTCCCGTCGATCCCAGCGGTCCCGCCGGTCCCGTCGATCCCAGCGGTCCCGCCGGCGTTTTGGTCGTGCCGGTCTCCGGGTTCGTCGCGGGTTCCGTGCTGGTTTCCGAGACCGTTTCCGGCGCGTTCGCATCGACACGGCTCGATGTGTTCACCTGCACGTCGGCGAAGTTGTTCTTCGCCCAGGTTCCGGGCTTCGACGCGGCGTGGCTGAGCGCCGATTCGGCCTTGCTGCTGATGCCGGAACCGAGGAACGTGTCCCAGGTCGTGGTCCAGTTCCCGGTCGTGAGCCCGCCCCCCACGAACTCCGCGAGGGTCTCCGAACCACCCGACACCAGGAACGACTTGGCGTCGTTCAGCGTGGTGTTGCCCAGGTTCTTCACCGAGAAGCTGGACGGCCTGATCGCTTTCGAGGTGATGTCGCCCGCGATGTTCTTGGCCGGACTCGTGAAGTTCTTGAGGATCTTGTCGAAGCCGGACGAAAGGCCCCCGTGGAACAGTCCTCCGAAGCCACCGATGATGCCGTCCTGCACGATGGCTTTCCAGTCGAACCCCTTGGGACGCCGCCCGTCGGGGCCGGCCGCCATCATGGCGAGCCGCACGGCGAACGTCGTGAACGCCTCCTCAAGCGCCTGGCTCACGGTCGGCATCAGGTGCGTACGCTTCAGGAGCTGGTCGAGGACGGTGAGGACGGCCACGCGGCTGCGGGCCTTCGCCACGGCGGCATCGCTCGCGGACGCTCCCGCGGTGAAGAAGGACATCACGAAGATGATGGTCAGCTCGATGAGCAGCCTGATCAGCTCGGCAATGATCTGCCACTTGGACTCGGTGATGTTCATCGACGTGTCGGTGCGCCCGTTGCCGATGGTCCTGAGCTGGTCGGAGAACTCGTTGAGATGGTTCGTGCCACCGTTGTCGATGAAGAGTTTCATCGACTTGAGGTAGTTGCTGCCGACCTCCGGCGGCAGCGACCTGCTGATGCCCAGGACCGACCGCTCGATGTCCGTGGACAACTGGGACATCCGCTCGCCCAGCCGGTGGTAGGGCCGCCGGCTCGCGTACGCCAGATCCTCGTCCGCCTGGAGCAGCCGTTCGCCGATGAGGACGAACAGCAGATTGTTCAGCTCGGGCGACGCCTTGATCGACATAGTGGGCCGGTACTCCTCGTGTTCAGTGCCTGCGGCCGTTGCCGGTCTTGTTCCTGTGGTCCTGGATGGCGTCCAGGATGTTGTTCTGGTTCGTCTGGATCTCACGCAGGTTGACCGTCGTGCCGTGCACCACGCCCGCCACCGCCTCCGAGAGGGCGGTCGCCGCCGTGCTGCTCGATTCGCGTTCCTTGCGCTCCTGCGGCTTGACCTCCTGGGCGAAGCTGTCGTCCAGGCCCGGCCAGCCCATGGTCACCTTCACCTCGGAGAGGAAGTCGTCGACCATGCCCTCGACCGATGAGCTGATCTGGTGCATCTGGAGTAGACCGGCCTGGATACGGGCCGGTTCGGCGAAGTAGGCGTCACCCATGAGCTGTTCAGTCCTCCTGGTCCTCGTCGATCTCGTCGCGGAGCCGGCGCCCCGCGTCCCGTCCGGCCCGGTCGTCGGGTTCCTCCAGAACCTCGGGACCGAAGACCTTCGCCCAGTCGATGTCCACGCCGGTGAGCTCCGGCACGGAGGTGCTCGGCCGGGTGAGCGGCTCCAGGGCCTGCATCACCTCCCGGGCGATCTCCGTACGGGCCCGGCCGAACGCACCGAGGACGGAACCGGCCAGCTCGGCGGGTGCCATCGTGCGGTACTTGCCGTCCAGGAACCGGAGATCGGTCAGCTCGCCCTGAGGGCCGACGGTGACCTCCACCGACCGGTCGTCCGACCGCACGGTGCGAGACGTCCGACGCAGTTCGGCGTCTGCCGCGGCCGCCGCGTTCTGGGTGGCCTCCAGTTCCGCCATCGCCTGGGCGAGCCGCGCCTCCACCGAACGCGCGTAAGGGGACACCTCGCCGCGCCCGGTGTCGTCCGGTGCTCCGGCCGTCGCCCCGCTCATCGTCCGATCACCGCGGGAGTGCCGCCGTCCTCGGTGCCCCACACGTCCTCGTCCTCGGCGACCCAGTGCACGCGGTCACGCCCGCCGGTGGTGACCCGGTCGCCCTGCGCACCACCGGCGGGTACCGGGGCGCCGGACGAGGTGGTGGCCGTGGTGCCGCGTCGGGCCGACCGGTCCTCCTCGGTGCCGCGGCGCCCGCCGGACGGCCGGGCATTCCTGCCGCGCGCACCCGTGCTGCCGCTCTCGGTCAGGACGTTGCGGACCCGCTCGCCGGACGACGAGCCGTTCTGCCCGCCGCCACTCATCCCTCCCATGCCGCCCATCCCGCCACCCATGGGCATCGAGTTGAGCGGTACGCCGCCACCGGCGGAACCGGACGCGGCGTCGGTCCCGTCGGTGGTGGCCGCTCCGGTGCCCGTCGTGACATCGCGCGGCCCGCCCAAGGTGCCACCGGGCTGGAACGTGCTGTCGTACTCCTCGTAGTCGCTCGTCCCCTGCGAACCGGACGATCCCACGGACCCGCCACCCCCGTACGCGGTGTCGTTCAGGTCGTGCGTGACGGAGCCGGTCGGCGTGGTGAGGGACGACTGCCCGTTCAGGTCCAGGGCGCTGCCGAGGTCCCGGTTCAGGTCCTGCCGGAGATCGTCGTACGCGGTCAGTCGCTCAAGCCCGGTATCCGGGTTGAGGTCGGACACGGTCGTGTGACCGTTCGCGTCGGTCGTGGTGACCTTCCCGGTCCCGGGATCGATCACCTGCTGGGAGCCGTCCGGACGCGTGATCGCGAGCGTGCCGTCCTCACGACGGCTGATGACGTTGCCGTCCTCGTCGGTCACGCTCTGACCCGGGTTGAGCGTCCGCACAGTCGGCTTGCCGTCCGGACCGACAGTGGTGAGCGCACCCGTCTTCGGGTTGTACGTCGTCGTGCCGCCGGTCGAGTTCGGCAGGCTGATGGTGCCGTCCTTGTTGAGCGCGACGGTCCCGCCGCCCGCGTTCACGCCGGTACCACCGCCGGGATTGAGCAGGGACGGCGGCAGCACACTGTTGGGATTCGTCTGTGTCGAATCGCCGCCGAGGTCCGTGGTGAGGCCCGGATTGAGGTCCGTGGTGACGCCCCCACCGGGCCCCGTGCTCGTTTCGCCGGCCGGATCGTTCAGCAGTTCCTTCGTGGGGTCGTCGAGGATGTCGTCGAGGCCGTTCGGGCCATCGCCATTGAGACTCTCGGTGACATCGTTCAGGGAATCGTCGAGGCCCTTGCCCATGTTTTCGATTCCATCGTTGAGATTCTTCAGCGAATTGTTGAGATCCTCGCTGTTCTTCTTCGCCGCCTCCTGCGCGATCTGGGTCTGGTCCTTGTTGTAGAACTCGGACAGCGAGCTCGTGTACTTGGTGGTGACCGGCGTCTCGAACGGGGTGGCGGCATCGGCCCAGGACGCGTTGAGGGTCGCGATCACCTGCTGCGCCGTGGTCTCGATCGGGGGACTCATGGCTGGTTCGGACGTGGGCACGGCGAAGGTGCCCGTCTCGATGAACTGGTTCCACGAGTCGACGGCCTTCTGGCCGACCTTCACCCAGGATTCGACGTTGACCAGGTTTCCGTATTCCGGATGCGGTTCCTGGAAGCCGGCTTTTGTCGAGAACGTCGTGACCGCGTTCTCGCCGTAGCCCGGGGACGACTCGATGAAGGGAAAGTTGTGCAGTTTGAGCCAGTTCAGGATGTCGTCGAGCGCCATCACCAGGTGGAAATGCGGGTCGTGCCCGTGGCTCTGTATCCAGGTGCCCCAGGCCTCTCGTAGGTTCTTCGCCTGGTCCAGCAGATTCTGCTGCGCCCGCATCAGGTGATCCGCGTAGTGGGACTTGGGTGTGTACGCGGTGTTGGGGACCTGCGCCAGCGTCTTGCCGGCCCCTTGCTGCTCCACATAACTGTCGTAGTTCTTCCGCAACTGCTGCAGCAGCTTCTGGAAGAGGCCGGCCGCCTGCCCCCGCCAGGCGGCTTCGTCCCCGCCCAACGACTTCTCCCAGGCGGCGAGGATCTTGGCGTGGTCCACGAAGAACTGGGCGGCCCTGTCGAACGCGTCGGCCGTCCGCCGGAAGGAGTCCGCGTCGACGGAGTCGGCGTCCTTCACCGAGGCCCCGTTGTACGACAGATTGCGGGTCGTCCCGCCGTCGATCAGCGCGTCGAGGGCCGCCTTCGGGCCGCCCATGAACTGGCCCAGCGGGCCGTAGTCGAATCCGTTCAGCTTGCCGCTGCTGTCCTTCTGCGTGCCGTTGAACGTGGTCCAGGCGAAGTACTCGTTCGCGTCGAGAAGGCGGCCACGGCCGTTCTCGCCCATGGGAATACCGATGAACACGATCCGCGCGTGATACATCTTCACGCTGCCGCCCGCGTTCGAGTAGAAGTACAGGTCGTAGTCCTGCCCGCCGGTGTGCTTCGCTCCCTGCTCCGCCGCGTCCACCACGGCCTGGACGCCGATCTCGTCGATGCTCATCCGGAACAGCGGGATGTTCTGATCGGTCATCAGCCCCTTGAACAGAGTCGACCGGGCCGGCATCGGATATCCCGTGAACAGCTTGACAGCCTGCCCCCAGTAGTCGTCGGCGTCATTGGTGGGGTCGGGCATGGGAAACGCTCCGAGGTGAGAGAACGGGGCCGGTGGTGGACCGGAGACAGCAGGACGCCCCGGGGCGCGGCACCGGGTGAGCGGCGACCGGATCCGGGACGTCCCGCGGCGAGCAGGAGAGCGAGAGGGACGACGGGGGGAAGGGCGGAGAGCGTCAGGCGCCGGTCTTGGTGCCCGGCAGCTCCTTGTCGACATCCGCGAAGATGTCCAGCAAGGCCGCGCCGTCGATCGAGTCGAGGCTCTTGCCCTGGGTCTCCAGCAGCGTCGTGATGGTCTCCTGGAGGTCCTTGGAGATGTCGGTGAACAGCGTGTGCTGACTCAGCAGGATGTCGTCGATCGACCCCGCCGCCTTCTGGACGGCGTCGATCAGGGACTTGCCGTGCACGGTGTCGTCGGCGGCCATCAGGCCGATGGCCAGCACCTGGTTCTGCTTGAGGTGCCCCGCGTCGGGGACGTTGTCCAGGATGGTCTTGAGCGACTTGACGCCGACCGGGGAGTCCTTCCGGATGTCCAGCAGATCCTTCAGGAAATCGGCGATGTCGTGGTCGGTGAAGGCCTGGAGAGTCTTGCCGTCGAGATGCGTCAGATCAGCCATCGGGATCGTCCGCTCAGCGGCCGATGGAGATCTCGGACCACATCTGCGACAGCGAGTTCTCGCTGTACTTGTAGTTGCCCGAGATGTCGGACAGCAGGGCCGCATGGGAGCTGAGCAGCGTTTCCATGTTCTTGACGGCCTGGTCCCACGCGGCCTGCTTCTGCCGGTAGACGTCGGCATCGGAGCCGTACCACGTCTTGCGCAGCTCGGCGAGCTCCGCCTCCAGCGACGAGAGGGTCCGGGCGATGGCCTGGGTCTGGCGGACCATGTCGTCGCCCGCGTTGTTCATGTGGCCGTAATCGACCAGGATGTAACCGTCGGTCAGGTTTTCGGACATCGGGAGCCTCGCTTCGCTGCCTGGGAAGGTGCCTCGCCGCCGGTGGCGACGAGGGTGCCGGACAACCGGCGGACGGGAACGACCGGCTTACGACGGAACGACCGGCCAAAGGGGACGACCGGCGCACAACGGGAACCACCGGCCTACGGGAAGGACTGGCGTAGTACAGGAACGACGGGTTGGTGTCGTCCTGGTCGGCCGGACTACGCCATCAGGTCGTCGAACGCCTTCTGCGAGGCGCTGTACGCCTGGTTGATGGCGTCGTTGGACGCTCCCTGGGTCTTGCCGTGCTCCACCAGGCTCGTGTTGAGCTTCTCGACCATGTCCTCCAGGTTCCGCAGGATGATGTTGACCTGGTCGTCCCACTGCTTCAGCAGGGCCCCGTACTGGCCGCCGTCGCTGCCCTGGTAGCCCTTGCTGAGGTTGTTGCGGGTGTCGTCGACATCCTGACGGGACTTCAGGATCCCGCTGTAGGCGGCCTCAAGGGCCTGGATCCCGTTCCGGGTCGAGCTCTCGCTCGACTGCTGGAGGTTGCCGCCCGGCCCTGCCTGCGCGCCTGCGTCTGCCACGGTGTCTCCCTGCCTCACGTGCTGGATGGCTGCGATCTTATGATCAGATCCGTGGTGTACTCAATGATCCCCGGAGGCATCTGAGCTTTTCCTGAGGATCCATCAACTTCTTTTACTCAAAGGAAATGTTCCGTTGGCCGGTCGGTGGCTTCAGCCGCGTGCCGGCCGCGGGCACGACGGCGCGGTCGTCCCCACGGCCCGTCCCGCCGCGGCTGCCTCGGTGCTCAGATCGGGTCCGGACGGCAGCATCGCCAGGAGAGGGGACGGGAGCGCCTGTACGGGGGCGCCGTCGTACCCCAGGGCCTTCTGTGCCGTCTGGGACAGAAGCCGGTACTTCACCCCGTTGTCGGCGACGAAGTAGGTGGTGGCGCCGACATCCGTACCACCCGCGCCCAGCGCCTTCACCAGCGAGCCGTGCCCCGGGCGTACGACGGTCGCGTCCACCAGCAGACAGGCGGGGGTGCTCTCGTCGGGCGCCGCCTCGGCGGCCGGAGGGAGCGCGCTCAGCGGGACCAGCGCACCGGTCACCTGTGTGCCGTCACCGTGGTCGGGCCGCACCCGCGCACAGGCCGCCCAGCCCGCGGGCACGGCCTCGGCGCGCGGGGGCGTCCGGGGCAGCCCGGCCGGCGCGGGCTCGCTGCCCTCCGCACCGGGTGCCAGACGTGCCTTCACCTCGGCCGCGCCGATCACCGCCGCCGCGGGCGCCGCACCGCCGTACGCGGAGTCCTTGGTCGCGGCGTCACCGAGTGCCAGAGCGGCCCCGGTCTCCGTCAACGGCACCAGACCCTCCTTGCGCAGCAGGTAGTACTGGCGAGCCGCCCCCGGCGTGTGCGACTGGAACACCTGCCCCAGCTTCGACGGATGCCCGCCCAACGAGGGCCCCGGGTCTCCCCGTCCGGGCACCGCGGGCGGCACCAGATCCGGACCCTGCACCAGCGCGTCGAGGAACGCGGCAGACACCGGCCGGGGCGTCACCGCCCCGTACCCCAGCGAGACCGCGGCTCCGGCGCTGCGGTCCAGCCTCATCCTGCTGCCCTGCCAGACGAGATACCGCGCCCGGTCCGGACCCGACACCACCAGGCCCTGCCCCGCGCCCAGCCCGCGCCCGGCCACCGGCGCACCGGTCACGAGCGCCGTGAACGCACCTCCAGAGCCGCCGGAACCTCCAGAGCCGCCGGAGCCCCCGGCACTTCCCGAACCCCCGGCACCTTCCGAACCCCCGGAACCTTCCGAACCCCCGGAACCCCCCGCCCCTCCCGTATCCGCCTCCGACGCGAGGACCGAGCAGACCTGCCACGGGTCCGTCTCCAGGTCCTTCACGCCCGGTACGGAGTCGGGGGCGCCGGGTATCCCGACCGGGGCACCCACCGCCGTGCCCTTCAACGACGCCGTGCTCACGTCCTCGGACTTCAGCTTCCCCTCGCCCACCAGCAGCGCGGAGGCGTAATTGCGCACCGGACGCAGCCGGCCCCCCACGTACACGTAACGGGCCCCCGTCTCCCGGTTCACCACGAGGGTTCCCGAGGCCCGCCACGCGTCGTTGCCGCCGGGGGACACGAAGCCGTACACGAGCGAACCGGCCGCCACCAGCGCGGCGATCACCACGCCGATCACCATCCCGCGAGTGGTCCGCCCCAGCGGGCTCTCCGGGGCGTCCGGCTCGGCGAGCAGCATCCCCGAGGTCAGCCGGCCCATCACGAAGGTGTGGGCCTGGACTTGGTCACGCTTGGACTGCATGTCGGATACCTTCCGGGTCAGCCGTTGATCGCCCGGAGCGCGGCGAAGACACCGAGCACCCAGAGCACGAGCGGCAGCAGACCGATCGCCAGCGCCGAGTGCAGCAGCTCGGCCGCGCGACCCCAGTACGGCAGCAGACGGCGCCCGGGCACCGTCCAGGACACGATCGCCAGCACCGCGGTCGCCGCGACGAGCCCCGCCACCAGCAGTGGTCGCTCATCCGGTGCCAGGGACACCGCCAGCGCCGCGACCAGCAGCACCGCACCCCAGACCCCCGGCACCAGAAGGGCGAGGCGCTGCCCCACGTTGACCAGGCCACGCCCGTGCAGCAGCAGGAGCAGCGACAGCACCGAAGCGGTCAGGGTCTCCGGCAGGTTCGGGTCGTCGGCCAGCACCAGGAGGCAGACCGCGCAGACGGCGCCCGCCGCTCCGTACAGCGCGGTCATCCAGCCGCCCGCCAGCTCGGTACGGGTGGTCACCTCACCACCGGCGTACGGGTCGATGCCCTCCTGCAACTGCTGCGGGTTGGTCGGCAGCGCGGGCATCCGCATCCCCGCCAGCTTGAAGGCCAGAGCCGGTACGAAGCCGCCCAGCACCACCGCCAGCGCGGCGAGCACGGTCGCGGCGCCGTCCATCATCAGATCCGCAGGACCCGCCAGCGCCCCGCCCACCGCGACGGCGCACCAGAACACCGCCGTCGCCAGGAAGAACGGGACATACACCGCGACGAGGGCAAGCCCCAGCACCGCACCGCCCGCCCCGGCGGCCCCGGCGGCCAACAACCGGGCACCGAGCACCTGATGCACATCGGGACCGCTCAGGTCGCCGCCCGGCAGCAGCCAGCCCGCCAGCGCCAGGTACGGACTCGCCAGCGAACCGAGCACCGCGGCGGCGGCCGCGTCCCCCACCGCGCGGCTCGCCGAAGCCGCCCCCGCGAGCAACAGCGCACCCACCGCGCCCGCCCCCGCCGCGCGCGTGCCGACCGGGCCGCCGGGCCAGGCCAGCAGGGCGAGTCCGGCCACCAGCGTCAGTACACACAGGGCGCGCAGCAGCAGCCTGCTGGAGTCGGCGCTCCAGCCGTGCAGCCGGTCGCGCACCACACTGGCGATGCCGTCGACCAGATCGTCCAGCCGCACCTCGGGAAGGGCGTCGGTGTGCGGGCGCAGATACAGCACCTCACCGTCCTTGAGGTCGAGGGTCTCCAGGGTTCCCTCGTCGTCCAGGGCCGGGCCGCCCAGCCGTTGCAGCACCCAGCCGCTGTGGTCCAGGCCGGTCTCCTCCAGTTCCGCACCCGCGTAACGCAGCACGGTGGGAAGGAGGTCGGCCACCGGCACATCGGCGGGTGCCGCGAGGTCGATGGTCTTTTCGGGGGCACGTATGGTGAGGCGGCACAGGCCCGCCACGGAACTGTCGGTCACGGTGAGGGCTCGCGTTCTCGGGACGTGTCGGATGCGACGTGGACGCGTCCGACGATCGGATGCAGACTACTGATCATCATCCGGGCCGTCGTCAACGGATCACGTGTCAGTCCCTGTTGGTCCGGAACCGTCCGGCTTGTGCGTCCCTCGGCCCGGTGTGTGTCCGTGCCGGGCGGGTCCACCCGTCACGGCGGGCAGTCGCCGCCACCCGCGGTCTTCCGTCGCCGTCGTCGAAGGAGTCTGTTCGTTGAGTGTGGTTCTCTTCCGCCGCCCAGCCCGCCGCCGCGGCCCGGACATGCCCGAAGGAGAGCTGAACCTCCAGGAGCCACCGACCCTGCCGGAGACCGTTCCCGACTCCTCGGCGATCTGGACCTACCTGCCGATGGCCATGATGTCGGTGTCCATGATGCTGATGTTCATGCGTCCGGGCGGCGGCAACAGCGTCTTCACGTACCTGGCGCTCGGCATGATGGTCACCGCGTCGGCCGCCATGCTCGTCGGCCAGGTGATGCGCAAGGGCGGCGAGCGCAAGCAGCGGCTGCGCGGCGAGCGCCGCGACTACCTGCGCTATCTGGCGCAGATCCGGCGGCGTGTCCACGAGGCCGTCGCCGACCAGCAGCAGGCCCTCGCCTGGCGGCACCCCGAGCCCAGGACGCTGCGCACCATGGTCCGCTCCACCCGGCTCTGGGAACGCCGGGTCGCCGACGACGACTTCGCCGAGGTACGGATAGCCGTCGGCGACCAGCAGCTCGGGCTGCGCCTCACTCCGGCCGCCACCAAGCCGGTCGAGGACCTCGAACCGCTCTGCGCCCACGCACTGCGCCGCTTCATCAAGGCGTACGGAGTGGTTCCCGAGCAGCCCACGGGACTCTATCTGCGGTCCTGGACCCGGATCCTGTTCCGGGGCGACGACAAGGCCGTACGGGACACCGTCCGTGCGGTCCTGTCCCAACTGGCCTTCTTCCATCCGCCGGAGGAGCTCTGGATCGCCCTGTGCGTCGCCGACGAACGGCGTGCCGAATGGGAGTGGGTCAAATGGCTCCCGCACAGCCAGCACTCCCAGGAACAGGACGGCGCGGGACCGTCGCGGCTCGTCGCGTCCGCCTTCCGTGACCTGGAGGACCTCCTCGGCGCCGAATTCTCCGAGCGGCCCGCCTTCGACCCCGAGGCCGTTCCCGGCCGCGACGAACCGTTCACCGTGATCGTCGTCGACGGAACCACCGTCCCCGTCGGCCACCGCCTGGACGGCCCCGGTCTGCGCAATGTCGTCGTACTCGATCTGTCCGGCGCCCTGAACTGGCGCCCCGGGCGCACCACCCTGCGCCTCGACGTCCGCCCCGACAGCCTGCGCCTCGTCCGGACCGACCGCAGCCGCAAGGAGCAGACCACGCTCCTCGGCCGCCCCGACGCCATGGGCCCCGGCTCCGCCGAAGCGCTGGCCCGGCTGCTCGCCCCGTACCGGATGAGCCTGTCGTCGGACGCCGCCCAGCCGCTCGACACCGACGTCGAACTCACCACCCTGCTGGGCATTCCCGATCTGCACCGGCACGACCCGGCCACCCTCTGGGCACGTTCCACCGGCGCCGCCCGGCTCCGTGTCCCGGTCGCCGTCGGCGCCGACGGAATCCCGGTGGAGCTGGACATCAAGGAGTCCGCACAGGGCGGCATGGGCCCGCACGGCATGCTGATCGGTGCCACCGGCTCCGGCAAGAGCGAACTGCTGCGCACCCTCGTCCTCGGCCTCGCCCTCACGAACTCCTCCGAAACACTCAACTTCATTCTGGTGGACTTCAAGGGCGGCGCCACCTTCCTCGGCCTCGACGAACTGCCCCACACCTCCGCGGTGATCACCAACCTGGCCGACGAAGTCGCCCTCGTGGAACGCATGCAGGACGCCCTGCACGGTGAACTCGTACGCCGTCAGGAACTGCTGCGCAGCGCCGGCAACCACACCTCCGCCCTGGAGTACGAGAAGGCCCGGGCGGCCGGGGCACACCTGGAACCGCTCCCCAGCCTCTTCGTCGTCGTCGACGAGTTCAGCGAACTGCTCTCCGCACACCGCGAGTTCATGGACCTCTTCGTGATGATCGGCCGCCTCGGCCGCTCACTCGGCGTCCATCTGCTGCTCGCCTCCCAGCGCCTGGACGAGGGCCGCATGCACCAACTGGAGAGCCACCTCTCCTACCGTGTGGGGCTGCGCACCTTCTCCGCCATGGAGTCACGCGGTGTACTCGGCGTCCCCGACGCCTACCAACTGCCGTCCCAGCCCGGCAGCGGCTTCCTCAAGAGCGGCGTCGACGAACTGACCCGGTTCCGGGCCGCCTACGTGTCCGGTCCCTACCGCAAGCGGCGCGGAGCCGCCGTCCAGGCCAGGGTCGCCAGTCAGGTGATGCCCTGGACCACCGACTGGGTGGTGCCCCGCGCCCCCGCCCGGACCCCCGACCCCGAGCCCGCCCCGGCGGAGGAGACCGCCGACGGCGACACGCTCCTGTCCGTCGCCCTGGAGCGGCTGCGGGTCTCCGGACCGCCCGCACACCAGGTGTGGCTGCCGCCGCTGGACCTGCCGCCCGCCCTGGACCTCCTGCTGCCGTCCCCGCAGCCCGACCCGGACCGCGGTCTCACCCCCGCGGGCACGCGGGGCCCCGGCACGCTCAAGGTGCCCCTGGGGCTGGTGGACATGCCGTTCGAGCAGCGCCGCGACCCGCTGACCGTGGATCTCTCCGCGTCCGGCGGCCATGTCGCCGTCGCGGGCGGTGCCCAGAGCGGCAAGTCGACCGCCGTACGGACCCTGATCAGCGCGCTCGCCCTCACCCACACCCCGCGCGAAGTGCAGTTCTACTGCCTGGACTTCGGCGGCGGCTCGCTCTCCGCGCTGTCCGGGCTGCCGCACGTCGGCGGTGTCGCCGGACGGCTCGACACCGAACGGATCAGCCGTACGGTGGCCGAGGTCATCGCCGTCCTCAACGAACGGGAACAGTTCTTCCAGGACAGCGGCGTCGACTCGATGGCCTCCTACCGGCGCCGCCGCGCCACCGGGGAGTTCCCGGACGAACCGCACGGCGACGTCTTCCTGGTCGTCGACGGCTGGTCCACCGTCAAACAGGACTTCGACTCGCTGATCCCCGCCTTCCACCAGATCGCCTCCCGCGGCCTCAACTACGGTGTCCACCTCGTCGTCACCACCGCCCGCTGGATCGAGCTGCCCGCACAGGTCCGCGACCAGTCCCTGACCCGGCTCGAACTCAAGCTGGGCGACCCGATGGACTCGATGATCGACATCCGCAAGGCGGCCACCGTGCCGCGCGGCGCCGGGCGCGGCCTGACCGTGGACGGCAAGCTCCACTTCCTGACCGCCCTGCCGCGCATCGACGGCAGCGACAGCGCCGAGGACCTCGCCGAAGGCGTCGCCGATCTGGTCGGCCGGATCGCCGAGCACTGGCAGGGGCCGCCGGCCCCACCGGTACGGATGCTGCCGCACCGCCTCCCGGCCGGCCGGCTCCCGGAACCCGAGCGCACCGAAGGGCTGCGCGTCCCGCTCGGCCTGGACGAGGAGACCCTCTCGCCCGTCTGGCACGACTTCGGACGCACCCCGCACCTGATCGGCGTCGGCGACGGCGAGAGCGGCAAGACGAATCTGCTGCGTCTGCTGGTGCGGGCCATCACCGCGCGGTACACCGCGGCCGAGGCCCGCATCCTGGTCGTCGACTACCGCCGGGAACTCGTCGACGCCGTACCGGAGGAGTACCGCCTCGGGCACGTCGTCGCGGTCGACTCCCTGCGCGAACTGGTCGGCGGCGCCGCCCGCGCCATCAAGACCAGGCTCCCCGGACCGGACATCGCACCCTCCCGGATGCGCCGGTGCGACTGGTGGTCGGGGCCCCGGCTGTTCGTCCTGGTCGACGACTACGACATGGTCGGCGGCACCGGATCGTACGACCACCCGTTCGCCCCGCTCCTGGACCACCTCGCGCTCGGCTACGAGGTCGGACTGCACGTAGTGGCGGTACGGTCCGCGACCGGGGCGGGCCGCGGCCTCAACGACCAGTTGCTGCGCCGCCTGGACGAGGCCAACACCCCGGGCATACTGCTGTCCTGCCCGCCGTCGGAGGGCTATGTGTTCGGCAACGTGAAGCCGCGCAATCTGCCGCCCGGACGCGCCCAGTACATCGTCCGGCGGAAGGCCACCCTCGTGCAGACCGCCCTGGCGGAGGACGCCGACGGCTGAGAGCCTGTCGGGTGACCTTCGATCGGGCCGACACCCCAGGGCGTGGCCGCCCGATCAGAGGTCACCCGACAGGATCTGAGGGCGCGGCAGGCGTCCCGGGGCGTCACGCCCCGGGACGCCCGTCGTCTCCCGACGCCGCTCAGTCGCCCGGTGTACCGGCCACCCGACGGCGGCCCGCGGGATGCCAGCCCCGCGCCCGGCCGCGGGGCGCGACCAGCGCCGCCCAGGCGACCAGCAGCGCCAGAGAGCCGCCCGCGACCACGATCCACAGCGCCCTGTGGGTGGCGCCCCCGCTGCCGTTGCCCGGCGGCAGCACCACGGAGTCGTCCCGCACGGCCCGGGTGTGCTCCGCCGGATCCTGCACGGAGGTGACGGCGGCGTACGGGTCCAGCCGTGGCACGTCCGCCGGGTAGGCGGTGCGGGTCAGCCGTTGTGCCGTCGCGGCGGCCGAGAGCTCCGGATGCGCCGATCGTACGAGCGCGGCCGTGCCCGCCGCGTACGCGGCGGCGAACGACGCTCCCGAGCCGATGAAGTGCCCGCTCCCGCGCGGCCCGATGCCCACCACGCCGTCCCCCGGGGCCGCGAGATCCGCGCCCGACGTGGCCGGCGCACCGTCCGGACGCGTACCCCGCACGTCCATGTCGATGACGGAGAGCACCCCCGGAGCCGAAGCGGGCCAGTAGTCGCGCGCCGGTTCGGGCTCCCGGCCGGCGGACGAGCGCTCCGGGTCGGGGGTCGCGGCGGCCACGATCAGCGCGTCGTGCGCGGCCGCGTACTTCACGGCCGAACTCAGCCCGGCCGAGCCGGAGGCCAGTGCGGGGGAGACCTGGATGACCTTCGCCCCCGCGCCGACGGCCGCCCGGATCCCGGCCGCGACCGAGGCCGCGGTCGCCGCCCCCCGCGCGTCCGTGCCCCGTACCGCGATGATCCGCGACTCCTGGGCGACCCCCGCCACGTGCACGTTCTTCAGGGGCGCCGCCGCGATCAGTCCGGCCACGAACGTGCCATGGCCGACGCAGTCCTCCCCGGCGTCCGACACGGCCGAGACCCGGCCGGCCAGCGCCGGGGCGCGGGCCGCGACCCCGGTGTCCACCACGGCGACCTTCACCCCCGCGCCCCTGCCGAACGCCCAGGTGCGGTCGAGCTGGAGGTTCTGCTGCTCCCACGGCACCGCGGTGGCCCGCGCGTCCGACCCGCCGGTGCACGGATCACCGGCTTCGAGCCGTGCGGGCATCACCGGCAGACTGACCTTCTGGCCGTCGTCCGCGCCGGCCGGGCCGGCCGCCGCCGGCACCAGAGCCATGGCGAGAGCCGCCGCGGCCAGAACGCGTCCGGTGGGGCGCGTCCGGCTTCCCCGTGCACCGGCGCCGGGCGTCACTCGGACACCGCCAGCGGGCGTGCGACGTCCTCCGGGAGCAGCAGCCGCAGATCGTCCAGACCCGGCGTCGCCATGGCGCTGACCCGGCCCGCCTGGCGCGTCATCATGCCCTCCAGGACCTGCCGGGCCAGTCGCGCGTTGCCGAACGAACGGTCCCTGGGCAGCGCGTCGAAGTACTCCCGCAGCACCGCACCGGCACCGGGACCGCACTCGTACCCGGACGCGGCCGCGTGCCCCCGCACGATGGTGACGAGTTCGTCCGAGGAGTAGTCGGCGAACTCCACCCGTCGGGAGAACCGCGAGGAGAGACCGGGGTTGGACGTCAGGAAGCGCTCCATCTCATCGGTGTAGCCCGCGACGATCACCACCACCTCGTCGCGGTGGTCCTCCATCAGCTTCAGCAGCGTGTCCACCGCCTCGCGCCCGAAGTCGCCGCTGCCCGAGGACCCTTCGGGAGTGAGGGTGTACGCCTCGTCGACGAACAGCACCCCGCCCCGGGCCCGGTCGAACACCTCGCGGGTGAGCTGGGCGGTGTGGCCCACGTACCGTCCGACCAGGTCCGCCCTGGCCGCCTCGACGAGTTGGCCGCGCGGCAGCACACCGAGCGACTTCAGCAGTTCGCCGTAGAGCCGGGCGACCGTGGTCTTGCCGGTGCCGGGCGGCCCCGTGAAGACCAGATGGTGGCTGATCCGCGGCGCCGGCAGTCCGGCCGCAACCCGCTTCTTCGCGGTGGCCAGCAGATTGACCAGATCGGTGACATCACGCTTGACGGCGGCCAGGCCCACCATGTCTCCGAGCCGGGCCAGCGGGTCGCTCTCCGTCCCGCCGTCGGCCGACTGACCGGCCGCCGCGGCCTCCTCGCCCACGTCCTCGGGCAGCAGCCGGGTGAGGTCGTGCTCGTCGGCGTCGGGCAGCGCGGCCAGCCGGTACGCCTGACGGTCCACCATCTCCTCGAACACCTGCCGGGCCGCACGCCCGTTGCCGAAAGCGGCGTCCTTCGGCATCCGTTCGAAGTGCGTGGCCAGCGCGGCGAGCGTCGACTCGTCGAGCTCGTAGCGGTGATGGGCGCACATGCTCTCGATGATCGCGACCAGCTCGGGGACCGCGTAGTTCTCGAACTCGACCGTGCGGGAGAAACGTGAGGCCAGCCCCGGGTTGGAGCCGAGGAAGTCGCGCATCTCGTCCGCGTAGCCGGCGGCGACCACGACGACGTCGTCACGGTGGTCCTCCATCAGCTTCAGCAGGGTGTCGACGGCCTCACGGCCGAAGTCGGCGCCCGAGCCCCGCCCGTCCGACAGCAGGCTGTACGCCTCGTCGACGAACAGCACCCCGCCCAGCGCCCGTTTGAACGTCTCGGTGGTCTTGATGGCGGTACCGCCGACGATCTGCGCCACCAGGTCCGCGCGCGAGACCTCCACCAGATGACCGGAGGGCAGTGCGCCCAGCTCGGCGAGGATCGCCCCGTACAGCCGGGCCACGGTCGTCTTGCCGGTGCCGGGCGGCCCGGAGAAGACCAGATGGCGGCTCATCGGCGGAGCCGGCAGCCCGAGGCGGGCGCGCCGCTGGGCGAGCTGGATCAGATTGACCAGCGTACGCACCTGGTGCTTGACGTTCTCCAGGCCGATCAGCGCGTCGAGTTCGGCCAGCGGGCCGTCCTCGCGCGCCGCCGCGGAACCGCCCTCGAAGGCGCCCGTCCCGGCCGGGTCGGTGCCCTCCGCCTCGCCGAGCCCCCACGCGTCCCGCTTGCCGTTGCCCGAACTGGTCAGCTGCTCGACCGCCAGCCGGTCGCCCGGCAGGGCCTGCACCAGACCGCCGCCCTCGTTGTCCCGCGCGGCACAGTTGACCACCGACACCGCGGCCGTGGTCTCCACCCGGAAGCCGTCCCGGCCGGAACCGCTGACCTCGCAGGAGGTGAACGCGCCCCGGCCGCCCTGGGCCAGCAGAACACCGTGGCCCGCCGCGGCCGTGATCCGCAGCCGGGTCGCGGTCAGTTCGCCGCCCTCCTCGACCAGGACCCCCGTGTCCGTGGACTCCTGGACGTCGAGGTCGCGGACGGTGACGCTGCCGCCCGCCGCGACGGACATGCCGTGCGCGGCGCCGCGCACGGCGCCCCCACCGACGTAGACGTTGCCGTCGTCGGCGACCCGGACCCCGGCCTGACCGGGGCGTTCGATCTCGCAGTCCTCCAGCCGGCCCCGGCCGTCCTTGACGACCTCCACCCCGTGCCCTTTCGCGGCGCCGATCCTGGCCCTGCGCACCAGCGGGTTGGCGCCGCCGCGTATCCGGACGCCCGTGCCGCCCGCTTCCAGCACCTCAAGGCGGTCCAGTTCGGCGACCGACTCCTCTTCCAGCAGCACGCCCGTCTGCGCGCAGTCCCGGACCGTCAGCCCGATCAGTACCGGCGACGACGAGCCCCGGACGTGCAGCGCGGCGTCCTCGGCCGAGTCCAGCCAGCAGTCCTCGAAGGTCCCCCGCGCCCGGTCGGAGACGAGGAGTCCGGGCCCCTTGGTGCGGGCGGTACGGCATCGGCGCAGCAGCGGGTCGGTGCCGCCGGACAGGACGATTCCCGGCCCGGTCGTGCCGGTCACCCGGATGTCCTCCAGCACCGTCCGGGCCGACGAGGAGAGATGGATGCCGACAGCCGTGTCGTGGACCACGGTCCGCAGTACCCGGGTGGTGCTCCGGTCCTCCAGCGCGATGGACGGCTTGTCGGTCGAGGAGATGTCGCACTCCTCGACCGAACCCTGTCCCTCGCCGTTGGCGAGCACCCCGTTGGCGCGGGCGTCGCGGATGGTGCAGCCCCGCAGCGTGATCCGGCCGCGTTCGCCGATCACCACACCGGAGGTGCCCAGGTGTTCGACGGTGCAGGACTCGGCGGAACTCTCCACCGCCGACGTCACCACCACACCCGCGCCGCGCGGATTGCTCACCCGGCAGTCCCGCAGGGCCACCGAACCGGCGCCGCGGGCCAGCAGGGCGGTCCACGCGGCGCCGGTGATGTCGCAGCCGTCCATCGCGATCTGGCCGCGTGGGGCGTCCACCACGGGCAGTTCCTCGTCGCGGCCGCGCAGCACCAGATCGGTGAGCATCACGGCTTCGGTCTGGAGCACCACGGCACTGCCGTGCGGCGGGCATATCTCGACGCTGCCGCGGGACTGTTCGGCGGCGATGGTGACGGGGACGGTGATGACCAGACTCTCGGCGTAGGTGCCGGAACGGACGCTGATCACGGCGCCGCTGCGCGCCCTGGCCAGCGCCTCCCCGATCGTTCGAAAGCCGTCGGACAGCTCTGGAGAGACCGTCAGGACCTGGCGTGACAAGCGGAATCCTCCTCCTCGGGGCCACACCGCGGTCCGGGGAACACATGATCGGAACGGGTGTGGCTCCATCATGCCGGAGCGAGGCGCGGAACCTTCGGCCGGAGCGGGAACGCCGTGTGAACCAGGTCCGGTCGAACCCTCCGCGGATCACCGTATGACGGACGAAACGGGGCGGAGAGCCGTCCGGCCCGCCGCCCCGTTCCCCGTGCGGTGGTCAGCCGATCGCCTTGATCAGCTCGCCGTCGGTGGTGTCACCGCTGAGCTCCCAGAAGAAGGTGCCGCCCAGTCCCTGCTGGTTCTTGTAGGTCATCTTGGTGGCGATGGTGGCCGGGGTGTCGTAGCTCCACCAGTTGGTGCCGCAGTGCGCGTAGGCCGTACCGGCGATCGTGCCGGTGGCCGGGCAGCTGTTCTTGAGGACCTTGTAGTCCTCGATGCCGGCCTCGTAGGTGCCGGGGGCCGCGCCGGTGGCGGTGCCGCCGGGTGCGTCCTGGGTGACACCGGTCCAGCCGCGGCCGTAGAAGCCGATGCCGAGCAGCAGCTTCGACGCGGGGACGCCCTGCGCCTTCAGCTTGTCGATGGCGGCCGCGCTGTTGAAGCCCTCCTTCGGGATGCCGCTGTAGGAGGTCAGCGGGGAGTGCGGGGCGGTCGGGCCCTGCGCGTCCCAGGCGCCGAAGAAGTCGTACGTCATCGGGTTGTACCAGTCGACGTACTGCGCCGCGCCGCCGTAGTCGACGGCGTCGAGCTTGCCGCCCTCGGAGGCGTCGGCGGAGATCGCCGAGGTGACCAGGTTGTTCGCGCCGAACTTGGCGCGCAGCGCGCCCAGCAGGTCGCCGTAGGCGTCACGTCCGCTGGTGTCGCAGGTCAGGCCGCAGGCGTTGGGGTACTCCCAGTCGATGTCGATGCCGTCGAAGACATCGGCCCAACGGGGGTCCTCCACCAGGTTGTAGCAGGACTCGGCGAACGCGGCCGGGTTCTTCGCGGCCTCGCCGAAGCCGCCGGACCAGGTCCAGCCGCCGAACGACCAGATGACCTTGAGGTCCGGGTGCAGCTTCTTCAGCTTGCGCAACTGGTTGAAGTTGCCGCGCAGTTCCTGGTCCCAGGTGTCCGCCACGCCGTCGACCGACTGGTCGGCCGTGTACGCCTTCTCGTAGTCGGCGTACGAGTCGCCGATCGCGCACGCGCCTCCGGTGACGTTGCCGAAGGCGTAGTTGATGTGCGTGAGCCGGTCGGCCGAGCCGGAGGTCTCGATGTTCCTCACATGGTAATTGCGCTGGTATACGCCCCAGTTGGTGAAATATCCGACCACCTTGTCGCCGGCGGCGGTGGGGGTCGCCCCGGCGGGTGCGGGGGCCGCGGCCCGTGTGGTGGCGGGGGCCGGGCCGGCCGACGCGGTGCCCGCGGCACCCAGCAGGGTGGCGCCGAGGGCGACGGTACAGGCGGCTGCGGCGAGCGCCCGGAGGCGGGCGAGGGGAGTGTGCGGTCCGAACATCTTCGTCTCCTCGTGGGGGAGGGAACTCGGTTGTGGGGGTGTGCGATCGGCGATCCGCGGGGTTGACATGAACGCGGAATGCCGACTCCGGTGGAACCGTAGATGGACTAGACCAGTTGGGTCAATGGTTCGGACCAATTTCGGTGATCGCTCCGTTCGCCGCCGAGTCGCTCCTTCCACCCGTGACGGATATCGTCCGATCGGGCATACTCAAGCCGCCGCAGCCGCTGACCAGTGACTCTCGTAATCCGGGAGATCGGCATCGGCTGAGCAAGCAGTGCTTCTCCGGGCCGAGCCCGGAATCCCCCGGCGGCGCCGCCCACACCCCGCGCGCGCGACCGCCGCAACGCCCGACAGGGAGGAGAGCGCCGTCATGACCGACCGTGCCCCGCATTCGGTGGAACGCCGTCTGCCCACCGAGGAGTCCAGGCAGCTCGTCGCGCTCGTCCGCGACATCGCACAGCGGGAGATCGCGCCGCGGGCGGCCGAGGAGGAGGACGCGGGCCGGTTCCCGCGCGAGGTCTTCACCCTGCTTTCCGCCTCCGGACTGCTCGGACTCCCCTACGACTCCGCCCACGGCGGCGGTGACCAGCCGTACGAGCTCTACCTCCAGGTGCTCGAAGAGCTGGCGGCCGCCCGGCTCACCGTCGGCCTCGGTGTCAGCGTCCACTCCCTCGCCTGCCACGCGCTCGCCGGATACGGCACCAAGGAGCAGCAGGCCGAACACCTCCCGGCCATGCTGGGAGGCGGCCTGCTGGGCGCCTACTGCCTCTCCGAGCCCGGCTCGGGCTCCGACGCCGCCTCGCTCCGCACGAGGGCCGTACGGGACGGAGGCGACTGGGTCATCACCGGCACCAAGGCATGGATCACCCACGGCGGCATCGCCGACTTCTACACGGTCCTGGCCCGCACCGGAGCCGAAGGAGCCCGCGGCATCACCGCCTTCCTGGTCCCCGGCAACGCCGCGGGGCTGAACGCGGCCGCCCCGGAGAAGAAGATGGGCATGAAGGGCTCGCCCACCGCCCAGCTGAACTTCGACGGCGTACGGGTCGGCGACGCGCGCCGGATCGGAGAGGAGGGCCAGGGCTTCGCGATCGCCCTGTCCGCACTCGACTCCGGGCGTCTGGGTATCGCGGCCTGCGCGATCGGCGTCGCCCAGGCCGCCCTGGACGAAGCCGTCGCCTACGCGTCCGGGCGGCAGCAGTTCGGCCGGCCCATCGCGGACTTCCAGGGCCTGCGCTTCATGCTCGCCGACATGGCCACCCAGATCGAGGCGGGCCGGGCGCTCTATCTGGAGGCGGCCCGGCTGCGCGACGAGGGCCGGCCCTTCTCGCGCCAGGCGGCCATGGCCAAGCTGTTCTGCACGGACGCGGCCATGCGGGTCACCATCGACGCGGTCCAGGTGCTCGGCGGATACGGCTACACCCTCGACTTCCCCGTCGAGCGCCTGATGCGCGAGGCGAAGGTGCTGCAGATCGTCGAAGGCACCAATCAGATCCAGCGGATGGTCATCGCGCGCCACCTGGCGGGGCCTGAGACCCGCTGACGCGCAGCAGCCGATCCGACCACACGGGCGTCGTCATGATCCGGTTCCACTCCTGGTCGTGGCGGCCCGGAAGGGTCCGTCCGGCGCTCTCCCAGCGACGCAGCAGGGCCCGGTAGAGGGGCGGGTCGGTGGAGTGGGGCGCCGCCCGGGGAGGCACGGGCTGCGACACCGGCTGAGGCACCGGCTGCGTACCGGGGCGCGGAACCGATTCTTCGACGTTCGGGGCAGCGAGACGGCGGTGACCGGGACCGGCCGTTGAGTGCAGCGAGGTCATGCCCGGCCAACGGTGCGGGACGCGCACCGGTCACTGCCCGGCCGATTCGAGAGCCTGTTCGCCGGGTTCCCGCACGGCGGACACTCTCCGGCATCGGGCACCACGCCGGACGGGCCGTCGTGGTGCGGTGGGCAGCGGTGTGCCGGACGAGCCCGGACGTGTCCGGGCCCTTTCGCGCAGGTACGGAAGGGGCTCAGGCGGCCTCGCGCCGCATCTGCGGCACCCGCAGCGGGCGCGATCCGGGGCCACCGGCGTGCGAGAACGGCTGCATTCTCCAGTCGAGCCCCTGAGGGAGCGTCAACAGCAGCGCCGTCTCCTGCTCCTGGAGGGCGAGCGACGCGTCGGCGGGCCGCGCCTGGGACACCGCTCGGCCGGTACCGGCGCAGACCGTCAGAACGAACGGGTTCCACGGAGTCGGGCACAGCGCGTGCTCCGGAAGTTCCTCCTCGTCCGCCAGGAGCGCGATCGGCTGCGCGCAGTCCGGGCAGATCACCCGGTACATCTCGAACATGTCGTACACGTCGGAAGTGACGTCCTCGTCCGGATCGATGGCCTCCGGTTCGGTACGTCCGGTGAGCTTCAGGCTCTGCATGGGAAATTCCCCCCTCGGATGGGCCGACAAGGCGCCACGGCCTCGACCACAGCAAGCACTTCCCGTGGCGTATCGGCCGTAACCGCGAGGGGGTCGGCTACCGCAGCGTAAACCTGTGGCATTTGTCACATGGCCCCCGCAGGCGTCCTTTCGGAGTGTCCACCGCTGTGCCGGGAGGGACCTGGGGCCATAGGTTGATCCGTATGGAGGAGCTGGACCGACAGATCGTGGATTTGCTCGTCAGGGACGGGCGGATGAGCTACACCGACCTGGGCAAGGCCACGGGCCTGTCCACCTCGGCGGTTCATCAGCGTGTCCGCAGGCTGGAGCAGCGCGGGGTGATCCGGGGCTACGCCGCGGTCGTCGACCCCGAGGCCGTGGGCCTGCCGCTCACCGCGTTCATCTCGGTGAAACCCTTCGATCCGAGCGCGCCGGACGACATCGCGGAGCGGCTCGCGGGCGTCCCGGAACTGGAGGCGTGCCACAGCGTCGCGGGTGACGAGAACTACATCCTCAAGGTGCGTGTCGCGACCCCGCTGGAGCTGGAGCACCTGCTCACCCGGATCCGTTCGCTGGCCGGCGTCTCCACCCGTACCACCGTCGTGCTCTCCACGCCGTACGAGGCCCGGCCCCCGCAGATCTGAGGGGGGGCGTGGCACGCCCGCGCGCGGGCAGGCGCGAAACTGGTCCCATGACCGAGAGCACCGCCCCCCAGAGCGAACACCGCACCGTGCTGCTGCGCGGTGGAGACGTCCACAGCCCCGCCGATCCCTTCGCCACCGCCATGGTCGTCGAGCGCGGCCATGTCGCCTGGGTCGGCTCGGAAGGGGCCGCGGACGCCTTCGCGAGCGGCGTCGACGAAGTGATCGACCTCGAAGGCGCACTGGTCACCCCGGCGTTCACCGACGCCCACGTGCACACCACGTCGACCGGCCTGGCCCTCACCGGCCTCGACCTCTCCGGAACCAGGACCCTCGGCGAGGCGCTCGGGCTGCTGCGCGCCCACGTGGCCGCGCACCCCGCCGACCGGGTCGTCCTCGGCCACGGCTGGGACGCCACCCGCTGGCCGGAGCGGCGCCCCCCGTCCCGTGGTGAACTCGACGAGGCCGCCGGCGGCCGGCCGGTCTACCTGCCCCGCATCGACGTGCACTCCGCGGTCGTCACCACCGCCCTGCTCGATCTGGTCCCCGGCGTCGCCGGGCTGACCGGCTACCACCCGGACGCCCCGCTGACCGGAGCCGCCCACCACGCGGTGCGGGCCGCGGCGCACGGCGCCGTCTCGCCGCGCCAGCGCACCGCCGCCCAGCGCGCGGCCCTGCGCCACGCGGCGTCGCTCGGCATCGGCACCGTCCACGAGTGCGGCGGCCCCGACATCTCCGACGAGGAGGACTTCGTCTCCCTGCTGAAGCTCGCCGCGACGGAGAGCGGGCCGCGGGTCTTCGGCTACTGGGCCGAGGAGGTCGGCGACGAGAAGGACGCCCGCCGCATCCGGGAACTCGGCGCGGTCGGCGCCGCCGGAGATCTCTTCGTGGACGGCTCCCTGGGCTCGCACACCGCCTGCCTGCACGCGCCCTACACCGACGGCCCGTCCGGACACACGGGCTCCGCCCATCTGGACGCGGCGCGGATCGCCGCCCACGTCGCCGCCTGCACCGAGGCCGGGCTGCAGGCCGGGTTCCACGCCATCGGTGACGCCGCCGTCTCCGCCGTGGTGGAGGGCGTCCGCGCAGCCGCCGAGACACTCGGCCCGGCCCGGATCCGAGCCGCCCGGCATCGTGTCGAGCACGCCGAGATGCTCACCCCCGAAACCGTCGCCGCCTTCGCGGAGCTGGGACTGACCGCTTCCGTGCAGCCTGCCTTCGACGCCGCCTGGGGCGGCGAGGAGGGCATGTACGCGCAGCGCCTGGGCGTCGAGCGGGCCAGGACCCTCAACCCCTACGCGGCGCTCCTGCGGGCCGGTGTGCCCCTGGCCTTCGGCTCCGACAGCCCCGTGACCCCGCTGGACCCGTGGGGGACGGTACGGGCCGCCGCCTTCCACCGCACGCCCGAGCACCGGATCTCCGTACGGGCCGGCTTCACCGCCCACACCAGGGGCGGCTGGCGGGCGGTCGGCCGCGACGACGCGGGCACCCTGGTGCCCGGCGCCCCGGCCGACTACGCGATCTGGCGCACCGCCGACCTGGTGGTCCAGGCCCCGGACGACCGGGTCGCCCGCTGGTCGACCGACCCGCGCTCGGGGACGCCCGGCCTGCCGGATCTGACCCCGGGCGCAGAGCTCCCGGTCTGCCTGAGGACCGTGGTCTTCGGACAAACTGTCTACGTACGGCCGAACGAGTGACGTACGGACATTTCGTACCGTCGATCGAAGGTGTCCCCGTTCCGCCGCGACCTGCGGATCTTCGCTACTGACCAGGCAAGTTCCAGGAACATTGCAGGTCAGGGGAGTATTGACAGAACGCGCCCACCGGCCGGTAGGTTCGGCCGAGTCCACCACAGGACGTCCGACCGGTTGAGCTTCCACGCAGTCGTCGAACGCCGCTGGGCCATGGGGTGGTGTGTCACACCGGCGCACCACCACTGGCAGCCAGGTTCAGCGCCCGCGCCTCGGGGGCGAGGGAAGGTTTCAGCCGGACGGTAGGTGCGACCCGGGTGGGGCCCGGACGTTCAGTAGACAACGGCTCTAGGTCGATCCGCAGCCGGCGGATCCCAGGTCGGCCCGAAGGGCGCTGGGCCCCCATCCGTAGTTCCCGTCGGTTCCCGTCAGGGGGTCTGTCCGCACTTCCCTCCTTCTGTCCGCGGCGGTGCCCGTTCCCGTCCGACCGTGTCGGCATCCGGCCCCCGCCCGCTCGATATGGTGTGCACCTGCGTACGGACTTAAGGGGCAGTAAGTGAACGACGGCGGTCAGAGGCGGTACGGCCCGCTCGGCAGGACCTTGGTGATCATTCCGACCTACAACGAGGCCGAGAACATCAAGCCGATCGTCAGCCGGGTGCGCGCCGCTGTCCCGGAAGCCGACATCCTGGTCGCCGACGACAACAGCCCCGACGGCACCGGAAAGGCCGCCGACGAGATCGCCTCGGCCGACGACCAGGTCCACGTGCTGCACCGCAAGGGCAAGGAAGGGCTGGGCGCGGCCTACCTCGCGGGCTTCCGCTGGGGGATCGAACGCGACTACGGCGTGCTCGTGGAGATGGACGCCGACGGTTCCCACCAGCCCGAGGAACTGCCCCGGCTGCTCACCGCGCTCAAGGGCGCCGATCTGGTGCTCGGCTCCCGCTGGGTGCCCGGCGGGCGTGTGGTCAACTGGCCCAAGTCGCGGGAAATGATCTCCCGTGGCGGCAGCACGTACTCCCGGCTCCTCCTCGGGCTGCGGACCAGGGACGTGACGGGCGGCTACCGGGCCTTCCGTACCGAGACCCTGGAGGGCATCGGCCTCGACCGCGTCGCTTCGCAGGGCTACTGCTTCCAGGTCGACCTCGCCCGTCGCGCCGTCGAAGCCGGCTATCACGTCGTCGAGGTCCCGATCACCTTCGTGGACCGCGAGATCGGCGACTCGAAGATGAGCCGCGACATCCTGGTCGAGGCGCTCTGGCGGGTCACCTCCTGGGGTGTCGCCACCCGTACGAACCGGGTCCTCGGCCGCAAGACGATCTGAGGAGCCGCCGAGGGGCGGCGGGCACCCGGCCGCCGCACATGATCACCCCCATACGCCGATCAGACGCCCGTACCGGCACACTGGGACCATGACGACCGGCACACCGCCCCCGACCGCCCCGAGGCGCTCACGCGCCCGTACCTTCGTCCCCCTCGCCGTCGCCGCCTGGGCGGTGCTGGAGATCTGGCTGCTCACCGTCGTGGCCGGCGCGGCGGGTGGGTTCACCGTGCTGCTGCTTCTCGTGGCGGGCATCGTGCTCGGCGCCGCGGTCATGAAGCGGGCGGGCCGCCGGGCCTTCCGCAATCTCACCGAGACGCTCCAGCAGGCCCCGGGCGGGCCCGGTGCCGCCGCCGCTCCGAAGCCCGCTTCCTCGGGCGGCCAGGGCAACGGCTTCCTGATGCTGGCCGGACTCCTGCTGATGATCCCGGGAGTCATTTCGGACGTGGCGGGTCTGCTGCTGCTCGTGCCACCGGTCCGATCGGCGCTCGGCCGGTACGCGGAGCGGTCGCTGGAGCGCCGGATACGGACTGCGACCCCCGGTGGCCTCTCCGACGCTTTTCAGCAAGCCCGTATGCACCGGCCGGACGGAAAGGTCGTGCAGGGTGAGGTCATCCGCCAGGACGGCGCACAGCCGGACTCCCGGCGCGAAGAGGGCCCCCGGCCGCCGCTGACTCCCTGACGCCGACCGCCGCGATTCCCGGATGCCGGACCGCGGCGGCTCCCCGGGGCAGGCCCGGCCAGCGGTGGCTCCCCGAGGCCGGCCAGTGGTGGCTCCCCGAGGCCGGCCAGTGGTGGCTCCCCGAGGCCGGCCAGTGGTGGCTTCCTGAGCCGGGCAGCGGTGGCTCCCCGAGCCGGGCAGCGGTGGCTCCCTGAGCCGGGCAGCGGTGGCTTCCTGACGCCGGGCCGCCACGAGTTCCGGCTAACCGGGGCGCGACGCGACAGAGCCGCGGGCTGTGACACACACGCGATGTGTCACAGCCCGCGGCTCTCTCGTACTGCGTACCGTGGTGGCCTGCGGTCAGGCGGACTTCCGGCTGTCCCGCGGATGCACGGCGATGTTCATGGCTCCGGAGCGCAGGACCGCCAGTCTCTCGGCCAGCACCTCCTCCAGCTCCTCGCGTGTGCGCCGCTCCATGAGCATGTCCCAGTGCGTACGCGCAGGCTTGCCCTTCTTCTCCTCGGGGCCATCCCCGTCCACCAGGAGTGCCATGGCGCCGCACGCCTTGCACTCCCACTCCGGCGGAATTTCCGCCTCTACCGAGAACGGCATCTCGAATCGATGTCCGTTCTGGCATGCGTACTCCACCGCCTGGCGCGGGGCCAGATCGATGCCACGGTCCGTCTCGTAGCTGGTAACCACGAGCCGCGTGCCGCGGAGAGCTCGCTCACTCATGAATGGTGCCTCCCGGGCTTGTCGCCCACAGGACAGGTGTCGCTGTCGTCGTCATCCGGTCAACGTCCGGTCGGTGGTAAAGATTCCCGTTGCCGGTCATGCGTCGCCCGTCGTGCCGCTGCTTCTTCAGGGTTGGGTTACCCGCCAATGCCCGGTTTGTCACATCTGGCGGAAGTTGTCACCCAGCGGTCATTCTTCTTCCACTCGCAGTAACGGTCCTCCGGGCAGGCCAAAGGCGTACACTACCGGCCTTTCACTTCAACGTCTAAATCCGCTCCGGTACGGGATTCCCCGCAGCCGCCACGGCCTGTCGGATCGGCACCCTCGCGAGCAGCACGGAACCGACCACGAAGAAGATCACCAACGAGATGATCGCATCCCGGTAGCTCCCGGTCAGCTGATACGCGATGCCGAACACCAGGGGCCCCAGCCAGCTCAGTCCGCGGTCGCTCATCTCGTACGCGGAGAAGTACTCGGCCTCCTTGCCGTGCGGCACCAGATGCGAGAACAGCGAACGCGACAG
The DNA here is from genome assembly GCF_042885475.1 of Streptomyces sp. NPDC058051. Taxonomy (NCBI): domain Bacteria; kingdom Bacillati; phylum Actinomycetota; class Actinomycetes; order Kitasatosporales; family Streptomycetaceae; genus Streptomyces; species Streptomyces sp. NPDC058051. The sequence continues at coordinate 505,274 of NZ_JBHVRW010000002.1, forward strand.
CGCCTGGCTGCCGCCGAGGACCAGACCGATCGCCGAGGCCAGCAGGTAGAAGAAGATCGGCGTGCCGGCGGGCAGGAAGTATCCGGCGACGAGAATCAGTGTCCACACGACCAATGAGCCGAGGATCGTGCGCTTCGCGCCGTGCACCCGCGCCAGCCGGCCCATCCCCAGCGCTCCGGCCACCGCGAGCACCTGGACCAGCAGCACGGCCGTGATCAGCGTCGTCTGGTCGAGGCCCAGTTCCTCCGAGCCGTATATCGAGGCCTGAGAGATCACCGTCTGCACGCCGTCGTTGTAGACGAGGTATGCCAGCAGGAACGAGAGCGTCAGCGGATGGCGGCGCATGTCACGCAGGGTGGCCATCAACTGACGCCACCCCGAACCGACCGCGCCCTCGCCGCCCGCCGTCGTCCGCCGGTCGCGCAGCCGGCGCAGAGGTACAAGGGTGAAGGCACCCCACCAGACGCCGGCCGAGGCGAGACAGACTCGCACGGCGTCGGACTCGGAGAGCCCGAAGGAGTCGTGGCCCGTGTACAGGACCAGGTTCAGGATGAGGACGAAAGCGCCCGACGTGTACCCGAACGCCCAGCCGCGCGAGGAGACCGCGTCCCGCTCGTCCGGTCCGGCGATCTGCGGCAGGTAGGCGTTGTAGACCACCATCGACACCGAGATCGAGGCATTTGCCACGATCAGCAGGAACGCGCCCAGCAGATAGCGCTGACCGTCCAGGAAGAACATGCCGGTGGTGGCGGCGGCACCCACATAGGCCGCGGCCGCGAGCAGCGGCTTCTTCCGCCCCGTACGGTCCGCGGCGGCGCCCACGATCGGCATCACGATCACCGCGACCACCACGGACACGGAGACCGCGTAGGCGAAGAGCGATCCCGCGCGCACCGGTATGCCGAGCGGGTGCACGAAGCCGTCGGCGTCGGCGGCCGCCTTCGCCACCGATGTCAGATAGGGCCCGAGGAACACCGTCAGAACGCTCGTCGAATAGACGGAGCACGCGAAGTCGTAGAAATACCAGCCGCGTTGTTCGCGTCTGCGGCTCGCGGCCTCGGCGGAACCCGTCGTGAGTCCCGTCGGCTCAGCGGTGTCCGCGGTCTCGGCGCTCAACCCGCACCCCCCTTGTCTTTCCCCGTGAAGACCTGGCACGGACCGGCGTCAGGCCCAGGCCCCCCGCTCGCTCAGCACCGTGCGCAGCGTCTCGATGTGATCGGTCATGATGCCATCCACACCGAGATCGAGGAGCGCCGCCATCCGCTCGGGTTCGTTCACCGTCCAGACGTGCACCTGGAGTCCGCGTGCGTGCGCCTCGCGCACGAAGCGACGGTCGACGACCCGGACCCCGTTCTGCCTTTCCGGAACCTGCGCGCAGACCGCACCGGCCCGCAGCGCCGCCGGAACGCCGTATGAGCGCAGCCGCAGGCCCAGCACGCCGCGGACGCCGTAGGACGTGGCGAGCCGCGGCCCCGCGAGACGGTGCGCCCTGGCGACCCGGGCCTCCGAGAACGAGCCGACGCACACCCGGTCCCAGGCCTCCGTCCGGCGGATCAGGTCGACCAGCGGGACCAGGGCGGACTCGGCCTTGAGGTCGACGTTCCAGCGGGCTTCGGGGAACGTCTCCAGCAGCTCCTCGAACAGCGGCAGCGGCTCCCGGCCCGCCACCCTGGCCTGCCGCACCGCGCTCCACGGCAGCTCGGCTATCCGGCCGCGGGCGTCCGTCACCCGGTCCAGGGTGCTGTCGTGGAAGGCCACCAGGCGGCCGTCCGCCGTCGTGTGCACATCGGTCTCGAAGTAGCGGTACCCGGCATCGGCGGCCCGGCGGAACGCGGCCGCGGTGTTCTCGATCCCGTCCGCGGCACCGCCTCGATGGGCGAAGGGGATCGTCGCGGGATGGTCCAGATAGGGGTGGTGTACGGAGGTCACCGCGGCAGTATGGCCTGCTCCGGTGTCCGGGCGGTGACCGCGGTCCCTCCGCCGTCCGACGCATGTGCGACGCCGCCCTCGCCTTCGGGTGCGACGCCGCCCTCGCCTTCGGGTGCGGTGGCGGTCCGGACGCGCGCGGTGGCCTGGATGTCGGGTGCCGGGGTGGTTCGGCCGCCGGGTGCGCCGCCCCCTTCGTCGTCGGGTGCGGTGCCGGCCCGCGCCGCCCGCCTTCCGTCGACCGCGAAGAGGCGCAGGAAGATCTGGGCGAGCGGGCCGATGGCCAGGGCGTAGAGCACCGTCCCCGCGCCGAGCGAGCCCCCGAGCGCGAAGCCGGTCACCACGACCGCTGCCTCGATGAGGGTGCGGACGAGCCGGATGGAACGGCCGGTACGCCGGTGCAGACCGGTCATGAGCCCGTCGCGCGGCCCGGGGCCGAACCGCGCCGCGATGTACAGCCCCGTCGCCGCCCCGTTGACCACGACACCGGCGACCATCACGGCGATCCGCGCGGTGAGGCCGTGCACCTCGGGCACCAGCGCCAGCGTGCCGTCCATCGCCAGGCCGACCGCCAGGACGTTGGAGACGGTGCCGAGGCCGGGACGCTGCCTGATCGGTATCCACAGCAGCAGGACGGCGGCGCCGACGATGATCGAGACGACACCGATGGACAGCCCCGTGCGCCCGGCGAGTCCCTGATGCAGAACCCCCCAGGGTTCGAGGCCGAGACCGGCGCGGACCAGGAGCGCAGAACTCGCTCCGTACAGCGCGAGGCCGGCATACAGCTGAATCAGCCTTCGGGTCAGGTGCGCCCCGCGAGGGACGGGGGTGATGGACAAGAGAGTGCCCCCTGGAGTGGTGGTAGTGGACTGCCGCATGTCACTCTGTGGCAGGGGATTGGCTGTCGAATATGGCCAATCCGAGGAAGGTGGACTGATTTTTATGGCGCAGTGGACTTCGGCGGTCGGTGCGGCACAGCTCGCCCGGCAGCTCCATGCCCAGCAGCCCCGCCCCGTCGGGCCGGGTGCCCGTAGGCCGCCCGCCTATCGCGCCCTGGCCGACGGGGTGCGCCTGCTCGTCCTGGAGGGCCGGGTGCCGGTTGCCGCCCGGCTGCCCGCCGAGCGCGAACTGGCGCTCGCCCTGTCCGTCAGCCGCACCACGGTCGCCGCGGCGTACGAGGCACTGCGGACCGAGGGGTTCCTGGAGTCCCGCAGGGGAGCCGGCAGCTGGACCGCCGTGCCCGCGGGCAATCCGCTGCCCGCTCGCGGTCTGGAACCGCTGCCCCCGGAGTCGCTCGGTTCGATGATCGACCTGGGCTGCGCCTCGCTGCCCGCTCCCGAGCCGTGGCTGACCCGGGCCGTCCAGGGCGCCCTGGAGGAGCTGGCACCGTACGCCCACACCCACGGCGACTACCCGGCCGGGCTGCCGGCACTGCGGCAGATGATCGCCGACCGCTACACCGAGCGCTCCATCCCGACCATGCCCGAACAGATCATGGTCACCACCGGGGCGATGGGCGCGATCGACGCGATCTGCCACCTTTTCGCCGGCCGCGGCGAACGGATCGCGGTGGAGTCCCCGAGCTACGCCAACATCCTCCAGCTGATGCGGGAGGCGGGCGCACGGCTGGTGCCGGTGGCGATGGAGGAGGGGCTCGGCGGCTGGGACCTGAACCGGTGGCGGCAGGTGCTGCGCGACGCGGCCCCGCGGCTCGCGTACGTCGTCGCCGACTTCCACAACCCCACCGGTGCGCTGGCTGACGAGGACCGGCGGCGCGACCTGGTGGAAGCGGCCCGTTCCGCCGGTACGGTCCTGGTCGTCGACGAGACCATGAGCGAGCTGTGCCTCGACGCCGGCGTGCCGATGCCGCGCCGGGTCTGCGCCTTCGACCCGGCGGGTTCCACCGTGCTCACCGTCGGATCGGCGAGCAAGGCATTCTGGGCCGGCATGCGGATCGGCTGGGTGCGCGCCGCCCCGGACGTGATCCGCAGTCTGGTGGCCGCCCGCGCCTACGCCGACATGGGGACGCCCGTGCTGGAGCAGCTCGCCGTCAACTGGCTGATGCGTACCGGAGGCTGGGAGGAGGCCGTGCGGGTCCGCCGCGCACAGGCGCGGGAGAACCGGGACTCGCTCGTCGCAGCGGTCCGCCGGGAGCTGCCGGACTGGGAGTTCTCGGTCCCGCACGGGGGACTGACGCTCTGGGTGCGTACGGGCGGCCTCTCCGGCTCCCGGCTCGCCGTGGCGGGGGAGCGGGTCGGTGTCCGGGTGCCCTCCGGCCCCCGGTTCGGTGTCGACGGCGCCTTCGAGGGGTACGTACGGCTGCCGTTCACGGTCGGCGGGCCGGTCGCCGACGAGGCGGCGGTACGGCTCTCGGCGGCGGCGCGGCTGGTCGGCTCGGGGGCGGCCGCGGGCGTGGAGGCGCCGAGGACGTTCGTCGCCTGACCGACGCGACGGCACGGGGGTGACGTGTCAGCCGACGCGTCACCCCCGCGCCGTCATGTAAGCCGACGTGTCACCCCCGCGCCGTCATGTAAGCCGACGTGTCACCCCCGCGCCGTCATGTAAGCCGACGTGTCACCCCCCGCTGTCATGTCGGTCGACGCGTCACCCCCGTGCCGTCGCGTTCAGTCGCCGACCGCCATGCTCTCGACGGCCGTGGCCGCCGTCACGGTGCGCGGCATCGCCGGGTCCGGGACGCTCGCCTCGGCCGCCGCGGCCCGCCCGTCGTCCGGCGCCTGCCTCCCGGGGAGCAGACCGAGGACCGCCTGCCGCTGCGCCTCGCCGGTCGCCTCGTCGTGCGGATCGGGTGTGGCCGGGACCTGGAGCCGCAGCACGGGACCGGTGCCGAGCCGCGCGTACCCCCGGCCCGGCGGGACGTCCGGGGGCGGCGTCGTGTGCGGGTGCGTGCCGAGCACCGACTCGATCTGCTCGCGGGAGCAGTGGCCGAGTACGACCCGGGCCCTGGTGTGGGTCCGTACGGTCTCGCCGAGGGTGTCGAGACTGTCGAACTGCTCGGCCATGACCACGGTGACGTTGGCCGCCCTGCCGTGCCGCAGCGGCACCTGGAGGAGTTCCTGGGGATCCGGCCTGTCGTCGACGGCCGCCAGATGGCCGAGGACGCTGGGCCGGTCCAGCAGGATCCAGAGAGGGCGCCTGGTGTCGTCGGGTGCGGAGTGGCCGGACTGCCGGGCCCGGTTCGCCGCGATCAGCCGCCGCTCCGTCTCGTGGGCCGCCCACTCCAGGGTCGCCAGCGCGCCGGCCAGACCGCACTCCACGGCCAGGACGCCGTTGCGCCCGGTCAGGCACGCGTACTCGCCGGTTCCGCTCCCTTCGACGATCAGGACGTCGCCGTGCTGGAGGGCCTGCAGGGCGATGGAGCGCATCAGTGTGGTGGTGCCGCTGTCCGGCTGTCCGACGGCCAGCAGGTGCGGCTCGGTGGAGCGGGCGCCGGTCCGCCAGACGACGGGAGGCGCGTCGCGGGTGGCGTCGCCGTCGGTCACGGGGACGGTGCGCTGCACCGCGTCGCCGTCGGTGAACCCCAGCACGGTCTCGCCGGGGGCGGTGACGAAGCGCTGGGCCCCGATCGACGTGGGCAGGGCGTCCAGCACGTTCATGACGAGTTGGTTGCCCTCCTCGTCCCAGGCGAAGTGGTACTCGCGGCCGCGGCCGGACTTGGTGTGCAGCAGCTGCTCGATCCGGATGCGGGAGGCGGCCTCGCTGTCGGTGAAGTAGGCGGGGTACGTCACGCGCAGACGGGTCAGGCGCCCGTCGCCGTCGAACTCGTAATCGCTGAAGACCTTGTCCCAGTCACCGCCGTGGGCGAACAGCGGGCTGGGATCGTCGGACACGGAGAAGTACGGCACGAGCGCTTCGTACAGCGACCGCAGCCGCCCGGTCTCCGCGTCGTCGGGGCCGGTCTTCACGGGGGTCCGCTCCCGCCCCTTCCACGCGGCCGCGCCCATCAACGCGACCAGGGCGAGCACGGACCCGTACGGGAGGAGCGCGACCCCGAGTACGCAGGCCGCGACGGAGAACAGCGTCGGTCCACGCTTGTCCTTGGGCGTCGCGGCCCACCTCTGCCGTCCGGCTCCGGCCAGCAGCCGCAGTCCACGGGCGACCACCATCAGCGGATGGAGGACGTCGGTGGCGTTGTCCGCGGCCGTGCGCGCGAACTCGCGACTGCGGGTGATCGAGGCGCTGCCGGTGCTCAGAATGCGGGGGAGTGGTCGCCGGGCCACGTCGGTCTCCTGAAAGGGGTGGGAGTGGTCGCGGAGGGTCAGAACTTGATCCCGCCCAGGAGGCCGGCGAGACTCGCGCCGCCCGCGGTGATGCTCGGTGCGATGGCGGTGCCCGCCAGGTAGAAGCCGAACAGGGCGGTGACGACGGCGTGCGATGCCTTGAGGCCGTCCTTCCTGAAGAACAGGAAGACGATGATGCCGAGAATGACAACGCCTGACATGGACAGGATCATGAGGTTCTCCTGGTAGAGGGGACAGTCACCATGAGTCCTTCCAGCTTCACCGCAAGTATCTATATGATAAAAGTCGCATTAGAGTGAAAAGTCTGTATTTTCACTCGATTGGCGGGCATGGGGGTTTCGGAGAGCCGAAAACCCACCGGCGTGCCGTCCTCGGCTCACCGGACGTGATCCTCCGCCGTCGGCGGGCCGGACCGCGCGCGCCGTCGAGCAGTACCCTGTCGATTCATTCGTGCGGCCCCGACGGCGTACGGCCCAGGACGTCGACACCGAAGCACGTCGACACCGAAGGACGTCCACACTGATGAAACCGGTCGAAGGAAGGCGGTCCGTCCGATGAGCGAAGCCCCCGATCCCGAGGTGGTCGAGCTGGCGACGAAGGTCTTCGACCTGGCCCGCCGAGGTGAGACCGAGGCACTCGCCGCCTACGTCGACGCCGGTGTCCCCGCCAACCTCACCAACGACCGGGGCGATTCGCTGCTGATGCTCGCCGCGTACCACGGCCACGCCGCTGCGGTGACCGCCCTCGTCGGGCGGGGCGCCGATCCCGACCGCGCCAACGACCGGGGGCAGACGCCGCTCGCCGGAGCCGTCTTCAAGGGCGAGGACGCGGTGATCGAAGCGCTGCTCGCCGCAGGGGCGGACCCGACGGCCGGAACGCCCTCCGCACAGGACACGGCACGCATGTTCGGCAAGGCCGACCTGCTGGAACTCTTCGGCGCCCGCTGACCGGGTACGCCAGAAATGTGGTCGCGGTGGCGAAATGGCTGGGTCATCATGACGTCGCGGGCCCGGTCCGGGCCACCGACGAGAGGCAGAGGAAGATGGTCTACACCAAGCAGAAGACGGCGGTCGGCCGATCATGTTGCTGCGCGGCGTAGTGCCCCACGCGGCACTTGGAACTGCACAGTCCCGGTTGCGTCGACAGCTTGATGTGAGGCTTTTTCCATGTTTGATCCGTTCATAGCGCCGAGCGGCACCCTGCTCGGTCTGCTGCAGAGGGGCCGTGGCGACGGCACGCTCCACGCGCTCGCCGCGCCGCGCCCCGAGGCCCTGGCGGCTCTCAACCACTGCGTCCTGAGCGATCCGCGTCACGACTGGCAGGTGGAGAACCGCTCGCTCTACTACGCACGCCTGTACCTCGACCTCGACGGCGGTGTCGAAGAGATCGAGCGCCACCTGTGTGATCCCGACGACCACCTGGACACCGACGACGCACGCACCGGGCTGGCCCTCGCCGTGCTCGGCCACCTCGCCTCGTACGGACGGGACGACGCCCTGGCCCTGCTGCGGCAGTACGCCGCGACCGGCGCCAACTGGGCCTGGGCCCTCGACGAACTCGCCCTGCGCGACGACGACGCGGGACTCCGCGCCCTCGCCGTACCCGTGCTCGGCCGGTTCCCGGCCACCCCGGAGGGCGCGACCGAGCTGGCCGCCGCCGTACGGGACGCCTACGAACCCCGCCCCTGGCGGCTCTGGGCGGACGACCCGCGCGAAGAGGTCGGAGCCCGGATCAGGGCCGCCTCGGAACAGGGCTCCTTCGACCGCTGGCAGCGGCAGATGCGGCCCGGCGGCCCCCGACCGGGCTGGAGCGTCCAGGCCGTCTTCGACTGGGCCCAACAGGCATTCGAACGCGGCAGCGCCCTCCATGTCCCGGCTGCCCGCTGCCTCGGCGCCGTCGCCGGCCCCGAGGACCGGCCCACGATCATCGGGGCCGCCCGCGGCGGCCCCGAGGGCGCACGCTGCGCCGCCCTGCACCACCTGGCCGAGGCCGGGGATCCGGCCGTGCTCGACCTGATCGAGAGCGCCGTGGCCGGCACCTCGCGCGCCGTCGCCGACGCGGCCGTCGCCGCCTTCGAGCGTATGTGCGGCGACGCGGCGGTGGAGCGGGCCAGGCGATGGGCCAGGCGGCCCGACGCGCTCGGCGCCTCCGCGGCCGGTGTGCTCGCCTGCCGGGGCGGCGCCCAGGACGCCCCACTGGTCCTCGGCGCGCTCCGCGAGGCCGTCCGGGGCGAAGGCCCGGACGCACCACTCCTGTGGACCCTCGTCGACGGCACGGGCCGGCTGGGCATCGCCTGCGCGGCCCCTGTACTGCGCCATGTCTACCGGGAGACGTCGTCCTCGCACCTGCGCGGCCGAGCGGCCCGCGCACTGGCCGCGACCGACGCCTCCTTCGCCACCGGCTTCGCCGTCGAATGCCTGTGGGACTGCGAGGAGACCACCCGTGAGGTCGCCGCACTCCACGCGGAGACCGGTGACATCAGGGTCGCGGAGCGACTGCGCCGGCTCGCCGCGGATCCGGCCGAGGAGGCCGAGGTGCAGACAGCGGTACGCAGCAGGATCGGGCCCGACACCTCCGCGATCTGACCGGAGTGCGCCCAGTGGCGCGCGTCGGGGGCGCGCGCCACTGACGGGCGGTTCGACGCGAACGGGCGGGGCGGCGCGGACGGGTACGGCGCGGCGCCGCGTACGCGTGTGGCGCGGCATGAACGGGCGGGGCGCCGGGCCCGCTTCCCTGCCGCGCGCCAGTATGGAGGGATGACAGGACGCTGGGAGTTCTGGATCGACCGGGGCGGAACGTTCACCGATGTCGTGGGCCGGGATCCCGAGGGGAACCTGGTCACCCGCAAACTGCTCTCCCACGCCCCGGACCGCTACCGCGACGCCGCCGTGGCCGGGATCCGGGAGATGCTGGGCCTCGGCCCCACCGACCCGGTTCCCGCCGACCGCGTCGGCACGGTGAAGATCGGTACGACGGTCGCCACCAACGCCCTGCTGGAGCGGCGCGGTGAACCGACCGTCCTGGTCATCACGGAAGGCTTCCGGGACGCCCTGCGCATCGCGTACCAGAACAGGCCGAGGCTCTTCGACCGGCGCATCCTGCTGCCCGAGGCCGTGTACGAGCGGGTGATCGAGGTCCCCGAGCGGATCGACGCCCGGGGCCGCGTCGTGACACCGCTCGACCGCGACACCGTCGCCGAGCGGCTGCGGGCCGCCCGGGCCGACGGCCTGCGCAGCGCGGCAATCGTCCTGATGCACGGCTACTGTCACCCCGCACACGAGAGCGCCGTGGCCGCGGCAGCCCGTGACGCCGGCTTCACGCAGGTCAGCTGCTCGCACGAGGTGAGCCCGCTGATCAAGCTCGTGCCACGCGGCGACACCACCGTCGTCGATGCCTACCTCTCACCGATCCTGTGCCGGTACGTCGACGACGTCGCCCGTGAACTCGACGGCATCCGGCTGATGTTCATGCAGTCCAACGGGGGGCTGCGCGAGGCGTCCCACTTCCGGGGCAAGGACGCGGTGCTGTCCGGACCCGCCGGAGGCGTGGTCGGCATGGCCCGCACGTCCGAGCAGGCCGGCTACGACCGGGTCATCGGCTTCGACATGGGCGGCACCTCCACCGATGTGTCGCACTACGCGGGCGAGTTCGAGCGTGAGCTGGGTACCCAGGTGGCCGGTGTGCGGATGCGCGCCCCGATGATGAGTATCCACACCGTCGCCGCCGGCGGAGGCTCCGTCCTGCACTTCGACGGCCACCGCTACCGGGTCGGTCCCGACTCCGCGGGCGCGATCCCCGGCCCCGCCTGCTATCGCCGCGGCGGGCCGCTGACCGTCACCGACGCCAATGTGATGCTCGGCCGGGTCCAGCCCGCGCACTTCCCGGCCGTCTTCGGACCGGGCGGCGACCTTCCGCTCGACGCGGACGTCGTCCGCGCACGCTTCGACGCACTCGCAGGCGACGTGGCGCGCGCCACCGGAACGCCGCACACCGGCGCCGAGGTCGCCGCCGGGTTCCTGGAGATCGCCGTGCTCAACATGGCGAACGCCGTCAAGAAGATCTCCGTGCAGCGCGGACACGACATCACGCGCTACGCCCTGACCGGCTTCGGCGGTGCCGGAGGCCAGCACGTCTGCGCCGTCGCGGACGCCCTGGGCATCGACACGGTCCTCGTACCGCCCCTGGCCGGCGTACTGTCCGCGTACGGCATCGGTCTCGCCGACGCCACCGCGATGCGCGAACAGTCCGTCGAGGCGGAACTGGACGAGGCGACGTGGACCGCGGTGGGCGAGCTGTGCGACGAACTCGCCGCCCGCACCCGCGCCGAGTTGCGTGCCGACGCCATCCCCGACGGGGCGATCCGTACACACGCCCGTGTGCTCCTGCGCTACGCCGGTACGGACTCCAGCCTCCCCGTCGATCTGGACACCGCGTCCGCCATGGCCGAGGCGTTCACCGCGGAGCACCGCGCACGGTACGCCTTCACCATGGACAAACCCCTCGTCGTGGAAGCGGTGTCGGTCGGGGCGGTCGGCTCGGCGGGTGCGCACGCACCGGGCCGGGTCACCCGCACGCCCCGGAAGAACGCGACGCCTCAACCACGCGACACCGTGGGGATGTTCGCCGACGGCCGATGGCAGGACGCGCCCCTCCACCGGCGCGAGGATCTGCACGCCGCCGACACCGTGACCGGGCCTGCCGTGATCGCCGAGGCCGATGCCACCACCGTGGTCGACCCCGGCTGGCAGGCGGTTCTCGCCGACAGCGGCCATCTGCTGCTGACCAGGGCCCGCCCGCGCCCGGACCGTACGGCCGTCGGAACCCGTGTCGACCCCGTCATGCTGGAGGTCTTCAACAACCTCTTCATGTCGATCGCCGAACAGATGGGCGTGCGCCTGGAGAACACGGCCCACTCCGTCAACATCAAGGAGCGGCTCGACTTCTCCTGCGCGCTGTTCGACGCACACGGGAATCTGATCGCGAACGCCCCGCACATTCCCGTACACCTCGGCTCCATGGGGGAGTCCATCAAGGAGGTACTGCGGCGCAACGACGGCGCGATGCGGCCCGGCGACGCGTACGCCGTCAACGATCCCTACCACGGAGGCACACATCTGCCCGATGTGACGGTGGTGACCCCCGTGTTCGACGAGACCGGCCGCGACAGGCCGCAGTTGCGCTTCCTCGTGGCCTCGCGCGGGCACCACGCCGAGATCGGCGGCATCACGCCCGGCTCCATGCCCGCCTTCAGCCGCACCGTCCACGAAGAGGGGGTGCTCTTCGACAACTGGCTGCTGGTACGGGACGGCAGGCTCCGCGAGGCCGAGACACGCGCGGTGCTCGCCGGCGCCGCCCACCCCTCGCGCGACCCGGAGACCAACCTTGCCGACCTGCGCGCCCAGATCGCCGCCAACGAGAAGGGCATCGCCGAACTCAGGCGCATGGTCGGGCAGTTCGGACCCGAGGTCGTCGCCGCCTACATGGGTCACGTGCAGGACAACGCCGAGGAGTCCGTCCGCCGGATCGTGGCCGAACTGCACGACGGCTCCTACCGCTACGAGACCGACAACGGCGCGGTCATCGAGGTCGCCGTCACCGTGGACAGGGCCGCCCGCGGCGCGGTCGTCGACTTCACCGGCACCTCACCGCAGCAGCCGGGCAACTTCAACGCGCCGAAATCCGTGGTGATGGCGGCCGTGCTGTACGTCTTCCGGACTCTGGTCGCCGACGACATCCCCCTCAACAGCGGCTGCCTCGAACCACTGGACGTCAGAATTCCGGAGGGGTCCATGCTCGCCCCCGTCCACCCGGCGGCCACCGTCGCGGGAAACGTGGAGACGTCCCAGGCCCTCACCGGCGCTCTGTACGCGGCACTCGGCGTCCAGGCCGAGGGCTCGGGCACCATGAACAACCTCACCTTCGGCAACGAACGGGTCCAGTACTACGAGACCGTGGCCAGCGGTTCGGGCGCCGGGGACGGCTTCGACGGCGCCGACGCCGTGCAGACCCACATGACCAACTCCCGCCTCACCGACCCCGAAGTCCTCGAATGGCGCTACCCCGTACTGCTGGAGAGCTTCCGGGTACGCGACGGCAGCGGGGGCGGCGGGCGATGGCACGGCGGCTGCGGCGTGGAGCGGCGCATCCGCTTCCTCGAACCGGTCACCGTGACGCTGCTCTGCGGCCATCGCCGGGTCCGGCCGTACGGCATGGCCGGCGGTGAACCCGGCGCGCTGGGCGAGCAGTACATCGAGCGCTCGGACGGTCGGACGGTCACGCCGCTGCGGGGCTGCGACGCCGCCGAACTGGAGCGGGGGGACGTCCTGGTGCTCCGCACACCAGGCGGCGGTGGCTACGGACCGCCGGAGCCGGCTCCGAACGACTCCAGGGGGCGTGCGGCGCGACGTGCGTGACGCCGCCGGGCACTCCGGGCGACACGCGTTGACGTCACCGGGCGTTCCGGACCACACGCGTCGACGCCGCCGGGCGCACGGTGCGACGTGTGTGGGACTGCCGGGCGTGCGTGAGGTTGCCGGGTGTGTGCGGCGGCGCCGGGAAACGGCTGCGGCGTCGCCGGGGCAGGGCCGTGACACGGGCAGTGGCGGGCCCGGATGACGGGGTGGCTTCTGCGCCGTTTCGACCGTTGTCAGTATGAGGACCTAATCTGTGCAGCGTGACTTCGCCTGCCTACACGGACAACGCTGCGCCCCAGCTCAGCGCGGGGCCGCGGCCTGCCCCGGGACCGGCCGCCGACGAGGGGCTCTCGCGGCGGCTGCGCGCACTCGCCTGCACGGCGCCGCTGCACGACCTCGATGTGCGCAAGGCGAATCTGGCCGGTGAGTACACCATCTACGCGATGGCCGAGGTCGCACTCGCCGCGATCGATCTCGTCACCCTCAACATGGACTTCGATACGGGCGCCGACCACGACCAGATAGTGTCCAGGCTGCTTCCCCGCGTCGCAGCCCAGGCCCCGAACCGTCCGGTCGCCGAGCACGAGAGGGTCGCCCGCTGGGTGCTGGAGAACCTGATCAATGTCGGCAGCGTCGACCGCGGATTCCGTGCGGTGTACGGCACTTTCGGCCCCGATGGGGTGTATGTCCGTCGCGATTACGACTTCAAACTCATCGAAGAGGTGCCGGGACACGGCGGGACCGTCTATCTCCGGGCCACCGACGAAGCGGTCAACGTCCTGGTCGGCGCCCTCGACACGGACGTCACCAGCGCCCAGATCGCCGCCGAGGTGAAGCTGGAGGTCCTCATCAGCCGGGGCCGCCTCGCGGACGCACAACTCGCCGCCGAGCAGGCCCGCTACCGCACCGTGCAGTACGCCGAGACCCTCCGCAAGACGCTGGAGGCCACCCGTCGCAACGTCCGGGCCGTCGACTGGCTCAACGCCGTGCCCGACATGATCGCCGAAGCACTCGACCACGTCGCCGACCGCTACCGTCACGAGAACGCGATCCTCACCAACATCCGCAAGGCGCGCGACGAGGCCGAGGAACCCGAGCACAAGCGGCGCGCAGCCGAGCTCGTCGACATCGTCAAGGACTGCATCCGCCGCCACACCCAGTTGCAGTCCCGCCTGCTGGAAGCAGGACCGCTCTTCCGCGCCGAACAGGACCGGCAGGCGTTCGCCACCCCCACGGCCCGCGCCGGACTCGACCTGTACGGCCAACTGGTCGCCCCGTTGCTGCCGCTCCCCGTCGAACAGGCCATCCGCGTCACGGACGCCTACTTCGCCCGCGGCACCGGGATGCGCCTCCCCACCTCGGTGAGGGTGGGCGACCTCGTCGAGATGCTGCTCACCCCGCCCCTGGAGCGCGAACACCTGGGCGCCGAGATGCCCGAACCCGATCTGATCGCCACCCCCGACGACAGCAGGTTCAGCGAGGAACAGCTCGCGAGCGCCATGGAACTCCTCGACCTGGAGCACGACGCCCCGCGCAGGCTCTCGGGACTGCTGGCGCAGGCCCGGCGCGGCGGCGATCCGGATCTGCCCTATCTGGTCGCCCTGCTCGCGGTGCACGCCGCGAGCCCGCCGGTCGGCACCGCCTACCGGCAGGGCGAACAGCGCCTGCTGTTCTCCGTCGACGACGGGACGCAGCTCGACGACCCGGAGTTCGGCGGAGCCGACCTGATAGTGGGCACGGCCCTGCTGGACGCGGCCGGTATGGCAGCGGACCGCTCGGAGGCGTCATGAACCGCGCGCGCGACGCCGCCCGTCGGTCGCCGACCCGGGCGACGCGCCTCGGCCGTCGGCGCCCGCGGACCCCCGGTGCTCACTCCGGGTGCGCGGACCGCCCCGCGCCGCCCGGGACCGAAGCTGCGAGAACCGGCGCCCCCCACCCCGTACCGAAGAGTTTCCGCATCAAGGAGCGACAGTCGTGAGCGACCACCGCGCACAGCACGCCGACGCGTGGAGCGAGCCGACCACGGCGTACACGACCGACAGCACGGGCCCCGCCGCACCGGCCGGGCCCCCCGCCACCGCACCCGTCACCCCGGCCGACGCAGCCGACGCCGCCCGGCTCGTCGCCTTCGGGCTGCAGCCCAGACTCCTGCCCGCACGCGACGCCGAGTACACCGAACTGCTCCGCCGCTACCGCGAGGAACCCGCCTTCGCCCGGCTCGCCGACGCCGTGGCGACCGGACTGGGGCTCGTCGTCCTGGAAGTGTCCACCCGCGCCGGCATGGCCGTGACGGCCGGTGAGGACTCGGTCTTCGCGGTACGCATGGGCGATTACGCCCGCCGCGCCTCGTCCGACTCCGCCGACCGTTTCCTGCACGGGCTCGCCCACCTCGCCGTCGCCGCGATGGCCTTCCCCCGCCCCGAGGACCTCGCCGACGACTCCTACATCGGCCGGATCACCGTGAACGGCGTCGACTCGTTCGTACGCCAGGCATGCCACCGTCTGGAGGAACGGGCCGAGGAGCAGGGCGACAACACCGACCCGGCGACCGACACCCCCGGACTGGAAGCGGCCTGGCGGATCTACGCCCGGCGCAGTTCCACCGGAGCCACGAAGGACGCCCGAAGGCTGGCCGGATCCACCACCGGCATCGTCGGCAAGGCCGTCGCCTTCCTCACCGACTCCGGCTTCCTCCAGCGCACGGGGGACGACGCCGGAGGCGCCTACCGCACCACCGCCCGCTATCAGCTCCAGGTCCGCGACATGGCAGGCGGTGCCGCCATGGCCGAACTGCTCGAACTGGGAGTCGTACCGGTCACCGACGGTACGGCGACGCTGCTGCCGCCGCCCGACCCCGACGACCTGGAACTGGTCGCCGACGCAGGTCTCCCCTTCCACTCCTGACCGGCACCACCACCGCCTCCCCGCCGCTGTCCGAACGACGAGAGTCCGCCGCCATGTACGAGCTGTCCCGGGTCCGCCTCTACTCCATCGGGCCTGCCGGTGCACGCTACGCCGACACCGTGCTTGACCTGCGCGGAGTGGGCGAGCCCGTGCCCAACCCCGCCCCGGCGCAGGCGGAGTTCTTCGAGGAGGAGCCCGTCGGACCGCCGCGCCGGCCCGCCCCCGCCGGGGTTCTCTTCCTGGAGAACGGCGGCGGGAAGTCGGTGCTGCTGAAGCTGATCTTCTCGGTGATGCTGCCCGGTCACCGCAACACCCTCGGCGGCGCCAGCTCCGGCGTACTGCGCAAGTTCCTGCTCGCCGACGACTGCGGGCACGTCGCCCTGGAATGGCAGCACACCCTCACCGGCGAGTGCGTGGTCGTCGGCAAGGTCAGCGAGTGGCGTGGCCGGCAGGTGTCCAACGATCCGCGGAAATTCGCCGAGGCCTGGTACTCCTTCCGCCCCGGACCCGGACTCAGCCTGGACTCCCTGCCGGTCGCCGAGGCCACCTCCGTGCACCGCCCCGCCGAAGGCGTCTCCGGCGCGCGGGGCCGACGGCGCACGATGAAGGGCTTCCGCGACGCCCTGACCGAGGCGGGCAAGTTCTACCAGCATCTCGATGTGCACTGGGAAGAGATCCACGACCGCTGGAACGAGCACCTCGGGGACCTCGGTCTCGACCCCGAACTCTTCCGCTACCAGCGCGAGATGAACGCCGACGAGGGCGAGGCCGCCGGCCTCTTCGCGGTCAAGAAGGACTCCGACTTCACCGACCTCCTCCTCCGCGCCGTCACCGACACCCGCGACACGGACGGCCTCGCCGACCTGGTGAGCGGCTTCGGCAACAAGCTGGGCCGCCGCGCCGAGCTGACCGCGGAGCGCGACTTCACCGCGGGCTCGGTCGATCTGCTCGGCCGGATCGTGGCCGCCGCCGACACCCGGTCCCGCGCCCGGGACATCCACGCGGGCGCCGAGCGCCGCACCCGTACGCTCGCCCGCAGACTCTCCGCCCGTGCGGCCGGGGAGCGGGGCCGGACCGCCGAGCTGGCCCAGCAGGTGACGGGCGCCGCCCATACCGTCACCGCGGCCGAGGAGGCCCGCGGCCGCAGCGCCTCGATCGCGGCCGAACTGGCCTACCGGCACGCCTCGCTGGCCCTGACCGCGGCGGAGAAGGGCGCGACCGCCCAGCGCCGCGAACTGGGCGATGCCCGCACACTGCACTCCGCCTGGCAGGCCGCCGAGGCCGTGCTGCGCCACCGTGCGGCAGCCGACCGCTCCGCACGCGTGGCCGTCGCCATCCGCGAGGCCGAACGTGACGCCGCGCCCGCGCTCGCCGCCCGCGCCACGGCCGCCGCCGATCTCGTACGGGCACTGCACAGTGCGGCGGAAGCCGGTGAGAACCTGGCCAACGAGGAGGAGGAACGCTCCGACACCCTCCAGACAGCGGGTGAGACCGCTCACCGCGACGCCACCACCGCCGCCACCGACGCCCAGCGCGCCCGCAGCGAGGCCGGGCATCTGCGGCAGCGTCTCGCCGAGGTCGAGCAGGAGACGGCGGAGGCGGTACGGGCCGGCTGGCTTGAGAACACCGCGCCGGACGCCGACCCGGCGCGCGCCGCCCTCGCCGCGAGTGACGCCGAGCAGTCCGCCGTCGCCGCGTGGGACACCGCCAGGGAGGCCGCCCGCTCGGCGGCGGACCTGGCCAGAGAGACCGCGGGCGCCGAGAGCCGCGCCGAGCTGGCGGCGGCGCGCGCCGCCGACGCCGCACAGGCCGCGGAACAGGTGTACGAGGCCGAGCTGCGGGCCGCCGAGTCGATCGCCGCCGAGCACCGCCTGGCCGATCTGCTGGGTCTGCCCGCCGCACACGGCACCGGCGTGCCCCGGCCCCGCAGCGGAGCGACCGGCACGGAACCCGAACCGGACGCCCCGCGCAGTCCGGACCACACGGACCGGACGGGTCCGGCGGGTGAGACGGGCAAGGAAGGCCGGCCGGACCAGGCCGTCCACAGCACGCACACCATCACCGCCGAGCCGTCCGCCGACCCCACGCAGCCGCTCACCGCCCAGGAACTGGACCGCAGCGCCGACGAACTGCGGGAGCTGCTCGACCAGGGCATCGCCTCCGCCGAACGCCGCCTGTTCGAACTGCGCACCGCGGCCGCCGACGACTCCCGCATCCTCGGCGCACTCGGCGACGGCGGACTGCTGCCGCCCGGGCCCGATGTCCTCGCCACCGTCGAATACCTCGGCGAGCACGGCATCCCCGCCCTGCCCGGCTGGCGCTATCTCGCCCAGGCCGTCGACCCCGCCGACCACGCCGCAGTCCTCGCCGCCCGCCCCGAACTCGTCGACGGCGTGGTCATCACCGACCCCGACGCGCACGCCCGCGCCCGCGACGCCCTGAGCGGTGCCGCCCTGCTGCCGCGATCCGCCGTCGCCGTCGGCACCGCCGCCGCGCTGCTCGCCCCCGTACCGGCCACCGGCACAGGATCGGCGGCGCGCGCGGAAGACGTGTTCCTCGTCCCGCCGAACCCCGCCATGCACGACGAACACGCGGCCGACGAGGAACGCCAGGCCCTCAGAAGCAGGGCCGCCGCCCGGGACGAGGACATCCGTGCCCTCGCGGCCCGCCTCACCGCGGACCGTTCCCTCGCCGCCCGCATCGGCTCGTGGCGCGCCGACTGCCCGCCCGGCATGCTCGCCGAGCTGGCCGAAGCAGCCCGCACGGCCCGTACGGCCGCCGAAGCGGCGGCGGCCGCGCTCGCCGAGGCCCGCACCGTACGCGCCGAGGCGGACGAGGCCGCCGCGGACACCGCCCGTGTCCGCGACGAACGCCAGGAGACCGCCCAGCGCGCCCGCCGCGCCGCCGACGCCCTCGCGGGCCTCGCCCACCGCCTGCGCGAACGCGCTCGCTGGCAGGCGGAACTGCGCGAACTGATCGACGAAGCAGCCGAGTCCGAGGCCCGCGCCACCGTCTGCCTGGAGCGGGCCCGCGCCGCCGACGAGGACCGCAGGGCCGCCCAGCGCGCAGCCGACGACGCCCGCCGTACGGCACGCGCCCTGCGCGCCGAGCGTGCCGAGATCGCAGGTGCCCCGGAGCACCTTCCGGAACCCGAGGGCGACACCCCGCGCACCGCGCTTCCCGCCCTGCGGGAGGCCTACCGGGCCGCATCCCAGCTGTACGAGAAGGTGGGCGTCGGCGCCGACCTGCGCGCCGAACAGGCCCGTGCGGAGAGCGACGAGAGCGCCGCCGTCGCCGAGCTGGACCGGCTCACCAACAAGGTCCGTACCCGGGCCGCCCAGCTTCTCGAAGGTCCCGACGGCGCCGACGGCCCCTCCCGGCAGGCGGCCGCCGCCCGCGCCGAATCCCTGGTGCAGCTCCTGGAGACCAGGGCCTCCACCGCGAGCGAGCAGCTGGGCCGCCTGAGGGGCGAGGCCGAGCGCCTGGCCCCGGCCGACGGAGAGACCCACCACACCGAACTCCCCGACGAGCTGGTCCCCGACCACGCCGATCAGGCGCAGACCCTCCTGCGTACCGCCACGACCGAACTGGCCTCCGCCACAGCGACACTGGACACCGCGCGCGTCGCTCATACCGAGCTGCTGCACGCCCACCGCGCAGCCGAGGACGCGGCAGGCGGTTTCGACGAGACCGCGGCCCTTCTGCGGGACCTCCTCAGGGACCACGGCGCGGACGACGACTCCGAGGTCCCCGAGGCATACCCGGGCGGCCTCGACGAGGCCCGGCAGTCCGCCGCGGAGGCCCGCCGTTCACTGCGCGGCTGCGCCGCCGACCTGTCCGTCGCCGAGAGCGCCGTGCGGGAGGCGAGCGACGTCCTCGTACGGCACGCCAACTCCACCCGCTACGAGCAGGTCCGCACCCCCGCCCGTCAGCAGATCCGGGAGCTGCCGGCCGCGGCGCTGCCCGAGCACGCCGAGAAGTGGGCCACCGCCTTCGCGCCCCGGCTCCGTGTCCTCACCGACGAGCTGGCCCAGCTGGAGCGCAATCGCGACTCCATCGTCGACCGGCTCCGCGGCCTCGTGGAGTCCGCGCTCACCACCCTCCGTTCCGCCCAGCGGCTCTCCCAGCTCCCCGAAGGACTGGGGGAGTGGTCCGGTCAGGAGTTCCTCCGGATCCGTTTCGAGGAACCCGACCAGGCCACCCTCGCCGAGCGGCTCGGCGACGTTATCGACGAGGCCACCCGCGCCGCTCTGAAGAAGAACTCCGATCTGCGCAGGGACGGCATGTCCCTCCTGCTGCGCGGGGTTCAGGCGGCGCTGGAGCCCAAGGGCATCGCGGTGGAGATCCTCAAACCGGACGCGGTGCTCCGAGCCGAACGCGTCCCGGTCGGGCAGATGGGCGACGTCTTCTCGGGCGGCCAACTGCTCACCGCCGCCATCGCGCTGTACTGCACGATGGCCGCGCTGCGCAGCAACGACCGCGGCCGGGACCGGCATCAGCACCGGCACGCGGGCACGCTCTTCCTGGACAACCCCATCGGTCGCGCCAACGCCACCTATCTGCTGGAGCTCCAGCGCGCGGTGTCCGACGCTCTCGGCGTGCAGCTGCTCTACACGACCGGCCTGTTCGACACCACGGCGCTCGCCGAATTCCCCCTGGTCATCCGGCTGCGCAACGACGCCGACCTGCGCGCCGGTCTGAAGTACATCAGCGTGGAGGAGCACCTCCGCCCCGGGCTGCCGCAACAGGACCCGAACGGCGAGACGGTGCACGGTGAGATCACCGCCACCCGCATGTTCAAGCGCACCACGACACCAGCCGACACCACGCAGGTCTCCCCTCAGGACTCGTCCGACGCGTAGGGACCGCGTGCAGGCCCGCCGAGCGCGCGGACAGAGGGCGCCGGGCGGGGGAAGAGGGCGGCGCGCGGGGGAGGAGGGCGTCGAGCAGGCGCATCGCGCTGACGCGTGCCGCGCGAGCCCGGTCCGTCCCTCGGACACGCCGGGCCGCGCTCAGGCCCGCGAGAGACTCCCCGCGCCCCGGCGGCGTATTCGCGCGTCCTCGCGACGCGCCGTCCGCGCCTCCCGCCGGGCTCTGCGCCGCTCACGGCGCAATTGCCGCGCCGAACTGCTCGGTTCGGACACCACGCCGTTGCGCTGGTTCCAGACCTGCCGGGTGACCCAGACGTCCAGCACCGACCAGGTAGCCACCACCGTGCTGCCGACGCTGCTCAGCACCATCGGAAAGGCCAGCCAGGACGCCGTCAGCGTGCACAGGAACGCCACCATGGCCTGGATGATCGTCAGCGACAGGATGAGGACGGCACGCACGGCGGCCGTACGGACCGGGTCCGGCATCCGCCGCCGGACCGCAGGCTCCTCCATCCAGAGCTGCCGATGCTGCTGGCGCGGGATCGTCGCCCCACCGGTCGCCACCGGAGCCGCCGCCGTCGGTGTCGACGACACCGGGCGACGACGCTCTTCCGTATTCAAGGACTCTCAACTCCCCACCGATGTCGGACTTCAGGGTTGCTGCCCGGCACGCGCCGTTTCTACGCGAGCGGATCGGTCGGTCCTGCCCCCAGCACTCCCCGCCGGCACTCCCCGTGTTCCCGCTGACTCGTACAGAGAGACGAGTGACCAGGCGTGAAGATTCCCGGAGGCCGTCACCGAACGAAGAATTCCAGCCAACTGCCCCACCGAACGGTGTGATGCTCTGACAGGTCTCTTCTGCCGCTTTCGCGAATTTCATCGCCCGGAATACCGGGAAAACTCATGATCAACGCCGAAGAGTGCGGCTGAAAATCGTCCGGACATCTCTTCGGCTTGTCTCCCGGTCGGTAGTAGGCTCGCGCCGTTTGCTGACGGAACACGACCCCCGCCCCGCGGGGTCGGGCTGGGGGAGGCCATGCGCTTTCGCGGGAAGTCCATCCGCAGGAAGATCGTGGCGTTGCTGCTCGTACCGCTCGTCTCCCTCACCGCGCTCTGGGGTTTCGCCACTTTCCTGACAGGGCGCGAGGCCGGGCACCTGCTGAGCGCGAGCACGGTCGTGGAGAAGGTCGGTCATCCCCTGGAGGACACGGTCCGCGCCATCCAGGACGAGCGCCGCCAGACCCTGGTCTTCCTCGCGGACCCCCGGGCCTCCAACGCTCTGCCCCTGCTGGAACGCCAACGCGGAGTCACCGACCGGGTCCTGGCGGATGTCAGGAACAGCGCGAGCCAGAAGGACATTCGCGACGCACTGCGACCCGAGGACGAAACACAGCTGAACTCCGTCCTCGGCACTGTCGAGGGGCTCGGCGCGCTCCGTGATTCGGTCGAGGAACGCACCATCGACCGGCTCAAGGCGATGGAGTTCTACGACCGTCTCATAGACCCCTGCTATCGCTTTCTGACCGGTCTCCGCACGATGGAGAACGTGTCGATGGACAAGCAGGTCAGAGCGTTGGCCGGAATCTCGCGGGCCCGCGAAATGCTCTCCCGGGAAGACGCCCTGGTCGCCTCGTCGCTCATCGCCGGACGGCTCACCGCTTCCGAACTCCGCCAGATCTCCGACCTCGTGGCCAACCGCAAGCTGCTCTACGAGATCAATGGCGAGATGCTTCCCTCCTCGGAACGCCAACAGGTGGAGCGGTACTGGGCCGGCCCGGACAGCGAGGCGTTACGGACCGCGGAGAACACACTCATCAACGGCGGTCCCGCCGAGGACCCGCGATCGGTCGACGCCGAGCGCTGGCAGGAGGTGGCCACGCCGGTCCTGGACCGGTTGGCCAACGACTCCACCGAGATGAACAACCGTTTCCAGGACCGCGGCAAGCCCGCCGGCTACAGCGTGCTGATCAAGGCCGGGATCGCGGGCGTCCTCGGATTCCTCGCCCTGCTCGCCTCGGTGTTCGTCTCCGTGCGCATCGGCCGCGAACTCGTCCGTGACCTCTCGCGGCTCCGCAAGGACGCCCATGAGGTCTCCGGCGTACGACTGCCGAGCGTGATGCGCCGGCTCGCCGCGGGGGAACAGGTCGACGTCGAGACCGAGGCACCGCACCTCCAGTACGAACGGGACGAGATCGGCCAGGTCGGCCAGGCTCTCAACACCCTTCAACGGGCCGCCGTCGAAGCCGCGGTCAAGCAGGCGGACATGCGTCGCGGAGTGTCCGAGGTCTTCGTCAACCTCGCCCGCCGCAACCAGGTCCTGCTGCACCGGCAGCTGACGCTCCTCGACACCATGGAGCGCCGCACCGAGAACACCGACGAACTCGCCGATCTCTTCCGCCTCGACCACCTCACCACCCGTATGCGGCGCCACGCCGAGGGCCTGGTGATCCTCTCCGGTGCCGCACCGTCCCGCCAGTGGCGCAAGCCCGTCCAGCTGATGGACGTGGTACGGGCGGCGGTCGCCGAGGTCGAGGACTACGAGCGGATCGAGGTCCGCCGACTGCCCCGCCTCGGTGTGGGCGGCCCCGCCGTCGCCGACCTCACGCACTTGATCGCCGAACTCCTGGAGAACGCGACCGTGTTCTCGCCCCCGCACACCGCGGTCCAGGTACTCGGTGAACGGGTCTCCAACGGCTTCACTCTCGAAATCCACGACCGTGGCCTCGGCATGGCTCCCGACATCCTTCTCGACGCCAACCTGAGACTCGCCGAGACCCCCGAGTTCGAACTCTCCGACACCGACCGGCTCGGCCTCTTCGTGGTCAGCCGCCTCGCCCAGCGGCAGAACGTCCGTGTCTCGCTGCAGACATCTCCGTACGGTGGCACGACCGCGGTCGTCTTCATCCCGGCGGCGCTGCTCACCGAAGCGCCGGAGACGCACGGCACCGGATTCCGCCTCGACCGCCGTTCCGAGAAGGCGATCGGCAGCGGAAGAGGGACCGGCCAGGAGACAGGCAGCCACAAGGACCGCAGGGACGGTGTGCGGGACCGCCGTGCGGTCGGCAGGCCCTCCGGTCTGGCACCCGTCCCCACCGGTCTCGTGGACCCGGCCCTCCTGGACGGGCCCGTCGAGCTCGAAGCACCTGTCGGA
The DNA here is from genome assembly GCF_042885475.1 of Streptomyces sp. NPDC058051. Classification (NCBI taxonomy): domain Bacteria; kingdom Bacillati; phylum Actinomycetota; class Actinomycetes; order Kitasatosporales; family Streptomycetaceae; genus Streptomyces; species Streptomyces sp. NPDC058051. Next base: position 528,798 of record NZ_JBHVRW010000002.1, read on the forward strand.
GCGGACGACTTCGAGAACGACGCCGTGCTCGATCCCCTGCTCGGTGCCGTACCGGGTGGCGCGTCGGACATCGACGACACCGAGAGCGAACGCGGCAGCATCTTCCGCGCCCGTGACCTCCGGCGCGAGACCGACCGAGAACAGCACCAGCAGGCGTCCGACCGGGCGGCGGATTCCGTTGCCGGCGTACGGAGGATGCGTCCCGGCGGTCCGGAACCTTTGCCCCGCCGCAAACCGCCGACCCTGGTCGCCGACAACGGCCGCAGGGTCGATGACGCGGGCCGCGCGCATCCCACGACGGTCGACCACGACGTCCTGACCGGCCCGGCCGGGGCCGGTCCCGGCGCGGACGACGGGATCACGCCGTCGACCGCCGGCCCGCGGCCCTCCGCCGCCGGCAACCGCACCGGGGCCCAACACCCGACCGAACCACGGCAGCCCAACGGCTTCCGGAGACCCGCCGAGACGACCACACCCGCCGAACCCGCTTCCGAGGCGGCACCGAGCGCGGCACGGGAGACCGTGGGCGGCCTGCCGCGGCGCATCCGGCAGGCCAGCCTCGTCCCGCAGCTTCGCGAAGTCACCGGCGGCCGCGACGCGGAACCGGCCGGAACGGAACCGGCTGACGACTTCGAGCGTGATGCGGATGAGGTCCGCAGCCGTATGGCTTCGCTCCAACGGGGCTGGCAGCGTGGCCGTCGGCAGAATGCCGAGGACCTGACCGGTCCCGGTGAAACAGCACAAGGAACCACTCCGGGAGGGGACGGTCGATGACCGCACCGAACGCCGCAGCACCCGACGTCGCACGCCAGGGCTCCGGCCAGCTCAACTGGCTCCTCGACGAACTCGTCGAGCGCGTCGCCAGCATCCACAAGGCGCTGGTGCTCTCCAGCGACGGCCTCGCCACCGGTACGTCCAAGGACCTGACCCGGGAGGACAGCGAACATCTGGCGGCCGTCGCCTCCGGGTTCCACAGCCTCGCCAAGGGAGTGGGGCGCCACTTCGACGCGGGCAGGGTCCGTCAGACGGTCGTCGAGCTCGACGAGGCGTTCCTCTTCGTCACGGCGGCGGGTGACGGCAGCTGTCTCGCCGTGCTGGCCGACGCCGACTCGGACGTCGGCCAGGTGGCGTACGAGATGACGCTGATGGTCAAGCGCGTCGGCGCGCACCTGACCAACGCTCCCCGGACGACCGGTCTGTCCGCCGGGGGGTGAGTGGACGGCATGAGCGCTGACTCCTCCAGACCTCTGGCAACGTCCGCGGACCCGCAGGCATCACGTTGGTACGACGCCGAAGCGGGGCCCGTGGTCCGTCCGTACGCGATGACCCGGGGCCGTACCAGCAGCGCCACCCGTCATCGGCTCGACCTCATCGCGATCGTCGTCCCGGAACCCGCGGCCGACGATCCCGACGGGGACCGTACGCTCTCCCCGGAACACGTGGAGATCGTCGAACTCTGTTGTGGCATGCCCCAGTCGATCGCCGAGCTCGCGGCCGGCCTGGACCTCCCCGTCGGGGTGGTCCGGGTGCTGGTCGGTGATCTCGTCGAGGACGAACTGGTACACGTGACCCGTCCCGTTCCGCCGGCCGAGCTGCCGGATGTGAGCATTCTTCGCGAGGTGATCAATGGTCTTCGGGCGCTCTAGCCGCAGCAGTCGGCCCGTCGAGCCTGTCACCCTGAAAATCCTGGTGGCGGGTGGGTTCGGGGTCGGCAAGACGACGCTGGTGGGTGCGGTCAGCGAGATCAGGCCGCTGCGTACGGAGGAGCGGCTCAGCGAGGTGGGCCGCCCGGTGGACGACGTGGCGGGTGTGGAGGCGAAGACCACCACCACCGTCGCCATGGACTTCGGCCGGATCACCCTCCGCGAGGATCTGGTGCTGTACCTGTTCGGCACCCCGGGCCAGGACCGATTCTGGTTCCTGTGGGACGAACTGGCCCAGGGCGCGCTCGGGGCGGTCGTGCTCGCGGACACCCGGCGGCTGGAGGACTGCTTCGCGGCGGTCGACTACTTCGAACGCCGGGCGATTCCGTTCGCCGTCGCTGTCAACTGCTTCGAGGGAGCCGACCGGTTCCCCGTCGAGACGGTCCAGGCGGCACTGGACCTCGACCCCGAGGTGCCGGTGCTCGTGTGCGACGCGCGCGATCGCTCCTCCGCACGGGACGTACTGGTGGCGGTGGTCGAGCACGCGGTGGCCCGCGTGGAACGCACCCGCGAACCCGTCAGGACGTAGTGACCGTCTGACGGATTCAGCGCCGGGTACGCGGCCCGCACCCCCGCCGACCGGGGTACGGGCCGCGCGTCGTCACCCGACCGAGCCGGAATTTTTCTCTCCGCGTGAGGGGCCGTCAAGACTGTTGACGCCGCCGGGGTCAGCGGTTCTCGGCGATCCACTTGGCGGCGGTCTCCGCCAGCTCGCGGTCGCGACCGGCCAGCATCATCCGGATCATCTGTATGTCGCCGCGCAGCGACCACGCGGGATGCCCGAAGGTCGCCGGATTGTTCTTCTCGATCAGGAAATGCGCGGGCCATGCGGTCCCGTACCCGATGAGCGGCAGCGCGGCCGCGTACCTCTTGCGCCCCCGGGCCAGGCCGTACGCGGTGACGGCGAGACCGGTGAGGGTGCCCGTCAGATGGACCCAGCGGGTGGCGGCCCTGGAGTGCATGGCGACGTAGTAAGGCCAGAACTCTTCGTATGAATCGAACGTCTGCTGCGACATACAGGCACCGTAATGGTTGGAACGGCAACCGGAAACGGTTGCCCCGTCACCGCGCAGGAGGCTACGGGACAACCCTCGGGCGGCCGGAACCCGTCAGGTGATCGAGGCTGTCCCTTCTTCACCGCCCCGGTGCTGTGCCCGGGGCCGGAGAAAGGGTCAGTGCCCCGCGACGGACCTCCTGGCCACCGGGAAATCGAAATAGGTGTCGGGGAACACCTCGGGCTTGAAGGTGTAGTGCCACCACTCCTCGGCCAGATTCACGAAACCGACGTCGGTGAGCGTCTTCTTGAGGAACTGCCGATGGGCGCGCTGAGTTCCCTGAACACGGGGGTCATCGGTGTGCGAAAGCGTGTCGAAGCAGTCGAAGCCGGTACCCATGTCCACGGAGTTGTCCGGGAAACGTTCTGCCTGGGGCGCGTAACAGGGCACCTGCTTCTCGCCCGGCACGTACGGCCCGGTCGGCGCGGCAGGCAGCTTCACCAGCGTCAGGTCCACGGTGCTGCCGCGGCTGTGCCCGGACTTCTCCGCGATGTAACCGTCCGCGAACAGCCGGGTCTTGTCGACCCGGGGATAGAACTCGTCCTTCATGGTCTCGTCGTCGAGATCCTCCGCCCACCGGACGAAGTGGTCGACCGCCCGCTGCGGCCGGTAGCAGTCGTACACCTTCAGCGAGTAGCCCTGCTTCAGCAGCCGGGTCTGCGCGCGGTGCAGGGCACGGGCGGCCGGCCGGGTGAGGATGCAGAGCGGCTGGCGGTAGCCGTCCACCGGTTCGCCCATGAAGTTGTGCGCGGTGGGGTAACGCATCTCCTCGATGATCGTCGGATCCACCGAACGCAGCGCGACGAACTCCTCGGGGGCCTTCGGCTCGGGCTTCGCCACCGCTGCGGGGGCCGCGGCGGTGACGGCGAGCAGGGTGGCGGCAGCGGCTGCCAGGACACGGAAAGCGGAACGGATGCCTGTCATGAGCACATAATCCAGGAGAGCGGGGGAGTCCGGCAGGCGATCGGATACAGTCCGCGCGTGTCCACGCCCACGAGCAACTCCCGCAAGCCGGCCAAGGACTCCCACTGCGGCAGCTGCGGAACCCCGTACGCCGCTTCGGCGTCCCCTCTCTCCTGGCCCCGCGCCTGCGCCGCCTGCGGTGCCACCGCCTACCGCAACCCGCTTCCGGTCGCCGTGGCCCTGCTCCCCGTCGTCGACCCGGACGGCACCGGACTCGTCGTGATCACCCGCACCATTCCGCCCCACCGCGGTGGCCTTGCCCTCCCCGGCGGCTTCATCGACCACGACGAGGACTGGCAGCACGCGGTCGTGCGCGAACTCCGGGAGGAGACCGGCATCGAGGCCGACGAAGGGGACGTCCGCCTCGCCGACGCCCTCAGCGCCGCGGACGGCCATCTGCTTCTCTTCGGCCTCCTTCCGGAACGTCCCGCGGCCGGCCTCCCGCCTTCAGCACCGACGGACGAGACCTCCGGCTTCCACCTGCTCCGCACACCCGTCGAACTCGCCTTCCCCCTGCACACCCGGGCCTCCCGCACCTGGTTCGAGGGCGGCTACCGCTGACCGGCCCTACGCACCCCAAGACCGCGCCCCGGCTCGCGACGCGCGTACGCCCCCGAAGGGAGCGCTCCGGCTCCACGGACCCGCGTACGCGCCTCCGAAGGCCGCGTTCCACCCCCCGATCCGCGTACGCCCCTCCGAGGACCACGTCCCGGCTCGCGACCGCCGGACACCCCGCTCCTCCACCGAGCGGGTCCGGCGGGCCTACAACCCCCGCACCCGCACCGGGTAGCCCACCGGCCCCTCCTCACCCTCCCGCTCCACCAGAACCCTCCCGCCCACCAGCCGCGACACATACCGCTCGACCGCCGCCCGTTCCCAGCCGTCACCCGCGTCACGTATCACCACTCCGCCGCCACCACGTCCCGCGGCCGGAGCCCACACCTCCAGCTCCACACCCCCGTCCGCACCCCGCACCGGCAGCACCGAACCCGCCCGCGCCAGCACCGGCACCCGGGACAACGGAGCATCGAGCACCACCTGCCCCGGCCCCTCGAACACCTCGCCCGTCGCCGTGTCGTACCAACGCCCCCGCGGCAACCGCACCACCCGACGATCCGCACCGCGCTCCAGCACCGGTGCCACCAGCAGCGCATCCCCCAGCAAGAACGCGTCCTCGCAGTCACGCAACGCCCGCTCCCCGGGCGCACTCCACCAGAGCGGCCGCACATACGGCGCACCGGTCAGCCGGGCCAACTGCGCCAGCGTCACGAAGTAGGGGTGAAGCCGCTCGCGCTCCTCCAACGCGGCCCGCGCGTGCGCCAGCACCTCCGGCCCGAACTCCCACGGCTCCCGCCGCCCCGCGTCGATCGCCGCATGCGTACGGAACAACGGCAGATACGCACCCAACTGGAACCACCGCAGATACAGCTCCGGCGACGGCGACCCGTCGAAGCCACCCACATCCGGCCCCGCATACGGAACCCCGCACAGGCCCAGCCCCAGCACCAGCGCCAGCGAGGCCCGCAGCCCGGGCCAACTGGACTCCACATCACCCGACCAGGTACCGCCGTAGCGCTGGACCCCCGCCCAACCGGAACGCGAGAACAGAAAGGGACGGGTCTGCGGGCGCAGCCGACGAAGCCCTTCGTACCCGGCACGCGCCATCGCCAGCCCGTACACGTTGTGGGCCTCGCGGTGATCACCCCCGTGCCCCTCCAGAGCGTGCCGCGCCGACAGGGGCAGCGTCGGATCCCCGAACGCCGCGAAGGACACCGGTTCGTTCATGTCGTGCCACACACCGGAGAAGCCCTGCGCAAGCCGCTCCTCGTACAGACCGCCCCACCACTCCCGCACCACCGGATCGGTGAAGTCCGGATACACGCACTCACCCGGCCACACCTCCCCGCGCACCGCGCGCCCCCGCGCGTCCCGGACGAACGCCCCGCCGCTGCCGACCGCCGTACCGGAATCGAACACCGCGTTCCCCGGCTCCGCCCGCACCGCGGGATCCACGATCGACACCAGGCGCACCCCGCCCTCCCGCAACTCCTTCGCCAGTCCCGGAAGATCCGGAAAGCGCTCGCGGTCGACCGTGAACACCCGATGCCCGTCGTAGTGGTCGATGTCCAGATGCAGGGCGGACAGGGCAAGCCCCCGCTCCCGGTACCCGTCGACGATCCGCCGCACCTCCCGCTCGCTCCCGAATCCCCACCGGGCGTGCTGCGGGCCCAGCGCCCAGGACGGCGGCAGCGCGGGCGCACCCGTGAGCGCCGTCCACCCCCGCAGCACCCGGGCGGGCGTACCGGCCACGACCCAGCAGCGCAGCGGACCCCCGTCCATCCGCACCTCGCACATCCCCGGACGGTCATGGCCGGACCCCGCACCCTCCTCGCCCTCGCGCAGCCTCACCTGCCCCGACCATGTGTTGTCGTGGAACACCAGATGTGTCCCCGCATCCGAGACCACCACCTGCACGGGCATCGTCAGATACAGCGGATCGTCACCCGGTCCGAAACGCCCGCCCGGATCGGTGTTCCACAGCCCGTACACCCCGTCCCGCAGCCGCGGCCCCGAAGCCCGTCCGCCCAGTCCGAAGAAGCGCGCGTCGGCCGGCACCTCGGAACGCTGCACCCACCGCGCGACACCTCCCGCCACCGGCTCCCACCACCGCGGCGGCAACTCGCGCCGGAGCACCACCCCGCCAGGAGTGAGCAGCTCGACGGCCCCGTGCCTCGACACGACCACGGTCATCCGTTCCGAGACCACTTGCCAGCCACCGTCCTTGCCCGGTTCCAGCTCGGCCCGCGGATCCGCCTCGGGCACAGCCCCGGCCAGTGCGTACGACGGCAACGGCTCCGCCCCGTCCCAGCCCCAGAACACCGAACCGCCCACCGCCACCCGGATCCGCAGCTTCGAGCGCGCGAACCGCACCACTCCACCGCCCGGTTCCGGCTCCGCCCCCACCACGAGTCCCGGCACCCGCGCGCGTTCCGTTCCGCGCCGCGGCAGCGACCGCGCATCCGCGTTCCGACGCCGCAAGGAGGAGCGCACCACGCGCAGCCCCCGCACCGAACCCACCATCTTCACCGAGCGCACCAGGTCACGACCGTTCATGCAGCTCACCCTGCCACCCGGCAGGTCGGGCGCGGGCTCCGTTCAACTTCCGTTCACCCGTGGCCGGACCACATATCCGGACACGCGACCGTGGTCGGCGAACCCTGGTGCGAAGGACGATCACGTGGCATCGTCCGTAAAAGCCGCCTCACGCGCACACCCCAGCACGTGTGCGCGCACCACGCCCATCCCGCGTATCCGTGCAGCCAGGGAGCCGCCCCATGACCGCAGCAGCCGACGAAGCCCCCCTCTGGGAACCCGGCCCCGACCGTATCGCGGCCGCGGCCGTCACCCGCTTCCAGAGCTGGGCGGCCGAACGGTACGGAGCACCGGCCGACGGCGGTTACCCGGCGCTGCACCGCTGGTCGGTCGACCGCCTCGACACCTTCTGGCAGGCCGTCGCCGACTGGTTCGACGTACGGTTCTCCACCCCGTACGAGGCGGTCATCGGCGACCGCACCATGCCGGGCGCCCAATGGTTCCCCGGCGCCACCCTCAACTACGCCGAACACGCCCTGCGCACCGCCGAGAACCCCCTGCGCGCGGACGCCCCCGCCCTGCTCCACGTCGACGAGACCCATACCCAGGTCCCCGTCTCGTGGTCCGAACTCCGACGCCGGGTCGGATCGCTCGCCGCCGAGCTCCGTGCGCTCGGCGTCGCACCCGGCGACCGCGTCAGCGCCTACCTCCCGAACATCCCCCAGGCCGTCGTCGCCTTCCTCGCCACCGCGGCCGTCGGCGGCGTCTGGACCTCCTGCGCCCCGGACTTCGGCGCCCGCAGCGTCCTCGACCGCTTTCAGCAGGTCGAGCCCGTCGTCCTCTTCGCCGTCGACGGCTACCGTTACGGCGGCAAGGAGCACGACCGCGCCGACACGGTCGCCGAACTCCGCCGCGAACTCCCCACCCTGCGCGCCGTCGTCCACATCCCGCTGCTGGGCACCGAGGCCCCCGAGGGCGCTCTCGAATGGTCCGCCCTCACGTCCGCGGACACCGACCCCGTCTTCGAACAGGTCCCCTTCGACCATCCGCTGTGGGTGCTCTACTCCTCGGGCACCACCGGACTCCCCAAGGCGATCGTCCAGTCCCAGGGCGGCATCCTGCTGGAACACTTCAAGCAACTCGGTCTGCACTGCGACCTCGGCCCCGACGACCGGTTCTTCTGGTACACCTCCACCGGCTGGATGATGTGGAACTTCCTCGTCTCCGGCCTGCTCACCGGGACCACGCTCGTGCTGTACGACGGCAGCCCGGGCCATCCGGACGTCAGCGCCCAGTGGCGGGTCGCCGAACAGACCGGAGCGACACTCTTCGGTACCTCCGCGGCCTACGTCATGGCCTGCCGCAAGGCCGACATCCACCCGGGGCGCGACTTCGACCTCTCCCGCGTCCAGTGCGTCGCCACCACCGGCTCCCCGCTCCCGCCCGACGGATTCCGCTGGCTCCACGACGAGGTCGACGACAACCTGTGGATCGCGTCCGTCAGCGGCGGAACGGACGTCTGCAGCTGCTTCGCCGGCGCGGTCCCCACCCTTCCCGTGCACATCGGCGAGCTCCAGGCACCGTGCCTCGGCACGGACCTGCGATCCTGGGATCCCGCGGGCAAACCGCTCATCGGCGAGGTCGGCGAACTCGTCGTCACCGCGCCCATGCCCTCGATGCCGATCCGCTTCTGGAACGACCCCGACGGTCGCCGCTACCACGACAGCTACTTCGACATGTACCCCGGCGTCTGGCGTCATGGTGACTGGATCACGATCACCGACCACGGTTCGGTCGTCATCCACGGCCGCTCCGACTCCACCCTGAACCGCCAAGGCGTACGGATGGGCTCAGCCGACATCTACGAAGCGGTCGAACGCCTCCCCGAAATCCGCGAATCGCTCGTCATCGGTATCGAGGAGCCCGACGGCGGGTACTGGATGCCGCTCTTCGTGCACCTCGCGGACGGGGCCGTGCTCGACGACAACCTGCGGGACAGCATCAAGCAGACCATCCGCAAGAACCTCTCCCCACGTCATGTCCCGGACGAGATCATCGAGGTCCCCGGCATCCCGCACACCCTGACCGGCAAGCGCATCGAGGTTCCGGTCAAACGCCTCCTGCAAGGTGCGGCCCTGGCCAAGGCGGTCAATCCCGGCTCGATTGACAACCTCGAACTCCTCCACTTCTACGAGGACCTCGCCCACAAGCGTCACTGACCGCCACACTGTCCGAGCCCATGGTTACTCTGAGTGAGCAATGATCGACAGTGCACTGGGGGAGTCATGGCGCACGACAGGAACACCACGCACGCCGAGCACAACGGGGCCGACGGGGACCACCGGTCCGGCACATCCATGCGACGAACGCTGCGCCGCGAAGCACCCAGCACCATCGGCCTCCTGGCCGACGAGCGGGACTTCGCGGCGATGCGGCACTACCGCACCTTCACGTTCGACGACCACACGGTCTATCTGCGGCACGTCGAAGACCTCCTGAAGGACTTCGCCGCACAGGGCGTGCACGCGACGATCGCCCTGTTCGACCCGGAGGAATACGCGGAGTTCTGTGCCGAGTCGGGCATCGTCCCGGACGCTTCCGCCAGTCGCAGCCGTTTCACCGCCGAGATCGCCTCGGCCGGCGCCACCGTCGCGTACAGCGGGCAGCCCATCGACACCCTGATCCCACTCCTGGTCAGCCGAGCCGTCCGCCGGGCGACCTGGGAGTACGCCACGATGACCCTGGCCGACCTCGGAGCATGCGCGGACTGCGGCCAGGACATCGGCCGGGCCGCCTTCGACCGGGCCTCCCATCTGCTGCTGCGCATGCTGGAATCGGCAGGCCCGGGCACCCACCACCTCGTCTGCAGCACCCCCACGGAGAACGAGCACCTGATCGCCGTCCTGCACACCGAGCGCGGCGCCACGGGACCAGCTCGACTCGAAACAGCGGAAGGAGCCGAGTTCGTCACGGTGCTCGCCGTCGGTATCGCCCTCGAAAAGCCCGGGGGAGTCGTACTCCGTACGAGCAACCCGGGCACGCAGGACAGGGTCCACGGCTGGCGGCTGGCCCGCGGCGGCCTGGCCCCGCTCACCGCGGGTGAGGTGTTCAACGCCTACTGCACCGACGCCGACACCGGCGAACCCGTCGCTCCGGAGTCGCACGTGGAGTACTGCGCGGGTTTCGACCTCGGCGCAGACGAACCGGAGACGCACCGCTGACAGCCCGAAGGGGCTCCCCGGCACCACGACCGGAGAGCCCCTTCACCGCGGACACCTCCGCGCTACTCGCCGGACAGCACCGCCTGAGCGGCCACCCGCGCCTCTTCGGCGGAGTCCGCCGCACGCGCGGCCGAAGCGGCACGCTCGCACTGCGCGAGCGTGTGCTTCGCCAGCGTGGCGCGGACATAGGGCAGGGACGCGGCACCCATCGACAGCGACGTCACACCCAGCCCCGTCAGGACACAGGCGAGCAGGGGATCGGAGGCGGCCTCACCACAGACACCACAGCTCTTGCCCTCGGCCCCGGCCGCCTCCGCCGACAACGCCACCAGGTCGAGCAGTGCAGGCTGCCACGGATCCTGCAGCCGGGACACTGCGCCCACCTGGCGGTCGGCGGCAAAGGTGTACTGGGCCAGGTCATTGGTGCCCAGCGACAGGAACTCCACCTCTCGCAGGATCGAACGCGCCCGCAGCGCGGCGGACGGGATCTCCACCATCGCACCGAACTTCGCGTGCAGCCCGGCTTCGCGACAGGCGTCGGCGAAGGCCCTCGCGTCCGTCCGGTCGGCCACCATCGGAGCCATGACCTCAAGGTGGACGGGCAGGCCCTGGGCTGCCTCGGCCAGCGCGGTGAGCTGGGTCCGCAGCACCTCGGGGTGGTCCAGCAGGCTCCGCAGTCCGCGCACGCCCAGTGCCGGATTCGGCTCGTCCGCGGGCGTCAGGAAGTCCAGCGGCTTGTCGGCACCGGCATCCAGCACCCGCACCACGACGCGCCCCTCGGGAAACGCCTCCAGCACCGCACGGTACGCCGCGACCTGCTTCTCCCGGGACGGCGCCTGCGTGCTGTCGTCCAGGAACAGGAACTCGGTACGGAACAGGCCCACGCCCTCGGCGCCGGCCTCGACCGCCGCCGGCACGTCGTCCGGACCGCCGATGTTGGCGAGCAGGGGGACCTTGTGACCGTCGGAGGTGGCGCCGGGGCCGGTCGAAGCGGAGAGCGCGGCCTTGCGCGCCGCAGCGGCGCTCTCCATCTCCGCACGCTTCTCGGCGCTGGGCCGGACGAAGATCTCACCCGTGCTTCCGTCCACCGCGACGATCGTGCCCTCCGCCAGCTCACCGGCACCGGGAAGCGCCACCACGGCGGGGACACCGAGCGCCCGCGCCAGGATCGCGCTGTGACTGGTCGGTCCGCCCTCCTCGGTGACGAAGCCGAGGACCAGAGCCGGGTCGAGCAGCGCCGTGTCGGCGGGCGCGAGATCCCGAGCGATCAGTACATAGGGCTCGTCGCTGTCGGGCACGCCGGGCATCGGCACGCCGAGCAGGCGGGCCACGATCCGGTTGCGCACGTCGTCGAGGTCGGCCACCCGTCCCGCCAGGTACTCCCCGGCATTGGCGAGCAGCGCGCGGTAGGCGGCGAACGCGTCGTAGACGGCGCGCTCGGCGGTGCTGCCGACCGCGATACGCCGTTCCACATCGGCCATCAGCTCGGGGTCCTGCGCCATCATGGCCTGCGCCTCAAGCACATGCTGAGCCTCGCCACCGGCCAGATTGCCCCGCGCGATCAGGTCGGCCGCCACGGCCTCCACACCCTGGCGGGCGCGCCCCTGTTCGCGTTCCGCCTCCTCGGCCGGGATCTGTTTGGCCGGCGGTTCGAGTACCGCTGTGCCCATGTGCCGCACTTCGCCGATCGCCACTCCGTGGCTCACACCCACGCCTCGCAGCGTTGTCTCCATTTCACCCGTCCCCGGTCGTGCGGCGGTCCGTGCCTCCGCGGTGGATATCCAGTCGGCTGTCATCGCGCCGGGGCCGTCACTGCCAACCGAACAACGTGTCACCGATCTTCACGTCGCCGTCCTCGCGGACGTCGGAAAGGGAATCAGTGGTGGCCTCCAGCGCGACGACCGGGCACACGGGCGACTTTCCGGCTGCTTCGACGCCCGCGGGATCCCACTGCACGATGCCCTGGCCGCGCGTGACCCTATCCCCCTTGTTCACGAGCAACTCGAAGCCTTCACCATTGAGCTGAACGGTGTCGATGCCGAGGTGCACGAGAACACCGTGTCCGTCCTGGTCCACGACGACGAAGGCGTGGGGGTGCAGGGAGACGACGATGCCGTCGACGGGCGACACGGCCGCGGACGGTTCGCGCACGGGATCAACGGCGGTTCCGGGCCCCACCATCGCGCCGGAGAAGACCGGGTCCGGTACCGCGGCGAGCCCGATGGCACGTCCGGCAAGAGGGGACGTCACAGTGGTCATGGGGAACCTCCCAGGGGTGGAGCTGGAACGGCGCCGTCACAGCTTGTGGGTGACGGCGTACTGATCAGCAGAGTAAGTCATAAGAAGTCCCGGTTCCGCCCGAGTCCTGGCGATACGCGGCCTTAGAGGGGCACCGGAAACGATTTGCCTCGACTCCCGGCGGCCTGTACTGTCGTACCCCTGCCTGGCCCCGGTGCGACTTCGAGTCGGGGGCCGGTGGCGACTTTCAAGCCCACGTTCTTACTCGGATCGGCACCTGCATGCCTGCAGGAGGTTGGTCAGGGGAGTGAAAAAGGGCTGATAGAGTCGGACTCGCCGGAAAGGGAAACGCGAAAGCGGAGAACCGGAAGGCGGAAATTGCGAGGCCCGCTTCGACCGGGAATCGGACGCGAAAGAGTCTGATAGAGTCGGAAACGCAAGACCGAAGGGAAAAGCCCGGAGGAAAGCCCGAGAGGGTGAGTACAAAGGAAGCGTCCGTTCCTTGAGAACTCAACAGCGTGCCAAAAGTCAACGCCAGATATGTTGATACCCCGGCCTGCTTCGGCAGGTTGGTGGTTCCTTTGAAAGTCCTGCGGGATCCACTGGATCCGGCAGGCAATTTACACAGCGAGGACGCTGTGAACGACCGGTCTTATTCCGACTGGTTGTTCCGCTCTCGTGTTGTGTTGTCCCGATTACGGGAAAACATTCACGGAGAGTTTGATCCTGGCTCAGGACGAACGCTGGCGGCGTGCTTAACACATGCAAGTCGAACGATGAAGCCTTTCGGGGTGGATTAGTGGCGAACGGGTGAGTAACACGTGGGCAATCTGCCCTTCACTCTGGGACAAGCCCTGGAAACGGGGTCTAATACCGGATAACACTCTGTCCTGCATGGGACGGGGTTGAAAGCTCCGGCGGTGAAGGATGAGCCCGCGGCCTATCAGCTTGTTGGTGGGGTGATGGCCTACCAAGGCGACGACGGGTAGCCGGCCTGAGAGGGCGACCGGCCACACTGGGACTGAGACACGGCCCAGACTCCTACGGGAGGCAGCAGTGGGGAATATTGCACAATGGGCGAAAGCCTGATGCAGCGACGCCGCGTGAGGGATGACGGCCTTCGGGTTGTAAACCTCTTTCAGCAGGGAAGAAGCGAAAGTGACGGTACCTGCAGAAGAAGCGCCGGCTAACTACGTGCCAGCAGCCGCGGTAATACGTAGGGCGCAAGCGTTGTCCGGAATTATTGGGCGTAAAGAGCTCGTAGGCGGCTTGTTGCGTCGGTTGTGAAAGCCCGGGGCTTAACCCCGGGTCTGCAGTCGATACGGGCAGGCTAGAGTGTGGTAGGGGAGATCGGAATTCCTGGTGTAGCGGTGAAATGCGCAGATATCAGGAGGAACACCGGTGGCGAAGGCGGATCTCTGGGCCATTACTGACGCTGAGGAGCGAAAGCGTGGGGAGCGAACAGGATTAGATACCCTGGTAGTCCACGCCGTAAACGTTGGGAACTAGGTGTTGGCGACATTCCACGTCGTCGGTGCCGCAGCTAACGCATTAAGTTCCCCGCCTGGGGAGTACGGCCGCAAGGCTAAAACTCAAAGGAATTGACGGGGGCCCGCACAAGCAGCGGAGCATGTGGCTTAATTCGACGCAACGCGAAGAACCTTACCAAGGCTTGACATACACCGGAAAGCATCAGAGATGGTGCCCCCCTTGTGGTCGGTGTACAGGTGGTGCATGGCTGTCGTCAGCTCGTGTCGTGAGATGTTGGGTTAAGTCCCGCAACGAGCGCAACCCTTGTTCTGTGTTGCCAGCATGCCCTTCGGGGTGATGGGGA